>CACYGW010000006.1 GCA_902774045.1 uncultured Bacteroidia bacterium
GGATCAAACTCTTCTTTGTATATTCTTATTTTCCTGGCTTATTCGTCTCGAATTGACGCTCTCGAATCTATTTTTGTTCGGTACTTGCTTCTTGTACTTAATCTTTCAATATTTTCAATGAACTTATTCCTTTTTATTGGAAATGGGCTGCAAAGATACGCACTTTTTCCTTTCCTGCAAATTTTTTTAGGTATTTTTTTAACAAAAATCAAATCTGCTTCTTAACTTTGCCAAGCTATGAAAACATCGGCCAAACCATCCCTTGTATCCATTGCCACAACCTTCGCAAAGATAGGTGCATTCACCATAGGCGGAGGCTACGCAATGATACCCCTGATAGAGCGCGAATTAAGCCGCCGCGGCTGGATGAGCGAGGACGAGCTGCCGGATGTCATAGCCCTTGCGCAGGCCGCTCCAGGCGTTCTGGCCGTAAACGTATCCATCTTCACAGGCTACAAACTGGCCGGACTAAAAGGCAGTGTGGCCGCCACTATCGGCTCTGTACTCCCCTCCTTCCTGATAATCCTGGCAATTGCAATGTTCATAAGCAACTTCCAGGACAATCCGCTTGTAATAAAAATATTCAAAGGGATAAGGCCCGTAGTGGTATCGCTCATAGCCGTGCCAATGATAAAAATGGCCCGCAAGGGCAACAAAACCTGGTGGGCTTGGCTAATAAGCGCCCTGGCCCTGGTGGGAGTGGCATTTCTAGGCATCTCACCTATATATATATTATTGACGATTATAATTTTGACCCTGGCCATAAGTTTTTGGGCCGATAGGTACAGATAATGGACGAGATTACGCTGCTTGTACAACTGTTCATAACCTTCTTCCTCATAGGAGTATTCACCTTCGGAGGAGGATATGCCATGCTGTCCCTAATCCAGGCAGAAGTAGTCTCCAATCACGCCTGGCTCACGGAAAGCGAGTTTACGAACGTTGTGGCGATATCTCAGAGCACCCCGGGGCCGATAGGAATAAACTGTGCCACCTACACAGGATACGAGGTTTTGAACGATGTTAGCCCGTTTATGGGGGTGATAGGCTCTGCCGTAGCCACCATAGCCCTTGTGCTCCCCTCCTTTATCATAGTCCTTACCCTTGTAAAAATCTACAAGAAGTTTTTGGGCAACAGACACTTCCAGGCGGTAATGTCCGGGCTTAGGCCGGCCGTAGTGGGGTTGATAGGCGCCGCAGCCGTCATCCTGGTAGTAAATATAAGTTGGGACGGGATGGCCCCCAAGGCCACCGTCATTACAGAAAACTTCCCGGACTGGAAGAGCTGGGCCCTCTTTGGCGCGGCGCTTCTGGCCTCGCTTAAATTCAAAATAGGCCCCATCCCCATAATCTTTGCAGGTGCCATTGCGGGAATTTTGCTATATTAGCACCAGGTATGAAACGCATCCTGCTATTTTTCTTTCTTGCTTGCGGCCTTATGGGCGGCCTACGCTCTTATGGGCAGAATCCTCTTACTGACAGGCTGGCCCGCCAGTATGAACTATGGCCCCAGGAAAGGCTCTACATTCATACCGCCACCGACGAGTACGCCCCCGGCGATATTGTCTGGCTTAAGGTTTACATTATGGACGCCCAGAAGTTCCAGAATATAGACGGCAGCCGCTATGTTTATCTTGAGCTTGCCGGCGAAGACGGCAGCATTCTTACCAGAAGGAAAATTATGGCAAGAAAGGGCCTGTACGAGGGCTACATCCGCGTGCCGGACGGCCTTGCATCGGGGGTTTACGGGCTAAGAGCCTATACCCGCTACTCCCAGGACACACCCTGGAACACCTATTGCCACCCCCTGCAGATTGGGCAGTCAAAGGCCCTGGAAAGAACCTACAGTCCCAGCTGGAACGTTGCCGGAACAGACTCCCTGCTAATGGCCCGATTCCACGAGGACGGTTCCCTTGTGCTGTCTGTCCCCCATTCCTCCTATTATCTTGTAGGGACCTGCAGGATGCAGCCTTTTTTTGCGGGAGGAATCTCCGCCGGGAAGGACGTGGCCTTTATAGACCTTCCGGACGGGGTTGTGACCTTCTATCTTCTGGACGCCTCTTTCAAGGTGGTAGGCTGCCACTCGGAACTAATAGAAAACGGGCAAAGGCAGTGCAAGGTAAGCATCGGCCAAAATAAAAAATCCTATAAAAAGGGTGCTACGGTAAAACTTACCCTGGATGTGGGAAATCTGGCAGAAGATGAGATAGCAGATCTGTCCCTGTCGGTTTGTAAAAACCGGCATCCGCTGGGGGACAATATAGGCTGTGCCCTGCTAAGGAGCAATCCGGCTTTTGGCCTGGATATGGACAGGGTGTTCAGGGGTGATTATTACTCCGCCCCGGCCGCTCAGGAAGAGGCCCAGGTCCTGGAGGGAAGCGTAAGAGGGGCGGGGCGGAAAAAACCCGTTGCAAATGCCACGGTAAGGCTAATTGCCCCGCAGGTAGGGCAGTACGCCCTGGCCACCACGGACTCTCTGGGCAATTTCTCGTTTGTTGGACTGGACGACCCTGAAGGCACCACATACGTGCTTTCTGCCATAAACGAGAAGGGAAACGACAATGTTGTGCTCTCTGTAAAAGAGCCCACCTTCCCGCCCTTCCCCAAGAATGCCTTCAAGGTGGTGGAAGTGTCGGACACGGTTAATGTAGAGTACGGGGGCATTGATATGGACGAGGCTCTGGAACTGAATGCAGCCTATGTCAAGGCAGAGGCTCCCGACGTGGATATGGAGGTTGTTTCTTCGCTGGCAGATTTTTCCTTCGGGCCCAAGAAGATAGAAGAGATGGGCGCCACCTGCCTTCACGAGGTTCTGCGCCGTGTCCCGGGGGTATTTATGCAGGACGAGAAGGTTTACATAAGGGCTATCACCAGCATTTATGGGGACAATCCCGCCGCCATAGCCATTAACGGCGTAATTATGGACGAGGAATTTGATTTGGACGATATCATTATGCAGGACGTGGAAAGGGTTGATGTCTTCAAGACCGGGCAGACGGTCATCTGGGGCACAGCCGCATCCAGCGGCCTAGTATCCATCACCACAAAGAATGGTTATTCTGTCCGATACGACCCTGAGGAGCACCTGAATATGAAAAACGTGGCCCTGCTTGGGTATCAGTTAAAATCTATCTTTGAACAGGATTACAGGGTTATGTACTGGAACCCTTCCGTACAGTCCCAGACCCTGGAATTCACTGTCCCGGAAATAGCGACTTCCGGCCTCTGGCGCGTTGTCCTGGAGGGCATCACATCCAAAGGCCGGTACATCCACGAAGAAACCCAGATAAGGGTTCAATAAGAGGCTCTTTACTCTGCCAGTTCTACTTTAACTATTCTTACGGGCTCCAGAGGGAGGTCGCGGTTGTTGACTGCTACGGCTGCAATCTTGTCAATTACGTCAAGACCTTCCAGTGTCTGGCCAAATACTGTGTAGGCTCCGTCAAGCTGGGCGCAGGTCTTGGGGTTCTGTACAAGATAGAACTGTGAGCCTGAAGACTCCCTGAGGGGGTTGGCTGCATCGCCGCGGCGGGCTGCTGCAAGAGCTCCTTTGATGTGCTTGTATTCTTCTACGAACTCTGCGGGAACCGTGTAGTCAGGACCGCCTGTTCCGTACCTGGCCTCCTGTGAGGGGTCTTTGGTAAGAGGGTCTCCGCCCTGAATCATAAATCCGTTTATAACTCTATGGAAGAGGACGTCGTCGTAGAAACCGGTCAATGCCAGTTTTGCAAAGTTCTTGCGGTGAAGAGGGGTCTTTGCGTAAAGCTTAACCTTGATGGTACCGTAGTTGGTTACGATGTTGAATACCGGCTCTTCGGGAAGAGTTTCAAAGTAGGCCTCAAAAGCTGCTTCTTTGGTTACTGTCTCTGCCTTTGCAATGGAATCGGCTATTTCCTGCTGGCGCTGAGCGGCTTCCTGTGCCTTCTGGGCATTGTTTCCGCAACCTGCTAATACTGTTGCAAAAGTTGCGATAGAGAGTGTTTTCATAAAATTCATAACTATGTCGTTTAATTATATTCTTTTGCAAATTTAGGCAAAATTTCATAATATTGTAGAATCGAGTCTTATTCAAGAGGCACGTAACTAATAACATAGGTATTATGAAAAAAAATCTTTCCATTATCGCACTCTGTCTGCTGGCAATAGCCTGCAGTCCAAAAGAGTACCCTAACGAAACCATCGGCATAATCCCTCAACCCCAGGTTGTCAATTATACGGGCGATGGTGTCTTTAATGTGGCGGAAGCCACGGTAAGCATCGACCCTAAACTAGACGATGCAAGCATCGGGGCCGTCAATTGTTTTGCCGCCTCGCTTTCAAAGGCTTTGGGCCGTGAGGTTGAGCCCCAGGGGCTTTTGAAAACCGGAATCCGCTTTGTGCTTAACACCCAGTATCAGCCCGAACAATACACCCTTGAAATTAAAAAGGACAAACTTACCATAACCGCTGCAACTGCAGACGGTATTAAATATGGTATTGCCTCCCTGGCCCAGCTCCTGCCCGACGCTTACTTTGGAGCCTCCGAGGGAGAGCAGGACTGGAACCTTAAGGAAGTCTTCATAAACGACTGGCCCAGATTTGCTTACAGAGGCGTGCACCTTGATGTGTCCCGTCACTTCTTTAACGTAGAAGTGGTTAAGAAATATTTGGACGTGATTGCCCTTCACAAGGTTAACCGCCTGCACTGGCACCTTACCGACGACCAAGGCTGGAGGATAGAGATTAAGAAATATCCCCGGCTTACAGAGGTTGGCTCGACCAGGGAAGAGACAATGCTCCTTAAGAACTTCAAGCCCTACAAAGGCGACGGGCAGCCCCATGGCGGATATTATACCCAGGATCAGATTAGGGAGGTTGTAGATTATGCCGCAACCCTTGGAATTACCGTTGTACCGGAGATAGATTTACCCGGGCACATGGTGGCAGCCCTTGCAGCCTATCCGGAGCTTGGTTGCACCGGCGGCCCCTATAAGGTCTGGACCATTTGGGGTGTGGCCGATGATGTCCTTTGCCCAGGCAAGGAGGTTACCTTTAAATTTATAGAGGATGTTTTGGACGAGGTTCTTGACCTCTTCCCTTCCGAGTATATCCACATTGGCGGCGACGAATGCCCCAAGGTAAGATGGAAGGATTGCCCTGACTGCCAGGCCCGCATTGCAGAAGTTGGCTTGCAGAATGATTCTCTGCACACCGCAGAGCAGTATCTGCAGAACTACGTAACAGAGCGCGTTCAGGCTTATCTTAACGAGCGCGGGCGCAAGATTATTGGCTGGGACGAGATTCTTGAGGGCAAACTTGCAGAGGGCGCTACCATAATGTCCTGGCGTGGCCCGAAGGGCGGAATAGAAGCCGCAAAGAACGGGTTCGACGCCATTATGACCCCCGGCGGTCCTCTTTACTTTGACCATTACCAGAGCCGCCAGATAGACAAGGAGCCCTTTGGTATAGGCGGATACTGCCCGATAGATTCCACTTATGCCTTTGACCCTTACAAGGGTATTCCCCAGCAGGCTCAGAAGCACATCCTTGGTGTTCAGGCAAACCTCTGGACAGAATACATAGCCTCCGAAGACCACCTCTTCTATATGCTACTTCCAAGGCTTGACGCCCTAAGCGAGCTTCAGTGGTGCGCCCCGGAGAGAAAAGACTTCGAAAGGTTCAAGAAAGACCTTGCCCGCATACTGCGCATTTACGACCTTAAGGGCTACGCTTACAGCCGTAACATTTACGGAGAGCCGGGCCTTCCCGGTTACACCGGCCCCCTTGGTGACGCCAAATAACTCTTAATATTATGGACCAGGAAAAAACTAATCTTCAAGCACCGGTTCCTGAGGAAGAACTCAGGGACAAGGTATTAAGTATCCTTGTTTTTGACAAAAACTACATTGCCGCTGTAAACTACTACGCTTCTGCCACAGGTTGCAGCGAGGGTGAGGCCAGAAAATTCGTAGATAAGCAGAACGGCATTGTAAGGGCATACGACAAGGAGGGAAACATTACTATTAATTGCCCCAAATGTAACGCCCCTTTAAATTTTTTAGGTAAGGGCACCTGCCCCTCGTGTAGCAACCCGGTAGAAGTATCGGTTCCCGAGCCTGGACTCAATGTAAAAAAAACCACTTGGTGGGGCAGGAACGGCTGGTGGGTTTATCTTCTGATACTCTTGGCGTTAGTTAGAATTATACTAAGTCTGTACAGGATTTCCCATTAAACTCACCAATAATTTTTACTAAAAAATTACCCTGGGACGCCTGTTTTGGCACAGACCTTGCAATTATTAGAGACGAATAGTTTTTTCATAGGTTAAGTTTTAGGTTAGAATTGCGAATAGGTCCCGATGTGAATCGAGACCTATTTATTTTGTGCCCTAGAGGGAGCAAAAAAACGGAGCGACATCCTCCCCGGTTGAAACGTCCGGTTTTGCGGGACTGGACATCTGTAATATATGCATTTACATATTTTATGTGGCGTAAATGAAGATAATACTATAAAAATGCAAATATTATATACCCGACAGAAATCACCTTTCCCAGTCGCAGACCTTAAGGCCTTTGATATTAGAAAAGTGCTTAACAGAATAAGTAAGACAGATTATCTTATAGTCCTTCTATAATACGGGTGTTTACACGGCCCTTGTGAAGCTCGTCAGATATTTCGTGCGGGTCTCTTTCATCATCGTACCAACCCCCGGAAGAAATGGCCTCAAACGGACTTTTATCTTCTTTGTCAGCCATCCGCCCATCGGTGGGCGTATTATTGATAACATTCTTATTCATACCTACTTAATTTTCGCAAATGTAATTCAAGATATAAAATATCGCCCCGTGAGTAGTAAGTTCCTATATATGAGCCATTAACGAAAAGTCCTCCTCCCTTGTTCCTGGGGTAGGACTTTTTATAAATCATTAACACTCAACGATATCTCGCTCACGGGTGCCATAGGCATCAGGTGACGGCCGCCGGGAGCGGGGCCCTTTCCCGGAGCCCAGGCGACCGGCGTGCCATAGCCGACGGACACCGTATATTCCGCCGGCGGCACCTTTAAGGGAACCCTAATTCCCAACCATTGCAAAAACAACCAGATGCTTTCTACAGACCCTCCTCAGGCGCTTCATCCTTCAACGTGAAATTCTCTCCTATGAACAAAAAAAAGACAGCCCGGGGGCTGCCTTTTTGTATATCTGACAAATGGAATTAGTCAGAGAGGGAGAAACGCTTGAAGGCTACAACCTTGGCCTCTTTATCTACAGAAGCGATGTACTGAGATACGGAAACCTTGTTGTCCCAAACGTAATCCTGCTCCTCGAGGGTCTGCTCCTTGAAGAACTTCTGAACACGGCCATTGGCAATGTTCTCTACCATCTGCTCAGGGAGAGAAGCGGCCTTCTCTTCGCCTACAGTCTTGATGATTTCGCGAGCCTGAGCGGCCTGCTCCGGAGTAAGCCAACCCTTAGCGGTGTTGGACTCGATGTGGTCTTCGCTATCTACGTGAGCGGGGTTGATGCCAACCTTCTTAAGAGCGGCCTCTACAGCCTTCTTAACCAGCTCTTCCTTTGTCTTCTGGATAGCAACGGCCTTCTCCTGGTCTACAACCTCCTGAGGGCACTCTGCCTTGTTAACAGCTACAGGATTCATAGAGGTAACCTGCATTGCAACGTTCTTACCAACCTCCTCGGGAACGGCCTTGTTGAAGGCAACGATGGAACCGAGTTTACCGTTGAAGTGAATGTACTGTGCAATGTATGGAGCCTCGAGAGTCTGATAGCAAGCAAGTACGTGCTTCTCACCAGTCTTACCTGTCTGGGCGGAAATCTCTTCCTCAACAGTGTGACCATTTGAGCAAGCGGCAGCCTTAAGACCTTCTGCATCGGCAGGGAAAGCCTTGATGGCAGCGTCTGCAATCTCATCGGCAAGAGCTTTAAAATCAGGAGTAGCGCTAACGAAGTCAGTCTCGCAGCCGAGGCATACAAGAACTGCCTTGCCACCATCGATACGTGCAAGAACTGCACCCTCGGTGGTCTCACGGTCAGCACGCTTTGCAGCAACGAGCTTACCTTTCTCGCGGATGATCTCTACAGCCTTGTTGAAGTCGCCTTCGGCCTCTATAAGAGCCTTCTTGCAGTCCATCATACCGGCGCTGGTCATCTGACGCAGTTTCATTACGTCTTTTGCTGTAATTTCCATAATTTTTCTCCTTTTTTTAAAAATTATTCTTTTGCTTCGGGAGCCTCTGCTACAGGTGCCTCTGCAGGAACCTCTGCGGGAGCCTCAGCGGCAGGTGCCTCAGCGGCGGGAGCTGCGCTCTTGCGTGCGCGGAGCTTCTTGGCGGGAGCTGCTGTCTTCTCCTCTTCCTCTACGGGAGCTTCCTTCTCTTTCTCAAGCTTGCGCTCTGAAAGGCCTTCCTGGATAGCGTCGCAAAGAACACCGGTGATGTATTCGATGGACTTTGCAGCATCGTCATTAGCCGGAATCACATAATCAATCGGGGTGGGATCGCAGCAAGTATCTACCATTGCGATTACCGGAATATTGAGACGATTGGCCTCTTTTACTGCATTAGCTTCTTTCTGCACGTCAACAACGAAGATAGCTGAAGGGAGTCTGCTCATATCCCTGATAGAACCAAGGTTCTTCTCAAGTTTAGCTCTCTGACGGTCTATCTGCAAACGCTCACGCTTTGCGAGCTTGTCAAAGGTTCCGTCCTCTTTCATCTTGTCGATGGTGTTCATTTTCTTGACAGCCTTGCGGATGGTGGGGAAGTTTGTGAGCATTCCACCGGGCCAGCGCTCTGTCACTGCAGGCATACCAACGGATTCTGCCTTCTGGGCGATAATCTCTTTAGCCTGCTTCTTGGTTGCAACGAAGAGAATCTTCCTGCCACTGCGGGCGAGTTCTTTCATCATCTGTGCAGCCTCGTCAATTTTAACTATACTCTTGTGCAAGTCAATGATATGAATCCCGTTGCGCTCAATGAAAATATAGGGAGCCATTTTAGGATTCCACTTGCGGGCGAGGTGTCCAAAGTGAGCACCTGCATCGAGTAATTCCTGGAAATTTGTTCTTGGCATTGTTTTTTACTTTTCTTTGTTTTAAAACTTTTCCCTTACGGCCTTTGCCTTTTTGCAGGCCATCGGGGCTCTTTACATCAACCGGCAAGTAACTTTTAATCGGTCTTCCCGGTTTTCCGCAGTCCCGGCAATCCGTGGCAGCTTGAAAGAATTCACATCCTTTAGCAAGATCTTCAGGATTTTGAACCGGACTGTGCTGTAAATCAGGCTCAGCTGGCGATTAACGTTTGCTGAACTGGAAGCGGCGACGTGCACCAGGCTGACCAGGCTTCTTCCTCTCCACCTCGCGTGCATCGCGGGTAAGGAAACCGGCGGCCTTGAGAGCAGGACGGTAAGCCTCACGGTCTACCTCGCAAAGAGCGCGAGCTATACCAAGTCTGAGGGCCTCTGCCTGACCTTTTACGCCACCTCCGTCGAGGTTAGCCTTAATGTCAAACTGACCTGCGGTACCGGTAACTTCCAAAGGCCCTGCGGTACCGGTAACTTCCAAAGGCTGGTTTACGATATAAACGAGGGTGTCCTCTGCGAAGTACTCTTTGAGGTCACGGCCGTTAACCGTAATGTTGCCTTTTCCGGCAGCCACATAAACACGAGCCACAGCTGATTTACGTCTTCCAAGGGCGTTAACTGTTTTTTCCATTTGCTCTGTTTAGATTTCGTTCAACTTAATTGTTTTAGGGTTCTGTGCCTGATGAGGATGCTCTGCACCTGCATAGATGTGCAGGTTGCCGATGATCTTGTCACCAAGACGGGTCTTAGGAAGCATACCCTTAACTGCTCTCCTGACCAGTTCAGTAGGTCTTTTGCGAAGAATCTCTGCAGGTGTAGTGAAGCGCTGTCCACCGGGATAACCAGTGTAGCGAACATACACGCGGTCCGTCATCTTCTTGCCTTTGAGGGCAACCTTCTCTGCGTTGATTACGATAACGTTGTCACCGCAGTCTACGTGAGGAGTAAACCCAGGTTTGTTCTTTCCACGAAGGACAAGAGCAAGCCTTGCAGCAAGACGGCCAAGCGGAAGATCCGTAGCATCAATGAGAACCCACTCTTTCTTTACAGTTGCTGCATTGAGCGATACTGTTTTGTAGCTTTGTGTGTCCACTGTCTTGATCTTTAATGGTTTATACTAAAAATTTTGCGATCCCTTTAAAAAATAGGGACCGCAAATATAGGCATTATTTAGCTTTAAGCCAAATTTATTTACTCTCAGCGGAGATTTTATCAATAGTACAGGTAAGGCTCGGACAGGACGGCAATCACCACGATGGTTCCAATAATAACTCCCAGGATAGCCGTAATTAAACCGATGATGGCAAAAACCTTCTTGTCTCTCTTTAGGCCGATGATGGAGAAAACCAGGCCTAAAATAGAAAGCACCACATTAAGGAAAGGAATCCAGCAGAAGACAATAGAGCAAATTCCAAGAATAAATCCTGCTATTCCCATTCCGGGGCCTTTAATTCCCGGTTCGCCCGAAGGGCCGGAATATGCAGGCCTAGGGCCATATTGCTGAGGAGTTACAGGTTGATACTGCGGGGCCGGAGGTGCCTGCTGGTACTGAGGAGCCTGGGGTGCCTGTTGATACTGGGGTTGATACTGCGTCTGCCTTGGGTCTACGCCAGGAGTACCAATTTTGTTGTATTCGTCCATATTGTTAAGTATTAGTATTTTCTATATCAGATATCAGCACAAATCTAAGAAACTATCGGCAAAAAACAAAATTACAGGCCGTATACCGACGCCTGCTCTGCCAGGGGGGCATCTCCCCACCTGTCCGCAATATAATCCAGAAGCTGGAATATCACCTGTGGGTCCTTCTCCGTTACCAGTTTTATCCTGGTATCCCTAAAGTCCGGCAGCCCCTTGAAGTAGCAGCTCAGGTGGCGGCGCATCTCGTAAACCCCGGTCACAGGGCCCTTTACGTCCAGGGATAATTGGAAATGCCTTTTGGCAAGGGCCACCCTCTCCGGAACAGGCATAGGCCGGAGCTGCTCCCCGGTTTGCAGATAATGCTTTATCTCCCGGAATATCCACGGATGGCCAAAGGAGGCACGGCCAACCATAATACCGTCAACCCCATATTTTTCAAAGGCCTCGGCGGCCTTTTGGGGAGAATTTATATCCCCATTGCCGATGATGGGGATATGGATGCGTGGATTGGCGGCCACCTCTCCTATAAGAGTCCAGTCTGCCTCTCCCTTATACATCTGGCAGCGCGTGCGGCCGTGAATGGTAAGGGCCTGAATGCCGGCGTCCTGCAGGCGCTCTGCAAGTTCCGGGATAATCTTGGAACTATCGTCCCACCCAAGACGGGTCTTCACGGTGACAGGCTTATCCACGGCATCCACCACAGCCTTGGTGATTGCCACCATCTTATCCGGCTCGCGCATCATACCGGAACCCGCGCCGCGGCCGGCGATTTTGCTAACGGGGCAACCAAAGTTGATGTCTATGAAATCTGCCCCGTATCCGCCCGCCATGGCGGCGGCATTGTCTGCCATACGGGCCGCGTCCACCATCGCCTCCGGAATGTTGCCATAGATTTGAATGCCGACAGGCGACTCCTGAGGCAGGGTTTTCATCTTGGCAATCGCCTTAGCCGCATCGCGGATAAGGCCGTCGGAAGAAACGAACTCGGTATAGACAGCATCGGCCCCGCACTCCCTGCATATGATACGGAACGATGCGTCTGTTACATCTTCCATAGGTGCCAGAAGTACCGGGCGCGAACCTAAATCTACCGGGCCAATTTTCATAGTTTTACATTAATGAAGTTTGCAAAATTACGCAGATTTTAGATAATTCTTACTAAATTTGCGCCTTATGATTGACAAAATACTATTGTTTCCATACTACCTGACCTTAAAAGTCAGGCATTCTTTATACAATAAGGGTATCAAAAAAGTAGTGCCCTCTCCTATCCCCACTGTGTGCATTGGCAACATTGCAGTGGGCGGAACGGGGAAAACCCCTCACACAGAGATGGTTCTGCGCACACTTTTGCAGGATGAGCAGTGGAAAGACAAGAGTATTGCCGTTTTGTCCCGCGGGTACAAGCGGCGCAGCAAGGGTTTCCAGCAGGTGCTCACTAACGACGGAGCCTCTTTCTCCGGAGACGAGCCGGCCCAGATAAAAAAGAATTTCCCCGGCGTTACGGTGGCAGTCTGCAAAAACAGGAACGAGGGACTGCGCTACCTTGCAGAACCTGATAAGTTCCGGGCGATGAAAAAGGCCCGCAAGTGCGCGCACAGGGACTTCCCGGCCGCCCAGGTTGCCGTTTTGGACGATTCCTTCCAGTACCGGGCCCTTAAGCCCACCCTCTCCATAGTGCTTGCAGACTACAAACGCCCCATAAGCGAGGACGCCCTTATGCCCATAGGAAGGCTCAGAGACCTGCCGGAGAGGATTGCAGCGGCCGACGTGCTTATAGTCACCAAGTGCCCGTCCTACATAGAGACCTGGGAAAAGATTAACTGGCTTAAAGTCTCCGGGATAAAGAATTACAATCCGGAAACCTTTACCGGCACCTATCTTGGGAAAGAACTCAAAATCTACTTCACCTATGTAGATTATCAGCCCCTGGAGACCGTTTACCACTACAGCAACGAGAAAAGATATAACTATTCCAGCAGGGCCATTGTATTTACCGGCATTGCCAAGGACGGACCGATGCTTAGGTATTTGGGCGATTCTTTCAAAGTCCTGCGCCATTTCAAGTTCCGGGACCATAAGCGGTTCACCCGGTTTGATATGAGAAAGGTTGCTGCAGCGTCGATATCCAACCCCACGGCGGCAATCATTACCACAGAAAAGGATTCCGTGAGGGTAACAGACTGCAGGTACGTGCCAAAGGAGATTAAGGAGCGCTTGTTCTACCTGCCCATCAAGGTATTCTTTACCAACGACAAAGAGGAGGCCCACTTCCGCAGCACCCTGCTTTCTGCCATAAAATGAGTCAAAGAGAAAACTTCGGGAGCAAATTTGCCGTAATTATGGCATTTGCCGGGTCTGCGATAGGGCTTGGCAACATCTGGCGCTTTCCCTACACGGCCGGCGAGGGCGGAGGAGCAGCCTTTGTGCTGGTATTCATAGTAGCCACCCTTGTCCTTTCGCTGCCAATCTTTATGGCAGAATCGGTAATAGGCCGCCGAAGCGGCTCCAACTGCCTTGGGGCGATGAGAAAACTGGCCCCCAATAAGTTCTGGATGGCCTTTGGCGCGCTGTCTGTCTTTACGCCCCTTTTCATAGCCTCCTACTACAGTATTGTAGGCGGATGGTCCCTTGAGTTTTTGTTCAAGTCCCTTACGCTAAGCTTCACCGGTACCGACCCTCAGTCCGTAAGCGGCATATTTTTCAGTTTTACCGCCGGCACCTGGGGCCCCATAATAACCTTTACCCTGTTTCTTGGCCTCACCTGCCTTATCCCCGCCTTTGGCGTAACCTCCGGCATAGAAAGATTCAGCAAAATCTCCATCCCCATACTGTTTGTAATAATAGTTGGCGTAGCCATTTACTCCCTCTCCCTTCCCGGCTCCCGGGGCGGAGTAGAGTACCTGCTTAAGCCGGACTTCTCCCGCCTTACGCTAAAAGCCTGCGCCAATGCCGTAGGGCAGTCCTTCTACTCGCTGTCCCTTGGAATGGGCATCATCATTACCTACTCTTCTTACGTAAAGAAATCAGAGAACATTATGAGTTCTGCGGTAGGCACATCGGTTTCTGCCCTGCTGTTCTCAGTAATAGCCGGCCTGGCCATCATGCCCGCCGTCTTTTCTGCAGGCATCAACCCCGGCTCCGGCCCCGGACTCATTTTTGAAACCCTGCCCTTCATCTTCTCCTCTATGGGAGAAAGCCTCCCCTGGCTTAGCGCCGCCGTGGCTATCTTGTTTTTCCTCACGGTGCTTGTGGCAGCCCTCACCTCTTCCATTTCGCTTATAGAGGTAGGCATAGCCTATCTGGTAGAAGAGAAAAAAATAAACAGGAAACTTGCGGCCCTCATCTGTTTTGGGGGTATTTGGGCAGCCGGGATGATATGTGTACTTCTACCCGGGTTATTTGATGTATTCGACCTTATATCTTCCAATCTGCTTATGCCGCTATGCGCCCTTTTGGGAGTAATTTTTGTTGGATGGATTATGGGTAAGGCCGATACTTACGACGAGCTTACCAGCGGCGGTTCCTTTAAGGGAGGGGCCCACAAGGCCGTTTTCTTTGCAACAAAATATATCGCCCCCATTATGATAGTGGCGATACTTCTGTTCAATCTTCTCTAGGTGCTGCCCTTATTGCTCCTTAAGGGAATACTCGTGAATTACGTTAAAGATGCGCTCTACCATAGCAGGGTCCAGGCCCATTGCCGCGGCATCTTCCTTTAGACGGGCAAGCAGAGTCTCCCAGCGGCCGCTCTGAAGGATGGGGATATTGTTCTCTTTTTTAAGCAGGCCTATCTTGGAACTAATCTCCATTCTGGAAGACAGAAGCGTAAGAAGGCGGCTGTCTATACTGTCTATTTCCTGGCGCAGTTCTTCCAGCATAAGCGACACCTCTTCTCCGGCACGGCGCGGCCTAAGAGAGCCAAGCAGTTCTCTTAACTGAGGAAGCGACAGCTGCTGGGCGGCGTCGCTAAGCGCCTGGGACGGGTTGGGGTGAGCCTCTATCATAAGGCTGTCAAAGCCAAGATCCAGGGCCCGCTGGGATATTTCGGCCACGTATTTAACATCCCCGCCTATGTGGCTGGGGTCTGCAAAAATGGTGAGCCCCGGGAAGCGGGCCTCTATGCGGCCGGCTATTTCCCAGACAGGATTGTTTCTGTAATGTCCCTTTTCCAGAGTGGTAAAGCCCCTTAAGACGGCGGCCACTCTCTCCCGGCCACCCTGCGACAGCCTTTCTATGGCTCCTGCCCAGAGGTCTGCATCCGGGCTGATGGGGTTTTTAACCAGTACGGGGATGTCGCTGCCCTTCAGGGCATCTGCTATTTCCTGAACCTGGAAGGGATTGGCAGTTGTTCTGGCTCCTATCCAGACCAAATCCAGGCCGGCCTCAAGCACAGACTTGGCGTGGGCGGCGGAGCCAACTTCCGTGCAGATTTTTATGCCGGTTTTTCCGGCGGCCTCCAGCAGCCACTCCAGGCCGCGCTCTCCCACCCCCTCAAAGCAGCCTGGGCGGGTGCGTGGTTTCCAGAGCCCGGCCCGCATTACTCCTATGCCCATTGCCATAAGGTCCTGGGCTGCACGGAGAATTTGTTCCCGGGATTCTGCGCTGCACGGGCCGGCAACAACAAAGGGTCTGTCCCCGCTTGGGAACAGTCCCCATTGTGATACCGGTAAAAAGTTTGTCAAACTATACGGTGAGAATTTCTTTTTCTTTAGCGGCGATTATCTCGTCTACATTCTTTACGTACTTGTCTGTAACCTTCTGAATCTCGTCCTCGCCCTCGTGCTGTACGTCTTCTGTGATGAGAGAATTCTTCTGAGCCTTCTTAAGCTGCTCTACGCCGTCCCTTCTGGCATTACGGATTACAACCTTTGTATTCTCTCCGGTTGCCTTGGCTTTTTTGATAAGCTCCTTACGTCTTTCCTCTGTAAGAGCGGGAACTACGCAGCGGATAATCTCTCCGTTATTGGAAGGTGTAAGACCAAGATTTGCATCCAGTATGGCCTTCTCTATCTTTCCTATGAGCGCTTTCTCCCAAGGCTGGATTGCCAGGGTTTTGGCATCAGGTGTGGTTACCGATGCTACCTGGGATATGGGCGTTGGAGTTCCGTAATAATCTACCACTACTCCGTTAAAAACAGAGGGGTTGGCCTTGCCTACACGATAAGTTTTGAGGTCCTCTTCTAGAAAGGCAATCGCACCCAGCATTTTGGATTCGGATTCGGATACGATTTTCTTTGCGTCTTCTGTTAGCATATAATATTATTATTTGTGTACAAGTGTGCCCAGCTTTTCCCCTGAAAGCAGTTTTATAAGGTTGCCGGGGCGGGTCATGTCAAACACTACTATGGGCATATCGCCGTCCGCACAAAGGGCGTAGGCTGTCTGATCCATAACTTTAAGGTGTTTGGAGAGTGCCTCGTCAAAAGTAAGGGAGTCGTACTTGGTTGCAGAGGGGTCCTTCTCCGGGTCTGCGGTATAGACACCGTCCACCCTTGTACCCTTCAGGACAGCATCGGCCTTAATCTCCAAAGCGCGAAGCGCTGCGCCCGAGTCGGTCGTAAAAAACGGGTGGCCGGTGCCCCCGGACAAAAGTGCCACGCCTCCTGCCTCCAATACAGCCACGGCGGCATCCCTGTTATAGTAGCGGGCCATCGGTTCCATAGGGGTGGAGGTAAATACAACGGCATTTACTCCTTCTTCCCTTATAAATATAGACAGAGCTATAGAGTTGATTACCGTTGCCAGCATTCCCATCTTGTCCCCATCGACACGGTCAAATCCCTTGCCTGTACCTTGCAAACCGCGGAAGATGTTGCCACCTCCGTTTACTATGGCTATCTGCATTCCGGCCTTGGCTGCCTGGGCTACTTCCTTGGCACAGGCCCTCAGGCTTTCTGTGTCCAGGCCTTTGCCTTCGTGACCGCCCAAACTCTCTCCGCTGAGCTTTAACAATACCCTTTTATACATATTAATTGAGATTATTCAGGTAACAAAATTATCGAAATATTATGAAACTTGCAAGAAACGACTTATATTTGCTTGTTGAAAACTTTAAAACAATATGGCTAACGCATTCCACTACTCAATTGGCAAGAAGTTCCTTCAGGCAATAAGCGGAGCATTCCTTGTTATATTTATGCTCCTTCACGCTACCGTAAACTTCTTTTCTGTAATTGATTCACTAAACGGTAACTTTGGACTGAGCGACGGTCTGTTCGCAAAGGGTTGCGAATTCATGTCCCTTCCTATTGTAACCATAATGGTTCCCGTTCTGGCCCTGGGTTTCATAATCCATATCGGCTACGGAATCTATCTTACCTGGTACAATATCAAGGCTCGCGGAGGTTACAAACGCTATGAGGTTGCCAGCAAAGCCGCTGCAGATTCCTGGTCGGCAAAGAATATGTTTGTTCTGGGTATCGTAATCCTGGGCGTTCTGTTCTTCCACCTCACCCACTTCTGGGCTCATATGCAGCTTGAGGAGTTTACCGGCGGCATAGCAGCAGATCCTTATTTGCTTCTTACGACAACCTTTGGCAGCGTACCGGTTCTGGTAATCTACATCGTTTGGTTCGTCGCAGTATGGCTGCATCTCAGCCACGGTTTTTGGAGTATGCTTCAGACAATTGGCTGGAACAACGACATCTGGCTCAAGAGGTTCAAAGTGCTTGGCATTCTTGTAGCAAGCCTTATCTTCCTTATGTTTGTATCTGTAGCCGTTAACGCATACCTTCAGGCACACGGTATCATTGGCTAAGACATATTACGGATTAATTCCGCACAACACTTACTCAATAAAATGACAGCCCCCGGGCTGTCTTTTTTGGTTTATAGGAGGGATTTCTCCACGCGGGCCTGCGGCCCTTGGTCGAAATGACAAAAAACGGTCGATCGAAATGACAAAAAACGGTCGATCGAAATGACAAAATAACGTTCGGTCGAAATGACAAAATAACGTTCGGTCGAAATAACGATAATAGTTGTCATTTCGAGCGACGGCACGAAGTGCCGGAGTCGAGAAATCTTTTTTTTAAATAACTAAGGAAGAAATTATAGAATCAGAGATGAAGAAGTGAGGCTCGGGGATACGGACACGAAGTTCCGTAGAATCTGCCTCTGTGGTGGTTACCAGAAGTCCCTTGGCCAGGGCGGCCTCAAGGGCGTCGGGAGCGGCAAGGCAGCGGAGTTCCCCAAGGGGGATTCCGGAGGCGGTCCTTAGAGAAAGCATTATCCTTTCTTCCGAGAGGTCCTTGTCGGTGAGAGTCTCCCCTTCTGACGTATAACCTGGCATTGTTTCGCTGTTCCAGGTGCGGTGGCGGGCGCCATCGTAAGAGTGAGCGCCGGGGCCAAGGCCCACATAGGGGGCGCCGGACCAGTAGGCGCTGTTATGGACGGCCTTATGGCCGGGAAGGGCGAAGTTGGATACCTCGTAGTGCTGATATCCCGCTGCGGCAAGGCGACTGCAGAGAAGGTCGTATTGGGCGCGGCAAAGCTCCTGGGGAGCCTCGCGCAAGGAGCCCTTTTCTATCATAGTCTCCAGGGCGCTCCCCTTCTCTACGGAAAGCTGGTAACAGGAGATGTGCTCCGGCTCAAGGTTAAGAAGCCCGTCAATGGTATCTTCCCAGGCGGCATCGGCCAGAATAACTGAGCCATCGGCCCGTAGGGGTAAACCAAAAATGAGGTCCAGGCTAATGTTGGCAAAGCCTGCGGAGCGGGCGGTGCGGAAGGCCCGGACCGCCCCGGCTACAGAGTGCCGGCGGTTCATCCAACGGAGAATATCGTCATTGAAAGACTGTACCCCCATACTAAGGCGATTCACCCCCAAAGAGAGCAGGAACTCTGCATAGGCCGGGGTTAAATCGTCCGGATTAACCTCAACCGTAAACTCATCGTACCCCCCGGGCGGGAAGGGAAGGGCCCTGACCATCTTCTCCAAAAGCGCCGAGGGCAGCACGGAAGGGGTTCCGCCGCCGATATACAGGGTGTTAACACCCGCGGTAGACAGAATATCATTACGCCGACGCTCTGCCTCACGGCAAACAGCATCGGCGTAAAACTCTGCATCACGTCCGCCAGGGCGGCAAAGTTCCGAATAGAACCCGCAATAAGTGCAAAAACTCTTGCAGAAGGGGACGTGGATATAAATCATAGACTACCTTAGCATAAGGGTAGTCTCTCCAAGATATGCCTGTTGTGTATAAGCTCTTACAGTATAAACACCCTTGGTATAGGAGGGAATCTCGTTAAGATAAATGCTAAGCTCTACCTCACTGCCCTCATAATCTACCTCACGGGAAGCGGAGGCAAGAACATCTTCGTCGCCCAGGGTAAAGTTAACAGAAGATGAATTGGTAAGCTGAACTCCGTTAGGGTCAAGAATTACAAGGTAAACACGAACGGGACCGCGCGGAGCAAGGTCATTCTCTACAAGACTCATAGTAGTGAGCAGACGTACCGTGCGGCTGCTGCGATCTGTAACCTTATCTGACTTGTTGTAGGCCTGGAGGGTGATTCCCCTGGCCTTGATAATTGAACCTGCTGCAACCTGACCGCTGAGTTCGTCAACCTGCTGGCTTAGATTCTGATTTGCGCGGCGGGCCTCTGCTGCCTCACGGCGGGCTGCTGCGGCATCTGCGGTAAGCTGATGATTAAGGGTGTTGAGAGAGTCTATCTGAACTATGTAGTTGCGCATTATGCTGCGCAGGGTTCCAAGTTCCTTTTCGTACTTGCGCATCTGGCTGCGGTTGGTAGCCTCTGTGCGTTGAATCCTTTCTACAAGCGCGGCAACCTCTGCCCTGGAAGTATCCAGCTGGGCGTTAAGTGTGGCATTATCCGAAGACAGGCCGTCGTACTCTCTCTGGAGGTCCATAATCTGAACGGTGAGTTCCTGCTTCTCTACCTCAAGGTCATCGACTATAGGTTTATAGTGAAGTACAAGATAGATTACCACGATGGCCAGTACGGCAGCTGCTGCGCCAAGACCGTACATTATGTATTTCAGCTTCTTTTCCATAATAATTAATTTTAATTGCCTTACGGGACAAAAATAATGATTTTTGTTTATATTTGTATGCAAGGCCGATGGTTATTGAAACAATTTGTTATGAGATACTTAATCAGAGCTATTAAATATTTTATTTATTTCTCTCTTTTGCTGGTAGTTATGATGGCTGCCCTTTACGCCCTCAATATGACCGACCCAACGGCAAAAGACTTTCCCAGTATGTTCTTCAAGAACGGATACAACTCCCTTAAACTCATAATCCTCATCTTTGCGGGAGTGTCTGCCGTCTATCCGCTGGTAGGCTTCTCCAAAAACAAGGCCATTGTGCCCGGAGAAGCAAAAGAAGCTGCAAAAATTGTAACTTCTTACATGGAAGAAAGGGGTTACACGCTTGAAAAGGAAGAAGACGGCAACCTTAGTTTCCGCGCCCGCACATTTGGGAAACGGCTCCTGAGGATGTTCGAGGACAGAATAATCTTCCAGAAGGACTTCTCCGGCTACCAGGTAAAAGGAATGAGAAAAGACGTAGTAAGGATAGTGCACGGCGTAGAGGTAAAAGCCCGCGCAAACGAAGACTGATTACTTTAAAAGATAGCGGGCCGCAGCACATAGCGCCTGATAAAACTCCTCTCCGTAAACAGCCGTAAGCGGCTCTTTTAGAAACTCATAAACCCTTATATTCTCCCGCTTGCCGCGTTCCACGGCATCTGCGCATATACTCCAGCGGTGATAATTAAGGGCCTGCCCACCTCCCGGAAACCGGGTAACCCTTATAGGATAAAGCCAGCACGATGCCGGCTTGCGGAAGGCATATTTCCCCTGGAAGTGGCAGCGCTCTATGGCACAAAGCACATTGCCGTCCTCGTAAAGACAATAGGCGCAATCTTCAAGACCGGGGGTGCCGATAGTTTCGTTTACCGCCCCGGGTATTGCCGGAAGCCCCGCAACCCTGTGCGGATGATGCACAACGGGAGTGACGATATCTCCCTCGCGGTCTATCTCGAAGAATCCGGAAGACTCGGCGGCCTGCCGGCCCTCCTCTGTCATAAGAGGAGAGAACACCGGATAAAGCCTCTCTATCTGCTCTGTTTCCTCTTCCTGCAAGGGCGCACCGCAGTCGCCAGCCACACAGCAGCAACCGCGGCACTTGGCGTAATCGCAGCAAAAATACTCTGTGATTACCTCTTCCGATACCAGAATATCCCCAATCTGGATTATGGAACCGTGCTCTGCCACTATCTAACCTCTTCCTCCTCCTCAAGGGCAGCGGCGCGGGCCTCCTCCGCGGCGGCCTCCTTGGCAGCTTCTTCTGCAGCCAGGCGCTCGGCCTCCTCTGCCGCAGCACGCTCCTCCAAAATACGGGCAAGATTCTCGCGCACCTTTATAAATGCATTCTCCGGGAAGACCTCCTTGAAGTAAATCTGCCTGAAGAGACGGGCAAACCCGGTAGAATCGGACGGCTCGCCAACCTTCTCAAGATCGGGCAGCGGAGGAAGAGGCGGTGCGGATTCAACTATTTTCTCCTCTACCTTAATCATAGGAACCACGATGGCAGAAAAACCTCCCTGAGCCAATTTGGAAAGCTGGTCTCTGACACCATCGGCCAAAATAGCCCCGGACTTCTCTTCTATTCCCGATATAAAATCCTTCCCATAATTGTACCGCAGCTCGAACAACTTAACAAGGTTGTCGTTATCCTGAGTCCACTGCAGACAGTCGTTGGTCATATAGGTCTTTATGTTGTCGAATTCACCTTGGTTGATACTGTCCTTGCCCAATGACTTTACAGCGTTCTCTGCCGCCGCCAGTATCTCCTCGGAGGACTCGCAGCTGACCAGGGTGGCCGGAAGCCCGCGGTAATCTGCCTTATGGAGGTAAAGCCTAAGGAAGAGCCTCTCGTCGGGGAACATCTTCAGGTCCCACTCTGACCGGCAGCTCCAACCAAGAGGAACCACGGCCTTGGAAACGGCGTCCTCTACCAGCCCGTTTATAATACCGGAAGAAATAAAGCCGGTAAGGTCGAACTGCATCTCCATGGAATAGCCCATCGACACTCTTGGACTGTGACTTGGGACCAGGGTGATGACCTTCCTGTCATTGGAGAACTGGGAATTACTGCGGAAGCGCGGCGCGGAGGCCTTTCCGTCCGGGAAGCGGCCAAGGGTAGAAAGAAGCACCTTGCGAAGGGCCTGCTCGTCAAAGCTGCCCACTATTACAAGCACTCCGTTACCCATATTCTTAAACTGCTTCTGGTAAAAAGCCTCTGCCTTTGAGGGCAGATTCTTGGAAAGCTGTATCCTGGACTTAACTCCATTGTGAAGCCCGCGGGGGCACAAAAGGCTGTCCAGGACATAGCCGTCACCCGCGGGAGAAGCGGCGGCCAGGGCCGATGCCACCCTCTGCGAGCGCACATAATTCTCGTAAGCCTGGGCATCTACAGACCTCTTGAAGGCCACGGAAGCCAGGGCTTTAAGCGTTAACAAAAGCTTGCCGTTAGGGGCCGTCCCCCTTATGGCAAAGCCGTTCACTCCCACCTCCGGAGTCATAGTGATTCCGTTGGCGGAGAGCATTCCCTTGAACTTGCGTCCGGGAGTAGAGCCAATGTTGCCGGTAAACAGCATATCGCCAACGTAAGCCCCCTCGCCCTCATTAAGGGAAGACACCATGGAGTAGCCCCCCTTCTGGTTCCAGGAATAGCGGAAGACCTTCTCTCCGCTGGTCTGCTTGAATACAACCCTTATTCCGTTAGAAAGAGTAAAGACCATGGCCTCTGCCATAGGGTCCGCCGTGGTCTCCAGCACGCGGATTTTCTTGGCGGACGGCAGGCTAAAGTGCAAGGTATCACTTATAAGGGCCACTTCTTCCGGCATCTTGTCCGGATTGGTTAGCTTCCAGTCCTCCAGCAGCATAGACTTAAGCGCCTCCCTGCCAAGAATGGTGGAATCTGCCCGGCACACTATATCCAGATTCTTGGAAGGAGACAGCAGGGCGCTGGCAAATCCGTTAAAAATCTCCAGCGAAACTTTCTCGTTAAGGTTGCGGGAAGTAAGATAATCTACCCTTGTCTGCTTTGTGGCAAGGGACGTCCCGTAAAGGAAGGAATAGATGCACTTTTTGACATAATCGGCATTAAGCGAGGCTGCGGTGCTCCCGTAAACCAGGGCGCGGCTTCTTACGTTTTCCCGGATGTCCCGATATTCCAGGGGCACGGAACCCTTTAGGCCTATCGACGCCATTACATCTATTATAACCTTTGCGGCCTTGCGCAAATCTTCTGGCGCCACGGTTGCAGAAACGGTAAAAAACTCGTCCCCCTCCGTAAATTCACTGCCGGTATAGGATGCGCTCAGAGACGAATACCCCAGCCGGGCCTCACCCATCTGCCGGCTAAGCCTCTTTTCTGCCAGAGTCTCCAGCTCCCGGAAGAACATACCGGTTACAAGCGGCTGTATGGTATTTATCTGGTCTCCCGGAGCCCTGGGCGCACGCCAGGTAAAGGATATAGATGCAAGGTTAGGACCCATAGGGCAAGAATATTCTATCCGGGGCGATAGTGTCTCTACCCACTCGTAAGGCCTGGGCTCTATGCTCTTCTCTCTCTTTTCTACAATCATAGAGAGCATATTGAGTTTACTCAGCGCGGCGCCAAGGGTAATATCGCCCGATATGATAATGGCCTGGGATTTATTGGGGAAGTGGCCCTTGGCGGCATTGGGGGCATTCTTTATGATTTCGAAAATCATAAGAAGCGTAGAGTCCGCAGCCTCAAGGCCGTTCTGCACCGGAATATTCCGGAAGTTATATACCGTGGCATCCGAGCCTATGGTTACATAGCCGCCCGACGTGGGCCAGATGCGGTTTTGCACAAGGTATTTTATGGGTGAAGGGCTCCTGAAGCGCGGAAGAGACGCCAGGGAACCTATGGAGTGAACCACGGCAAGACCGCGGCTAAGGCTATCCTCTGAGGAATATCCAAACCTCTGAAGAAGAGCTATGTCAATACGGCCGGCCTCTGTCTTATTGGGGACGATATAGTAGGTGATATCGTTTTCTAAAACTCCCACCGTAATGTTATCATCTCCTTTTAGCACAGGCAAATCTGCTGCTGGCATAATAATTGGGAAGAAAGCAGCGGATAGTAATATCAAAAGGGTCGCAAAACGGACTTTCATAGAATTCTAAGAATGGTTTTTGCAAAAATACAATAATTTTTTACTATTTTTGTCGAATTGCGAGCACTTCTGATTTAGAACACAAAAAATATTTAGATATCATGAAAAAAATTATCATCGCATTGGCAGCTGCCCTTATGACGGCAGGATTTGTATCAGCACAGGATTTGGCAACTGCAACCGAGACTTTCAACGCAGGTGCAGAACAGCTTAACATGGGCGACAAGGTTGCCGCTATGGCATCCTTCCAGGAGGCCCTCTCAATGGCACAGTCACTTGGTGACGAGGGTGCAGAACTTGTAGCAAATTGCAAAAAAGTTCTTCCCGGCCTGGCTCTTTCCATTGGCAAGCAGTTCAACAACGAGAAAAAATTCGCAGAGGCTATCGAGAAAGTACAGCAGGCAGCAGCTCTTGCAGCCGAGTACGGCGACGAGGAAGTAGCAGCAGAAGCAGAATCACTCCTCCCCGGCCTTCAGGTTTCAGAGGTTCTCTTTGCCGCAGAGAATTCATTCAAGACAAAGGACATGCCCGCCGCTATAGCAGGTTACACCAAGGTTCTTGAACTTGACCCCAACCACGCCAACGCAGCACTCCGTCTTGTACAGTGCTACTCCGGCACCGGCGACTTTGACAAAGCAAAAGAGGCTCTTGAGATTTGCAAAAACCTTGGCAAAGGCAACGACGCAACCAAAGTTCTTGGCAACGCTATCCTTGGCAAGGCCAACTCTCTTAATAAGGCAAAGAAATTTGCAGAGGCTTACGCAGCAGCACAGAGCGCTATAGAGTATCTTCCGGACAATGCAAACATCTATCTCATCTCCGGAAACGCCGCTTCCAAGATTAACAAGATTGGTGACGCTATAAAGAACTTCGAGAAATATCTTGACCTTGCTCCTACAGCAGGTAACGCAGGCGCCATCGCTTACACAGTAGGCGCTCTCTATCACCAGCAGGGCAACAAGGACAAAGCTCTTGCAGCATTCAAGAAGGCACAGGGCCTTGGCTTTGCACAGGCAGCAGAAATGGTAAATGCTCTGAGCAAGTAACCATTCTGTATGACGGCTCTTGAGCTCCTTGCTCCGGCAAGAAACGCACAGATCGGCATCGCGGCTATTAACTGCGGTGCCGATGCCGTGTATATAGCAGGGCCAGCCTTCGGAGCCAGAAAAAACGCCGGTAATCCGGTACAGGAAATAAAGACTCTTTGCGACTACGCCCACCGTTACGGCGCAAAAATTTTTGTAACGGTAAATACCATACTTACAGACAGTCAGCTGGACGATTGCTACGCCCTTATGCTCTCCCTCAAGGAGGCGGGGGCCGACGCGCTAATAGTACAGGACCCGGCTATTCTGCAGTTGGCCAAAGGTGGCCCGGACGGCAAGGGAGCGCGCATAGACATCCCCCTTCACGCCTCTACGCAATGCGCAATCCGCACCCCGGAGAAGGCCGCAGCCCTTGAGAAAGCGGGATTCTCGAGACTGGTTCTGGAGCGCCAGCTCTCCCTGCCCCTTGTAAAAGCCATAAGAAGGGCCGTGGAAGGAGAGATAGAATTCTTTGTGCACGGAGCCCTTTGCGTAAGCTACAGCGGGCAGTGCTATCTGTCCCACAAACTCTGCGGGCGCAGCGCCAACCGCGGAGAATGCATACAGGCCTGCCGCGCAAGATACGACCTTACAGATTCTGCTGGGAACGTCCTGGCAAGAAACAAGGCCCTGCTCTCTTTAAAAGACCTCAACCTGATTGAGCGCCTGGAAGATTTGGCAGAGGCTGGGGTATGCTCCTTTAAGATAGAGGGAAGGCTGAAGAACCTTTCTTACGTAAAAAACACCGTTTCTGCCTATTCCCGCGCCCTTGACGCCTTGGTTGCAAAGGCCCCGGATAAGTATTGCAGGGCCTCTGCCGGGCGGGTTGCAAGCAGTTTTGAGCCGGACCTTGACAAGACCTTCAACCGCGGATACACCTCGCTCTTTCTTGACGGGAAAAGAGGCCTCTGGGCAGCGCAGGACACCCCCAAGAGTATGGGGCAGAAATTGGGCAAGGTGCTGTCTGTAAAAGCCCTTGCGGGCGGGATGTCAGAGATAAAGGTAGATACAACTGCCGCCCTTTCCAATGGCGACGGGTTTGCCTTTGTTTATGGCGATGCTATCTGTGGCGTGCGCGGGGATATCTGCCGTGGCAACACCATTATGTGCAAGAGCGTTGCCGGGCTTAGGCCAGGGGTTACCCTGTACCGCAACATAAGCGCCGCCTTTGAGAAAGAAATTGACTCGGCCGCCTGCCGCCGCATCATTGACGTAGAACTGAAGGTGGGCATCGTCCGGGAAGAAGAAGGAAGATTTATTGTACGGCTGAGCGCCGTAACCTCTGACGGGCGCACGGCCACAATTGAAGAAATGGTTGATGCTCCCACGGCTCAGAAGACAGAGAGGATGAAGGAGATTATTCTTGGCAGCCTTTCAAAGTCTGCAGAGCACTATTCTTTTGCAGCCTCATTTGCGGGGAACTCACCGGAGGCTCTTCCGCTGCTTAGCGCAGCGGCCCTTAACGAACTAAGGCGCCGGACGGCAGCCCTTCTGGACCTGCAGCCCTGTCTTGGGGCGCCTCTAAGGAAGATTGCCATCCCCCAAGAAATACTTCTGGGACAAGGAGAGGCCACGTATAAGGACAACGTGGCCAACTCCATAAGTGCCAAGCTCTATGGCGGGGGTTCCGTAAGTTCTTACGAAACAACTCATTATGAAAAGGTTGAACTTATGAGGAGCCGCTACTGCATTCGTCACGAACTTGGTCTTTGCCCCAAGCAGTCCTCCGGTAAAGGCGGGGTTGCAGAAAATCTTTATCTTACCGGGAACGGAAAGCCGCTTGAGTTGCAGTTCCACTGCGACGTCTGCGAGATGGCCGTAGTGGGCTAGGGCCTAACGCGGCCCTAGTATCGCTCTACAAAATCAAAGGTGACTTCTACTTCTCCAAAACGCCCCGGCTCTTTACGATACTTGTCAAAATAGTCGTAGGACAGGGAACCCCTCCAGACAATATCGTCCTGTGAACGATAGGGAATATCCACATTGAAACCGTAGGTCTTGGACTTAATCTTTACCTCCCCCACTGCGTTCCAATGGGTCCAGGTGCCTCCGTCATCTTCTGTAATCATGAAGGCGCAACGCTCCAGCTGGTCTGTCCAGTTATCTACAAGTATGGTGTTGATTCTCTGCGGAATGCCCACTTCCTTGCGCCTTACCTCTATCATAAAGTCTGTAATGTAGGGGTTGTAGAGTTTAAGTTCCGCCTCCGTGGCGGCATTAAAGTTCTCTACGCTGCCGCACTTGATAAAGAACTCCGACCCTCCGGCAAGCCAGGAGTCGTAGTTACTAAGCATAGTGAAGCTGCTTAGGACCAGGGTTTTAAGCGGCGCGCCCGTTTCTCTTTTACCTATTATTATTTCTGCATCGTCCTCTCCCTGGGCAAGTTCCCTCCTAAGGAGTTCAAGTGAGGTGTAGGTGGCGTCGTCATTGGCGTTTACAATCCAGACCGGATTCTCTGCGGCATAGGCCTCGTTAACCACTATCTCCTTTACCTTCACGGAGCCGTCTTCGTTCTTGGATAGCTGATAGGCAATGTTGGAGGAAGAGCCGTCGCCGGGGTCGAAGGTAATGGCGGGGTAAGAGGTCTTGTCCCATTTGTCGTACCAGGGCCAGTAGAGCTGCAGGCCGGAGTTCTGCAGGTCAGAGGCGCTGAAGGGGGTCTCCCCGGCCTTGGTTCCGGAAAGATATTCTGCAATCATATCCTTAAGAGGCACAGAATAGTTTTTGGGAGTGGCCTTGGTGGTTTTGTCTCCAACGCCTGCTCCGGGCAGGGTAAACAGGTCTTCCATAGTGTATTCCTCGTCGTAACCATTCCGGGAAGAGGAGCTTACGGCGTCGAACACCTCTCCAAGCTGCTCGGCTCCAAGAGGAAGGGAAGAGAGCATACGCGCCACATCCCGGGACGACACCAAGCCCTTAAGGTCTGTGTCGGAATCAGGGAGAGCGTGGTCTATCTGCTCGCAGGAGAGCAGAAAAGCAAAGGTTAGGAATAATAAAATATGTCTCATAACAAAAAACTTTTTGCAAAGAGACAGATAAAAAAGGGTTTGCAAAAAAATGCAAACCATTATTTAACAAAAATAGCCTTACAGCGCAGTAGAAGGGCGTTTTTGATAAGTAATAAAACGCTTTTTCCCAAAGAAATCTTCTTCTGTGCCAACGTTAATAAAGCCCTCGGCGGCAAAAACGGCGGCAACTTCGCGCCCAAAATTCTCGTTTATCTCCGTTATGCCGTGGCCGCTGTCGGCAAGAAGAAGGCGGCTCCACCGGGCAATGGCCCTGTAAAAAAGAAGAGGATCGTCAGAGGGCACAAAAAGGGCAAGGGCGGGCTCGTGCTCCAGCACGTTCGGCCGCATAAGCGGCTTTTCGCTCTCTAAAATGTAAGGAGGATTGGAAACTATCAGCCCGAAATTACCTAAACCCGCAGGCGGAGCCCCCAAAACATCGGCCTGGATAAATACCGGGGGTGCAAAATCCTTGGGGATGGCATCGCCAAGGGAGGTGGCCTGCGAGGAGGCAACGGAGAGTGCCACAGGGGAGATGTCCACCCCTACCACATCCCGGCATCCGGCCAAAAGGGCAATGGACCAGGCTATGCATCCGCTTCCGGTACAGAGGTCCAGAACGCGGGCGGGCTTAAGTGTAACGGCCCGTCGCACGATGTCTTCTGTCTCCGGGCGGGGAATGAGCACGCCGGGGCGCACGGCAAAGCGCAGGCCGCAAAACTCTGCGTAGCCAAGCACGTACTGGATGGGCTCTCCTTTGGCAAGACGGGAAAGAGCCTGCTGCAAAGGTTCCTCAAGCGTGGGAGGAATCCTGTACTCAGGCTCTGTAATGTGAGTGTGCCGGCCTGTTCCCAGAAGGTCCTGGGTTAGCCAGAGAACTATGCTGCGCGCCTCTTCCCGGGGGTACAGCCCCAGAAGGGCCCTGGTGGCCTCGTCTATGAAGGAAGAGAGGAGCATCAAGCGCTCTCTATTATCTCTGTAAGGAAATCTGTCATATCCAGACCTGCGGCGCGTACCATCTTGGGCACAAGAGACGCATTGGTCATACCGGGAATTGTGTTCACCTCCAGGAAGTAAAGAGCGTCGGGGCCGCTGATGTAATCTACCCTGACTACTCCGGAGCAGCCAAGACGGCCGTAAATTTTGCAGGTGGTCTCCTGAATAAGAGCAGAAAGGGCCTTGTCTATTTCTGCAGGGCATACCTCCTCGCTGCTGCCGTTGTACTTGGCGTCATAGTCAAAATACTCGTTGCGGGTGATGATTTCTATGACTGGAAGAGCCTTAACCGTGGAATCGCTTGCGCGATAGGCGGCACAGGTGAACTCCCTGCCGGGGATGGCCTTTTCTACAATAACGGTCTCGCCCTCTGTAAAGGCACGGCTCATTGCCTGGACCATCTTATCCTCTGAATGGACTTTGGTCACCCCAAAGCTGGACCCACCGTTGGTGGGTTTTACGAATACGGGATAGCCGATGCTGTCCGTTACCTTGCCGCAGAATTCTGCGAGGTCTCCGCTGCCCTTGCGAAACAGAAGGTCGGGGGCCAGATTTACGTAATCTACGTCCCTTAGGTAACTCTTGCAGGAGTATTTGTCAAAGGTAACTGCCGACACAAAGGAACTGCAGCTGCTAAAGGGAATGCCTATAATCTCCAGGTAGCCCTGCAAAAGGCCGTTCTCTCCCGGAGTTCCGTGCTGCATTATGAAGGCAAAGTCAAACTTTATTGTCTCTCCGTAAATATTTACGGAAAAGTCGTTCTTGTTAATCTCCGGACGGGCCTCTTCCGGGAACTTAATTCTCATTGCCCCTTTTTTGCGGAAAGATACAAGATGCCACTTGCCAAAACGGGCAAAAATCTCGTAAATGCTGTACTTGGAATCGTCTATCCTGGAGGCCGTGAACTCTCCGCTCCTGCAGGAGATTTCCCACTCGGAAGAGTCGCTTCCGTAAATGACCGCTATGTTATTGTATTTCATAAGATATTGTTAGTCAAAATAATACTCCGCGCCCGGATTGGATGCCTCTGAAAGGGCGTCCTCGTCACCTCCGCTGCAGCTAAGGTCAAGGTGCATATCGGCCGGCATGCTGAATACATCTGTCTCTGACACCCCAAGGGTACCGTCCCTGAGCACCTTCTGCATAAAGATACCCCAGATTGGCAGGGCCATATTGGAGCCGCTTCCCAGAGCCAGGCTCTGGAAGTGCACCTGACGGTCCTCGCCTCCTACCCAGATACCGGCGGTGATGGTGGGAGTATAGCCTATGAACCAACCGTCGGAGTTGTCGTTGGTGGTTCCCGTCTTGCCGGCAATCTGCCCCTTTAACTGGTACTTGGAACGCAATCTTGCGCCGGTTCCCTGATTGATTACACCCTGCATAAGGTTGGCCATAAGGTAGGCGGTCTCCTGGCTTATGGCTTCTTTGCTGGTGGGGCTGAATTCTGCCAGGGTATTGCCCTGGTTATCCTCTATTGCTGTAACAAAGATAGGAGAAGTGTACACACCCTTTGAAGGGAAGGTGTTGTATGCGGCCACCATCTCGTAGAGGGAAAGGTCTGCCGGACCAACGCAGAGCGACGGCACGACATCTATGTGGCTGGTGATACCCATCTGACGCATCATCCCGGCCATGGCCTCCGGCCCGAACTGCTTCATAAGGTAGGCCGATATGTTGTTGGAAGAATGCGTGAGACCCCATTTAAGGGTTACGGTCTTGCCAATCCACTCGTCCTTATCCGTACTTCGCGGGGTCCAGGTGGTATCGTTAACTATGAAGGACTGGGGGATGCAGACGGCTTTGTCGCAAGGGGTAAGACCGCCCTGCATGGCCAGTGTGTATAGGAACGGTTTGATGGTGGACCCAACCTGCCTCTTGCCCTGACGCACGTTGTCGTACTTGAAGTACCTGTAGTTGGGGCCGCCCACGTAGGCCTTTATGTGCCCGGTGCCCGGCTCCATCGCCATAAATGAAGCGCGGAGGAAAGACTTGTAATACCGGATGGAATCGTCCGGAGTCATAGTGGTATCTGCGTATCCCGGGCTCTTCCAGGAGAATACCCTCATTTTAACCGGCTGACGGAAGCTGGCCATAATCTCTGACTCGCTGGCGCCGCGGTTCTTCATCACGCGGTAACGGTCGCTCCAGCGGCGGGCGTTCTGCATCAACCTGTCTACGGTTGCCTTTGGAACATCATTGGAGAAGGGCCTGTTTGTCTTCCACCTTAGGTCTGTAAAGAAGCTCTTCTGAAGCTCTTTTCCAAGATGCTCTGCAACAGCCTCTTCTGCATATTTCTGCATCTTGTAATTAATAGTGGTATGGATGCGGAGGCCGTCTTTGTCAAGGCTGTACTTGCTGCCGTCCGGCTTAAAGTTCTTGTTTAGCCAGCCGTAAAGCTCGTCATTAGCCCAGAGCAGAGAGTCCAGTACATAGTCCTCTTTAATCTGATACTTTGACTTTACGGGCTCGGTGGCATTCATATAGCGCCTTAGCATATCCCTGAAGTAGGCGGCGTGCCCGGCGTTGTGGTCCTGCACCTGATAGGAAAGCAGGATGGGAAGTTCCCGGAGGGAGTCGCACTCCGCCCTGGTAATGTACCCGGCCTTCTGCATCTGCCCAAGCACGAAGTTCCTTCTCTGCAGCGAGCGCTCCGGATTGGAAACAGGATTGTAGCGGGTGGGCTTGTTTACCATACCTATGAGCATTGCGCTTTCTTCTACGGTAAGGTCTATGGGGTCTTTTGCAAAGAAAGTCTGGGAGGCCGACTTTATACCGTAAGCGCCGCTCCCGAAGAAGACAGTGTTAAGGTACATATTTACAATCTCTTCCTTGGTATAGTCCCTCTCCAATTTAACGGCCGTTACCCATTCTGACATCTTGGCCCAGATAAGGCCAAGCCCGTGGGCGCTTCCGCCGCCGCCCTCCTCCAGATTCTTTCTGGTGTCGAACAGGTTCTTTGCCACCTGCTGCGAAAGGGTACTTCCGCCGCCCTGGCTGCGGTCTCCGCCAAGCAGGGTCTTGAAGAGCACACGGCCAAGACTTGTAAAGTCTATGCCCGAGTGGTTGTAGAAGCGGGCGTCCTCCGTGGCCACGGCTGCCTGCACAAGGAAGGGAGAGAGCTCGTCGTACCGCACATAGGACCTGTTTTCTATATGGAAGGTGGTAAGAATCTCGCCGTCCTCTGCAATGATCTGGGTGGCCAGTTTACTCTCCGGGTTCTCCAATTCCTCTCCGGAAGGGAGGTCCGCAAAAAGCGTAACTGCCAATAAAAGAAGGAATAACACTGCAAAAGGAGAAGCGAATGCAATCCAGCACCACTTTATAATTTTTTTCTTGGTTTCTTCTTTCATTTTTTAACTATAGTTAAACGGAGGAACACTCCCCTTTAAAGATTACAAAAATAGCAACAAAATTTGGAAAAATTCAAAACAGCCCTTTACTTTGCAGCGATTTTTTAATGGCGCGATGCGCAAAAATAAAACTTAAGTATGAAGAATCTGCTTATCGTGGAGTCGCCGGGAAAGGTAAAAACCATCCAAAAATATTTGGGGGAAGATTTTACCGTGAAGGCAAGCATCGGACACATCAGGGACCTTGGCCAAAAAGGTATGGGGGTGGACATCAACAATGGATTCCAGCCTAAATACGAGATTCCGGAAGATAAAAAGAAGGTTGTCGCAGAGCTTAAGAAACTTGCAGATAAGGCAGATATGGTATGGCTGGCTTCCGATGAAGACCGCGAGGGAGAAGCCATAGCCTGGCATCTTTTTGATACCCTTGGGCTATCGGAAGACAAGTCTAAGCGCATTGTATTTCACGAGATTACAAAGAACGCCATTCAGCAGGCAATAAAAACCCCCAGAAACATAGACATAAACCTTGTTCACGCCCAGCAGGCAAGAAGGGTGCTTGACCGTCTTGTGGGGTTTGAACTCTCCCCTATCCTATGGAAGAAAATCCAGCCCAAGCTTAGCGCAGGGCGCGTGCAGAGCGTGGCCCTTAGGCTGGTGGTAGACAGGGAGAGGGAGATTATGGCCTTCAAAAAGGAAGCATCGTACCGGATAGAGGCAGACTTCCACCCGGAGGGCACAAAGTCCAATGTAAAGGTAAAGGCTGTTCTGGGCAAGAAGTTCGCCACCATAGAGGAAGCAGAGGCTTTCCTTAAAGACAGTATCGGCTCTGAATATACCGTAGAAGATATTGTTTCAAAGGATGGTGTTCGCACGCCGGCTGCGCCTTTTACCACTTCTACCCTTCAGCAGGAGGCGTCACGCAAGCTTAAAATGTCCGTGAGCACCACTATGCGCCTTGCCCAGAGTCTGTACGAAAGGGGTCTTATTACCTATATGCGTACAGATTCCACCAATCTGTCTTCCCTTGCAATAAATACCGCCAAGGGGTTCATCTGCGATAACTTCGGGGATGAATACTCCAGGCCAAGGCAATATACCACCCACTCCAAGGGCGCCCAGGAGGCCCACGAGGCCATACGCCCCACCTTTATAGAGAACACCTCCATTGAGGGAACACCCCAGGAGAAAAGGTTGTACGATCTTATCTGGAAGCGCACCATGGCCTCCCAGATGGCCGACGCCAAGATACTAAAGACCGATATTACCGTCAAGGGCGACAAGCGCCCGGAGCCTTTTAACATACAGGCCAGCAGGATTTTGTTCGATGGTTTCCTTAAACTTTACATTGAGGGATCGGACGACGCCGAGGGTGAGGACGGAGAAGTGCTCATCCCCAAATTGGATATAGGCCAGAAGATGAACCTTCTGCAAATGAGGGGTGAGTGTAAATTCTCCCAGCCGCCGCTAAGGTACTCGGAGGCTTCGCTGGTTAAGAAACTGGAAGAACTTGGAATAGGTCGTCCTTCCACCTATGCTCCTACGATTACCACCCTTACAACCGGCCGCGGCTATGTTGCCAAGGGAGACAAACCGGGAGAAAAGGTAAAGGTAGTGAACCTTTTGCTGGAGGGCAGCACCATAAGCCGCCACGAGAAGACGGAAGTCATTGGCGCAGAGAGAGGTAAACTCCTTCCCCAGGAGATTGGACTTCTGGTAACGGACTACCTTATGAATAACTTTGGCCAGGTGATGGATTATGATTTTACGGCTACGGTAGAGAAGGACTTCGACCTTATAGCCTCCGGAAATCTTGTCTGGAACTCTGTAATTTCTGACTTTTATACCCCCTTCCACCAGAGGGTAGATTCCGCCCTGGAGACTAAGAATTATAACCGTCCGGAGAAAGAACTTGGCCTGGAGCCGGGCACCGGTGCTCCGGTTAGGGCCAAGTTCGGACAATGGGGGCCCTACATACAGATAGGAGAGGGCGAGGACAGGAAGTTCGCCCGCCTTGCTCCCGGCCAGCTTATAGAAACTATCACCCTTGAAGAGGCTCTTAAACTCTTTGAGCTGCCCAGAACAGTGGGACAGCTTGACGGAGAGGATATTGTGGCCACCAAGGGACGTTTTGGCCCCTACCTTAGGCACGCCGGCAAGAACTACTCCCTGCCCAAGGGCTGCAACCCCATAACCGTAACGCTGGAGGAATGTCAGAATATTATAAAGGAAAGTTCCTCTGTATCAGGCAATGGCGTTCTGGCAGAGTTTTCCGGTTCCGGAATTCAGGTTCTCAAGGGACGATACGGCCCTTACATCAAGCAGAACGGGACTAATTACAAAATTCCACGTGGGGTTGATGCGGCCTCAATTTCGGAAGAAAAGTGCCTGGAAATTATTAAATTGGCAAAAAAATAATTTTATCTATTTGGAAATTGAAATAAAAATATAACTTTGCACCGCTTTTGCTTAAAGACTGTAAGTTATATGCACAATTACCAAATTGATCAGACCGATCAGAAAATTCTTTCTCTTCTTACAAAGAACGCAAGAATGCCTTTCCTGGAGATTGCCAGGATATGCGGGGTTTCCGGTGCCGCTATACATCAGCGAGTGAAAAGGCTTGAGGCTGCGGGAATTATAACAGGAGCACGCCTTCTGGTTAAGCCCCAGGCTCTGGGTCTAAATATCTGTGCATTCGTAAGCATCTCTTTGTCGGAGGCCAGCAAGTATCTGGAGGTGGTAGACCGCCTAAAGCAGATTCCGGAGATAGTGGAGTGTCATTTTGTAACCGGAAAATATGCCCTTCTGGTAAAGATGTATTGTTTTGACAACGACCATCTTATGGAGGTGCTGCTTAATACCATCCAGAAGATTCCGCACATTTTGGCTACCGATACGGTTATAGCTCTTGACGAGGCCATAGACCGCCAGGTATGGGTTAAGGATTATAAGAGTAATACTACCTCCAAGAAGAAATCAAGCCTTAAATAAGGTCTTCCCTGGTGGTAATTTTGATATTTTTCCTCTCTCCTACGCAGTAGAAGAGGGGAATTTTATTTGCCTGGGCCACGGAGGAATCGTCCGTAAAACTAATGTCGTAGGGCAGGTCGTAGGCGGCCTTTATGTCTTCTGAAAGGAAGAACTGCGGAGTTTGTACGGCGTAGATTACAGACCTGTCTGCGCTGGCCCCGGGGACAGGATGCAGGAAACCATCGCCCCCCTTTTTTAAGACCTTGAGGGTATCGGTGATTGGCAGGCAGGGAATCATATTGCGCACGCGGCCGCCGATGGCGGAGCGCATAGATTTCAGGAGGTCTGGGGAGACAAAGGGGCGAACTCCGTCGTGAATGGCCACAAGGGCCCCGTCCGGTACCTTTTCCAGGGCGGCCTTGACGGAATGGTATCTTGTGAACCCGCCCTTTACTATAATCTGAGGGGTGGAGAGGTTATTTTCTATGCAGTATTGCTTCCAGTAAGGAATGTGCTCCTGAGGAAGCACTGTAACTACTTTTACGTCCGGGAAGGTGTCCGTAAATACGTCTATGGTAGTGTGAAGTATGCTTTTGCTGCCCAAGGAAAGGAATTGCTTGGGAATGTCCGCACCCATTCTTAGTCCGTGACCGCCAGCCGTTACAATTAGATAAAACTCTCTTTCCACCGCTTTATTTTTTTTCAAAATTACCCTTTAAAAATCAAATTTGAAAAATTTTTGTTTCCTAATCATTTTTTTTCTTCCAAATCCGTTGGGATTTTGTAAATTTACCAAAATTTTTTCGATATGGCATTTTCATTCTTCACACAAGAGCTTGCAATGGATTTGGGCACAGCCAATACTGTCATTTTTCACAATGACCAGATTGTACTGGATGAGCCCAGCATCGTTGCACTCGACAATAACACCGGCAAATGCATAGCCCTTGGAACACAGGCCAAGCTCATGCACGAGCGTACGAATCCCGGAATCAAGACTATCCGTCCTATGAAAGACGGCGTTATCGCAGACTTCAATGCCGCAGAGGTAATGATTCGCGGGTTCATTAAACAAGTTAACAGCAAGCATAAATCCATATTCTCTCCCAACCTTAAGATTGTGGTTGGCATTCCTTCCGGCAGTACAGAGGTAGAGATTAGAGCCGTACGTGACTCTACGGAGCACGCCGGCGGACGTAATGTCTTCCTAATCTACGAGCCTATGGCAGCAGCCCTGGGTATTGGAATGGACGTAGAGGCGCCTAAGGGCAATATGGTGGTTGATATCGGAGGTGGTACCGCAGAGATTGCCGTCATATCCCTTGGCGGTATAGTAGAGCAGCAGAGCATAAAGACTGCGGGAGACGAGTTTACCTACGACATTCAGCAGTATCTCCGCCAGCAGCATAATATCAAGGTGGGAGAAATCACCGCAGAAAGGGTTAAGATTTCCGTAGGTGCAGTGATTCCCCAGCTTGAGGAAGAACCGGATCCGTTCATCGTAAGGGGGCCTAACCTTCTTACAGGACATCCGGTAGAGGCCAGGATTACCTACTCGGAGATTGCCCACTGCCTGGACAAATCCATAGCCAAGATAGAGGCCGCAATTCTGCACGTTTTGGAGCAGACTCCTCCGGAACTTTACTCTGACATTGTAGACAGCGGCATCTGGCTCTCCGGTGGCGGCGCACAGTTAAGAGGTCTGGCCCAGCGCTTTACAGAGAAGATGAACATCAAGTTCCACGTTGCGGAAGACCCTCTTAGGGCGGTGGCTCGCGGTACCTGCATCGCTCTAAAGAACGCTAATAATTATTCTTTCCTTATGAGGTAAAATGGCCTCCAGGCAAAAAATATTCAACTCTTTATATTCTCTGACAATCTTCATTATTATGGAGATTGTCGCTTTGAATATAATGTACCGCAGCGGCAACGGGCAGGAGTTCTTCCTTACCAAGTTCTCCCAGCCCTTTGTAAAAGCCTTCTGGGGTCTTAGCCAGGGTATTGGGGATTATTTTTCGCTTAAAGGAATTAACGAAGATCTGGCCAAGGAGAATTTTGCCCTGCTGACGGCCCTTACGGCAGCGGGGGTAGATACCACCGCGGCCCGGGAAGGGGTTGGGGCACAATCGGCCATAATAGAAAAATTCCGGTATACAAGGGCCTCCGTAGTTAAGATTAGTACCAACAAACATCATAATTACCTTATCCTGGACAAGGGGGCAAGGGACAGCATCACTGCCCGCTCGGGGGTTATCACCCCCTTTGGAGTGGTGGGTATAATAGATACCGTGAGCAATGGTTATGCTTTTGCCCGTTCCTTCCAGAATCATAATTTCAACCTCAGCGTAAGGATAGGAAAGGAGGGTACCACCGGACCGCTGTCCTGGAATGGAAAATCCGGGGCCGTGCTAAGGGACATAAGCCTGCACTTTCCCTTCAGGATTGGAGACACCGTATATACCAGCGGCCTTTCTACCATCTTCCCTCCGGACATCCCGCTGGGAATAATCAAGGAGGACAGAATCTCCAACGGTTCCACGCGCGAGTTTGACGTAGACCTGTTCCAGGACTACTCTTCCATTAGGTTCGTAACCGTCGTTTCCAACACGGAGAGAGAAGAAATCCTGGATCTGGAAAGAAAGGAGGCCGGCAGATGAGAAACAATCTTCTTACGGTATGCCTTCTTGTCTTTGCCCAGGTGCTGGTATGCAACTACCTTAGCCTGAGCCCCTACCTTACCCTTAGCATACTGCCCGTCATTCTTTTTGCCCTTCCCACAAAGTACGGCACGGTGGCCACTCTCTTCATTGCCTTTGCAATGGGACTGGCGGTAGATTTTATGGCAGAAGGGTGGCTGGGCCTGAACATTGTGGCCCTGCTTCCGGTTGCAGCGCTTAAAAGGGCCCTGTGCGAGGCCCTCTTCGGCGACGAAATCATAGAAAGGGAAGAGTCTTTCTCCTTTGAAAAATACGGCCTGGGTAAAATAATCTTCGGCATCATAGTATGCCAGGCCCTGTTCCTCTTCATTTATGTATGGGCCGATGGTAGCTCTGCCTATCCATTGTCCTTCAGCGCAACCCGCTGGCTTGTATCCTCCGTGGCCGGAGTGCTGGTTAGCATTCCCCTTGCCAATATGATAACCAAGGAGGACAGGTAATGGCGGTAGAAAGAAGAGGCAAACTTATCATAGGCCTTATCGTTGCCTGTCTTATCCTGATAATCAAAATCTTCGTTATCCAGATAGTGGATGACAAGTACAAGATTAACTCCTCCAACAACTCTATGGTGTACGAGATTATCTACCCCACAAGAGGAGTAATCTACGACAGGAACGGAGAAATCCTGGTAGGCAACAAGATGGCCTACGACATTATGGTCACCCCCAGGGAGGTAACCCCCTTCGACACCCTCCTGCTGGCCAAGACCCTTGGCACCACCCCGGAGTTCATCCGCTCCAAGATGGCAGAGTACAAGAGGGACAGGAAGAAAATAGGATTCCAGTCCGTGGTGATGATGAAGCAGGTTGATGCCGATACTTACACAAGTTTTGCAGAGATTTCCTACCTCTTCCCCGGAATAAAGGGGCAGACCAGAAGCATTAGGTATTATCCCGTGAATGCAGGAGGAAACCTGCTTGGCTACGTCTCAGAGGTTGACGGGGACTACATAAAAAAGCACCCGGACGAGTATCGCCCCGGCGATTATGCCGGCAAGACGGGCATAGAGGCCAGCCGGGAGAACGACCTGCGAGGAGAAAAAGGCTACAGCATTTATCTGCGTAATTCCAAGAACCAGATTCAGTCCCGCTACAATGACGGCTCCCTGGACAAGGAGGCCGTTCCGGGCAAGGACATTGTAACCACCATAGACGCCACCCTGCAACAATACGGCCAGAACCTTATGAAGAACAAGGTAGGTTCTCTGGTGGCCATTGAACCGGAAACAGGAGAAATTCTTGCCCTTATATCCAGCCCCGGTATTGACGTAGAGCAGCTTGGAGAAATAAGAAAGTACTACTCCAAGATTGCGGCCGACCCTTACAAGCCAATGTTCAACCGCGCGGTGCAGGCCTACTACCCTCCGGGCTCCGTATTCAAACTGGTCAACGGCCTAATCTGCCTTCAGGAAGGTACGCTCAAGGAGACAGACGTTTATCCCTGCTACAAGGGCTACACCTACGCAACTGACAGGAAACTGGGCTGCCACAACCACGCGTCGCCACTTAGCCTGCAGAATGCCATAATGAATTCCTGCAACGCATACTTCTGCTACGCCCTTAGGGCAATGCTGGAGAACCGCAAGTATTCTTCTATTGGCGAGGCTCTGGAAAAGTGGAACGAGTACGTTAACAGCTTTGGATTCGGGCACAAACTTGGCAGCGATTTCCCTTACGAGCTGTCCGGCACTATCCCCTCTTCAAAGACCTACAACAAGTATTACGGCAAGGGCCGCTGGAGGTTCGCAACCATAGTTTCCATATCCATAGGCCAGGGAGAAATAGGGGCCACGCCTCTGCAGATTGCTAATCTAAGCGCCATAATTGCCAACAGGGGCTGGTATAAAATCCCCCACCTGATAAAAGATTCGCCAAACCTTACCATAGATCCCAAATACAAGGAAAAGGTATATACAATGGTAGATACCACCCAGTTCCAGAAGGTTATTCCGGGTATGTGGAAGGCGGTGAATGCGGGCTGGGGCTCCGGAGCCACGGCCAGCATTGCATCTGTTCCGGGCCTGGATATCTGCGGAAAGACCGGCACGGCGCAGAACCCTCACGGGGCGGACAACTCCGTTTTCATCTGTTTTGCACCAATGGACAATCCCAAGATTGCCGTGGCGGCTTATGTAGAGAATGCGGGATTCGGAGCCAGCTGGGCTGCGCCTATAGCGTCGCTGTTGGTAGAAAAGTATCTTAACGGGGAGATTAGCCGTCCGGAACTTGAAGACCGCGTCCTGGAGGGAGACCTGATGTCAAAGGTAAAGGTTAAGTAGTATGGGTAGTTATTCTTCATCAAGAGGAATCAGGCATTCCTACGATTGGAAGCTGATAGGCATCTATCTGGCTTTGGTACTCATAGGCCTTGCCAACATCTACTCTTCCGTAATATCGTCGGAACCATCGTCCATCTTTGACACATCGGTCAGGAGTGGCATGCAGTGCATCTGGATTGCTACGTCCTTTGGCCTTGCAGTGCTTATCCTGTTCATTATCCCGGCCAGAATATGGGAGACGGGGTCCATTCCCTTCTACCTGGGGGTGGTGTTCCTGCTTTTTGCGGTAATCTTCGTGGGCTCCGAGGTCAAGGGCTCGCACTCCTGGTTCAGCTTTGGGGCGGTTAAGTTTCAGCCGGCAGAGATTTCCAAGATAACCACGTCCCTGGTACTGGCCCTTATAATGAGCCAGCCGGGCTTCAAGATGGCCAAGTTTGGGGATTTTGCAAAGATTGCCCTTATAATTGGCCTGCCTATGCTGGCCATATTGGCAGAGAAAGAGACAGGATCGGCCCTGGTATATATTGGTTTCCTGTTTGTTCTTTACCGGGAGGGGATGTCGGGGTGGATACTTACCTTCATAGGTATCATCATAGTGCTGTTCATCGTTACGCTTACGGTATCGCCTTTTACGGCCATTCTGGTGCTGATTTCTGCCATACTGGCTTTTAATCTTCTGCAGACGAGCCACAGGGCCATAAACATTCTAATTGCGGCGGCGGTCATTATAGCCTTGGCAATTATAAAGTCAATAAACCTTACCCTTATTCTTGCCCTTGCCGCCATCCCCGCCCTGCTGTACTATGCCTACCGCAAGAGAAACAGTTTTATAATCGCCTCCGTAATAGCCGGCGTGGTGGGAATTCTGTTTGTGTTCTCTACCGATATTATCTTTAACAAGGTGCTGGGAGACCATCAGCGCAAAAGGATAGAGGTTCTTCTTGGAATGAAGGAAGACCCTTCCGGCGTGGGCTACAATGTTAACCAGAGTATGATTGCCATTGGCTCCGGCGGGTTCACGGGCAAGGGTTATCTGGAGGGCACCCAGACTTCCTATGGTTTTGTGCCGGAGCAGAGCACGGACTTTATCTTCTGCACGGTTGGCGAGGAGTGGGGCTTTGTGGGCTGCCTGTTTGTGATTAGCCTTTATTTTATGCTAATCCTGCGCATAATAAACGATGCAGAAAAAAGCCGCGAGCACTTTACCCGAATTTACGGGTATTGCGTTGCGGCCTGTCTGTTTATGCACCTCTTTATTAATATAGGTATGACCATTGGCATTATGCCGGTAATTGGCATACCTCTGCCTATGATGAGTTATGGAGGCTCTTCTCTGTGGGCCTTTACCATCATGATATTCATCTTCCTGGTTTTGGACCACCAGGAGAAGAAGTATTTCTAGGCTCTAGTCTCCGTAGGGATTGGCATTATCCCATTCCTTAAGTTCGTCTCCGTGGCGGTTTACGCAGTGGACGTATATCTTTTGTTTGTTTTCTTCTGTCTGACTGTTCCACCAAGCCGTGCAATGGGGATAGGTATAGGCGCCGGCCTCTACCTCTGCGCCGCCGGCGACCTTGGTGAGGCCTTTCTTTGCAATTCTTTCTTTTTCTGCGATGGGGAGGGATGTCCACCAAATCTCGATTGTATTTTCTGCCATATTTAGAATTATTAATTCATATTTCTATTTAAGTACGTAAGGGATTACAAGGCTAATCATAAGCACCAGGATTCCGCCAACAAGCACCGTAACCGTTCTGCGGGAAACACCCTTCCATTCCTTTAGTATCACGCCCCAGATGTTGGAGAATATTATGTTAAGCGACATAAGTATGCACCAGCTGAAGGTGATAAGGGCGGGGTAATCTCCAAAGAAGCCCTTGCCCAGGCTAAGGCCAAAGAACTGGCTGTACCACAGGGCTCCTGCAAGGGCGCAGAACAATATGTTGTTGCCCCAGAGGGCCTTGTTCTTATAATCTCCCCAGGTGTGGTTGCGGCTGTTCTGCCAGAAGCAGTAAACGGCGTTGGAAACGCAGCCGCCAAGGGTTACCAGAAGGGTGGCCGGGAGCGAAGCAAAAATGGGCTTTGAGCCTTCCCAGGCCAGGGGCGCGCCAAAATTAAGGCCAATATTGAAGCAGGCGCTCATAAAGCCGGCCAGCAGGGCCACCGTAAGGCCCTTGCTAAGGTTAAAGTCCTTTACGGCCTTCTTTCGCTCTTCTTCCGGCAGGTTCCTGGTTTTCATAACCCCGGCGGCACCTATTATGGCAATGCCTATGAGGGTTACAACCACTCCCACAACCACGGCTCCCGTAATGGCGGAAGAGTTGCCGGTGAAAACAGGGCCAAGTATGGCACCCAGGCCGGAGCAGGCGCCAAGGGCTATGGACTGGCCCATAGCCACGCCAAGGTAGCGCATGCTAAGCCCAAAGGTAAGGCCGCCTATTCCCCAGAGCATTCCAAAGAACATAGTAAGCAGGCTGGCCTTTGGGTTGGCGGTAAAAAGCCCTATAAGACTCTCGCCCTGAGGCACGGCCAACAGGCCCCCCAGAAGGGGGAAGAGAAGCCAGGCAAACACACCCTGGACCATCCAGAATGTCTCCCAGCTCCAGGATTTTATTTTGTTGATGGGTACGTAGCTGCTGCTCTGGCAGAACGCGCCCACTGCTATTATAAGCAGACCTATAAGAACTTCCATTATCTCTTAGACGTTACCTCCTTGTGATATTTTTCTATGCAGGCAATGTACTCTTCTCCTACGGGAACTCCGTTCTTGTAGTTGAAGTAGTCGTACACAGCGCCAAAAGGGAGAGTCTTGGCCTCTTCCAGAAGAGCCAGTCTTTGGAAGCCTTTTCCGGAGGCCTCGTACTGGCGCAGTTTAGCAAGGGGTTCCAGCAGGGCGGATAGTATGCACTTCTGGGTGGCGCGGGTTCCTATAAGGTAGGCGCCTATGCGGTTTATGCTGGCATCAAAGTAGTCCAGGCCCACGTGGGCGCGGCTTAGGCCGTCTGCCCTTACCAGTTCCTTGAAGAGGTCCAGGGTCTGGTCGTTCATAATTGTTACGTGGTCTGAATCCCAGCGTACGGGGCGGCTTACGTGCAGCATAAGTTCCGGCACATAGAGAAGCAGGGAGGCTACTTTGTCTGCCACGTTTTCCGTGGGTTCGTAGTGGCCGGTGTCAAGGGTGTATATTACCTTGCGGGTGGCACAGTAGCCCTCGAAGAAGTCCATTGAACCAACGGTAAAGCTCTCAAGACCAATTCCAAAGAGTTTGGCTTCTACGCAGGACTTCATATCGGGCAGGTTCTCGGAGAGAATCTCGTCCAGCGATGCGGCCAGAAGCTCACGGTAATACTTGCGGTTAACGGTTAAATCCTTGCTGCCATCGTGAACCCATATATTCATAATACAAGGGTCTCCCTGGGCTTTTCCCATAGCGTCCGCTATGCGGCGGCAGCGCTTTGTATGCTCTATCCAGAAGTCTCTTATGCCCTTGTCAGGATTGCTCAGGGACAGGTCTCCGCTCTTGGGATGAGAGAAGGAGGTGGAATTGAAGTCCAGTTTAAAGCCGTTCTCGCGGGCCCAGTCTATCCAGCTTTGGAAGTGTTCTACGCCAACCTGGTCCCTATCTACCAGTTTACCGCCGAAGTCTCCGTAAATCTCGTGCAGGTTTACGCGGTGGTTTCCTGCCAGAAGGGTTTTTACAAATTCCAGATCCTGCCTTACCTGGGCAATGTTGGTGGCGCGGCCGGGGTAATTGCCCGTTGTCTGTATGCCGCCGGAAAGGGCTTCACCCCTTTCAAAGCCAACTACGTCGTCTGTCTGCCAGCAGTGAAGTGAAATCTGCTGCGCCTCCAACTGACTTATTGCTTTGTCTGTATCTACGCCAATGTCGGCATAGCGTTCCCTGGCAATTTCATAAGCCTTAAGTATCTGAGCTTCTTTCATATTATGTGTGTTTTGCACAAATTTAAAAAATTTTATCGTAAATTCTTTATCCCATAAAAGAGTTTTTATGTAATTTTCTTGGATAAATATGAGTGTTTTAATATATTCGCAATTTGTATGGGGAATTACACAAAAATATAATTTTAAACCACAACAACCAATATGAAACACTTACATCTTAATCTTTCACGGAAAGATGCATATTATGTTGCACCTTACTGCGAATTGTTAGACTCAGACATGTCTGATGACGTTCTAAAGGCCAGCGGAACCGCCGGTGACTACAACAGCGACGATGATTATTACTATGATGAGGATTTTTAATTTGGTCAGGTTATGAAAAAGAGAATAATAATTTCAGCATCTATCTCGATTGCCCTTTGCGCATCTATATTCTCTTCCTGCACCAAGCAGGAGGACAACCTTGCTCCCATCACCAAAAACTCAAGGAATATTGAAATTACCTTTGTAGAAGAACTGTCCGAAACCAAAACAGAATTTTACGGTAAAACAACACGCTGGAGTAAGGGAGATAAAGTTACATTCGGCCAATATGCTTTTGTTGAAGAAGTGGGCACTTTGAAGAGTAGCTCTGTTACACTTAACTCCGCTGCAGAAACATTAACTGCAAAAATAGGCCTTTTCAACGACCCGGACGAGGGCACAAATTCCTGCTATTTCGCCGTATATCCTGGTGGTAGTTTGACCTACGATGGGACATCTCTAAAAAACTATCTTACTTCGGGGGGTACCAACCCTGCTATTCGCGCTACAATACCCCAGACACAGAAGCCCGTTGTAACAGACGGTGTACCAACAGGATTCGACCCTAATGCAGATCTTCTTATTTCTAATCTTAAAGACAACCTGACTCGTGAAACAGAAGGAGAAAATGCCGGAAAGTATGTTATAAAACTAACATACGACCGCAAGGTTGCCATAGGCAAGATGACAATCAAGAATCTCCAGTCCGATTCACCTGTTACTTCTATCGAGATCTCTGCCAATAAAGAAAACGGTTCTGCCGTTACCGTTGCAGGTCAAATGTGGTATAACCTTTTAACCGGCAACATTTCCAACACCAGCACTGCTTATAAGTCTGTGATTTTGGATTATTCCAATAATCCTATAAATCTTGAAGAAGATGGTGAGGATACCAAGATGATGGCTTATTTCTGCTGCAGACCGTTCTCCCTTAAAGAGAATGATGTCTTCTGTGTTGTTGTTAAGACACAAGCCGGAGAAGTATTCACCAAGTTTGTTACGGTTGGCACCGGCAGAGAACTGGTATTTGAGGCAAATAAAGGAACTCAGTTCTCCGTTGATATGCTTTCTGCCGTTAAATCAAATGATTGGGTTTCGGTTTCCGAATATAACAGCGGCACATCTGTTAAAACAGCAACTAAGATTTGCTTCCTTGCAAAGGAAACAACAGGGTTAACCATTTCATCCGGAAAATTCTCAGCTATCCCCGAAAGTACCTTCCTTGATCCCACATTCGATATAGCAGAATATTTTGAGAGCAAAGGCACTGCCGTATCCGCAAGCTCTATCAGCAGTTTCAATAGTGGAAAGAATCTGATATTCTCCTGTACCGGACTTGAGCCAGACTCCTGGTACATAGTCGCCATTAAACTTGTTGCCGTTGACACCGACAGTAATGAAGTTGTAGGCTATGCCTTTACCAAGATTAAAACAGACTGGTTCTCTTTAACTGCCTCAACGAGAACCGCAGGAGGTATTAATTTCTACTTCTATGGTAAAGGTCTTGTTTCCTCCAGTAGAAATTATCGTTTTATTGCAACAGACGCTCTGCCGGAAGGCCAGACCTTTGAGGAGTATTACACAAATACTCTGGCCCCTGGCGGCATCAGTAGCAGTACATTAAGCGGTATCAATGAAAATGGTAAAAGCGGTAAAGGTTATTATACCACCACGTACTATACGGACAAATCAACCACTGGTACCATGACCCCCGGCACCAGCTACACGATTATGATTAAAGTAAATAATGAACGCGGAGAAACCAAGTTCTGTTACGCAAGTGCAAATGCCGGCGGCACAACCGAATAGTCCCGGCAAGCGCTAGTTCGCTAAACCCAACATAAAAGACCAGCCCTTGTGAGGGGCTGGCTTTTTTATTTCGAGCGAGCACCTTTATTTTGTCATTTCGAGCGAGTAACTTTATTTTGTCATTTCGAGCGAGCGAAGCGAGTCGAGAAATCTTTATGTATAGTATTTCATTGGTTTGGATTTCTCGACTTCGGCACTTCGTGCCTTCGCTCGAAATGACAGAAAGGAGCGTGAGTTGGAACTGCCTATAAATGAACCATTAACGAAAAGTCCTACCCCTGCTATCAAGGGTAGGACTTCACATAAATAGTTGATAATGAAATCTTTCCAACTCACGGCCAATTACTCCTCGTGAAGGACGGGAGGTGGCAGCATAGGCATAGGATGAGAAGGAACACAGGACGCGGGCCCTACAGCCGGAGCTGCAGAAGGCACATCTCTGTTGGGGTCTGTAGTTACATCGCGGGAGAAAAAGTCTTCTTCATCGAACGATTCGCCGGCAAGAGACTTAATCCTCTTTACAATAAGCATCCTCTGCCAGGTAGAGAAGTAGAACCTGTTATCCATCATACAGCTAACTTTCTCGCAGCGCCAACGGTTAAGGATATTACCCTGACCGCCCTGGTAAGTGTCAATCCTGGAATAACGGCTGTCAGAAGCCACAAGCTCATCTTTCTTGCTTAGCAAATTATCCCAGGGAGTAGGAGAATACTTGGCAGAAATATTCAGGAAAGCCTTAACCTGCCAGCTGTGTGCAGAAATTGCATCAATGGCGCTGCCGGTAGAAGTAGAAGACCAATACTCGTCCCCAAATCGGCCAAAGCAATGGCCACCAAATTCGTGCACCAAAACATTCGTCCAACTGCCTATATTACTGCCCCCCAAAGAGGCAATAACACTGCTGTCTGTCTTTTTAGTCCCCGCACTTGGATCCGAATCGCTTACGGCCTCATATGAATTATAAGTCCAGCTAAGGCCACTGATGCCATTGCTGATATAAGGAATCATTGCAAAACCACGGCCGTTAGAATACATATGGCAGATACCGCCATAGCGGCTGTCATTAATAATTACGGCAATGGCAACCTCGTTAATCTGGCTGCTGCTGACAATATCAGGGCAATTGTCAGAAACGAAGGCAAGCAATTTATCTATATTGAGCGACATATCCCCATAAGAATCTGACCCCCAATAAGCACCAAAATAAGAATCGCGGGCGGTAGTTATATTACCATTACCATCCGATATACTTGCTCCGTTTTCATTGGAAGGTACAAAGAGAGAATATACGTTAAAGTACGACTGATACGTCTTGTACGGCTCTGTATTGAACAATGCAGCAAGAGCCGTAGCAGACAAAGTGCTGAACAACTCCTTCTGCTCTGCGGTAAAGCCTTCTGCCACAAAAGCCAGGGTAACAGGATAGGGAGCACCGGCCGTTGCAGAATGAATCTTGTTTACCACAATATCTTCCTTGCTGTCCGTAAACTCATTACCAATGTCGATAGTGCCAAAATCTACCATCCTGGAGGCCTGGAGAGTAAGTGTCTTGGCAGAAGAAAGGGTTGTAGAATTACCATTGTCGTCAGAGAAAACCATAGAGTAACCGGTGAGTGTACCGGGAGCAACTACCATATAATAGTCCTTCCCCTTCCTGAACTCGCCCGCAAGTTCTACATAATTACTCCTTTGCTCGCCATCCTTCAATTTAAGAGAAAATGTCAACTCCGCAGAATCATCCCCTACCAAGGCAACGCAATCTCCGGTAAGATAAGAGCCTGTTGCAAAACGAATCTTGGTAACATTATAAATATTGTCTCCGGCTATTCTGAACTTAATGATGGAAACCAAATTAGTAAAAGTTCTGTTCTTCTCCTGGGGACCAATCTTATAATAAGAAAGATTCAGCCCATCCGCGATATCACCGGCTATTGCAGTCTGGATTGTAGGGATATTTACACCTATTACAAACTTGCCGTTATAATTAGGCGACACGCCTCTGGTACTGTTGGGATATACACCATAATACGCATCGGAATTACCACGGGAAGAAGTAGTAGTGAACTCTGCCTGCTCTACATTATTCTCAGAAGTGGTATAGTCGCATTTATAAATAGTCTCATTACTGACAAAGAACTCGCTGAAGCTATCGCCGCTATGCCATACTACAGAAGCGTGAGTCCCGGACTCATTCATAGAAAGACCAGATTTGCTTCCGGGTAAAATGGATGCCTGGGTATAAAGCGTGGGCCCTGCAGGCGCATCTTTTACCTCTACAGGTATAATAGTCCAGGGATCGGGAGCAACTTCAGGTTTAGAGTCGATGCTTCCGGGAACAATGCCCTCTTTTGTGCAGGCTGCAAGGGCGACGATTGCCATCGCAGCCAAAATAAGTTTATGTGATTTCATATTCATTAGAATTCTACCGGATCAACATCATAACTATTCATTAGAATTCTACCGGATCAACATCATAACCGGAAGTATTAGTAGCAGAAGTATCCTTAACCCAGGTCATTCCGTCTATGGCAATCTTGGGAGCCGAAGTAAAGGAAGAATTACTGCTGGTAGAGGTTTTGTAAAAAATAACCCTGAAAGCAGACACGTCTTCGCTGTTATATGTTCCAACGCTTTTTACACTTGCAGTGGTGGCATCTTCGCCATCAAGCGCCATATCAAATATCTTTTTATCCACGGTAGTAATAATCCCACTGGAAGATGCCACATATCTTACCAACTTGGGATAATATTCAACACTGCTGTATGTAAATGTATTTTCCGAGTGCGATTGGGTCTTTAGCGTGACTGTACCATCCGTATTATACAGAAGAGTCATAACAGAATTGTTATACAATGCAGAGGTACTGCTTCTGGCCAGACCCTTAAGATTATAGGAATAACCCTTTATGTCTGCCGTAATGGTAAGGACAAGTGGATTGTCGCTGAACGAGGTAGAGTTCAGGTACCACGTGCCAAGCCACTTGTTGTAGCCGGTAGTCTCTGCAATCTCGTCAAGAGAAAGAGTATGGAACTTATATATGCTGTAGTCTCCTGTATAGTCAGATGAAGAAGAGCCCGTGACGGAATCATCTACGCGCAGCATAATAAGCACATAGTCCGTATCCGGCTCCAGAGTGTTAGCAACGCTTCTGGAAGCGGAATACACAGACCTGGAGGTCCCCAGATAATCAGAAACAGAGCCCTGATGAGTGCCCTCAAATGTGCTCAAAGCCTGATAAAGCCTTGCGTACTTGTGGCCAGTTTCGTTAGGATCCGTAAACAGAACATATGAGACTTTGCCATCAGATGTTACATTCTTGAAGGTGGCGCTAAGAGTATAACCAGACTCGTACTTGCAGCCATAACTTGCAGTTATAAGGTCCAGACGTGCAACGGACTCGTCTGTGTACTCTACAACATTTACCCCAGCCACAGGAGACTCATTCTCATCTGCCAGCCACATCTTTATGGAACCATAGGTTCCAACGGGAAGCGGCACTATGAAAGAATAAACATCGTCCGGAATCTCTACCTTTATCACGTTGTCGCCCACAGCGGCGTGCTCGCCGGCCAAAACCTGATAATTAGAAACGCTGAACTCTCCGTTTATCTTCTTATCTGTCTCTACCACAAAATACTTGGCGCCGGCCACCTTTGCAGAAGAGTAGCCAAACCTTATAAAGCCGGTAAGGGGCTTGAAGTTAAGTTCCTCTACGGTATCGTACTCTACCTCTGCAACCATAGGCACGGGAATCTCTCCCGCTGCCAGGGAAGCATAAGAGGCAGGAAGGGTTACGGTTGCAACCTCTCCGGAATAAGAAGTGGCAATGGAGGCGGGGAACACGGCAACTCCCTTAGGGGTGATGGCCGGCCCGCTGGCCTGGGTAAACTCTGCATCCCCGGTGCCGGCACCGGAGGAGAGATTAAACAAGGTAAAACCGGAACCATTGTAAACATTTATCCGATCACCATCGGCCCAAAGAATTTTATTATAGCTGATGGTTGCCTTTGTTGTTTGGTCGATGGTTGCTGTTAGTGTTAACCCGGGGGTGTGTGAATCCCGGTTCTGGGTTTTTTCTTCTTTTGCGCAGGAGGCGGCAAGGGCAATGAGTGCCAATGCAATGAGCGTTAGTTTTTTCATAGCCAATCCTCCTCTTCGTTGCTGCCATAGGAGAAGTCCTTGGGCTTGATGTTGAGGTCCGACATTGCTATTGCCTCCTCAAACTCTGCCGGCAAAAACTCCACCTCCGGAGCCAAATAAATTTGTTTTTTCATCATATAGTGTTTTTATGGGTTATTTCTATTAGGGCTCACTGACTGTGGTATCCTCCGTAACCGAACCAGGACTATCACTCAAAACAAGATCTTTAGTCCCATCTGTTGTTTTGAAAAGAATTATAGGTCCATCTTCATTATTCAACCAAGTACGTACGGAAACAAGGTTTTGTATAAAATTTTGTGCAAGAGTTGCGCTACACCAAAATACCATTGGTGCGTCTGGAGTCGAAAGCAAATTAGCTGTTCCTTGAAGACCATTTGTGTAATTTTTTACTCCGTTCAAAGTAAAATTCTGCCCGAATTTCACTAATTTAACATTGTTGCAAACATTCAGGAAACGCGTAAAACCTCCGGTAGTACCTGTTGTTGCCGTTCCTGGTGATAAGTTTTCTGTGCTTATCCCACTTATATCAAGTGTTTCCAGCGCTCTGCAATACTGGAACATATATGCCATCGTTGTTACAACAGAATTATTGAACATACTGAGATCAAGATCCTTTATCTTCTCACAAGTATAAAACATGTATGACATATTCGTACACTCCTCGAAGGTGCTGTTTGTGCCGAAAGTTATTCCCGTCAAACTTGAACAATTGTAAAACATCCTGTGAGCAGTTGTTACTTTTTTTGTGTCGAAATTGCTTAGCAATAATGGACCCGTCCCCGTGCCTTTAAGGCTTGTGCAGCCGCTGAACATTTCAGACATATCGGTAACCTTACTACACGTAAATGAATTATGGAAACTAACCTCTGTTAAATTGGCGCACCCATAGAACATTTTAGATACATTTGTTAAACCTGTTCCTGAACTTGCAGATCTTATTTTGTTTAAATTAGTAAGTGAACTTAAGTTTGAACAGTTTTGGAATAATCCCGCCAATCCTGAAGAGTAGAAAGTTGTATTAGGGAATTTGACCGATTCCAGCGCAGTACAGTTAGCAAACATCTGAGTACAAGATAATGAATAGCCATTATTTTCAAAACCCATGTTTGTCAAATCTACACTTTTAAGATTATTGCTGTTCATAAACATATACGCCATGCTCTTGCTTTGACCAATAATGAAACCTTCAAATCCTGTAATGTCCGTCAAAGCAGTAAATGACCTGAACATTGAGGCGCAGGATTGTGTCAGAATTTTAGAGGCTGCGGTTTGGATGCGGATTGTTCCATCTTTATATGAAGCAACAATGAGCTCACTTCCTGTTTCACTAACAATTGTTTGTTTTTCCACCGTTCCCGTGTATCCGGTCATATTCTTGTTGGTTTCAATAATAATCTTTATAATGCTATTGTCTTCTGCTGTGTGATCAGTAACACTACTCCCTGCTGCCAGTGATTTTAAAGCTTTATTTAAATCCTGGCCGGTTATCAATGTGGCGGTGGAGCCGGAGGAGACGGGGTTGTATTCGAGGGCGGGAAGGAGTCGCACTTTGTTGGCTGTAAGGGGGGTAGAGAAGTTGCGGAACTGGTAGGTCTCATTGTTGTCTGAGCCGCTGTAAATCCTTACCTGGTAGCCTGCAAAGTTTGTCGCGTAGTCAACTGCCGGAACGGCCACATAGAAGTAAGTGGGGCTATCCGAGTCGTTAGAAATACTTTCTCCATCTGCATTTTCAGAAGTAAGAGTAATAGTGTTAGAACCAGAAACTGAAACGGCATCTACCGAAGTTATTTCATTCTCTGTAACAAGGGTAACTGTGCCGGTGCCGGCAATAGCCACGGCGGTAGAAGTGTTGGAAAGAGCGGTAAGTTCAATCTTGGACACTGTTGCGCTGGTACTACTATACAGCGCCAGTCTGAGGTATGCTGTGGTGTTGTAGAAAGTTAGGTTTATGTCCTCTCCAGTTGCTACATATACGTTGGCGGCAGGGTCGTAGGAACCTTCCGTTAGTGTCTGTGCGGCAGGATAGGTTACAGTAAAGGTGGGGACCTCTTCATTAACTTCTACCGCATTGCTGCTATTGTGCGGATAGATTGCATAAAAAGCATCTTCAACTCCAACTTCGCCGGTAAATTCACCAACATTAGTATAACTTCCCTCTTTATGAGGAACAGTGAACACCAGACCTCCGTCGGTCATATTATTACTGTCAAAAACAGAAATATCATCACCTTCTTCCCAATGATGAGAGAACCAATGTTTGTTATCATCATCGAGTCCATCATCGTTAATATACACTTTAGTTCCTGTTTCCTGAGCTATTGTTCCATAAAGGGTATAGACTGGCTTCTGGGGCTCTACTACAACTTCTTTTTCTTCTGTTTTGGAACAAGCTAAAACCGCCATAGCGGCCACTAAGTAAAAAATAGTCTTTTTCATTTTAATGTCCTCCATAAGTTTTAGTCGTCCCAATCATCATCTTCCCCCACTGAATCATCCAAACTGCTACTACCCCCCCCTATTTGGGTATTTGCCATAAACCTTTCTGTCACAAGTCTGACAGACCTTGTGAGCGGAACTTCATAGGTTCCTTTTAGATTAAAATTGTTAACGGGTTTTTTCATATCGCGGTTCCTTTTATTATTTTACGGTTAAAATTAGGCGCATGGTTTCCTCGCTTCCGTCCGGGAAAACAAGAAGCGCTTCAACGGTGTGGGTTCCTGCGGTCAAGGTTACGGATGATGCCCCTGTGGCCGCTCCGTCGTACTTCCAGCTAACAGAGGAAGGTGTGTCGGAAGGGCTTTGCACAAGAATTAGGTCAAATTTAGTTCCGGCGGCATAGGTGCCTTCTCCGGGATTGGAGATGTAGTTATAGCCCGGGTCCGGGGTGTAATTGTCTGCCACCTTAAAGCGGATGGGCGTTGAGCCGGTGTAGGCCCCCATAGAAGAGAACAGAGTCTCAGTGTCAAATTCGTAGGCACGCACCCTGCTGGCGTAAGGAGAATCGTCCGTCTTCTTTTTATATACCAGTGGATAGGAGTATTTGCAGTCCTTTATTGCAAAACCTATGTAGAGATTCTGGCCCTGGGGTACAAGGATGCTACGGTTAGATACGTCTATGGTGTTCCATTCACCGAATACGGGCTCTTCTATCTTCTGGACCAGTGTCCTGGTGGTTCCTATATCTATGATAAGGTAAACCTCGCCCTCTGTTTCAAGACCGTCTATCAGGCTCTCTGTCTTGTTAAGGTAGATGGATACCTGCGATACCTTGCGGCCGGCCTGGGAAGCCGTAAATTCTGCCGGGAAGATATCGGCGGCGGTCCAGCAGCCGTTGCCGCTGCCGCTAAGGTTGGTGTTGGCCTGGGTGGGGTCGTAGGTGTAGAGCCAGTCAGACTCCGGCTGCTCGCCCTCGCGCATAAGAACTATGTCCTGCTCTACGGAAAGCACCGATATCTCTACACTCTGCCCCGCGGATACAAAGCCTGCGGCCGATGCAGTAACAGTCCAGGTGCCGGCGTCCTCTACTAGAATGCTGTAGTATCCTGTGGCGTCGGCAGTGGTGGATAGTTTCTTTGTGCCCAGCGTGGCCTCAACGGCAGCATTGGGGATGGGGTAGCCGTAAGTATCGACCACAAGTCCCTTGATATGTGTCTTTGCAAATTCTACGTTCATTGTTACTACACCGCCGGCATAACTGATGTTGGTAAAGGATACTCCAATCTCGTTGCCGTCCCAGTCTATGGGGGTGTAGGAGGTTATGTCTGTTTCTTCTGAGAATACAATCTTGCTGCCGGAGTAGTTAGTGTTGGACTGGTCCCCTGAAGGAACTACGTAGCAGCAGGGGTGCGCTCCGGACCTGTTGGCATACTGGGGATAGTAGGTCCAAAGGTAGTTGGGGGAGTAGGAGCTGCCTCCAATGAGGAGGTCCGGCTGCTTGGTGGTCCTTCTGTCTACGTGATAGACAAGGAGGCCCTTGCCAAGATACTCGTCCCAGCCCTCGTCGCCGCGGCTTTCGTAAACGAAGTATTCTTTATCGTTGGAAGCGGCTGTCTTGTAGGCTGTCCACTGGGCCAGGGCTCCAAGGGTAACCTGACCTGCGGAGGTAAGGTTTTCCTGGCAGTCTGCCCAGCCCAGCATCCTTAGCTCTTCCGAGGTAAAGAGGCAGGGGGTGCGGTAAGAGTTAAGCTGGTTTCCGGAACTCATAGGAGAGTATTTGCCCATTCCGTGGGTCTTGCCGTTGGTCTCGGAGTCTGAGTCGTAGAAGTCCGGCAGACCAAGGGCGTGGCCAAGCTCGTGGCAGGTGGTTCCTATGGCGTAGCTGGTGCCGGATGAGCCTCTGTACTCAGATGCGCAGGTGTAGCTGTCTACCTTGTAGCCTCCGAAGGTACGGCCCGATGCGGAGTAGTAACCGGAAAGGGTGCTTCTGTGAGACCAGATGTCGTCGCCCCTGCCGCTGGAGGCCTGGCTGTATCCGGCAAAGTAGATAAGGACGTTATCTACAACGCCGTCGCCGTCATTGTCGTAGTCTCCCCAGGGAATCTGGCTTTTTAGCTTGTTGCAGGCATCGCGCACCATCTCGTAGGGGCGCACGTCGTTCCTGGAAGAGGTCTTGGCGCCGTAATAGGCCAGGGTCTTGTCCAGGGTAACGGGGCCGTAAACGTCGAAGGTGGGAATGAATTTACTGTGGGAGTTATCCCTGTACCAGTCTTTTACAGAGCCCGATGCGCCGTTCTCTGAATATCCCTCCTGGTTAAGCATTGCCTCTACGTTTTCTTTGGGGTTGGTGAAGGCTTTGTCGGAGAAACCCACAAGGATTACTACAATCTTGGGGGTTCCTAAGGGGTTGACGGATATCTCGTTTTGCTTAAGGGAAGATTGTCCCAGGCTGGGGCTGCCCCACTGGGCTTCTCTCTGAGAGTTGGCTGCGGCCATAGAGGCCATAACGTCTGCCTGGGTAAGGGAACTTACACGATAGAAACCATCGGTCCCCTGCTCCAGGATGCGGCCGGACTGGTCGGTGGCCCAGCTAAAGAACTCGTCGCCGTGAAGCTGGATGGTTATGGTAGAGCCGTCGGGCTGGGTGTAGTTGATTTTTCCTTTGTAGGCAGGATCGGCATAAACCGCGGCTACCCATACCAACAAACAAGTTATAATTGCAAATATCTTTCTTTTCATAACATTCCTCCTTCTTTATTTGTTGGATACGATGAATCCGGAACCATCGTCACAGATAAGCCAAATCTTACCGTCTTCTACCTTCTTTACGGTGGCGCCGGCGGTGTAGGTCTTTTCTGCAATGCGCTTTACGTAGAGGGTTGCTTCAATGGTTAGGTAGTCGCCCTCCTCTACCTGGCGGGGAATGCCGGTTATCTCGTAGTAGTAGTTATCTATGGGGTTTATTATGCGGAAGTTTATCTTGGAGCCGCGGCGGCGTATAGATACCTGGGTCTGGCCCTGGGCCTCAGTGTAGGTTACGCCGGATACTCCGTATATGCCGTAGCCGCTCTGGGAAGATACCTGGTCTGCGGGAATTACTTCCGATTCGCCTTCATACTCGTACAGGAAGAAGGAGGTGCCGGCGGCCGACTCGTTTGTGTCGTAAACAGAGAAGGTGGCGTTGCCGTCTTTGTACAGTATGTAGTAGGGTTTTGTGAGCTCGCTGAAGGTGGCGTTACGGTAAATGGATATGGTACCATCGGCCAAAAGTTCAAACTGCCAAAACCTCTTGGTGGAGGTTATTGTCATAAGGGGTTTATCCGGGTGTGAGGTGGTGGACGAGTAGCCTTTGTTCCCTAAGAAAAGCTCTGTTTCCTCTACCGGCATCTTGATGCTGTAGCCACCGGAGGTTGCGCCTTTGCCGTCAAGGGTTATGGCGTCGTCTGTGTTCTCCAGGTAGAGAAGATCGCCAACTGGCTCTACAGGGATGGCGTCGGCGGTCATAGATTCCGTGCATTCCTCCTTGGGGGCGCGCATCATCATCTCGTCGCCGTAGACAAAGACGTATTTTTTGTGAAGAGTTACGGATGATACTTTTTTGAATTTGTGCAGCACGGTGGGCTCTTTGTCAAAGGAGGCGGTTACGTCCGTTATGAAGCCGGGCTTGAACTGCTTGTCCTGGTCCAGGGTGATGGTGCTGTTCCAGGAGAGGGTTACATTCTGGTTGGTGATGGCTACAACGTCCAGTTTTAGTTTGCTGCCGGCCGGGGCGGTGAAGGGCTTTATTACCATATATACGGTGGCCGATGCGCCTGCGCCCAGCGATGCGCCGTCCTTGATGTTGGTGCGGGCGGTGTTAAAGACAACATCGGCCGCCTTGGTAAATACCGGGGCCTCCCCTGTTACATCTACGAAGTACTCGCCTATAATGTCCTCGGGGGCGGTGAAGGCTATGTTTTTAAGGGTGATGGTGTTGGGGCTGCCGTTGGTAATCTTTACCGCCAGAAGGGAGGAGAGGTTGCGCACGCGAATCTGCGGCTCTTCGCCTGCAAGAACGCCGGTGGCTATACCCCAGAGGGGGTAGGCCTCGCCAGCGATGTGGGCCCTGCTGTTGTTGCCGTTTTGTATCTGAGCCCTGCCGTCTGCCGCGCCAAGCACTACTGTCTTGTTTTGTGCGGCAGGGGAAGTGAGACCATCGGCATAAGGATAGATTATAAACCAGTCGTAGGATTTTCCCGTTTCAAGGGAGGCGCCGGCGGTTCCTACCGCAAGGCCTGTATCCGGGCTGGTTATTGTGAATTTTCCGTCGTTTACGTAGTTGGTTGTGCCGGCCAGGGCGTGGAAGACTGCTACTGCGTCGCCTTCTACCCAGCTTGTCTTAAGGCCTTCGTTGGCTGTCTTGGTTTCTGCCGTAGAAAGGTGGAGCACTATTTTTTCTCCGGCAAGGGGGGCCTCCGGGTTGGGGGTTTCCATTTCGTCGGTACGGCAAGAGAACACCGCAAGGCCTGCCATAAGCAAAGTTGAAAGTGTAATTATTCTGCGCATATCCGATTAGTTTTTAGGGGTGAATTCTATCTTACCGCCGTCGTTGCCCCAGTCGTCGGGGTTGCCGGCCTGGGCATTGGTGGTAAAGTTTTTAACCGCTCCGGTGAAGGTTACTCCGGCAACGGTAGCCTCTGCCACGAAGTAGTATTTTGTGCCTTTTGTAAGGTCCGTTACCTGGGCAGAGAAGTTGCCCTCGGTGCCCCAGGTGCCTGTAACTACAGTTCCGCCGGCCTTTAGGTCTGCGGCCGTCTGGGCCGTGGTGCTGTAGTAGAAGCGCCCGGTGGGGGTATAGTTGCCCTGGGAGTTTATGGTAAGGCGTCCGGACAGCGTTGCGGCCGTTGTGGATATGCCCGTTGCTTCCAAGGTGGCTACGGATGCGTTAAGGTTGGCTGTCTTGAAGTTCTTTACCTCTCCGTACCAGGTGGTGCCGTTCTTTGCGTAGGAACGGTAGTAGTAGGTGGTGGCGGGAGAAAGGTCCGTTACTTCTACGGTGTATTGTTTGTTGCTGTTAAGGCCGCTTGTAGATACTACGGCGGTGCAGCCTGCGTTTCCTATCTGGGGGGTGGAGTCCGTGCCATAGACAAAGCCGTACTCGAAGGTGCCGGATGCGCCGGTTGGCTGGATGAAGGTACCTGTTAGGGTGGCGGAGTTGGCTTTTATGGCCGATGCCGCCCCTGTCTCGCTTACCGCCGTGGTCTTGAAGGTGCGCACGCTTCCAAGGGCTTCTTTATTGTCGATGGTGGCTACGGCTACGTAAGAATAAGTGGTTCCGGACTCAAGCCCGCTGAGGGTGCTGGAGAAGGTGCCGCCGTTCTGGCCCACCGTTCCTGCCTGTACCTTGGTGCCGGTATCCTTAAGGGCGCTTGCCGTCTTGGTTCCGCCGGCATAGTAGAATACTACCGTGGCCGATGTTGCCTTTGCATTGCTGATGGTTACAGAACCTGTTATAGTGGCCGCTGCTTCTGTTATGGCGTAGGCCTCTCCCGTAGTGCATTTTACTGATACTGTGGGGGTTGGATTTTCCTTGTTGCCGCCGCCGCTGCCGGAGCCGCCGCCGCACGATGCCATTGCGAATATGGCTATTACAGAAAATCCAAAAAGAATCTTGTCTTTTCTAGTCATTTTTAGTTTTTAATTATGCTTCGAATTGTAAGGTTATACTTCCCTGCAGAATGCAAATATATGTATTTTTCTACGAAAAATAACATTTTAGTATCGTTTTAAATCGTTTATTAGCAACGTCTTCCCCTCTTACAATTTGTAACTTGTTAGTTTATATTGTGATATCGCTTTTGATTGAGTAAATTTGCAGCGGAATTTTTTGCCATTATGGATAACGACTGGAAAAAACGTCTGGGTGTGGTTTATTCTACGAATCCGGACTTTAAATACGAGGAGCAAGACTCTGGCTCAGAGAGCGTTACACTGCCTGCGGCAAAGCAAAAACTCATTGTTGGGATAGACCGTAAGGGCCGCGGCGGAAAAACTGTAACCTTTGTTAAGGGCTTTGTGGGCAGCGAGGAAGACCTTGCCGCTCTTGGACGCAGCCTTAAGGTTAAGTGCGGGGTTGGAGGCACGGCCAAGGATGGCGAGATTACCATTCAGGGAGACCTTAGGGACAAGGTTACCGCACTGTTGATTTCTATGGGTTATGTTTTAACGAAAAGAGGAAATTGATGGCCGATTATGCTTGGGGCGACGACCCTGTTATCGTCATTATGATTTTAGCCTGCACCCTTGCAGGAGTTATAAGCATACCCAGGTTCCAGAGGATGATTCCCTATGTTGTGGGCAGTATGTTCCGCTGGAAGGCCACTATGTGGATTGACGAGAGCGTGCCGCTGTCGCGCGACAGAAATCTGCTTTTTGCAGTGTGCGTGCTGCCTTTGTGCCTTATATGTTCCAAGTACTATCTTTACGCTCCGGAGGTCCTGCAGGGACTCTCTCCCTGGCAACATACGCTTGCACTTGTGGGCGTTGTTATGGGAATTCTTTTATACAAGGCCCTGTTTACCCGGATTCTTTCTCGCAGACTGGGCGACGGAGTCTGGATTGTTTTTTATAATGACTTTAACCGGTTCATAATAGTGGCGGTGGCCTTTATGTTTTTAGGGGGGCTCTTACCGCTTGCAAAAGTGCTAGTCCCAACCGTTAGAACTATACTTTTTGCGGTTTATGCAGTTGCTTTTGCTTCATTTTTTTACAAAAATTGGCAAATTTTGTCTTGGAAAGGCTTAAGGTTTAAAGCAATTTTGTATCTTTGCGGGCTTGAATTGGCTCCGCTTGTTTTGCTGGTGACCGGTTCGCTCATTTTTTAAGAAAGTTATGACAATAAATAAGATACTTATTTCTCAAACTTCTCCTTCTAATCAAGCGCCCTACGATGCTATCAGGAGCAAGTACGGCGTAACCATCGACTTTAAACCTTTTTATCTGATTGAGCCTCTGTCTTCAAGGGAGTTCAGGGCTCAGAGGATAAATGTACTTGATTATACGGCTGTAGTCTTTTCTGCCAGGCATACTATAGATGCATTCTTTGCCCTGTGTGAAGAACTTCGCATAAAGGTACCGGAAACTATGAAATACTTCTGTACCACGGAGGCTGTAGCTGTTTATCTGCAGAAGCACATAGTTTATCGCAAGCGTAAAATTTTCTTTGGAAGCGGTACGCCCCAGTCGGTTGTGGCGCTGGTTACCAATAAGCATAAAGGAGAGAAGTTCCTTATTACCACAACCCAGTTCAGCCACAATGAGGGTATTACCGCCCTGTTTGACGCTGCCAAACTCTCTTACGACACCGGTGTGTTTGTAAAGGCTGTGTCGCAGCCGCTGCAGGACATTGAACTTGGCTCATACGATTTGGCCGTGTTCTATAATCCGGCAGACCTTCTGTCGCTAAAGGAGAATTTCCCTGAGTTTGACGCTTCTTCTCTTAAGTACATTACTTTTGGACGGCAGATTTCTAAGGCTATGACAGAAGAAGGCCTGCCTATAGTTGTTTCCGCTCCTTCGCCGGAGGTGCCTTCGGTAGCCAGGGCCATAGAGGTTTATCTGGATTCTATCGCATAATTTTGCCCCTATGTTGCAGACTCTTCCTAAATCTGAAAGGCTCTGCGGGGGTATTGCTATAAAGCGGCTCCTGTCGGGGGGCCGTTTTGGGTATGAGGAGCCTTTGAAGTTTTGTTATTTACGGAACTCCTGCGCCGGCAACCGCCTAATGGTGTCTGTGTCCAAGAGGCTGTTTAAGCGGGCGGTGAAGCGTAACAGGCTAAAGAGGCTTATGCGGGAGGCTTATCGGCATCTTAAGGGCACTCCTGTCATGCCTTGCGGGGTGGATATCCTGCTGGTTTATAATTCTAAAGAGATGGCTTCTTACGCCCAGGTTCTTGAGGCGGTTACGGCGGTGCTTCAGAGGGTGTCTCAGAAGATTAGCGAGGAGGGGGCTTTATGAGTGAAGGTTCCAAGGGCTCTTTCAGGAGTGTTATAAAGAACATCCTGATCTTTCCGCTTGTGTTTCTGATTAAGTTCTATCAGATGTGCATTTCTCCCTTCACGCCGTCTGCCTGCCGTTTTACCCCTACCTGTTCACAGTACGCTCTGGAGGCGCTACGCAAGCACGGGCTTTTCAAGGGTTCCTGGCTGGCCCTGCGCCGTATTCTGCGCTGCCATCCCTGGGGCGGCTCCGGCTACGACCCCGTTCCCTAGAACAATTTTTGTCATTTCGAGCGTCCTCTTTTTTGTCATTTCGAGCGTAGGCACGAAGTGCCGGAGTCGAGAAATCTCATCCAATGAAATTCTTTTGGTAAAGATTTCTCCACTCGCTTCGCTCGGTCGAAATGACAAAGGAAAATGGTCGAATGCCATTAATGACAAAAGAAAATAGTCGAATTCCATTAATGACAAAAGAAAATGGTCGAAACCCATTAATGACAAGACAAAGTTCAATAACGACAATAGAAAAGGTTATTCTGGATGGAAGGGCCTGGTGAGGGCTTTGTAGGCCTGGGTGTAACGCCCGTTTTCCTGAATCACCAACTCCTCAACCACAGGCCGGGGACTATCTTCCATCGTCCCCGGAACCTCATTTCCATTAGCCTCCGGAAGCCTTTGGAACTCCAGGATAATACGGGTGGGAGGCTTGGCAGCCCCGGTTTTTATAAGGATTTTCCTACTTGTTTTTATTTGGGCCGATGCTTTCTCTGCCCACTGCATTGCCTGCTCTGCTGCAGGTGCAGGCAGAATCATTGCCAGGCGGCCCTGAGGGGCAAGATTAAGGGCCGCAAAGTCCAGGAGCGTCTTCCAATTAAGACCTTCTTCCGTAACGTGACGGGCCGCGCAGCGGGCCGGGTCCGGCGCGGGAAGGGAGTTCTCGAAGTACGGCGGATTGGAGACAATAAGGTCAAACTTGGCGGCATCGGCGGCCGGAAGTCCGGCAGTATCGGCCAAAAGTCCGGCGGCATCGGCCAGGGGGAGATGGTGTGCTCTAAGGTTCGCGCTCCAGGGAGAGGCCTCAAAGGCGTCGGCGGCCAGGGCCGCGGCCGCGGCGGAAACATCTACACCATCGACCCTAAAATCCCTGACTCCGGAGTCGAATAGGCGCTGGGCCACCATAAGTGCTATGATGCCGCTGCCTGTTCCTGCATCCAAAATCCTTCTTTCGCTGCCCGTAAGGCTTACTGCCGCGCCCAGAAGCACGGCGTCTGTGCCTACCTTGAAGGCGGCATTTGTGTTTGGAACAGAGAATTGCTTAAAGCGGAACATCGCACCCTTAGACAAAAAGGCCGTCCTTCATATTTAGCGTTGTGTCGCAGAGCGCGGCCAGCTGAGGGTCGTGGGTTACAATCACAATGGTCTGGCCCAGGCTCTGGCGCAGGCTAAGGAGGAGCTTGTGAAGCTCGTCTTTATTGGCGCTGTCAAGATTGCCGGAAGGCTCGTCGGCAAGAAGCACGGCGGGGGAATTTACCAGGGCGCGGGCTATGGCAACCCTCTGCTGCTCGCCTCCCGAGAGGGCGTCCGGCTTGTGCGCTGCGCGCTCTTCAAGGCCCAGGGCTCCAAGGAGCTCCTGCGCGCGGGCTTTTGCGTCTGCCTTTGAGCGGCCGGCTATGAGGGCGGGAATCATAATGTTTTCCAGGGAGGTGAATTCCGGCAGAAGGTTGTGGAACTGAAAGACGAAGCCTATTTTTCTGCAGCGGAAGTCAGAGAGGGCATTCTGGCCCAGGGCCAGCACATTTGTGCCGTCTATCTCCAGAGTGCCGGCATCCGGCCGGGAGAGGGTTCCAAGTATCTGAAGGAGTGTGGTTTTGCCTGCACCGGAGGCGCCCATTATGGCGGTTATGCTGGCGGGGGCGGCAGAGAATTCCAGCCCTTTTAGAACTTTGAGCTGGCCATAGCTCTTCTCTATGCCCTTTGCCTGGATTATCATAGTCGGGGTAATAGGACTCGAACCTACGACCCTCTGCTCCCAAAGCAGATGCGCTAGCCAACTGCGCCACACCCCGATAAGGATTGCAAAGGTAATCTTTTTACTTTAATTTTCAAATCCCACAATATCTCGCACCCAGAATTCATCAGGTTCAATACCCTTCAGGAGGAATGCCGCCCTTGGGTCAGGCCCGCAGGCAGAGTATCCCGGGGGCTTGTCAGTTCCCCGGGATACTCTGCCTGGGGACCGTGAGGCGGAAATTGGTGTGTAGCAGGGGGTTATAAAAAGTCCTACCCCTGGGGGTGAGGGGTAGGATTTTTTATAAGTTATTGAAAACCATTTAATTGCTACTCACGGGCAGCCTGAGGAGCCTCAGTTGCGGGGTCATCTGTGAAGTCCGGGGAACCCAGAAGACCCTTGGTGCCTTTTGGACCTTTGGGGCCCTTGGGGCTGCGGGCATCTTTTCCAAGGCGGTCTATCTGCTGGCGGCGGAACTTTTCTTCTGCAAGGTATAGTTTGGCTACCTTAGACTCCGGAAGCACATTGCGGAACTTGTCGCAACTCTTGGCATCTATCGCCTGAAAAACAGTGTTGGCCTTAAGATATGCATCCGTGAGCTCCCTGATGGAAGCATCTGAGTTTCCTTTCTGGATGGCAGACTTTAGAGCCTTATAGGTCCGTTTCACTGCATCCATGGCCTCTTTCTTCTCTTTTGAAACTTCGTTATAAACAGGCCAGAACTTCTCTGCCTCTGCAGAAGTAAGATCCAATTCTGTTGTAATATAAGCTATCTTCTCTCTCTGAAGTTTCTCCGGATTACCACAACCGTGGCTCGCACTGGCGCTATAAGAAAAAACTAAAACTGCGCAAGCAGCAACTATAAATCTAATACTCTGTTTCATCGTCTTCAATGTTTTCTACCGTTAAACCTGATTCTATTAAATAATTGACAAGATCCTCCTGGGACACCTCTTCTGAATCTGAATCATCAAAGTCAAAGACATCCTCCTGATACAGATCATTGGAAGAACGAAGCACAAGATCTGACAAAATGTACTGATTGTAAAGTTCTTCCTGCGAGTCCTGCCCCGTAGAGGTAAAGGTCTTCAATATCGCCGTTCCTGCAGTAACTATAGCGATAAAAGCAGCCGCAATGGCCAGGTGCGGACTAACTTTCTGCCACAACGAAACCCGCACATCCTGCTCCTGCGGGATGCGCGAGAGGCGCGTCTTAAGGCTATCAAAGTAACCTTCGGGGGTTGTATGAGAAATTTTTGTCATCGCCTTCTTAGACAAGAGAGTTTGCAAAATGTTTAAAACAGGGTGTTATTCTTTAATGAAATCTTTTACTTTTTCTGCCGCAAAATGATAAGACGCCCGCAGTGCCCCAACAGAAGTACCGGTAATCTCCGAAATCTCCTCGTAAGACAGATCGTCATAATACCGCATACAGAAAACCGCCCTCTGGCGCGACGGAAGCCGCGCCAGCGCCTTGGACAGACTGCGCTGGGCTGCGTCACCATCGAACCAGGGATCGCTGTCTATTATCCTGTCGGCCCGGGAAGCGTAGGAAGAGAGGGAGAGGGTGCTGCGTAGTTTTGCGCGCGACACATAGTTTAGGGCCTCGTTGGTGGCAATGCGCCAAATCCAGGTAAAGATGCGGGACTCCCCCATAAAGGAAGGCAGGCCCTTCCATATTTTTATATAAACTTCCTGAACAAGATCGTCGGCATCCTCGTGGCAGAGAGTGAAGCGCCGCACGTGCCAGTAGAGCTTTTCAGAGTACAAAGACACTATTCCCTGGAAGGCGTTCTGGAAGTCGCCCTCCTTAAGCAAAGTACTGATTGTCTTCTCGTCCATAGGCACGCAAGCACTTTTCAAATCTAATGCCATTTTTGGATTATTCAAAACAAATCATTAACTTAGCAACGATAAAGAGACTTAAACCAATACTTATTCAAATATGAACACAACAGCTTACAACAAAAACGTGAAGCTCATCTTCACCTCCGTACTTGTGGTAGCAATTGCAAGTATCCTTCTTCCTCTCCTTGGCCTTCTTGGCGGAGTACAGTCCGTTGCTAACGATGTTGGCGCAGGTTCCGGAAGCTTCTACATCGTTCTTAACTTTATCTTTAACCTCATTCTCCTGGCCGCTGTATGCCTTTTTGCCTATGGCCTTATGCAGCTTAAGGAAGTTGTTGACGGAGAAGCAAAGAGCCCTGTTAACATTCTCTTCATCGGAGCAGCAATCGCAGCAGTATCGGCAATCCTTGGTTTCTTCCACCTTGGTATTGTATCCGGCCTTGTAGGAATTGCAGTAGCCATCGTTTACGTTGTTGGTTACAACAAGCTTAAAGTTGCCAATGGTATTCCTGAGAACGCAAAGGCAGGTGCAAACCTCTGCTTTGTAGCAGCAATTCTCATTCTTGTAGGTGCAGTTATCGGACTCATCCCCGTTCTGGGAGCAATCCTTAACTTCCTCATTGCAATTGCAGCTAACATCCTCCTCATCCTTGGATGGAAGAAAGCCGTTATAGCAGAATAATTATTTAACGGCCACGTAGAGGCGGCAGATGCCAAAGGTATAAGACATATCGGCGGCATCCCTGTAGCCAGCCTTAAGGATGGTATTAACAAAATCTTCCGGCTTTGGGAATTTAAGTACCGATGCCGGGAGATATTTGTATGCGGCCTTTTTGCCGGAGAGCAGCCCACCTATCCAAGGCAGAAAATGAAGGAAATATAATTTATAGAGGCCTCTCAGGACTTTATTGTCCGGGGTCGATAGTTCCAGAACAAAGAGCCCGCCGCCGGGCTTAAGAACCCGCAGGAACTCCCGGAGGCCCTTTTCCCTATCCTCGAAGTTTCTTATACCAAAGGCGATGGTTACGCGGTTGAAGCTATTGTCCGGGAAGGGCAGGTTCTCGCCGTCGCCCTGAATGGCCTTGATAAACACCTGATGCTCTCCGTGGTCCAGGATCTCTCTGGACATCTTGTGACGCATAACGTCCAGCATGCCCTCGGAAATATCCACCCCGGTAACGCAGCCCGCAATATTCTTTTTCTTCATCCTGCGGGCGATGGCGATGGCAAAATCTCCCGTTCCGGAGGCCACGTCCAGCACCTGCCAGTCGGTGGGGTCCTCCCCTTCCTCCGGCAGTATATATTTGAGGGTGCGCCTGCGCCAGGTTTTGTCTATGTTAAGGGATAATAAATGGTTAAGGCGGTCGTAGTCCGGCGAGATTCCGTCGAACATCCGGCGTATTTCTTCTTTTTTAGGCATAGGCTAGGAAAGTATCGGCCCTAAAATAAATACTGGATGAACCCTATACCCATCAGTACGGCAAAAAAGAATGAGGACATGACCAGAATGGGGAGTGCCGGGTCCAGGGCCTTGTCCTGCCGTGTCCACGCCATATAAAGATGGATGACAAAGAGTGGTGCCGTTACCACAAAGAGATAATTCCAGATATCGGTGAGCCGGAGGCTGCAATAAATGAGGGCGCAGGCCCAGCCGCCAAGGATTAAGATGGTCTGGTAAATCCTGGCCCAGGTGGGGCCCAGCAAAATGGCTACGGTGGTGCGGGTGGCGGCATCGGTTTTCATATCCCTGATGTTGTTTATGTTTAGCACACCCACGCTGAAGAGGCCTATGGCTGCGGCAGGCAGGAGCATCTTGAACCCGGGAAGCTCGCCGGCGCAAAGGAAGTAGCCTCCGTCAACGGTGGCAAAGCCAAAGAAAGCCAGTACGTAAATGTCTCCCAGAGCCCTGTAGCCGTAGGGGGAGCGGCCAAGGGTGTAGCGCATTGCCGATATTATGGCTACCACAAGGAGCATCATAAAGCAGATGCCTTCCAGGCTCCAGAGAGAGCCAAAGGCGCTGTTGCCTATCATGAAAAGACCGCTCACAAAGCACAGGCCGGCAAAAACTACCACTAGCTTTTTCATTTCTGCTATGGTGAGTTCTCCGGAGTTAAGCCCGTAGCTGGGGCCCTGGCGCAGAGCGTTGTCCGTGCCTTTAAGGACGTCGCCCAGCTCGTTGCTGAGGTTTGCCAGAATCTGGAGCAGAACGGCCGTAAGCACCAGAAAAACTATGCTGAGAGGCTTGACCTCGTAGTCTGCGATTGCCAGAAAAATGCCCAGAACTATACCCGACAGCGAGAGGGGAAGGGTTCTGAGCCTCATTGAACTTATTACTGCTTTAGCCTTCATTATAAATGGTTCTTAGGATTCTTTTTTGGGGAAGAGCATCTTGAAAATTACCGACAGACCGTGGCCTATGGCGTAGAAGGGGCCTTTTAGCCTGGTGTCAAAGATGAATTGTTCTTTGGCGGGACGGCCCTTGGGGCTGTTCCTGTAGGCGCGGCGCTGCCGCAGGGTGTATTTGGAACTACGCCAGGGGGCCAGGGTGTGGTCTCTGTCGCAGACGGCCAGTATGCCCGGGGCCACTACGCAGGGAATGCCGTTCTTGCGGGCGCGCACACCGTAGTCGTAGTCCCCGAAGGTATGATGGTAGGCGGGCGACAGGTTCCCAAGGTGGGTATAGGCGTACTTGGGCACTAGCACAAGATTGCCGTTGAACATGTAGCAGATTACAGGTATGGCCGGGTCTGGCTCTATGAGCTTGTTGTTTTTGGTGCGGCCGCCGTAGGAGAGATTTCCCCTACTGTCTCTTGAGGTTCCGGCTATTATGGCCCGGTGCCGCAGGAATTCCGAGTTGTCCAGCAACGTGGCCAGCGCTCCGTCCAAAAGGAAGGTATCGTCATTAATCCAGAGGTAGAAGTCGTAATCTTCCTTGGCGGCCTGCTCCCAGGCAAGGCGCATACCCCGGTTCCAGTAAAGGTCACCGCCGGCCCGGCGGATGATATTTACCTGGGGGAAGGCCTCTTTTACAGCGTCAGAGGTGCCGTCGGTGCAGCCGTCGTCTACCATATAGACATCGAACTCGTACTTGCCGCCGGAGCGCAGCTCGTCTATCTGGAGAAAACAGGTCTCCAGGCAGAGGAGCGTCTTTTCCCGACGGTTAAAAACAGTGAGTAACAGGGCTATACGGGACATAGGGCGGGGGTTAGTCTAGTTTAAGCACTGCCATGAATGCACTCTGGGGTACCTGTACGGTGCCTATCTGGCGCATACGTTTCTTTCCTTCCTTCTGCTTTTCAAGGAGCTTGCGCTTACGGGTAATGTCGCCTCCGTAGCACTTTGCGGTTACGTCCTTGCGTACCTGGCGCACAGTCTCGCGGGCAATGATTTTTGCGCCGATGGCGGCCTGGATGGCAATGTCGAACTGCTGACGGGGGATGAGGTCCTTTAGCTTTAGGCAGATTTTGCGGCCAAAGTCGTAGGCGTGGTCCTCGTGGATAAGGGAAGACAGGGCGTCGGCCGGGTCTCCGTTAAGAAGGATGTCCAGTTTTACCAGTTTTGCGGGCTTGTAGCCTATAAGGTGATAGTCAAAAGAAGCGTAGCCCTTGGATATGGATTTTAGTTTGTCGTAAAAGTCAAATACTATCTCTGAAAGGGGAAGCTCATAGGTGAGCTCTACGCGGGTGGCGGTGATGTAATGCTCTCCCTTGAGGGTGCCTCTCTTGTCCATACAGAGCTTCATCACGGGGCCGTAGAAGTCTGTGTTTGTTATAATCTGGGCCTTTATGTAGGGTTCTTCTATGTGCTCTATGAGGGTGGGGGCCGGAAGGCCGGAGGGGTTGTGGACGTCTATGCACTCCCCTTTCGTGGTGTAAACCTTGTACGATACGTTGGGGACGGTGGTTATTACGTCCATCGCAAACTCGCGGAAGAGCCTCTCCTGCACAATCTCCAGGTGAAGGAGGCCAAGGAAGCCGCAGCGGAAGCCGAAGCCAAGGGCCAGCGAGGACTCGGGCTCATAGACGAAGGAGGCATCGTTGAGCTGGAATTTTTCCAGGGTGGCGCGCAGGTCTTCGTACCTATCGGCCTGAACCGGATACATACCTGCAAAGAGCATAGGTTTTACCTCCTCGAAGCCGGCTATTGCCTTGGCGCAGGGGGTTTCTACGTGAGTGATGGTGTCGCCAACCTTTACCTCGGCGGCGGACTTTATTCCGGAGATAATGTAGCCTACGTCGCCGCAGCTTACCGAGTTCCTGGGCTGGAGGCGGAGTTTAAGTACGCCAACTTCGTCGGCCGTGTACTCCTTGCCTGTGTTGAAGAATTTTACCTTATCCCCTTTGGCTATGCTGCCGTTAAGCACCTTGAAGTAGGCTATGATTCCGCGGAAGGAGTTAAATACAGAATCGAAGATGAGGGCCTGAAGCGGAGCCTCGGGGTCTCCCTTGGGGGCAGGGATTTTCTCTACTATGGCATCCAGAAGGGCCGATACGCCCTCTCCGGTTCTGGCAGATACCTTGAAGACCTCTTCCGGGTCGCAGCCAAGAAGGTCACAGACCTCATCGGTCACAACCTCTACCATAGCGGAGTCCATATCTATCTTGTTTAGTACGGGGATGATTTCCAACCCGTGGTCTACGGCCTGATAGAGATTGGATATAGTCTGGGCCTGCACGCCCTGAGAAGCGTCCACCACCAGAAGGGCGCCCTCGCAGGAGGCGATGCTTCGGGAGACCTCGTAACTGAAGTCTACGTGCCCGGGGGTGTCTATGAGGTTGAGCCTGTAGGTCTCGCCCTTATAGTTGTAGTCCATCTGGATGGCGTGGCTCTTTATGGTGATGCCTTTTTCTTTCTCCAAGTCCATATCGTCCAGAACCTGGTTTTCCATATCGCGGGCGGTCAGGGTGTCGGTTAGCTCCAGCAGGCGGTCTGCCAGGGTGCTTTTACCGTGGTCTATATGGGCTATGATGCAGAAGTTTCTGATGTTTTTCATACGGCTGGTGTTGGGGCTGTGCCTGGGACTGTCCAGGAAAGGGTTCTGGAACCATCGGCATTAACGTTAATATAAACCTTGAGGGTTTCTTCCGGGAGAAGCGGCTCTATGTTCTCCGGCCATTCCATAAGGCAGAGGCTGCCGCTGTCCAGATAGTCGTAAAGACCAATGTCAAGGGCTTCCTCCAGGCGGGCTATGCGGTAAAAATCAAAGTGAAAGATTTGCTCCCTGCCGGCCGTCCTGTACTCGTTCACTATTGCGAACGTGGGGGAGCTCACGGCGTCTTCCTGCACGCCCAGAGCGCGGCATAGGGCGGTTATGAACGTGGTCTTGCCGGCACCCATAGGTGCATAGAAGGCAATGAGGGATTGGCCGCGCGTGGCAGACAGGAAGTCTTCTGCCGCACGGTCTATCTCTGCCAAAGACCTTATTTTAATCTCTTGATTCATTAAGCCCAAATGGTACCATTAATAGCCTGCAAAAATACAAAATTTACCCCACAACCCCAAAAGTGACTTTTTGTGTGTTTTTTAAAGATTTAACAATTTGTGGCGAAATGCCATTTTTTACGGGGTGATGGTTTTGGGATGCGTGCTGTTTTTATCTTTCTTTGGGAAAAAGTTTATCCAGTTAAAACCCAAAGAATATGAGAGAGAGCAAGACTTTTTTCCTTACACTTACGGCCCTGGCGCTTTTTGCCGGCGCTGGCATTTTCTGCGTTGCGGGATGCACGCTTTTGGACAAAGGGGACTTTGGCGATACCCCCAGGAACGGGAGCCAGAGGCCGGATTCTACCCAGGCCGGGGATTCCGGCGGGGTCATTCCTCCCAAGTATGACACTATTATCTATGCCGCGGGAATTCGCTTCCCTATTGGCTACGACTGGGCCATTGACACGCTGGTTCACGATGTACAGCGAGAGCTGGTGTTCTTCCGGAACGGCCAGGAGGTGTTCTGCACCCCGGTGGGGCCGGAGACTTCGCTTAGCGAGAGCCCGGATATGAACAGAATTATTGACGGCCACGTTTATTCCAACTATTCAGAGTATGACAAAACCGTAATTTCGCGCGACGGTAAGGTTCTGTTCAGCATCCCGGTCAAAGAAAGAATCGACGGTTTTTATGTCGATGGTGCCGATATCTGGACTTTGGGCCAGCGCACCGGGAAGCACGGCGGCCTTTGCCTAAGGAAGAACGGGGCTGCCGTGTTTACCGATGACGAGGGTTGGACCTTTGACTCATCAACCAATCCCACAAGCCCTTACGGGACTCTCTGGTTTAGAGGGGGCAGGCCTTGTTTCTTCTATTATACCTACGAAGACGGGGTGCTGTCGGCCTGCCGGGGCTGCTACCTTGTAGAGGAGAACGAGCGCACGCCCATCGCGCTTCCGCAGAATATGACCAGGGTGCTGGACGTTAAGATGATTGACGGCTCCGTTATAGTGGCTGGGCAGTTTTCAAATAATACGCGGTCTGTTAAAATCTATAAGGACGCCACGCTAAGGGATTATGCCTTTGCGGGTTACGACAGAATCAAGTCTTGCCTCCTGGCTCCTGCCCCGGACGGTGGGTTCTATATTACGGGAATCTGTGAGGCCTCGGGGACAGGGGCATCGGCCGGGTATGTTTGCGATAATCTTGGGAAGACGCGGTTCTACCCTGCCCCGGGCCGTCTTGTGGGCCTTTATACGACGGAAGCATCTACCGTCATTGTCTATTGCAGCGAGGGCGGTGGCTATCCCACCATAAACATAAACAGCATGGAGCGCAGCCTGGAGGGCAACTTCAGGTACCTATCGACCCGGAGCGGATTCGTCCTGGGAGATATGTTCTTTATGGCTTTTGCTTCTATGGATTATACCCTTCGTCCTTTTATCTATGATGGCAATTCGCGTCGCATTCTGGATATAAACGGGTTTATCTTTGAAACCAGTGTTATGGTTATTCCTAAATCGTAGGCTATGATGATTAATGTTACCAGCGCAAAGCTGGCGGGGATAGATGCCGTTGCGGTTTCTGTAGAAGTGGACGTGACGGCGGGCCTGGGGATTCATCTTGTGGGCCTGGCAGATGTTGCGGTTAAGGAGAGTCTGCTGCGCACCATTACGGCGCTGCAGTCCGTGGGGTTCCGGATTCCGGGGAAGAAGATTGTTATTAATCTGGCGCCGGCCGATATGCACAAGAAAGGGAGCGGGTATGACCTTCCTATTGCCGTGGGTATTGTGGCGGCATCGGGGCAGATGCACCTGCCACGGCTTAAGGATTTTCTGCTTATGGGGGAGCTGGGGCTGGACGGGTCTCTGAGGGCGGTGGCGGGCACGCTTTCGGCCGCCGAACTGGCCAGGAGCCTGGGCAAGCAGGGGTGTATTTTCCCTTGGGAATCGGCACCAGGAGCGGCTGTGTTCGATGATTTACAGGTCTATGGGGCCAGGTCGCTTACCGATGTTTTCCGGATTCTGGACAGTCCCGTACTGGCAGATGAGTTTCTTGTCCGGGATGCCGATGGTGCCGGGCAGCAGGCTTCTTCCGGCGGGGAGGAGTATCTGGATTTTGCAGAGATTTTTGGACAAGACACGGCTAAACGCGGGCTGGAGATTGCAGCGGCGGGTGGGCACAACGTAATAATGATTGGCGCGCCGGGCTCTGGGAAAACCACGCTTGCACGGGCTCTGGCGGGCATTCTGCCGCCTATGGACAAGGAAGAGGCCATGGTTGTGAGCAAGGTTTATTCTGCCGCCGGAAAGAATTTTTCTTCCGGCGGGCTAATCCGCGCCCGGCCCTTCCGCTCTCCGCACTACAGCGCTACGCTTGCCGCAATAATCGGGGGCGGCACCGGGGACAACATCCTGCCGGGAGAAGTGTCTCTTTCTCACGAGGGGGTGCTTTTTCTGGACGAGTTCGCCCAAATGCCAAAAAGTGTAACCGAGTCGCTCCGGGGGCCCATAGAGGACAGACGGGTGGTAATCTCCAGGCTGCATTCAAAAATAGAGTTTCCTTCTTCGTTTATGCTGGTGGCGGCCAGCAATCCCTGCCCTTGCGGGTATTACGGAGAGGGAGAGCGGTGCACCTGCACTCCGGGGCAGAGGCTTGCCTATCTGTCTAAGCTGTCGGGCCCCATAATGGACAGGATCGACATTCAACTATGGATTCATCCTGTCAAAACCGGGACTCTTCTGAATGGGTACAGGATGGGTACAGAGGCCGGGGGTTCCCTTAAATGGGCCGTGGAAGCTTCGCAGACCAGTGCGGCCATAAGGGAGAGGGTTATCCGGGCACGGGAGGTTCAGCGGAAAAGGTTTGGGGGCTACACCACCAATGCAGAGATGAACGGCAGGCAGATGCAGATGTTTTGTCCGCTGTCTGCAGATTGCGAGGCTGTGCTGCATAAGATTATAGACAGTATGAGTTTAAGTGCGCGGGCTTTTAGCCGCATCGTCAAGATGTCGCGCACCATAGCAGACCTTGAAGGTGTGCCGGACATCCTGCCCCGGCACATTCTGGAAGCCTCGTCCATGCGCTTCCTTGACCGCCGCAATATTTTATAGAACCAATAATTTGTTTAATTAATTATTTGACTTACTTTTGTATGCCTAACGTATTTATTGTATTTGGGTTTATTTTTAAATTTTATTCCGACGACCACGAACCAATACATGTTCATATTGTAAAAGACAGTCACGAAGCAAAATATAATGTAGTTCCTACAGTCTTACAAGTTTACAATCACGGATTTAAGAAACATGAAATATCCATTATTGAAGGACTATTAGAAGAGAACAAACAAATAATTGTGAATCATTGGAAGGAGTTTTTTAAATAATTACTATGCGGCACTATATTAAGAAAGTTTGGGTCGATGACCAGAAAGTTTATGCCAGGACAAATGATGGTCTTGAGGCTAGTTATGAGTTTTCTGCATGGCCGCGTCTAAACAACGCCACCCCCGAGCAAAGAAGCGACTTTAATCTTTCGTACTCAGGAATTCACTGGCCCGGGATTAACGAGGACCTAAGTTTTGAAGGGATGTTCCATGCTGCCGGTCTCTGCAATCTTACAGAAACCGAAGATTCTGTTTGTTATCTCTCTACAAAATAACCATAAAGAGATATCATCAATAAAAAACGAACCAATTCTCTGGAATCGTAAATTTTTTTAAAAACCCCGAAAGCCAGAAAAACTTTCGGGGTTAATATTTAGTATTAAAACAACGTTTAAATGAAGATGTACTTGCAGATGAATAGTGCTGCGAGTACCCACATTGTAACGGAAATATCTTTGAACTTGCCGGCAACTGCGTGGCAGATAACATAGGAAATAACTCCCAGAAGGATACCGTCAGAGATGCTGTAGGCAAGAGGCATCATAATAATGGTGACAAATGCCGGAATGGCCTTGGTGTAGTCTTCCCAGTGTATGCTCTTTATGGAAGGCATCATCATCACACCCACGATAATGAGCGCAGGAGCTGTTGCTGCGCCGGGAATTGCCAGGAAGATAGGGCTTAGGAACAGTGCCAGACCAAAGAGTATTGCTACTGAGAAGGCTGTAAGACCTGTGCGTCCGCCTTCGCCTACGCCTGAAGCGCTCTCTACGTATGTTGTGGTGGTAGAAGTACCAAAGCAGGCGCCGCAGATAGTTGCTATAGAGTCTGCAAAGAACATCTTCTCCACTCCGGGGATTTCCTCGTTACCCTTCTTGATAAGACCTGCACCCTGATGCACGCCAATGATAGTGCCCATAGTGTCGAACATATCAATAAAGAGGAAGGTGAACACGATTGCAAGCATATTCCAGCTAAGAATCTCGCTCCACTGGAACTGGCAGAAGATAGGTGCTATGCTGTCCGGCAGGGAAACTGCCTTGGAAGGCAGAGTGGTGATGGCTGCGCCTGTAGCGGGATCCTTGATGAAGATACCAATTACAGCGGTAATGAGAATTCCCCAGAGGATACCTCCGCGAATCTTTGCCATAACCAGACCGGCAGTAACAAACAGACCTATGATTCCAACCAAAGCCTTGCCGTGGATGATATCTCCAAGACCTACCAGAGTGGCGGGATTATCCACTATGATACCGGCTCCCTGCAGACCGATGAAGGCAATGAAAAGGCCGATGCCTGCACCGATTGCTTTCTTGAGTGTTCCGGGGATGGCGTTGACTATCCAGCTGCGCACCTTGGTCAAGGTGAGGATGAGGAAGATTATACCCTCTATAAGCACTGCGGTAAGTGCGAACTGCCAGCTGTGGCCCATACCCAGACAGACGGAGAATACGAAGAAAGCGTTAAGACCCATACCGGGGGCAAGGGCAAAAGGCTTCTTGGCATAGAATGCCATTACAAGGGTTCCCACGATAGCGGCAAGAGCCGTAGCGGTAAAGACGCTGCCTCCGGGCATTCCGGGAAGTGCGCTGAAGATACCGGGATTGACGGCCAGGATGTAGGCCATCGTAAGGAAGGTTGTAAGTCCGGCAAGAATCTCTGTGCGGACAGAATGCTTTGTGGGATCAAAGCCAAAGGCCTTGGAAAGGAAATTTGTCATAAATCAAACCTCCGCTTAGAATACCCACTTTGTACCTATACAAGGACGGGCCAGGAAGCCGCTGTAACCTGCAAAGTTATAGGAAAGCTCAATCTCTGTACCAATGTGAAGATTTTTGCATCCTATAAGGCTGCCGATGTTGTACCAAAGCTGAGGCTCTGAGATGAACACGAACTTGCCCTCCTTGAGGAAATTGTCGCTGCCCTCTTTTTCTGCAAAAGCAACCACTTTCTCTCCCCAGACATCGGCAAAGCCGCTGAAGCGGAGACCCTTTACGCCAAAGATATCCTGCATCCCCCATACAAAGGTGAACTGCAAGGGGAGGTCGCTATGTACGCCGCGGCTGAAGGTTTTTCCCAGGAGTTTGAAGTTAAAAGTGTTGCTGAAGTCGGCATTGTGCACGAAGTAATCAATACCGAAGAGGAAATTCTGGTTCACTCCAACCAGACCGTTGTACTCTACCTGAAGGCTGAGGGCTCCAAGTTTGCTTTCCTGCCAGAAATTAAGGCAGCGGGCTATTTCCATATAGGAGCCGCTGGGTGCCTGATTGTGATGCTGTTCAGGATCTGTCTTCTTCTTGTCAAAATCGTAGTCGATAAAAAAGAAGGTGTTACCCCACCGGTCACCGTAGAATCCCTCCAGTGTAGTGGTAAAGTGGTCGCGGTCCTTTCCAAAATCATAGAAAGTCTGGAGATTAGTCTGTGCCATCGCTCCTTGAGCGAATGCAAGTGTTGCTATTGCAACTACAAAATGTTTAAACTGCATAAAATGTAATTTATGAAAGTAATATATAAAAATAAGTGGTTTTACCTTTCTGCCATATTGAGTATAGACTCTACGGGAACATCCTCCGGGATGGGGGACGTTCGCGGACAGTCGGTAATGTTAATGATGAAATTACAAAATACGGCTTTGGGACCGAAGCCCTTTACCAGCTTTACTGCTGCTAACGCTGTACCTCCGGTGGCCAGTACATCGTCGTGGACAAGTACCACGTCGTCCGGAGTTATTGCGTCATCGTGAATCTCCAGGGAATCGGTGCCATACTCTTTGGTGTACTTCTCCGATACCACACGGGCGGGAAGTTTCCCTGGCTTGCGGATTGGAACGAACCCGGCTCCCAGCCTTGCAGCAACCGCCGCTCCTGTAACGAAGCCGCGGGATTCTATCCCGGCCACTTTCGTTATTCCCTTATCTGCGTAAAGTGAGCATATACGGTCTATCACCTCTGCGTAGCATGCTACGTCCTTGAATAGGGTGGTCACGTCAAAGAACTGGATTCCCTTAACGGGAAAATCGGGCACAATGCGAATTGCCTCAATTAGTTTTTCCTCGGTCATAATCAATCCTATAACTGCATTTTAAAAGCCCCTATTCCACCTGCTTTTTCAAGCTTTGTGGCCATAGGGGCTTCTGTTATTGTATCCATAAGTGTCGACGCCAAAAGGCGATCGAGATGTATGTATCTGAACAATGAACGATATTTATTTTTTTCTTTTTCTTCATCGCTTTTCTAAAGTACAAAGGTATATATTTTTTTCACGATACCAAAAGTTATCGCAAAAAACACCCGGGATTTTTGTATCTTTAACAAGAATTTCAAACTTAACCACAATAACAGCGTGGCCGGCCCAGGCAACCATCGATACACCAAGGAAATGAAGTAACCAGGTTCCTTTCAGATATATGTTCTGATCAGGGAAGCAGCGGCCAGTCCGGGTTTGGAATGTGCTCGCGCTCCATTATGGCTTTAAGACGGGCAAGCTGCTCCGGATAAGAGACGGCTATATTCGTAGTCTCTCCGGGGTCTTCGTCAATGTTGTAAAGCTCGTAGTGCGGATTATCTGTCCTTATATCCAGATGTACAAGTTTCCATGGGCCTTGGCGTACGGCCTGTCTACCGCCCTGCTCCTGAAACTCGAAGTAAAGGAAATCGTGCTCCTTCTGGACGCCTGTACCGCAAATCAGCGGTAGGAGCGATACCCCGTCAAGGCCTTGGGCTGGAGCCACGCCTGTCATTTCACGCAAGGTGGGCATCATATCCCAGAACGAGCACATAAAATCTGTCTGCACGTTCTGCCCAATGTGCCCGGGCCAGGACACTATAAGCGGAACGCGTATCCCGCCCTCGTAAACATCTCGCTTATAGCCGCGCCAGGGGCCGTTGCTGTTAAAAAAGTCAGGGTCGTGACCGCCTTCTGTATGCGGCCCGTTGTCGCTTGCAAAGATTATAACCGTGTTATTGTAGACACCTAGTTCCCTGAGCTTGTCCACAATCTCCCCTACATAATTGTCAAGACGCGTAACCATGGCGGCAAATGTGGCGTGCGGATATTCCTGTGACACGTATCCGCCTTTTCTGAAATAAGGCCCGTCATCTATGCCCTTATACGGAGTCTCTGGATATTTTCCTCTGAACGATGCTATTACTTCATCCTCAGGGACAATAAGCTCGGCGTGCGGAATTGTAGTTGGATACCACATAAAGAAAGGCTTCCCGCAGGCGACGGCATTCTCTATGAATTCAAGGGATTTGCGGTGAATCAGGTCCGGAGCATAAGTCCCTTTGCCGTATGGAATGGCATCTGTATTATCCTCTAGTTCTATCTTCCGGGAATTCTCCCAAAGATGGTCCGGATAGTAACTGTGAGCAAGCAGCTGGCAGTTGTACCCAAAGAAAGTATCTATGCCCTGCGCTGCCGGATCTCCTGTAGAACCCACAAAACCAAGGCCCCATTTGCCAAAGGCGCCCGTGAGATATCCGGCCGCCTGCATATCTTTGAAAATGGTCTCGGAGCCTTCCGGAAGTGGATACTGGCCTTCCGGTTCCAGTTCCCGGTTGCCACGCACTGCCGTATGGCCGCTGTGAGTGCCGGTAACAAGGCAGGAACGCGAAGGCGCACTGACCGTGGTGCCGGAATAGGCCTGGGTGAAAAGCATTCCGCCTCTGGCAAGCGAATCTATGTTTGGCGTGGAAAACCTCTCCTGTCCGTAGCAGGAAAGGTCTCCCCATCCAAGGTCGTCGGCAAGGATGAAGACTATGTTTGGGTGTTGTACCTGTGTTTTTTGCTTTGGAGAACAAGATGCTGCAGCAGCTGCGCCTGCAACTGCGAGAAGAATTTTAGTTGTTTCCATTAGATATAAGTTCAAGTATAGACGCAAGGCTGTCGCATACCTCCGGTCTTTCGGCCGCAAGATTATACTTCTCGGCCGGGTCGGAGGTCAACAGATACAATTGCGGCTTGTTTTCGTAGCCAAGATATATTTCAGGAGCCCAGGAATAGGCAGAAGGGCCATCCGACGGCTCAATATATTTCCACTGCCTGGTGCGTACGCTAAGTGTACGGTTATTAGCCTGAGTTATTACATGTTCTCGTCCTTCCCCATCCTGTCCAAGCCAGGCGTCAAGGTAATTTTTACTGTCCGGGGCAGCCCCCTTGGGCATTGTGGCACCAAGCATTTCTCTGAAGGAGGCAAAGAGGTCTATATGACTTACCAGGGCGTGGGATTCGCCGCCGGCCGGGACGTGCCCGGGCCACCGAACTATGACCGGTACCCTTGCTCCGGCTTCGTAGACGGTATATTTGTTGCCGCGAAGTCTTCCAGAAGGATCGTGCCCGTTAAGAAGGGCTGCAGCATCGTCCTGGTATCCGTCGTCAAGTACCGGCCCGTTATCGCTGGTTACTATCAGCAATGTATTATCTTCCAGCCCAAGACTCTTCAGCTGGTCCATCACGGCGCCGACTGTCCAGTCAAACTGGGCAATAGCATCGCCCCTGAGGCCCATTCCGCTTACCCCGCGGAAGCGCTCATGCGGGAATCGCGGCACGTGTATGTCGTTTGTGGCCAGGTACAGGAAAAAGGGCCGGTCCTTATTCTCCCGGATGAACTGCAAGGCGCGGGTAGTGAGCGAATCGGCAATATTCTCATCTTTCCATAGTGCCCTGCCTCCGCCCTTCATATAACCGATGCGACCAATGCCATTTACAATGGCCATATCGTGCCCGTGAGAAGATTTAAGATTATACAGAAGTTCCGGATGATCTTTCCCAAGAGGTTCTCCCTGGAAGGGAGCGTTGTAACTGACTTCTATCGGGGAGTCAGGGTCATAATTAACCACCTTTCCGTTTTCTATGAAGACACAGGGTACACGGTCTCCCGTTGCGGCCATAATGTAAGAATAGTCAAAACCTATATCCCCAAGGGCCAGAGGAAGCGGAGCGTTCCAGTCCTGCTGTCCGCCTTTGTCTCCAAGCCCAAGATGCCATTTCCCAAAGGCACCCGTTGTGTAGCCGGAGTTTTTGAAAAGATCGGCCATCGTATATTGTTCCGGTCTTATTATCATCCCGGCATCGCCCACGGCAATATCGGTGTCGGGACGCCTCCAGGCATAGTGCCCGGTTAGGAGCGAATAACGCGACGGTGTGGAAACCGATGCTGTGGCATAGGCGTTTGTAAAACGCGTGCCCTCGCCGGCAAGCCTCTCTATATTTGGAGTTGGAACATTAAGAGCTCCGTATGGCGAAAGATCTCCGTACCCCAGGTCATCTGCCAGGATGATAATAACATTGGGAGCAGTGCGCTCCGGCGCCTTTTGGCCTGTGCAGGACGCCGCCGCTGCTGCGGTAAACAGAAGTGTGTACTTCTTTATTTCCATTGATAAACCTTAATCCAGTCTATTCTAAGTTCCGACGGAAGTTCTTCCTTCTTGTCTGCAGGACCCACCCAGGAACCTTCCAACTGGTTGGAAAGAATTATGTAGAAAGGATATTCCGGCCAGGGGAATTGGTATTCTTTCCCCTCAACTCTTGGATATGTGAGGGTTGTTATACCATTTGTGAGCATACAGATGCGGTCCTGGTAGATTTCTACACTGTAGGTGTTCCAGTCATTCTTGTTTACATTGCACGTATTATAGTTAGGCGGGTTATCCCGGTCTACGTTCAAGGAGTAGTAGGAGTGTACTGTCTGGTACACAAAGTCGTCGTGATTAAGGTGCTCCATAATGTCCAACTCTGCATATACAGGCTCCGGCAGCGTAACATTTGGCATTAGCCAGAGGGCGGGCCAGAAGCCGTTTGCATTGTTGAATTTTGCCCTTATCTCTATCTTGCACATACGGAAGGCTTTTTTGCCCCGGCTATGTACGCCTCCGGTAACAAAATGGGTTGTTTCGTCGCCGGCGCCGTCATTTACTTTTCCAAGCAGTACAAGTTCACCGTTTTCTATGAAGGCAAGGTCTTCCCTAAGGGACATCATGTTATTCCAGTCGTTGCGGCCGTTTTCTACACGCGACCACGCCGATGTGTCAATATCGGGCCCATCAAAGGACTCCGTCCATACAAGAGACCAGCCAGTCTCTTGCGTAGAACAGGCGATAAGGGCCGTTGCTGTTACAATAATAGTGATAATTTTTTTCATCAGGAAATGTTTTTTGTTAAAAGAGGCTGCCCTTCCTAAAGGGCAGGGCAACCTCAAAAATAATCATTAAAAATGTCTTATTCAAGCGGTCCTTCGGAGCCCTTGGCCGGCCAGTAGGGATTCTGATAAGCCATGGAAGTTTTAAGCGAACCATCTGATGAGGTCAGAGTAAGGTCCTGCACTCCGTAGGGACTCAAGTAGTAGGCTTTGTGCCACGAATAACCGTCAAAAAGTTCGTTATTTTCGTATATGATGCGCAGCGGCCGAACGTATTTGGAGTCATACCTGGATGACACATTGGCCTCTAAAATGCCAGAGCCGCCTTCAACGAACAAAGGCTTTCCTTCATCCTTGTACAAATCGTTATCCCAAAGATCTCCGCCCCACAGGTTTACACCTTCGGGAATCCATTTTTCTGTCATAAGATAATCGAAGGAGCGCCAGCGGATAAGATCGTCCCAACGGAAGCCTTCGCCTATGAATTCACAGCGACGCTCGCGGCGTATGTTGAACAGAGTTGCATCTATCAAATCCATACCGGAACGCATACCCCAGTCATCCTCCATTGAGAATTCTGTGGCGGCTATGGTTTTGTTGTAGTCTGTATCAACTCCGGCCCTTTCGCGGATGGCCCTCCAGTAAGTATCGGCCTTTCCTCCGATACTTCCGTTTTTCTCGTAGTAAGCCTCAATATAATTGAGATAGGCTTCGGCAGCACGGTAAAGAACCAGACCATTGGTGCCATAGATGCTTCCGTGTGCCTTGGCGGTCTGCATTACATCGTAGGTATAGGTCTTGCGGATTCGGAAACCGGTACGGTCGTGATGCTCGGCCTGTGCCAGGAACAGAGGTGCATTAAAAAGAGTTATCTCTCCTTCATCAAGTAGAAGCACATCGCTGTTGTTGAAGACAAACAACTGAAGACGCTCGTCGCGGTCCTGCTGCTGAAGATCAAGAGATTCGTCACCTTTATAGCCGGAATCGGGAACATAGATGGGAAGTCCGTTTTTCATCAGGAACGCGTCTACATAACTGCGGGTTGCTCCGCAGTTACCGCCTTCATAGATGTACGGACCCTGTCCGGAACCTATGTTTAGTTCAGTGCTGTATTCTCTCCAGAGCAGAACCTCGTCTACAGTACTTGGATCCGGCTGGCTGAACATTTCAAAATAGGGATTCCATCCGTAAACCTTGTCGGTCGGGTTCATCTTGCCGCTGTTGGTTACCAGGGTGTGTGCGTCTGCAACCTGTTCGGCAGCGGAAAGACATTGCTCCAGGAAGAATTCTATCTCTCCGTCTATATCGAAGGTCTTATCGATGTTGTAACTCATTGATGCTCCGGGCCAGTCCGGGTCGCCGGGGACACGGCCGCTGCCTCTGTGATACTTTTCAAAAGTTGCTTCGTAAAGGGCCACTCTGGATTTGATAAGAAGAGCAAGATCCTTGGTTATGCGGCGGGTATCGGTGAGATTAAGGAGTTCGATGGCCTTGTCAAGGTCGGAAAGGATGAAGCGGGCAACCTCGTTTCGGGGTGCGCGCTTGCTTTTCTCTACAAGACTGTCGCGTTCAGGGGGAAGAGGGGTTTCGACTATCGGGAAATCTCCAAAGTTGCGCAAAGCAGAAAAATATGCCAGGGCGCGCAATACGTACATCTCTCCTACATAATGATCTACGTCATTGCCGCTTAAGGAGCCGTCTTCTATTTTTGGGAGAACCCGTTCAAAGAAATAATTGCAAATTCTAATTTTCCTGTGATAGGGATCGGTAGGCTGTCCCGTTGGAACAAGAAAGCGTGTGTTAGAGGTAGAAAAATACTGAAGTGCTGCACCGTTACCGGAGCCATCCCTTACCATATTGTCCGTGCAGGCATCTTCTGCTATTACGCCAACATTATAGTTGCCTGCGTATGATGTGAAGAAGGTTGTATAGTAGTTGATAGTATAAGCGGCCAACTCATCGGCAGATTTAAAATATTGCTTGGGAGTGATGCTGGTAATTGGCTCGCGGTCAAGGAATTTGTTGCAGGATGACAGCAACAAAGTTGAGGCAATTGCCAAAAAATATAATATCTTTTTCATGTCTGGATCCATCTTAGAAATTAATGTTTACGCCAAAGGAGTAGGTCTTAAGGATGGGATAAACCTTACCGTCGCCCCTGTCGCCACCAATGGTCTCCGGATCAAATTCCTTGAACATCTTGGTGAAAGTCAGAAGATTTTCTCCCGATACATATAATCGTACAGAGGACAGACCTGCCCTCTCTATCCATTTATGGGGAAGTGAGTAACCAATCTGGATATTTTTAAGTCTTATATATGCAGCATTCTGAAGGTAGTGGCTGGAGACCTCGAAGTTCTTAGCACCTTGGTCGAACTGCGGCTTGGGGAAATAGGCATCTAAATTTGCACCAAATTCGTCGTTTTCGTCTCTCCAGAAATCCCAATGGGAATCGAAGGCTGCGCACTGCCACATATTAGATGCTCCTGCGCCGGTAAAGTAAGGACCGCTTAACCAGTAGTCGCGTTTTCCTACACCCTGGAAATATGCTTTGATATCAATGCCCTTCCACGCAGCATCGAGCATAATACCAAAGTTGTAGCGGGGACTGCTGTTACCAATGATTTCAAGGTCGCCGTGATCGTCCAGAGTGTTATTTCCGGGATTGACCTTGCCGTCGCCATTGACATCTACATACATCAGGTCTCCTGCGCCCCAGCCTGCGCCCCAGCTGGGCAGGTTATTATTAAGCCATTCGTTCATCTGACCCTGGGTTCTTGCAAGACCAATTGCCTGATAGCCCCAAATTTCTCCTATTTCCCTTCCATTGTAGTAGTTGGATAGAGACATTGTTTCATTGGGGTAGCGTGTAACGAACTGACGAGAGTCTGACAGCACCAGTCGGGCACCGTAAGAGAAGTCGTGTCCAATCTGGTCCCTCCATCCAAGTTCAATTTCCCAACCGCGGGATAGCATATCGGAGTTGTTAACCCTGGGCACGTCTGCTCCAAGGACGGCAGGCAGTTCCGGTGCGGGACCAATCATATCCTTGGTAACTCGGCGGAACCAGTCGAAGGTGAAATTCAATCGTCCCCTCGCGGCCGTTATATCAAGGCCGAAGTCCAGCGTTTGAATTGTTTCCCAAGTCATATAAGGACTTATAAGGCCTGGTATTCCAGCTATATTAGGTCTTTTTCCGTCAATAATCCAGTTTCCTGCGGCAGAAGAAACGGGCATGGTTTCATAGAAAGGATACCAGTTATTTGTATTGGTATTACCAAGTGAACCCCACGAAGCGCGAAGTTTAAGAGTGCTTATTTTCTCTGAAAGTTGCTCGAAGAACGGCTCTTTTGCAATGTTCCAACCGGCCGAAATGGACGGGAAGAAGGCCCAGCGCTTGTCTCCGATAAAGCGGGAAGATCCGTCATAACGTCCATTAAGTTCAAGGAGGTAGCGCTCCTTGTAGTTATAGTTGATTCTGCCAAAGAAACCAGCCACGGCATGATGTTCACGACCACCGCCCACTTGTGGATTGGTTGTGGTCTGATCCAGCCATGGAACGTTGATATCTACCAGATAATCTCCCGATGCCGACGCCGTGTCGTATTTGGTAAGTTCTGCGTTGAAACCGGCCAGAACGTGGAAGTTGTGAGAGTCGGCAAGCGAGAAGGAATAGTCAGAATAGATATTGGTCGTGAAATAATCTTCGGTATAGCGAGATTCATACACTCGACTCTGGCCAGGGGAAAAGGCCGCACTGTCCCAGGTATCGAAATAAGGCTGGTTATCGCAGTCGTAAGAGATTACGGGTAGGATTACCTGATGATCCCTGTTGGTGTAGGTGCGCATATTGCCCTCGATATTTATACGCCAGTCCTTGATAGGTTCAAAGATGAAGGCTATCTGGTTGGTGTAGTAATTTTTCTGGGTTAACTGCTCACCACCATCCTGCAGCGCCTCTGTTTCCATATTGCCAATCAGGTGACCATTGGGATCGTAAACGGGAACATTGGGCCAGCGGCGTGCAATATTATGCATAAACAGGTGGCTGCTGTACGTAAGATATGTGGGACGTGTATAATCTTCACGAATCCACTTTGTAGAGAAATTGAGTCTTGCCCAGTCTGTAAGTCTGGCGCCAATCTTTGCATCAATATTAAAGCGGTTCATTTTGTCCTGCCCAAACTTCAGAAGTCCTTCGGTGCTCTGGAAAGTTCCGCTTACGCGATAATTCAGGCGTTCCGTGCCGCCGCTTATACTGACATTGTGGTTATAGGATGGAGCATTGTCGCCATAAAAGACACGGAACCAGTCTGTGTTGGCACTGCCGGTTTCGTAAGTTCCCCAGCGGTTTTCCAGGTCGTTAGGAATGGTCTGAATATCGCTGACCCCGTTTATGAAGTCATCTACACGCTGTACTGTAGCAGCGTCAAACATAGGCTCCTGTCCGGCCAGGGCACGTGCACGGTTAAAATATCGCACAAACCTGTCAGATCTCATCATCCTGGGCAGATGAACAGCGCTGCTGAAGTCCATGCTTCCGTTGTAGGAAACGTGGGTGTTGCCGGCTTTACCGCTTTTAGTGGTAATGAGAATAACGCCAAAAGCACCGCGTGCACCGTAAATAGAGGACGAAGCGGCATCTTTAAGGACAGAGATACTCTCTACGTCGTTGTAATTGATGGTGTTCATATTACCCTCTATACCATCAATGAGCACAAGAGGAGAACCGGAGGACCCGGCACCGATAGTTCCGATACCGCGTACATTTACACTCATCCCCTGATTGAGCTCACCACCTCCGGTGGTTACGCTAAAGTTGAGGCCGGGGACCTGGCCCTGCAACGCCTGAGACAGTTTTTGTACAGGTCTTGAAGACAAGGCCTCGGAGCCTACCGTGCTTACGGAACCTGTCACGTTAACTTTCTTTTGTACGCCATAACCCACAACGACAGACTCTTCCAGGGAGAGAGGGTCTTCATCAAGGGCGATGGTTAGAGGGGAGCCATCCCACGTTACTTCTACGGGAAGGTAACCTATGGAGGTTACCTGCAGAATGTCGCCGGGATTTGCCTGAGGAATAGAAAATTGTCCGTCTATATCTGTAGAGGTTCCTTTTAGTGTTCCTTTGATAAGAACAGATGCACCGATAACGGGGGCTCCCGCACCGTCAACAACTGTACCCGTACAGGTTCGGGACTGCTCTGCTTGCAGAGCAGAAGAGGAGTCGGAGGCATGAGCCCTCACCATTCCTGCTCCACAAATGGCGGCGGCTACGGAAAGTAGCAGCATGCCAGTTTTGAGAGATTGTTTTAGCATGATGTGGATAATTAGGTTATTAATAATAATGTGGTTCATTTGCGGTTTAGTACTTTATCTATTTTTTTTACGGATGGGGTCGTCGTAAAGGATTTGAAGCCTTTCCAACTCCTGCATAAGTTCTTCGGTGAGGATTTCCGTTCCTGCCTCCCCGTAGATGTTGTGAAGTTGCATAGGGTCTTCCTTAAGGTCAAAGAGCTCCCATTCGTCAATATCGTTATAAAAATGCATAAGGCTGTAGCGTTCTGTCCTTACGCCGTAGTGGCGACGTACGGAATGCTCTGCCGGATACTCGTAATAATGGTAGTACAGGCTTTTGCGCCAGGTGTCAGGCTTGCTGCCTTTTAGAAGGGGCAGGAAACTCTCACCCTGAATATCATCGGGTATGGGCAGTCCTGCGATTTCCAGGATAGTGGGCGCATAGTCTATGTTCTGGACCATGCCGTCTACATCCACCTGTTTGCTTTGTCCAGGCATTCTTACTATGAGCGGGGTACGGAAACTCTCTTCATACATATACCGCTTGTCAAAGTATCCGTGCTCACCCATATAGAAGCCCTGGTCGGAGGTGTAAATTATCACTGTGTTCTCCAAAAGGCCATTCTCTTTGAGGTAATCGTATACACGGCCCACGTTGCGGTCTACGGAGTGTATCACGCTACAGTAATCCCTCATATACCTTTGGTACTTCCATTCAGAGAGGGCGTTTCCTTCTGGCTTGTCTTCCTTGAACTTTGCTATTATGGGGTCGTAATATGCATCCCAGAGGCCCTGCTGCGCTGCCGTCATCCTTCCCGGCACCAGCTGTCCCGGCTCAAGATCCTGCCTGTACAAGCTTCTGCCGTAATTCTCCAACTCTGGCTGCTCCGGGGTGTGTATTTCATTCTCTTTGTCGGCCATCTTAAGGTCGTAAATGACGTTCATATCCTTAATGATACTCAGCTCCTGCTTTGCCGCAGCCTGCCGTGTGGCGTAGTCGTCATAGAAGGTTTCCGGAAGAGGGAATTCCTTGTCGTCAAACATACCAAGGTCCTTGAGGTCCGGCATCCAACTGCGGTGCGGCGCCTTGTAGTGCAGGAACAGGCAAAAAGGCTTGTTCCTGTCCCTGCCGTCCAGCCACTCAAAAGCTACGTCCGTGGTAATGTCCGTCGAGTAGCCTTCACGCACCAGACGCTCTCCGTTCCTTATAAAAACGGGGTTGTAATAGTCTCCCTGGCCGGTTAGAATGTCCCAGTAATCAAAGCCCGTGGGCTCGCTCACAAGGTGCCATTTGCCAATCATGGCTGTCTGATACCCGCCTGCTCCCAGGAGTTTTGGGAGCGTCTGCTGACGTCCGTCAAATATACCGTGCTCGTTATTGGTGAATCCGTTCTTGTGACTGTGTTTGCCCGTGAGCATGCACGCCCTGGAAGGGCCGCTCAGCGAGTTTGCCACGAAGCTGTTTGTAAAACGTGCCCCTTCGTGGGCCAGGCGGTCTATATTGGGAGTTTCCATGAATCTGTCGTCATATGCGCTTATTGTCTGAAAAGAGTGGTCATCGCACATGATGTATACCACGTTCAGTGGCTTCCCCTGGGCTTTCTTATCCCCTGAGCAAGAGACCGCAGCAGCAGTTGCTGCAGCTCCGGTGATTATTAAAAAGACACGCTGTGTATTCATTACCATCCGGGATTTTGCTGCCACTTATCGTTTGTAAGTGTGATAAGACGTTGTTGGAACGGAAGCAGATAATCACGGTCTACGTTGAACTGATATCCTCCTGGCAGAGTGCTGGGTGCAATGGGCAGTATGAAACGCTGCGTATCTGCCGTACTGCCGGTGAGGTATATGCTCTCGTTCTCTACCAGGCCTCCTTCGGGATAGAAAGAAGGCAGGTTACTGCCGGTAAACATGGCGCCCTGAGGTGTCCAGTCAACAAGCAAATCACCCGCTGCGGCCCAACGCATAATGTCGTAGAATCTGCGGCCTTCCAGAGCCTGTTCCACGCGACGTTCGCGGCGTACTGCCTGGATGTATTTGTCCAAGCCCTTGAAGGGGTATTCATCGTCGGTATTGTATTCACGGTCAAAGTCTACGCCTGGCATTCCCACTCTGTCTCGCAGGGGTTGTATTGCATCCACAATAGCGGTGGCATTTGCCGCTCCGTCAAGCTCGGCCAGAGCCTCTGCATAGTTGAGGAGTATGTCGGCATAACGGAACTGAATACCCGGTGTAGAGCCGGCGAATTCTGCCTCCAGATTTCCCGTATAGTCTATCTGCACATGCTTTAGCATAGCATATCCCGTGGTGTTCTGGTGATGGCCTTCGGCAATGAGGGGAGGATACAGCATTCCGCCCGGGATATCGGGACGCAGAACCTGGCCGGGCATTGCTACGGTCTGTGAAAGACGAGGGTCGCGCACAGTGGGCATTAGCTCCTTTCCGTAAGTAGATTGGGCCGCGATCCGGTCACTCTTGGAATAGGGCTTACCTTCAATTGTCAGGTAGTCATTCACCAGCGACGAGGTTACGCCAATTCCGCCGCCACCTTTGTTTAGATAACGGTCTACGTTGTTGCCCTGATTCACAGTTGCTCCGTCGTAATAACGGTACCATAGAACCTCCTTGTTGTTGTCCAGGTTTGTTGTTGCAAACACTGTACGGTAGTCATCAAGAGGATTCCCTGTATTGTGAATCTGCCAGACATTGCGATCCATCACCTCCTTGGCGGCATCTGCGGCAGCCTGCAGATAATCCTGAATCTTTGCGTCATCTATGGTAGTGTCGTAAAACGGGTCGTTTTTGGCCTTATGGTATTTCTCCCAAGTTCCTTCAAAAAGGGCTACTTCGCTCTTGAGAGCACGTGCGACATCCCTGTGAATGCGACGCGAAGCGGAATTATCCTGCTCGTCCAGAAGGTCGATAGCGATGTCGAGGTCTTCCAAAATAAAATCTGCAACGGAGCTTCTTGTGTCCTGTCCTACCTGCATAGCTTCCAGGTCCGGATTCAGAGGTTCCTTTACAATAGCAACTCCGCCATAGTCCTTCAGGAGCTGATAATAATACCAGGCGCGGAAGTAGTACGCCTCGCCTATGAGCTGGTTATAGTTTCCCGTCTTGTCGCAATTGTCCTTATTGGCAAGGAGGTAGTTTACGTCACGGATATGAGTGTACTGTGTTTTAATGGAAGAGGCATTACCCAACGAAAGCCCGCCGTTTGTTCTTCTATCGGGAGAATTTGACGCAAGGTTATCGCTGTTTACGTCGCCACCTGCAATCTGCGAGCCTCCTCCCATAGAGAAACCCTGTGTCCTGAGGCCGGTCTCGTAGAACTGGTTTACATAGTTCTGGATTTCACCGGTAGAGCGGAACGGCTTTTTGGTAGAGAGCACTCCTTCCGGATCTTTATCTAACTTGAAGCAGGCCGATCCAGCGGCAGAAAGGACCAGAATATAAAGTATATATTTGAGTTTCATGTTATCGTCTTTTAAAGGTTAATGACCATACCAACAGAGATGGTTTTGTTCATCGGGTAGCTCTTACCCGCATCCGAAGCCCCTCTCTGATTATTACCTCCATTATAGCTGTTGTAAGTGAATATCCCTTCTGGATCAAATATGGTAGAAAGCTTGGTGAAAGTGAGGAGGTTTTCACCTGTCACATAAATCTGGGCCTTTGAGAGGCCGGCTTTCCTGATAATTGACTTGGGGAGATCATAAGAGAGTGTGATGGTCTTCAGGCGTAAATATGCGGCATTCTGCAAAAATCTGTCGCTAATCTGCTTGTTCTTATTGGCATAAATGCCTATACCCCCGGCGTTGTGAATATACGGCTTGGGATAGTATGCATTGGGGTTATCTTCTCTCCAATAATCCAGATGCTCCTGAAATACGGTTACCTGTGCAAAAGGGCCCCAGCCCCAGAAGTATAGAGAACTGGTGGGATCGTAATCGCGCTTGCCTACACCTTGAAGGAGGAAGCTGAGCCCCAGTCCCTTCCAATTTAGGGAGCCGTTTATTGTATAGTTGTATCTGGGAGTTGTGTTACCTATTATTTTATAGTCTCCCATATCGCCCAGTTTACCGGAGCCCTTGTCTATGCAACCATCGTTGTTAAGGTCTGCATACTTCACGTCGCCGGGAACCCATGTTGCGGAACTTACGAAACTTAGATCCATATTATTGTATTCATCGGCCTCTGCCTGACTCTGGATGAGTCCGTCTGCGTGGTAGCCCCATATTTCACCTACGTGTTTTCCTTCATACCAGTTGGAGTCTGGATTTGTGCCAGTAGGATTGGAGTATTTGGTAACAACCGCCGTGGCATCAGCAATAGATGCTCCTATTGTGTACTGGATATCCCTACCTATATAGCCGCGATAATTAACGGCTAATTCCCAGCCTCGGTTTCGCATGTTTGCATTATTGGTCTGGGGAGCATCTGCACCGTAGATATCGGGGAAGTCTTCGCCGGGACCAAGCATATCGCGGGTATCTCTCTGGAACACATCCAACGAACCGGTAAGAGCATTGTCAAAGAATCCGAAGTCAAGGCCTATGTTCTTATTGAGAACCTTCTCCCATGTTGTGAAAGGATTCACTACGCCTGGGGCAAGGGTGTAGTTATGTCTACCGTCGGGAAATACATAGCTGCCAGGACTGGAACTAATGTCCATCGTTGCTGCAAAGGTGTAGGTAGATGCTCCTGCCTGGTTGCCAAGAAGACCATAAGAGGCACGCAGTTTTAAATTGGAAAGCCAGTTCTGGGCATTTGCCATGAATGATTCCCTATGAACGTTCCAGCCAACAGAAACAGAAGGGAAGAAGCCCCAGCGGTGGTCGGCTGCAAAACGAGAAGATCCGTCATATCGGCCATTGAGCTCTAAGAGATACCTGCCATCAAAGTTATAATTAATCCTGCCGAAGAAACCACGGGTGGCCCAGCCATAGCGGGTGTCAACAGTTATCTTTTCTTCACTTCCCATATTTACATTGGGAGTGGCTGTACTGTAAGGGCCGACAATGGAGTTCTTCACATATGCATAATGTAAATCCTCTTCCTGATAGCCTGCCAGAAGATTTATATTATGCCTTTCTGCAAGTATTAAAGAGTAATTGGAGTAAAAGTTTATACTCTGGTATGTCCTATCTGTATTTGAGCGTGTATATTTTCCGCTGGTGGGAACCCCAAGTTCGGAGCGGGCGCCTTTAATGGTGGTTTCGCCATCCATCATATAGATATCAGGTGCTATGGCCACGGCCTCATAGTTTTCTATATTCAGCCTGTAGGTGTAGTCCAAAGTAATAAACCAGTTCTTTATAGGCTGTATCTGAATACTTGGAGTAAGATCCAGGCGGTTAGTCAGATTCTTGGTATAAGTGCCGCTTTGGAGATAGGGAATCATAGTGTACTCAATGTAGTGACCGTTAGGATCCAAATACGGCTTGGTAGAAAACTCTCGGGCCAGGGTATGGAAGAAGCCATAGCTAATACCGCCGTCACCAAATGGACTGTCAACCTGTCCGTGGACAAATTTGGTGTCAAAGGAGAGTTTGAGCCAGTCAGTTACCTGGGCCTGAGTGTTTGCACTCACGTTGAGTCTCTTGTATCCCATGTCGGCAAAACGGAGAATGCCGTCTTCGTCATAGATTCCGCCTCCAACGTAGTACTGTACTTTATCGTTACCTCCACGGACCGATAGATTGTGGGACTGTTTGAACGCCCAATCCTTATAATGCAGTTTAAAATAGTCCGTGTTGCCAAGACCCCGTTCAGAGTTCTCAAGGCTTGAAGGATCGGTACTGGCAGGATCTCCTGTCCGCAGTTCTGCAAAAGCATCCACTGACGTGTCTCCGTTAATGTATTTCTCTAGATCGGCTATCTTCTCGTCGGAGTATTTTCTGGGAGCACTTGCGTTGGTTGCGCCGTCGTTCCAGTAGTTTGCAAAATCTATCGCGTTAACCATAGTTGGCAGCTTGGTAGGAGCGTTCCAACCGGCATTCCCAGTGTAGCTTATGACAGGCTTTCCGTCCTTTCCCTTCTTTGTGGTGACCAATATGACGCCATATGCCGCACGCGCACCGTAGATAGCTGCAGATGCTGCATCCTTTAGCACGGAGATGCTCTCTATATCATTAGGATTAACATCATGGAGGCCCATTTCAACGCCATCCACCAGGATATAAGGAGTGCCGGTCCCGCTAAGGTTTCCCTGTCCGCGGAGTGTGATAGTGGTTTTGGAACCAGGGGTTCCGGCCGACGTATTGGAAATTGTTAGACCAGGAACCATGCCTTGAAGTGCCTGGGCAGCATCGACAACAGGGCGGAATAAGAATTCCTCTCCCTTTACCTGCGATACGGAACCGGTTAGATTCACTTTTTTCTGGACACCGTAGCCTACGACCACTGTTTCTTCCAGCATTTCGCTGTCTTCCTGCAAAACCACGTCGAGTGGACCTCCGGTCCAAACAACTTCTTTGGAAGTGTAGCCTATGCAAGAAAATATAAGTACGTCTCCGCTGTTTACGCGGGATATGGAGTAAGATCCGTCAAGGTCTGTAATTGCACCGTTAGGGGTGTCTTTCACAGACACAGAGACGCCGATTATAGGTGCTCCGGAATGGTCGGAAACCTTTCCGCTCACCGTCTGTGTTGTTTGCGCAAGCACGCTGATGGAGGTCATTGTTATGATAACCGCCGTCATGATGATTTTGAAGAGGTGTTTTAGCATAAGTGGTTAATTGATGTTTGGTTATGATTGTTTGGGGATGTATAGCCACCTACGCAAACATACAAAGAATTAAAAACGATAAAGTCAAACTTTATCCGAACAAAGTCAAAATTTGTCCAAAATTGTTATATTAGCGCTTGAGATGCGCCGTATTTTTGTCATATTGATGATATTGTTGAACCTGCAGCCCCTGGGGGCACAGATGTTTTTCTACTCATACAAAGCTATTTCCGTAGAGGACGGTCTCTCGCATCCCAACATTACCGCACTGCTAAGGGACAGTCACGGTACCCTCTGGATTGGCACCAAGAACGGCCTCAACCGCTTTGATAGGCAAAAGGTGAAGGTGTACAAATCCAGAATGGAAGATGTCCATTCCCTGCCGGACAATCTTGTAAGAGGTCTTCTGGAAGATTCGCGTGGTGGTATATGGGTGCTTACGGAAACAGGCATAGTACTTTATAATCCTCAACAGGACTACTTTGAGATGGAAGATGCCGTTGAGGTATACTGTGCCATGGAGTATGGCGGCTCTGTTTATTTTGGTTCCTCTGGCTGCCTGCTGGAGTGGAGAGACGGAGAAAAGCACAGTTTTCTTCCTTTTCCGGGAAGGGAAAAAGACAGCGGATATGACATTTTTAAAATGGTGGCTCTGGGGAATGGGGAACTCCTGCTGGGAACAAGGTCCCGGGGCCTTTTCAGATATACTCCCGGCGGCCAGGCAAGTCTTTTTGCGAATCCGGGAAAATCCAACCTTACCGCTCTGTATTCCTGCAGCGACGGCAGTGTTTTAGCGGCAACGTACGGGGCGGGGTTCTGTATGTTCTCTGCCGACGGCAGGCTTATGAGAGAATATAACACAGCCAATTCCAGTTTGGCCAGTAATTATATCCAAGATTTTGTCCATTATGGGGAGCAGCTGTGGATTGCCACGGACGGTGGAGGTATAAGTATTTTTTCTCCCCAATCAGAGACATTCACCACCCTAAAAAGAGAGACCGGTGCTTCCGGGGATCTGCCGTCTAATTCTATCACCTGCCTGCACCTGGATTCCTTTGGAACTTTGTGGGCCGGAACGGTAAAGCATGGCTTGTTCCAGATTAAAAGCAGCCCCATGCGCACAGTTTGCGGGATATCCAGCGGCCTGGCCGATAATGCCATAACCAGCCTGTACAAGGACAGCGATGGCACGCTCTGGGTTGGAACAGATGGCGGCGGAATTCACAAATTCGACCCTCGTACCGGGCTTTTTATAAAGCTGAAAGGGTCGGACGGAAAGATTCTGTCTATAGCCGGTTTCGGCAGGGAACACCTGCTGGTCTCCATGTATATGGACCAGTACTGTCTTATAGATAAAAAGAGCGGAGCCAAGACTCCGTTCCGCTGTGCTGGAGACGAATTATTGCAAGAGGAGTTCCATTCGGACATCCTTCCCAGAGCCTTTGAATTGCCCTGGGGCGATATGTGCTTTCTGGGAGGCACTTCTTACATAAGCAAAGGGGGAAAACTTGAGCCGCTTCTTATGGATACCGGAGAGGCGTCTCCGAGGTGGCTTGCTCTTGCCTGCGCACTTGACGGCCAGGCGCTCCTGTACAAAGACAACAATGTCTATAGGCTTAGGAAGGACGACCCCAGGATGCATCTTCTTTTCTCTGTGCCCGTCTACGAGAAAGTAACGGCTCTTGCAATAGACGACTACGGAAGAATATGGGTGGGCACGAATCGCGGCCTGGGCCTTTTTGACGGGGACTATGTCACTGTGCCCACATATCATTTTGACGACGTTCTCTCCCTTGAGTGGAACGCTCCGGGGCAGCTCTGGATTTGCGCCAGGAATCAATTGTTTACGTATCTTACAGAGGAAAACCGCTTTGTGTCGTGGACAGAGGCGGACGGGTATCGCCTGGGATCTATAAAGATGCTTTACCAGAATGAAAAATCCCCGGATTTGCTATATTTGGGCGGATCGGGAGGATTGGTAGAGGTTAATAGAAACATGTCCGTGCCGCAGCCGGGGAACCCGGAGATATTCCTGGAGCGCATCACAATAGGAGAGCATCCGGTAAATGTAACCACCCCGGAAATCCGTGTTCCGTGGAAATACCGGCAAATTGAAGCCTCTTTTCTTGTAAAAGACGAAGACATTTTTCATAGGACTCGTTTTCAATATATTATGGAAGGAGATAGCCGATGGTTCTACGACAGCGACGAGGCTCGTTTTTCTCTCACCGCACCGGAACCTGGAGATTATAAGCTGATGGTGTCTTGTCTTACCAAGGGCGGAACCTTCTCTGAGCCCAAGGTGCTACTGTCTCTGAGTATTCTTCCGCCGTGGTACAAAACCACTTGGTTCACCTTGCTTTGCCTGTTGCTTGTCATAACCCTCATTATCCTTGTGATAAGCCGTCTGCTTAGCAGGCAGGCATCGTCCAGCAAAAATGCAATGGCTCATTTCCTGGAAGTATATCTGCAAGAAGGAGACTCCGCCGCCAATCTTATGGAAGAACCGTCGGAAGAAGACAAAAAATTCAAGGAAAAACTGGACGATATTATTCTTAACAATATTGCCGATCCCGAGCTGGGAATCAAGTTCCTTACGGACAGGCTGCCATACAGTCGGTCCACCCTCTATTCCAAGGTAAAGGACGTCACAGGCATGGGTGTGAAGGACTATATAAACAGAATGCGCATTGAACGTTCTGTAGACCTGCTTCTTAACACAGAAAAAAGCATAAATGAGATTGCCTATGACGTTGGATTCACCTATCCTCGCTATTTTAGCACCTCATTCAAGGATGCCAAGGGCGTAACTCCCAGTACTTTCAAAAAAGAGAACCGGACCGAAAATGTCTGATAAAACTGTGCATATTGAAGACGCCGTGCGCCTTAGCGGGCCGCAGGCATTTAACATAATGCTTAAGCCGGCAGGGTCGTTGTGTAACCTTGGCTGCGCCTACTGTTACTACCTGGACAAAAGCGAGCTCTACGGCGGGCGCGAGCCCCGCATGGCTCTTGATGTGCTGGAGCAGGTTACCAAGGCTTACATCGAAGCCAATGATGTGCCCCAGGTGCAGTTTGTCTGGCACGGCGGGGAGCCGCTGGTAATGGGGCTTGATTTTTACAGGAAAGCCATAGACTTCCAAAAGAAATATGCCGCGGGGAAAAAGGTCTTCAACAGCATACAGACCAACGGAGTGCTTGTAGACGCTGCCTTGGCAAAGTTCTTCAGGGAAAATAATTTTCTTGTGGGTCTGTCTCTTGACGGCCCGGCCCACATCCACAATAGATATCGTCTGGATAAGGGCGGAAAGCCCACCTTCGACTCCGTTATGCGCGGCCTTGAAATCCTTAAGGGAGAGGGCGTAGAGTTTAACACCCTGACTACGGTAAACCGCTGCAGCGAGAGCCACGGCAAGGAGGTTTACGAATTTCTTAAGGCTACGGGAAGCAGATTTATGCAATTCCTCCCCGTTGCCGAGTTTGTACGCATAAGAGGAAAAAAGGCCAGGCCGGTCATTGTTGAGCCCGGGGCCGATGGGGCCCAAAGCGCGTTTTGGTCGGTATCGGCTAAAGGCTTCGGAGAATTTATGTGTGATGTCTTTGACGTCTGGGTTAAGGCCGACGTTGGAAAATACTACGTTCAGCTATTCGACTCGACATTGTCTGCCTGGTGCGGGCAGAAGGAGGCCGTATGCACCCTTGGGCGTACCTGCAGCGGAAATGCGGTTATAGAGCATAACGGAGACCTTTACGTGTGTGACCATTTTGTATATCCGCGATACAGGTTGGGGAACGTGCTCACTACTCCGATCAGGGATCTTATGAATTCTGAGAAGGTTCTGAGGTTCGCCTACGGCAAATACTCTTCTCTTCCAAAGCGTTGCACCCGCTGTCCTTATCTTCCTGCCTGCAATGGGGAATGCCCGCAGCACCGCGATGCCCAAACCGGAGTGAACGTTCTTTGCGATGGGTACCGATTGTTTTTTGACCACACGGCCCCTGTATGGGACAGAATGCGCGCGCTTCTTGCCGCCGGACGTGCACCGGCAGAGATAATGTTTAAGTAGTATCTTTCTGAGGAAACTAGAGGTTGAAGCGGAGGCCTAACTCGATAGAGAGCATCCAGGGCTGCTGGGTGCGGATGGTTTTAGGCTGATCGCTGTCAAAGTAGTACCTTACGCTGGGGTCCAGATAAAGGCCCAGGGTATTGGTGAATTGGAACTGGATTCCGAAGCCCACACCCACAGAATACTGAAGCCCGTGAATCTTGCCGTTAAAGTTAAGGTCATCCGGCGTATTTTCAATCCTGAACTTATTGGTAAGGGCTCTTTCTACCGCACCACCGCCATAAACGTACAGGGAAATGAGTTCCCCTTCCAGGCAATTGTAATACAGGTTCATAGGAACCCCGAGGTAGCGGACAGTGTTGTGAACATCACCGTAGTAAACGTCGTATGAGCCGTCGTCGTAAACCTGATAGTACTGACCGTAGAAGTTACGGCGCAGCTCTGTGCAGAAAAGACCGGTACCCAAGGAAAGACGCTTGGCAAGAGGAATGTTTACCCCTATTCCAAAGCTAAGGGGAAGAGCGTAGGTATTGTCTCCGCTTTCCTTTACGGTGCTCTCTGTAGGAACGCTTATTCCTGCACGCTTTCTTGTGGGCACATACTGGCTGGAGCTTATTCCGTTGCTCTGGAGATTGCCGCCAAAGGAGAGAGTGGGGTTATCCTTGATGCTTTTGCCTGCGGCAAGAATGTCTTCCATCATCAGTTGCTCCAGGGTAATCTCCTTGCCGTTTTTGGAAACCTGCGCTTCCGGAGCAGCCTGGACAGCCTGGGTGGCATCTGCCGAACCTTCTGCAACTACCTCTGCCACCGATGCCTCTTCTATGGTCTCTGCGACCTGGGCAACCTGGGCGGCGGCAACAGTCTTATTGACAAGGGCAGCCCTGGCAGGCCCCGATTCCCGCACGGCCTGGGCCAGAAGGTTGTTTTCTGATTGCAATCCTTCCCGGCCGGAGTTAGCAGCGACGGGGTCTGCACCTTCGGGACTGTGCTCCGGTACCAGGTTGGTTGCATCTGATATATAAGGTTGGGTAGAATTGGTCTGGGTAGAAGAAAAGAGGCCCGTCCATAGAACAAGAAGCAGAGCTGCGGCTGCTGCACTTACTGCAATGGCGGTCCTTCTAAAGAAAATGATGCGCGCGCGGCGAGCCTTTGCGGCGGCCATAGCACTCTGCACACCATCCCATACACGGGAAGAAAACTCTTCCTGTGCAGCATCGAACATAGTCTTTACTACGTTGTCAAAATTTTTGGTGTCCATAGTACGCATCTTACAAATTCTTTATCTTTTCCTGCAAAAACTGTCTGGCCCTAAGCACCTGCGAGCGCGAAGTGGCCTCTGTTATACCCAGCGCCTCTGCAATCTCCTTGTGTGAGTAACCTTCTACCGCAAAAAGGTTGAAGGCCGTCCTGTACACGGGTGGGAGCTGCGCTACGAGGCTCATAAGTTCCTTATATCCCAACGTCTGTATCTGCGAAGGCATTTCCGAAGCGCGGGTTGTCAACACTTCAAGGTCTCCTCTATCCCGCAGAGCATCCTTTTTACGCAAGGACATAAGGGCAGTGTTGACAAAGATCTTCCGAGCCCAACCATCGAACGAACCCTCTCCCGTGAAACTCTCCAACTTGGAGAAAAGTGTCACGAACCCATCCTGAAGCACGTCTTCTGCCGATTCTTTATCTCCCATATAGCGAAGACAAACAACCATCATCCTTGGGGCCAAAGAATCAAAAATGGCTTTCTGAGCCTTGCCGTCCCCTTTGATGCTTAATGCTATCAGGTTTTCAAGAGAGGAATTGTCTTTCTCTTGGTCGCCGCTCCGGTTAGTTAGATGCGTTTTCCGCGGAAAACGTTGCATCATACACCAGAATTTTTTTATTCAGCATAAAAGTATAAAATTTTTGCAGGATTTTGTATTATTTTTGCAAAAATTGTGATTCCACACAACCCGCGAGTATGAAAAAAACAGCGTTAAAAATATTTGCAGCCATCTCCCTATTGTTTTTGGCCGATGGTTTCCTGATGGCCCAGGAAGGTGGGAACACTACGTTTTCCAGCGCCGTTCAAAATTATCTGATGGGCGATATCTCCAAGGCCAAGGCCGGATTTGAGAAAGCAGTAAAGGAAAACCCCGGTGACGATGCCGCCTGGTACTATCTTGGCCTTTGCGCAATAGCGGAAAAAGATTCACAATCGGCCCGGGAATATATGAATAGGGCCGTAAGCATCGACAGTACAAACTATTGGTACAGAGAGGCTTTACTTGGAACCTACAGTCCCAGGGAAGATATAGATTTAACAATAGCCCAGTACGAAAAACTACTCCGGGACTTCCCCAAGAAAACAGACCGCCAATATGCCCTTGTAAACCTTTATATAAGCGCCGGCAACCTGGACAAGGCCATAGTCCTGCTGGACGAGATTGAAGGCCGCGACGGCAAAAACGACGGCACGGTGATGGCCCGCTCCGGCATACTCAGAAACCAGAACAAGATAGAGGAATCCTATCAGATTTTAAAGGACTACGTAAGCGAGTATTCCTCTCCCTACATACTCACGATTCTGGGCGAGTACGAGATGGGAATGTACAATGACAGTACGGCCCTGGCCTATTTTAACGAGGCCCTATCTCTGGAGGATGCCTACCTGCCGGCAAAAATAGGGAAGGCAGAGACCTATCGGCTTACACGTAAATATCAGCAGTACTTCGATATTTTAAAGTCTATTGTGGCCGATGTTGACGAAGCCCCGGCCGCCAAGGCAGACTATCTTACCCAGGTTGTACGCAGCACGGACGCACGGTTCGTAAATAGCTTCAAGACTCAGCTGGACACGGTGTTCACCCTTATGACAGACACTCACCCGTCCGACACTACAGCCCTGCAGACGGCCTGCGCCTATAATGTTTATGTTGGCGAGACCGACAAAGCCGCCGCCCTGGCCCTTAAGCTCTGCGAGCTCTATCCCCAGAAAGCAGATTTTGCATATACTTATTTTCAGATTCTCTACCGCGGAGAGGACTGGGACGCCATAAGCAGGGCCTACAAGGAGTTTGAGCCCAAATTCCCGGACGACGCCCTTCTGATAGATTTTGACGCCGTGGCCAAGTACAACAAAAAAGACTACCGCGGAGTGCTTGAAGCCTCTATGCGCCAGCTTGAACTGGCTGCGGGCGACAGCGCAAAAACCCTTCACGCCCTATCTTCCATAGGCGATATGTACCACGAGCTGGGCAACAACAAAGAATCTTACAAGGCCTACGAGAAGGCTCTCAAGATAAATCCCAACTACGCCCCCGTACTTAACAACTACGCCTGGTACCTGTGCCAGGAGGGCAAGCAGCTTAAGAAGGCCGTTAAGATGAGCCGCAAGACAATAGAGCAGGAGCCCAAGAACGCCACCTATCTGGATACCTATGCGTGGATTCTTCACCTTACGGGCAACACCCTGGAGGCCAAGCTCTTCCTTAAGCAGGCAATGCTCTACGGAGGCAAGGAAAGCGCCACCATAATGAAGCATTACATTGTGGTTCTGGAGGCCCTTGGAGAGAAGGATATGGCCGATTTCTACCGCGGCCAGTTAAAGTCTTTACCAAAAGGAGAAGGGGATGAATAGGCTTCGCCTCATATCTTTGTTCTTCGGGTTGATGGTGTCTGTCCTGCCCGTGGCCGGGCAGGATAAAATTGCCGCCAACCAGAGAGATATCGACAAATACACCAAAGATGTACGCCTTCTGGAAGAGAAGATCCGAGTGCTGGATAAAGAAAAAGGCAGCGCCGCCAAAAAGCTTGAGCTTATAAAGGCGGCAGTGGATGCGCGCAAGTCTCTTGTGGCAGAAAGCGACAGGGAAATAGCCAGGTATAACGGCAGTATCGGCCAAAAAAATAAAAAAATAAAGGCCCTGAGCCTAAGGTTAGATACGCTTACCGCCTACTATACCCGCCTTGTGCGTAATGCTTATAAAAACCGGGACCCTAAGGTTTGGTACATGTATATTCTGGCCAGTGACAACCTGGGCCAGGCGTTCAGGAGGGTGGGCTTCCTTAAGAGCCTGTCTTCGCAAATGGGCGTGCAGGCTGCCAAGATAAAGGAGACCAAGGCCAGCCTGGACGAGGAGAAAAAGGCTCTCGTGGGGCTGCGCAGCCAGGCGGAGGCCCTAAGGACACAGCGCAGAGCAGAGCTTACGGCTATAAGCAAGGAGCAGAAGGAGGCTGAAAAGCTGCTGGCCCAGATTAACAGGAACGCCAAGAAGTACAAACGGGAGGCAGAAGAGAAGAAGGCAGAGATTACCCGCCTTAACAAGGAGCTGGATAAACTCAAGAGGCAGCTTGCGGGCGGCAGCTCGGGGAACGGGAAGACTTCTTCCGGGAAGATAGAGATAGACCAGGCTCTGGCAGCGGAATTCAAGAACAATCAGGGTAAACTGCCCTGGCCGCTTGACGGGCCGGTTATAGGAAAGTTCGGCAGCCACAGCCATCCGCTTCACCGCAACGTGAAGACTCTTAAGAATAACGGAATCAACGTGGCGGCTGCAGAAGATAGCAGCGTGAGGGCCGTGTTTGACGGAACCGTGCTGCAGGTGTTCGAGATTAAGGGCTACGGACAGTGCGTGGCGCTGCTTCACGGCAACTATATGACTCAGTATTGCCGCCTTAAGGAAATCAAGGTAAAGAAGGGAGATAAGGTAAAGACCGGGCAGGTGCTTGGCAAGCTGGCCACTATCGGCGGCGACTCCTATCTGCACTTCGAGCTCTGGAACACGTCCGGCACCCCCGTGAATCCGGAAATCTGGCTTAAATAACCGCGCCCGGAGTGTGGTCCGGTGCGGGCTCTCCGTGAAGATAGATTATGCGCTGATTGGGGCTGCCTCTGAAAAGGAGGCTGGTATCCCGCTGCTCCAGAATGAATGGGCCGTCTACAAGAACGTCTATGTAGGGCAGCATCCTGGACATTTCTTCGCTGGCCAGGATTTCCTCGTAGGTGAAGCCCGTCCAGCACCATATTGTCTTGTTGGAATACTGCTTTATAAGCTGGGCCAGAAGGGTGAAGGCCTCTGCCTGATAGAAGGGGTCTCCGCCGGAGAAGGAGACGTTGCTCATCTGGTCTTCCAGCACAATCTCCAGCAGTTCCTCTACGCTCATCCACTTGCCGTTATTAATATCCCAGGACTGGGGATTGTGGCAGCCGGGGCAATGATGGTGGCAGCCGGCACAGTAAATGGCGGTACGGAAACCAGGTCCGTCCGCCATTGTCTGATGCAGTATGTCAAGTACGCAAATTTTGTCCTTTGTCATACTACCTGTTGATAAACTACTTATGGATAATTCTGTCCTTTAGTTCTGCCAGCTTGCCGGAGTTCCAGCGGTTGGTTGTTCCCACGAGATAACCGGTGATTCTCTGCAGGGTATCTATATGGTGACCGTGGCAGTGAGGGCACTCGTGAAGGTCGTTCTCTGCGTTCTCGAAGCCGCAGTCCAGACAACGGTTGCGGTTGTGGTTCACGCTGCCGTAGCCAATGTCGTACTTGTCCATAAGATCTACTATCTGCATAATAGCCTCCGGGTTGTGAGTTGCGTCACCATCGATCTCTACATAGAAGATGTGACCTGCATTCTCGTACTTGTGGTAGGGGCCTTCGATTTTGGCCTTGTGCTCCGGGGTGCAGTGGTAGTAAACCGGCACGTGGCTGGAGTTGGTATAGTAGTCTTTGTCCGTAATTCCGGGAATTACGCCGAAGGTCTTCTTGTCTCTCTTTGTGAATCTTCCGGCCAAACCCTCTGCAGGAGTACCAAGGAAGGTGAAGTTATGCTGATAGGTCTCTGCAAAGCCGTTTATCTTCTCTGCCATATGGGAGATGATGCGCAGACCAAGTTCCTGAGCCTCCTCGCTCTCTCCGTGATGCTTACCCACAAGGGCTATGAGGCATTCTGCAAGGCCAATGAAGCCTATTGAGAGGGTACCCTGATTCATTACGGACTCTATAGGGTCGTTCTCGTCCAGTTTCTCGCTGCCCAGCCAGAGGCCATTCATAAGCAGAGGGAACTGCTTCTTGAGGGCGGTCTTCTGGAAGTTATACCTCTCGTTAAGCTGCTTTGCGGCAATCTCCAGGGCCCAGTCCAGCTTAAGGAAGAACTTCTGGATGCGGGCGTTCTTCTCCGGCTCCTCATTCATAGCCTCCAGCGCCAGTTTTACTATGTTGATGGTGGTAAAGCTCAGGTTTCCGCGGCCGATAGAGGTCTTGGGACCGAACTTGTTACCGTAAACCCTGGTGCGGCAGCCCATTGTTGCAACCTCGTGCTCGTAACGCTTGGGGTCGTCCGGTTTCCAGGCGTCGTCCTGATTGTAGGTGGCGTCCAGGTTAAGGAAGTTAGGGAAGAACCTGCGGGCGCTAACCTTGCAGGCGAACTTGTAAAGGTCGTAGTTGGGATCTTCCGGCAGATAGCTTACACCTCTCTTCTTCTTCCAGATCTGGATAGGGAATATGGCGGTGCTGCCGTTTCCTACACCCTCGTATGTGGTGTTAAGGATTTCGCGGATAATGCAGCGGCCCTCTGCTGATGTATCTGTTCCGTAGTTGATGGAACTGAAGACAACCTGGTTACCGCCACGGCTATGGATGGTGTTCATATTGTGAACGAAGGCTTCCATCGACTGATGAACGCGGCTCACGGTCTGGTTTACGGCGTGCTGGATAGCGCGGTCCTTGCCCTGAAGACCGGTAAGGTCTCTTTTAAGATAGTCGTCTATCTTGGCAGTCTTTAGCTCTGAGTAGTCTGTATTGGTAAGAGCGGATACCTTGTCTATCTCTTCCTCGTAGGTCTTGCGTACGAAGGGAGCCAGGTAGAAGTCAAAGGCGGGAATTGCCTGTCCGCCGTGCATCTCATTCTGAACAGTCTCCATAGATATACAGGCAAGAACGCTGGCAGTCTCTATCCTCTTGGCGGGACGGGACTCGCCGTGACCGGCCTTGAGTCCGAACTCCAGAATCTTGTCCAGAGGGTGCTGGATACAGGTAAGGGACTTTGTAGGATAGTAGTCCTTATCATGAATATGGATATAGTTGTTGGCAACGGCAGAACTTACGTCACCGGACAGAAGGCACTCGTCTACATAGCTCTTGGTAGCCTCGGAGGCGAACTTCATCATCATACCGGCGGGAGTGTCTGCATTCATGTTGGCATTCTCGCGGGTGATATCGTTCACCTGTGCGTCTATGATGGTCTGGAATATCTCGTTGGTCTTTGCCTTACGGGCGATATTCCTCTTATTACGGTATGCGATGTACTTCTGGGCCACCTCTTTGCGGGGGCTCTTCATAAGCTCCATCTCTACGCAGTCCTGGATTTCTTCTACGCTCATCCCGTCCCTGTCTATCTTGGAGATTATATCTGCAATCTTAGCTGCAAGTACAATGTCCTGACCAGATTCGGTAACATCCATCGCCTTAAGTATGGCGGAAACTATCTTTTGGTTATTAAAGTCGACAACTCTTCCGTCGCGCTTAATTACGTGCTTAACCATATCTTTCTCTATTTATTGTATTAAATCCTGTTTCAGTACACCCGCCCTTACAGAAAGGGGGTAGCGGGAAACAAAGTTATAACACTTGGTTCAAATTATCAGCATAATCGGACCGAAAGTTATCCACAATTTAAAAATTTCCCTGTTAACTTGTTAGCCAACAGGGAATTACATCTTAGTCTATTTTAGAATTTTTCTAAATAATAACTATTTTGTTACTTATTAACATTCACCTACCACCCAGACAAGAACGTGACGGTCGAAAGTCATGTATTCCAGCTCGAATTCCTCTTCATAACCATCCTTGCCCACGAAGGTAGCCTCAAGTTCTCCTTCCCCGCGGGGACGGAAGCGCTCTATCTCTATCTGCTCTGCGAAATCTACTCCGTAAGAAGAAACCCTCTTGAAGATGGCCTCTTTGGCGCACCAGTAAATAGCAAGCTGCTCGTTGCGGCGCTCGTCTTCAAGGTCGTCAATCTCGTCTTCCGAAAGGGCCTTTTTTTCTACTGCAGAGAAGTCTCGGTCCAGAGACTCAAGGTCTATGCCCACGTCTTCCTCGTCGTGAAGGATTACGGCCACGTATTTTTCTGTGTGGGTTATGCTTATGTTGGTAACCATATTCTCCAGATACGGCTTACCATTGTCGTGATGGCTAAGGTAAACTTTTTCCTCAAAGAGTTCTCCAAGCAGGGCGCGTACCGCCAACCTCTGCTTGCGCTGAGACTCGCTGCGGATATAGGATATTTCTTCCATCTCGTCCGTAGGCGTGGAACTAAGACGTACTAACTCTTCTTCAGTCTCTGTTATCTTCCACACCGCGATTGTTGCTTCGTTTTCTAATTTCTTTTTAAGGTATAGTCCCATAAATTGTATGTAATTGACTGGAGGCCTGCCACAATGCACCAAAGCCCCACGGCCCAGCGGCCCGGGGTTACGTTGTACTGTATGAGTTCTGATTGCGCTTTTCCGGTAACGGATCATCCGAAAGGGAATCCGCTACGGCTGTTACATTTAAAGTAGAACTGGGAGGCTCCATAGTCTCGTTGTCTCAAATAATCATCCGCAAATATAGTATTTTTTCTCAAAAGTCTTTAGTATCTTTGCGAAAGTTTTAAAAAGAGTAATAAAAACAAAAAATCTAATAAACATGAAATTCCTCACAGACGAAAAACTTCTTATCGTGGGAGCAGCCGGAATGATTGGCTCCAATATGGTTCAGACAGCCGCAATGCTTGGCCTCTCTTCCAATATCTGCCTTTACGATATCTTTGAGCCCGGCAACAACGGCGTCCTTGCAGAAATGAACCACTGCGGTTTCCAAGGTGTAAACTTTACCGCAACCATAGATCCGGCCGTTGCATTTAAGGATGCAAAATACATCATCTCTTCCGGCGGCGCACCCCGCAAAGAGGGAATGACCCGCGAAGACCTGCTTAAGGGCAACTGCCAGATAGCAGCAGACTTTGGAGACAACATCCGCAAGTACTGTCCTGACGTTAAGCACGTAGTTGTTATCTTCAACCCCGCAGACGTTACCGCCCTTACAGCCCTTATCCACTCCGGTCTTAAGCCCGAGCAGCTTACCTCCCTTGCAGCTCTTGACAGCACCCGCCTTCAGGAGGCTCTTGCCAAGGAGTTCGGCGTTCCCCAGTGCAAGGTTTCCGGTTCTTACACCTACGGCGGCCACGGCGAGGCAATGGCTGTGTTCGCATCCAAGGTTAAGATAGACGGCAAACCCCTTGCAGAGATGAACCTTTCTGCAGAGAAATTCGAGGAAATCAAGCACAACACAATCCAGGGCGGAAGCAACATCATCAAGCTACGCGGACGCAGCTCTTTCCAGAGCCCTGCCTACAATGCAGTTAAGATGATAGAGGCAGCTATGGGCGGCGAGAAATTCACCTGGCCTGCAGGAACCTACGTTTGCAACGAGAAGTATCAGAACGTAATGATGGCCATGCCCACAGTGATTGACGCTACCGGCGTTCACTACACCAACCCGGAGGGTACCCCTGAGGAGATGGCAGCCCTTGAGGCTTCTTACCAGCACCTCTGCAAGATGCGCGACGAGATTGTATCTCTGGGCATTGTTCCCCCTGTTGCAGAGTGGAAGAAGAGTAACCCCAATCTGTAAAACATTTTACCCCTAAAATTATCCGGTTTTGTTTGTAACAAGGCCGGATTTTTGTATATATTTGAACCGTCTTTAAAAAATTGACAGTATGAAGAATACGGTTTTTCTAGTATTTCTTTCCCTGGCCGCATTCCTGGCCACCGGGACAGCAGTATCGGCCCAAAAAACAACGGGTCAGACAAAAATTACCGGAAGAGTGATTGATTCCGAGACAGCCCAGGGAGAACCCGGGGCTATTATTCAGTTTTTTGCCGATGGTGACGAAAAGCCATTCGCATTTACTTCTACCGACACCGAGGGCAACTTTAACCAGTTGCTGCCGGAAGGAAAAACCTACAAGGTAAGCATAAGCAACCTTGGCAGAAAGACTATTGAAAAGACATTTGAAGCAACTCCCGGCAAAGCAGTGGATTTGGGAGAGTTACTGATAGAAGATGACAAGAACGAGCTGGCCGCGGCGGCCGTGGTAGCCCAGCGTCCCCTGGTAAAGATGGAGGTGGACAAGATGACCTACAACGTAGAGGACGACGCAGACAGCAAGAGCTACACGGTGTTGGATATGTTGCGCAAGGTGCCGATGGTTACGGTGGACGCTCAGGACAACATCTCCGTAAACGGAAGTTCCTCCTTCCTTGTAACCGTAGACGGCAAACCCAACCAGATGCTTACAGCAAATGCATCCAAGGTGTTCAAGATGATGCCCGCAGCCACCGTAAAGAGGATAGAGGTGGTTACCAACCCCGGAGTAAAGTACGACGCAGAGGGCGTGGGCGGAGTTCTTAACCTTGTTACCAACGTTGCCGCTACCGGAGGCACCTCTGCGGCAGACGGCCATTACGGCAGCGTAAACCTTTCTGCCGGAACCAGGAACTCCAACATTGGCGCAATGATTACAGCCCAGAAGGGTAAATTCTCCTTTAGCCTTAACGGCAACGTAGGAAGACAAAACAACGGCAAGATGTCCTCGGAAATATCCACCACGGAAAAGAAAATACCACCGCTGAGCCTTGTTTCCCTTACAAAGGGTACCGGCAAATCCAAGACCCCCTTTGCCTGGGGAGACCTTTCCTTAAGTTACGAGCCCGACACCCTTAACCTTTTCTCTGTAAACGCAAGTGCAATGTACTTCAGTCAGAACAACACTTCACTCAGCAAGTCTTTTTACGGGTTTGTAAACTACCTTCAACTTGATTACTCCAGAGATAACGAATCAAAGGACAAGATGGGCGATTACAATGTTGGAGCAGACTGGCAGCATAAGTTTGCGGATGCTCCGGAGAAGACCTTCACCGTTTCTTACCGAGGCGGCTTCAACCCCAACACTCTCTACGACAAGAGCCTTATTACCACCGTAGGAGTGGGCTCTCCTGTACAGAGCGGTATGCTTACAGACGGAAAGACAAACTCTGACAGCCACACCTTGCAGGCAGACTATACCACCCCCTGGGGGCCTGGCAGTTTCTCTACAGGATTAAAGTTCACTTACAGGAAGAATAAGTCAGTGCAGAATCTTACCATTGGGCAGAATGGCTCCATGGAGTTCTCTCCGGAAGGCAGCACAGACTATCTATACACCAACAAAATTGGGGCAGCCTACGCAGAGTACGGGCTTAATTCCGGAAAGTTTGGGCTCAAGGCCGGCGGCCGCTACGAGTACACCTGGCAGGATATAGAGTACAGGAACGTGCAGGGACAGGATTTCTCTACAAAGTACGGCTTCTTTATCCCTACGGCCAGCGTACAGTATAATATTAATATGAGCCAGAACATTGGCCTTAGGTACAATGTAAGGATAAGCCGCCCGGGCATCAGTTACCTTAACCCTTACGTTAATATGTCCGACCCTTCCCACACCTACTTTGGAAACCCGGATCTGGACGTATCCAAAAACCACGGCCTGTCGCTGGTTTACAACTACTACAATCCCGTGGTGATGCTTAACGCCACCCTTAGCCAGAACTTTACAAGGGACGGAATTTCAGAATACACCTATTTTGACGATGTTCTGGTAACAACATACGGCAACATTCTTAAGTCCCGCAATACAAACTTCTCTTTGTTTGCAAACCTTAATCTGGGACGCGCCACAAGGATTTACTTCAATGCCTCCCTTGGCTACGACGACCTAAGAAGCAGCAAACTGGAGATAGCTACGAGCCACTGGAACAGCAACCTCTTTGCAGGTGCGCAGCAGACCATATTCTGGGATCTTAGACTGTCCGAGAACCTTATCCTTAGCCCCCGCCAGTACAATCTTCAGGGCTGGAATTCGGGCTTCAAGGTGGGAGTGCTAAGCATTTCCAAGTCCTTCCTTGACGACAAGCTTACCTTCACGCTTACCGGCGTTACGCCAATTAACGGCAAGAAGCACATAGACTTCAAGATGGTATCGGAGAGCAAGACTTATTCTACTTCCACCGCCATCAAGATTCCTCTGCAGCAGGCAATGTTCTCTGTTGCCTGGAACTTTGGAAAGGCCGGAAGCGCCAGCGTTAAGAAGGCCAACAGGACCGTACAGAACGACGACATTATGGAAAAACCCTCCAGCAACGAGGGCGTACAGAACGGTAATATAGGAATGTAACTCCTCTAACGGCGGTAGATAGCCAGGAAGGCAGATCCGCTGCCGGACATAGATGCATAGATGGCACCTCGCTCGTAGAGCTCTTTTTTGTGGGCTGCAAGGGCGGGGTGCTCTGCGAATACGGTAGCCTCGAAGTCGTTTACCAGAAGGCCGGGCCACTGCTCTACAGGAAGAGCCAGAATCTCTTCCAGGGGGATGACACCGTTATCCGGGCCTTCCTGTCCGGGCCCGATGGTGCCGGAAGCGCCGGAGTCAGAGCCGGAGACGGCCGCTTCGCGGGGGACGATACCCTTGTAGGCCTGGGCGGTGGACACCGTTATGCCTTTGGGGACCGATACTTCCAGGCGATAGTTCCGGTAGAAGGAGGCGGGAAGGTCGTAGGGGGAGAGAATTTCTCCGCGGCCACGGCCAACCATAGGGCGGTTATAGAGGAAGAAGGGGCAGTCGCTGCCAAGCCTAGCGGCAAGGGCCGCCAGGGTGGCGGCGGGCAGGCTTTGCCCTCCGAGCTCTGAAAGAGCGCGAAGGGCAAAGGCTGCGTCGGCGGAGCCTCCGCCGAGCCCTGCCCCTACCGGCGAGCGCTTTTCCAGAAAGATTTTTACGGCCGGGAGCCCGTACTCTGCATCCAGAAGATAATAGGCCTTGGCCGTAAGGTCCTTGAGAGGGTCCCAGTCTATGCCCTGCTCCCCTGCAATTGTAATCATAAGCTTGCCGTCCGGCGATATCCCCTGGGCCAGCTTGGGCGCCCCATCGCCATCCCTCCCGGCATAGGTGGCCTGTATATGGGAGATGGTCTGGCTAAAGTCGTCTGCGGGAATAATCTCCAGAACATCGGATATGCCCTCATAGGGCACAAAAAGAGTTTCAAGGTCGTGATAGCCATCCTGCCGTTTTCTTATTACGGCAAGTCCCAGATTAACTTTAACATTGGGATAGACTATCATAGGACCTATATTTTTCTAAGGGCTTCCTCCAGAAGAGCAGAGTATTTATCGGCCTCTTCCATCCCGGCAAGGGCCGGGGAAAGGAAGGAATAAATCTGCATAATACGGGCTTCCTTGAGCGGCACCCCGCGCGAGCGCATATAAAAGAGCTCCATCTCGTCCAGCTTACCTACCGTAGCCCCGTGAGAGCACTGCACGTCGTCTGCATAAATCTCCAGCTGAGGCTTGGTATCTATCACGGCCGCATCGCTCAAAAGCAGGTTCCTGTTGGTCTGGAAGGCCTCTGTGCCAACAGCGTCCGGGGCAACCACTATCTTTCCGTAGAAAGCAACCTTTGCCTGGCCTCCGGCCACACCGTTTATAACCTGGTTGGACCGGCAGCGCGGCACCCTGTGGTTAACCTCTGTGCGTATGGCCACATTCTCGGCGGCCCCGCACAGGTAGAACCCGGATATATTAAGGGAGGCTCCCTCCCCGGTCAAATCTACCTTTATATCTACATTGGCCGATACTTCCGGGAATACGAGCACTCTTATGTCTATGCTCTCCCCTGCCCCGGCGGATAACGCCAGAGGGGCCGGGGCCGCAAGGCCCGGAGCAAGAACCAATATGCGAGTCTGCGTAGCCATCGACCTAAAATTTATCAAACCCATCGGACTCGATGATATCCACCAATTCCCTGGTACCGGTCTTTACGATGCGGCCGCCCTTGAGGATGTGTACAACATCGGGTACAATGTATTCCAAAAGTTTGTGGTAGTGGGTAATTATAATGGTGGAGGTTTCCTCTGTGCGCAAGGCCTTTACGCCGTCGGCCACAATCTTAAGGGCATCTACGTCAAGGCCGCTGTCGGTCTCGTCCAAAATAGAGAGGGTGGGCTCCAGCATTGCCATCTGGAATATCTCTGCGCGCTTTTTCTCGCCGCCGGAGAAACCCACGTTAACCTCGCGCTTGGCAAAGTCGGGGGACATTTTTACAAAGGCCAGTTTTTCCTTGAGCAGCTTAAGGAAGTCCCCTCCCTTAAGGGGCTCGAGACCCTGGGCCTTGCGTTTTGCGGCCAGCGCGGCCTTAATGAAGTTGGTGTAGGTTACCCCGGGAATCTCTATGGGGTACTGGAAAGAGAGGAAGAGTCCCGCCCAGGCCCTTTCTTCCGGGGACATTTCAAAGATGTTCCTGCCGCAGAAAAGGACGGTGCCCTCTGTTACCTCGTAGCCGGGACGGCCGGTGAGCACTGCGCCAAGCGTGCTTTTGCCGGCGCCGTTGGGGCCCATTATGGCGTGAACCTCTCCGGGAAGAATGGTAAGGTCCAGTCCCTTAAGAATTTCCTTGCCTTCTACTGTTGCGTGAAGGTTTTTTATATCAAGAATTGCGGTTTTCATCATTGAAAGATTTTTTCCAACTATATAGCGACCAAAGTCCGTTTGCAAGGTAAAGGAAGCTTACTATAGGCATAAACTTAAGGCCTGCAAGCAGGTACAGGGCACAGTTTCCTATGTTTACGAGTATCCATACAATCCAGCACTCCCACTTTTTCTGGGCAGAGAGGTACTGGGCCAGGAAAGTAAGCATAAGCACGTAAGAGTCCAGCCAGGGCTGGGGGTCGGCCGTCTTGTAGCTGAGCACAAAGGCCCAGGCCGTGCCAAGGAAGACTACGGCAAGAAAAGACACCATCATCCCCCTTAGGGAGAGGCCGCTTACCTTAAGGGACTTGCCGTCCTCCGTGCTGGTTTCTTCCGGGGCGGGGTGGGTCCAGCGCCAATGGCCGTAGGCGTTGATGGCAAAGGCCACGGGCTGCAGAATCATTGCGGCCACCAGCTGCTGCTGCCAGAAAAGCCAGAAGAGGAATATGTTGTACACATATCCTACCCAGAAATTATACTTATTGCGCCTGCCTGCAAGAAATACGCAGGTAAGCCCTATTGCAGATGAAACTATATCTATCCAATTCATTATCCTACAGAACCTTCAAGTGAAACTTGCAGTAATTTTTGAGCCTCTATGGCAAACTCCATGGGCAGTTTAGAGAGCACCTCGCGCGCGTAGCCGCCAACTATCAGGCCCACTGCATCTTCAGGGGCTATGCCTCTTTGGTTGCAGTAGAAGAGCTGGTCCTCCGATATTTTAGAGGTTGTGGCTTCGTGTTCTACCGTTGCCGTGGGATTGGCGTTGTGAATGTGCGGGAAGGTGTGAGCTCCGCAGAGCGGGCCTATGAGAAGGCTGTCGCACTGGGAGAAGTTTCTGGCACCATCGGCCCCGGGATTAATCCTTACCAGACCGCGATAGCTGTTCTGGCTGTGACCGGCCGATATACCCTTGCTCACTATCCTGCTCTTGGTGCCTTTGCCAATGTGAATCATCTTTGTTCCGGTGTCGGCCTGCTGGTAGTTGTTGGTTACCGCCACCGAGTAGAACTCCGACGACGAGAAATCCCCTTTGAGTATGGTGGACGGGTATTTCCAGGTTATGGCCGATCCTGTCTCTACCTGTGTCCAGCTAAGATGGCTGCCCTCTCCGCGGCAAAGGCCTCTCTTGGTTACAAGATTAAGTATGCCGCCGCGGCCCTGGGCGTCGCCGGGGTACCAGTTCTGTACCGTGCTGTATTTTACGTCCGCGCCCTTTTCTACTATTATCTCTACCACTGCGGCGTGAAGTTGGTTCTCGTCCCTCATTGGGGCCGTGCAGCCTTCCATATAACTTACGTAGGAGTCCTCGTCGGCGATAATCAGCGTGCGCTCGAACTGTCCGGTGCCGGAAGCGTTTATTCTAAAGTAGCTGCTTAGCTCCATAGGGCAGCGTACTCCCTTGGGGATGTAGCAGAAAGACCCGTCAGAGAAGACGGCCGAGTTAAGGGCCGCGTAGAAATTATCGCCCACAGGAACTACGGAAGCCAGATATTTCCTTACAAGGTCTCCGTGCTCGCGCACAGCCTCTGAGAAAGAGCAGAAAATAATGCCTTTTTCTGCAAGGGTTTTGCGGAAGGTGGTGGCTACCGATACAGAGTCGAACACTGCATCTACCGCCACTACGCCGGCAAGGGCCTTGCGCTCGTTGATGGGGATTCCCAACTTTTCGAAGGTCTTTTCCAGCTCTGGGTCTATTTCCTTGGGACGGTCGCTGTCTTTTCTGGGAGCAGCGTAGTAGATAATATCCTGGAAGTCTATCTTAGGCATATCCAGATGGCCCCAGGTGGGCATTGGCATTGACTGCCAGCGCCTGAAGGCATCCAGCCTGAAGTCAAGCAGCCACTGCGGCTCCTGCTTAAGGGCGGATATTGTGCGTATTATATCCTCGTTAAGACCCTTGGGCACGTAGTCCTGGGCAATGTCGGTAACAAAGCCTTCCTTATACTCACCGGAGGTAAATTCCTTTATTATCTTGTCTTCGCTTGCCATCTGCTGCAATTAGGGACTGCAAATTTACTTCAATAGGGTTAAATCCGCAAGTACGATTGCCGCTACCGCCTCTACAATGGGAGGAGTCCGCAGGGCAAAGCAGACGTCGTGCCTGCCGGGGATGGCAAGGCGGGCCATCTTTCCCTCTTCCTTATTATATGTAGTCTGGGGCCTGGCTATGCTGGAGGTGGGCTTGAAGGCCACCCTGAATACCAGGGGTTCTCCGTTGGAGATGCCTCCGTTAACCCCGCCGGCTCCGTTTTTGGCCAGCTGGGCCCAGCCGTTCTGTATATTCACGAAGGGATCATTGTGCTGGGAGCCTCTCATGGCGGCGCTGCGGAAACCATCGCCAAATTCTATCCCTCTAACTCCGGGGATAGAGAAGATGGCGTGGGAAATCAGGGATTCCACGCTGTCGAAGAAGGGTTCGCCCAGCCCGGGAATCATATTGCTTACCGTACATTCCACAACGGCGCCCAGGGAGTCGCCGTCGGCCTTGGCGGCGGCCAGCGCATCGTGCCAAATCTCGGCGTCGGTGTTTTTTTCCTGGATGCTGCCATCCGGCAGGGCCTTCTCCGGAAGAGCCTCGCGGCGGATGCCGCCCAATTCCACTATTCTTGCGCTTATTCCGTAACTGCCAACCCGCTTGGCCACTACGCCGGCTGCCACAAGGGGCAGGGTAAGCCTGCCGGAAAAGTGTCCGCTGCCGGAGGGGTCGTTAAAACCAAGGAACTTGGAGGCCGCGGTAAAATCTGCATGGCCGGGACGGGGGGTGTTCCCAAAGAGCTCGTAGTCGTCGCTCTCTGTGTCCCTGTTTACAAAGAGTATGGTCAGGGGGGCTCCGGTAGTGTGGCCGTTATACACGCCGCTAAGGATTTCGGGGATGTCATCCTCGCGGCGGGCGGTGGTGCCAAACTCGCCGGGAGCGCGCCTGCGTATGTCCTGGGCAAAGTCCTTTACGGAAAGCTCCAGGCCCGGAGGCACTCCGTCTATTACCACGCCTACTCCGCGTCCGTGCGATTCCCCAAAGAGGGATACTCTGAATATTCTTCCCAAGCTGTTCATAGCGATTTGTATTTTCTAAGGGTTGAGTCAAAGTCCGGGAAAGACTTGGAGACGCATTCCCTGTCGTCTATTATTATTGGCTCCCGGGCACCTATTGCGGCAACCTCAAGGGCCATTGCTATTCTGTGATCTCCGTGGGCGGAGTAGTTGCCGCCGTTAAGGAGGTGGCCTCCCAGGATACGGCTTTCAAGGGTGTGGCCTTCTATGGAGAGCTTATCCCCACGGAGCACGGCGCGCACGCCCATCTTGGTAAGCATTTCTACTATTACTCCGGGGCGGTTGCTCTCTTTTGTGGCCAGGCGTGCTACGCCTGTAATGTTGCTGCGGCCCTGACAGAAGGCGGCCAGGACAGAGATTATAGGCACCAGGTCCGGGCAGTTGGAGGCATCCAGGTCAAAGGCCCTCAGCGGCCCGCGCACAACGTGTATTATTCCGCTCTCTTCTTCCTGAGACACCGCGGCTCCGGCCGTGGGCAGGATGTCCAGGATGGACAGGTCTGCCTGCAGGGATTTTGTGTCCAACCCACCCAGGTCTGCCTTTCCAAATATGGCACCGGCGGCAAGGAAGTTGGCCGCTGCGCTCCAGTCTGCCTCTATTTTTATTTTTGCGGGCCGATAGTTACAGTCTCCGCTTACCTGGAAGGTCATGGCATCGCACAGGGACCAGTCTTCCTGGCTCTGGGCAAAGTCCTCTCCTCCTTCCATCTCGCAGCCCACGTTAACTCCGAACTGCCTCATAATATCCAGGGTAATGAAGATGTATGGTATGCTTTTGGGCTTCTCCAGCCTTATTGTGCTGCCCGAATGGCACAGGGGGAGGGCGGCCAGAAGACCGGATACCAGTTGGGAGCCGTTGCTTCCGTCTATGGTGTGGTTGCCGGGAAGGAGCCTTCCCTGCGCGGTAATGGGTACGCTTTCCTTATCTATCTGCACCCCAAAGCAGCCCAGCATCTCCTTTGCGCCGGGAAGCGGCCTTTGGAGCAGGGTCTTTTCTCCCGTTATGGTAACCGGAGTCTTGCCTGCCGCAGCCAGGGCCGGGAGCAGCATTCTGGTAAGGAAGCCGGATTCGCCGGCGTGCACGGTGGCGGGGTTATTCACCTTACCGGCAGTACCCTCTATTATTACTGAATTACCGTCTTTTGTAACTTTTGCGCCCATTGCCTCTGCGGCCCGGAGCGCAGCCTCGTTGTCCCCGCAGGGGGTGTAGCCCTCCAGCACAGAGGTGCCGCCTGCCAGGGCGGCCAGGATAATGGCCCTCTGGGCATAGCTCTTGGAGCATACGCTTTCTATTAGGTGGCTGCCGATAGTGCTCCGTAGCGGGTTCAGGGGGCTGCTTCCATAAACAGCTTCTGCCATTTCTTCAAGAGCCATCTGCCCGGGGGCCGTGGACTCCGCGGCGCTTATGGCCGCATAGGAGAAGGGTGCGCCCTTTCTTAGGCAGTCTATGCGGGATTCGCGGCCGGCATCGCCCATACAAAAAGCCACAAGACTTCCCGGAAGTATCGACCCATAAAGAGACAAGACCTTGTCATTATCGGCCTTGGTAGTGGCTGTAGTACAGATTTTTACAACATCGGCCCCAAGGTGCTGGCATTTTTCTGCCACAGCGGCCAGGGCCCGCGTAGAGTCCGTGCCTTCATAATCGTGGAAGGAGCGTATAAGGAGAGTGCCGGCCTCCCGGGCCTCGCGGCGAAGGCGCTTGCACATCATCGCCGGGGCATCTACGTCAAGGTCTATAAAGGCCGCGCCCGCCCCAATTGCCGTAAGCAGCTTGGCCTCTGCCTCTGCCACCCGGGACTGGTCCGCGCCAAGAGAATAAGTGGCTATAAGGGGCTTGTCCACACTGGCAAAAAGGTCTTCTATCTCCTCTGTGGTTAGGGGACAGCGGTCCAGACGAATCTCTGCCATCTGAACCCCAGGGAGTTCCAGCACCCGCAGGATGCCTTCCAAATCTTTATCGGCTATTGATACACAAATCATATAAGGCAGGTAATTGCATCATCGGCACTAAGTTCTACCTCTGTAGTTTGGCCTATGCCGATAGGGAGTATGAATTTTATTTTTTGGGCCGATGCTTTCTTGTCTTGCCGCATTAAATCCCGCAGGGTTTCAATGGGTACGGGGCATTCTGTGGGCAGGCCAGCCTGGCGGAAGTCTTCCTTTAGTTCTGCTACAAAGGTGGCGGGGGCCAGGCCCTTACGGCAGGCCAGGCGGGCGGCCAGGATTATGCCTATGGCTACGGCGTCTCCGTGTGAAAGGTTTGAAATTGCTTCCAGGGCGTGGCCAAAAGTGTGGCCAAGGTTAAGGACGCGGCGCTCTCCCCTGTCATAAAAATCCCTTTCTACGATTGCGGCCTTTGTCTTTGCGGCCTGGGCAATGAAGGGGGCAAGGGCGTTAAGGGCCTCTTTATTATATGAGGAAAGGAGGGCTATGAGTTCCTTGTAGTTCCGGCCGCTTATAAGAAGGGTTTTTACCAGTTCTGCGCTGCCGCTTCTAAACTCCTCCCGCGGCAAAGTCTTAAGGGGCTCGGGGCAAATGAAGGTGAATTCCGGCATATTAAAGGTGCCCAGCACGTTTTTTATACCTCCAAAGTTAATGGCGTTTTTGCCGCCGATGGCCGCGTCTACCTGTGCCAGAAGGGTGGTGGGGATAAGCGCAAAAGGCATCCCGCGCTTGTATATGCTGGCTACGAAGGCTCCGGCATCGCATACGGACCCTCCGCCAAGGATGAGCAGGAAGTCCTCCCTGCCGGCCTTGTGGTCCACAAGCCAAGAAGTAATTTCTTCTATGGAGCTGAGGCTCTTGACTTTCTCTCCTCCTTCTACCAGGTGGGTAATTACGCGAAGGGGGGCGGCCAGGGATTCGGCCAGAGGGCTTACGGCAGCATCGGCCAAAAGAAAAATCCTGGCCCCGGGGTGGTCCTGCAAAACGCTGGCGGGCAAAATCTTCCCGGCCTGGGAGATTCTGTCCCCGAATTCCAACCTTGAAATATTATTCACCTTTGGCATAACTTGCAAATATAAATAATTTTTTACTACCTTTGCATCCCGTCTTAATGCCCGAGTGGCGGAATTGGTAGACGCGCTGGACTCAAAATCCTGTGTCCTTTAAAGACGTGCCGGTTCGAGCCCGGCCCCGGGCACCACCTTAAAAGCCTCCTTAACAGGGGGCTTTTTTTGTTGTTTGGGGCTATCTCTTTCCTCCCGGAGGGGTCCTTGCAAGCTAGTTATTGACGGATTCCCAATGAATAATCTCGTCCTCTCCGAGATTTCGTCGGGCTTTCGCCCTCCGACATCTCTTTCCTCCCGGAGGGGGCCAAGCAAGGTATTTTTTACAGCCGGGTTCTTCGAACCCATGCTCTTTTTGCCGTTGGGGACCTTTGAAAGCAAGCTTTCAGGTCCCCAACAACAAAAAAGCCAGCTGCTACGCAGCCGGCTGTAAAAAATACCTTGCGGAGAGGACGAGATTCGAACTCGTGGTACGGAATGACCCGTACGTCGGTTTAGCAAACCGGTGGTTTCAGCCACTCACCCACCTCTCCGTTGGGAGTGCAAATATACGAATTTTTTTATAATCACAATCAAACCGGATAATTTTTCCCCTATCTGGGTGACTTATAGAAGTATTCTTCTATAATTTGGCAAAAAATTTGTACTAATTATACATCTAGCCTTATACTTCCTATGTCCTCCAATTTGTGACATCCTAAAAATGCCCATAATTATGATATACGGATATATAAGAGTCAGCACTGACAAGCAGACCGTGTTGAACCAACGGCACGAAATTCTAAAATTCTGCCGAGCGGAAAAGATAAAGATTGATAAATGGGTCGCGGAAACGACTTCCGGAGCCCAAGACTATTCGACCAGAGAACTTGGAGATCTTTTACTACAGGTGAAAGAGGGGGATATTATAATATGCTCGGAGCTGTCAAGACTCGGGAGAAATCTATTCATGATAATGGAAATCCTTGGCATTTGTATGAACAAAAAGTGCCGGGTGTGGACAGTCAAGGATAATTATCGTCTTGGCGATGACTTGCAGTCTAAAGTTCTGGCCTTCGCCTTTGCCCTTTCTGCAGAAATTGAACGTAATCTCATAAGCCGGCGTACCAAAGAAGCGATGGAAAGGATTCGCTCTCAGGGCGTTGTGCTTGGAAGACCCAAGGGCGCAAAAAACAGAAAGTATCGTCTTTCCGGTCAGGAAGAGCATATCAAGAAGTTACAACTGTCCGGTATTTCCATGGAAAAAATTGCAGAAGCTCTGGGCGTTTCACGTAGTACCATCAACAGGCACTTAAAGCGAAACAGCCTGGCTTGCAGCTATGTAGAAGTGGAAAATTGTCCAAAAAAAGGAACGTTAAACCGCGACAAATTTCTGTAAAAAAATTTAATAAACAAAATTTCTCGGCAAAAAAATTCACTTGTACGTGGTTTTAGCTGCTTGTTCGCGCGGGCCCTGACTCTTTGGTTTGTCGGCCTGCGCGTGTCTTTTTATGGTTCCTTTAATTGGATTTGCAAAAAACCGAGTACTGATAAATAATTATGAGCATTATGAAAAAGAACTATTACAAGAAACAATACGAGAAACCCGAAAGCATTGTATTGATGGCAGAGACCTGTGAGATAATGCAAACGTCCGGGGGCGGGGGCCACGAGGGTGCCGAAGATGGAGGTATCATCGGAGATGAAGAATAGTTACATTATTGGAATCTAGTGAAAAGAACAAACATTATATCCTCAAAGAAATGTGACAAAAAACGGTACCAAAAGCCAGAAAGCCGTTTTGTCATGATAAAAAACCGCAGTATAATGTTGATATCTGGCAATGCCGGAGGATATCAGGAGGGTGACTGGGACGACGGAGGTACAATCATAGAAGAATAAATGACTTTTTAACCTTAAATGAAAAAAAAGAACATCATATCCGCAAATTATTCCGCTTTGCTATTTGTCTTCTGCTTCTCCGTGATGGCTTGCACCAAGGAGAATACGGAGGGCACACACTCGGGCTTGGAAGAAGGTGAAGAAATGATGTCTTTTGTCGCGTCCTTCACGTCATCTAAAGCTAGATTCGCAGACGACGGCAGCAATTCGCTTGTATGGAGCGACTACGATGCCGCCGGATTGTTTAGTTATAATACCAAATATAAACCTGGCAATCAGAACGGTTTTATACGAAGAAGCTGCGTTTCGCCAGATTCTCTCAACGAGGGTTTTGCAATATTTCGGTCGCATTTAAGCCGGGCAGACTGGGCTGGAACGGCAGACAATATAACCTTTACTTCATATTATCCCGAGCCCGTAAAGCGAGAGGGAGATGCGCCTAAAGATGTGTTCCGCAATGGAAACTTTGGATATGTTCGCACGCGCATTCCCGAAGCGCAGCAGGAGTATAGCGAAAGTATGGGAAGATATATGGAATTTGGAGACCATCATTTTTGCGTAGCCAGCGCAACTATAAGCAGGGACGATTTTCTTAACAAAGGAGTTAAAGTTCAACTTAATTATAGACCGATAGAGTCCGTAATTAGTATTCGTCCATACATTAGAGAAGATGCGCCGGTGGATTCTGTCACCGCCACGACCTTATTGATTGAGAATACCGATGCAGGGAGCCCATATATCTTGGGCGGAACATTGGACTATAATATTTTGACCGAAGAGGTTAAGGTTGGAGCCGCTGTCAAATACAAGAGGATAACGGTTAACCTAAAGTCCGCCACAATTAAAAAAGGCGTAGAGAACAACGATTACATTAATGTTGTAGTCCTTCCCGGCGAGGCAAATAACTGTCAATTAGATTTTGCTCTATCCTACAACTTAGGCGCGAATAGTGAAACTTATCATTGGACCAAATCTGCTCCTAAGACATTTAAAGAAGGAAACAGATATAAACTTGACGTAGAAATTCCGGTTTATGCCGTTTTATAGTATTACATGGCCGGATGACAACCTTTTAAATTTATCAATAGATACACCACTTAAATAATAAGTAATAACCACCTGCGAAACCACAAAATAACTACCGGAGCTATTGTGTCTCTTTATTATATTTTTACTTCCCCCTTTTTAATCTGAAATGTTAGCAATAGCTCAGGTAGTTACCTTAAAAAATAGAAAAGTGTGACCGATTGGAGCGTGTAGTATTTAATTAGCTGTTAGTGTTTTCTATTGGGCGAATGTGACCGAAAGTCTGTTCTAAGACCTAGGTCACATTCTTTATTTTGTAACCATCGGCATATACCGCCAACCCTCCAATTTTTGACAGATTTTGCATCATCTGTCAAAATTTTGATTTTTTTGACAGATGGCGGCTCTATTGCGAAAATTTTCGTTGCGAAATTTTTCGCAATTTAAATCTTACAGTAGTTTACTTACCCATAATTTAAAGAAAGGATCGTCATAAACATACTTTCCATTCTTTATAAGAATTCCTGCAGCAACCATTCGCTTTAGGGCGCTGAAAACTGTGCTTTGAGGAAGCTCCAAATTCTCAAACGGGGAGGATTTACCTGCAGCAAGCTTGAGTAGCACTGCCCGGTTGGTCTTATTCATTGACTCCCATAATCTGGAAAAATCAAAGTCGTGAGCTTGAACAACATGCTCTACGGCGGTAGATACGACTGCCTCTTTTGTGGCCCCCTGATGGAACTCAAACCAGACCTGAAAAGCAAGTTGCTGCGTATAATACGGATGACACGCCGTAAAGGAGAGAATTTGACTGGATATTCCTTCCCCTCTCAATGCATAAGGTAGACGTTCTTCAATGTAGCGCTCGAAATCATCGGCGGGAATCCTATCCAGATGTATAATGGTCCCAAAATGATAGAATGGAGATTTTTTTCTAAGAAATATTTTCTTCATCATATCTTCTTGGCTTCCCATCAATATATAGTTGATATTTCTATGTTCCTGCATAATGGACCGGAGTATTTTGTCCATACCCTTTTCTATAAGCAGTATTTCTTGAAACTCATCTAGAACAACTATTAATCGCTTCTTTGCTCCCGCCTTTTCCAAAAGAGTAAATGCATCTTCCAGAACCACTTGAGAATTTACGTTCGGTTGCAAAGAGACCTCCGGGGTCCCCGTAATTGGATTGATAGAAAGCGTGGGGACTATCCTGGCATGAGAGAGAAGATACTTTGCCTTACTAATGGGATGCTTGGCAAAAAAACGGCGATAAATATCCTCGGCCATTTTAAGCGGGCTGGTTATCGCCTGCATATTAAGAAAGATAATCTCTCTCTTCTCATTTTTTAATGTCTCTGAAACAAGTGAACTCTTGCCAAACCGACGCGGACTAATAAGCACGGCATGGTTGGGGCTTTGAAGAATCTGAATCAAAAAAGCTTGTTCCTGCTTTCTATCAGTAAAATATTTCCCGTCAACTATAGATCCAAACTTGAAAGGGTTTTCCATATTGCGAAAATTTTCGTTGCGAAATTTTTCGCAATATACAAAGAAATCCTTAAAACAACCTAAAAATAAAAGAATTTTGCAGCTTAGAAGCGCCAGCAGAGGGCAACTTCTGCATCCAGATAACCGCCGCTGACCAGGCCGCACCCCAGAAGCAGGGTAAGCCCGCTTGCCGGGCCCTGGCTCACAGGATGTAAAAGAATGCCGGCATCAAGGGCAAGCCCGCTGCCATTATAGTCCTTCCAACAAAGGGTTCTGCGCCCATATCCCACTCCGGCATAAAGAGACAAAGGCTGCCATACTCTATAGGCAGCGTCCAGCGTTATCTGCAGGCGGCTTGTAGCCTCCTCTCCCCCGCTCCAGAAATAACTGCCGTTTGCAGCGCCATCCGAAAGGCAATCGTATTCGGGTTCGTGGGCAAGGCTGCTTCCCCGGCCCTTGGCAAAAAGGCACCAATCCCCAAAAGTCAGGCCCAGTAACGCCCCAACAGAAAAGTCCGGATACACCCCAGACGTAAGGCCGGCAATGACCCCGGGTCTGATGCGTGGCGGCACGGGCTTATACAAGGGAAAGGCTTTATATCCGGAAGGCTCTGTGCTTTGCAAGGCCTTAGCGGCCAAAGGTATAGTATTTTGCACAGCCGGCAGGCTGGGCAAAGAGGAAAGCGACTCCTTGTGCCATCGACCCGATGCAAAACGCGCCCGGATGACCTCGAACCTAAGACGTTGCCCGGACGACATCTGCCCCCAGACGCCCTGAAGGTTCTGCCTTACGGCGGTGAGTTCTCTTAGCATCATCTGAAGGCTGTCCTTAGGCACGCTCTCTCCCCTATCTATCCTCTCCATCCAGACGGCACATTTCTCACATACGCTCTCGTACCAATCCAGCGCAGCATTCCACACCCGCTCCTGGGAGAATGCGGCCGCAGCGTTCCAAAAAATCAGGACAAGGATGACGTATGTTTTTGACTTAAACATAGTTCAAAGGTAATGATTTGTTTTTAATTATTGCCCTGTCGGCTAAAAATACATAACTTTGCAGGATATGAAACAGGAATCGGGATTCATCATTGAGCCGCAGCTGGACAGCCCTTTGGACGGTCCGCAGTTGCTGTACCAATCGGAAAAGGGCTTCTCCCAAATCTGGAGGGTGATGAAATTTTCCCAGTTCGTGGTACTCAAGGCTCTTAAGGAAGAATACAGGGACAAGCCTGTTTATCAGGCAATTCTGCGCAAGGAATTTGAAATTGGCTACAGCCTGAATCATCCCTCCATCTGCAGGGTATGGCATTTCCGCCACCACCCCACCTTCGGGGACTGTATAGAAATGGAATGGATTGATGGCGCCACTCTGGAGGAGCGTTTTGGGGAAGGCCGGCCAAACGAGGTCCTCTTCCGTAAAATAGCCGCCGAGCTATGCGATGCCGTCTCCTATCTGCATTCCCGTCAGATTATCCATCGGGACCTCAAGCCATCGAATATCATCATCACCCACAATGGCGACAACGTGAAACTGATTGATTTTGGTCTGGCCGATAGTGACGATTCCGCTATCCTTAAAATGCCGGCCGGAACCCGGCAGCACATAGCGCCGGAAGTGCTTGCGGGCGAGCCTGCAGATGTGCGTACAGACATCTGGGGAGTAGGGCATATTCTGGCCTCCCTTACCAGCGGCCACACCCGGGCGCTGCGCAAAGCCACCGCCCTCCGAAGGGAGGACCGATATTCGAATATGGCGGCATTCAAGGAGGACCTGCTGGCTTCATCGGCACGCCGATGGATTGCATTGGCCGTTGCCGTTGCAATAATACTCCTGGGCCTGGGCATCAAGTTGTTGTGGCCACAGCCCACACCCGTCCCGCCGGCAGAGGAAGAGGTTGTGTCGATAGTGCAAGAGCCCAAGCCGGAAGAGGTGCCCCAGAATGTGCCCGAGGTGGCGCCTGAACCTGTGAGAAAACCGGCGCCATCGGCCCAAAATAAACCTCAAAAATCAGCATCGGAGGTTGCCGCCCCGGCGGCGGAACCAGCCTCTGACGAAGATATCTACGACCTTTTTAAAAAGGCTACGGAAGTCTTTGAATAATAGATTATTCCCTATCCAGGACGGGCCTTATGCTGCGACATAAACGACGGGCCAGAGCATCTTCATCGTCTTCCCGGCCCCAGTAGTTGGCTTCGCCAATATCCTTTACAAACAGCATCCACACAACCACGTAATCTTCTACTGTCCGCCAATAATCAAAAGTCTTGGCTGCAACGGAAGAGCCCGAGCATAATTCCGCCGTCCAGTATGAAGTGTTTGGCAGGAACAATTGTTTGTCCTCGAAGCCGGGGACGGTACTTGTAAAGAGGAATCCGTCCATCTCTTCAATAGTTGTCCTTATATAGGTACTGTTAAGCAGGAGTTCATTAAATTCTGCCTCGGTAGGCATCCGCCATTTGCCGCCAAGAGCTGCGGTGGCGGCATCATCCTCAGGGTCAAGTACTCTCTTGTTGTCCGGCTGCGCATTGTCCACGCTTAACGTGTATTTGAATATGGTCTGCTTTGTGCCTAGGCACCACTTGTAATTCTGCCAGGAGCCACTATGCTTAGGAGTAATCTCGCCCCAGGCGTATCGGTCTCCCCAGCCGGACGAGCCGGATGCGCCCAGGTTGCAAGAGGCCCACAGGACACCTAGCCCCATATCTATGTAGTCGTTCTCTCCTGTCTCGAATTTAAGAGTCCTGAAAGACATCGTTTCTCCATAGAAAGAGTTAAGTCCTATTTTGACCACAGCCCGAAAGATGTAATCGGTGTCGGGCGTAAGATTGTCAAGGGTGATGAAAAAATGTCCGGAAGGGCCGGGAGCATCGGCAAGATAAAGATTGCCGTTAAGCTCAAAGGCATAAGTAACCTTCTCGTCTATTTCCTGGGCCACAACACCCTCCAGCGTAACGCTGTGAAGCCCCACGTCCGAGTATCCTTCCGTAAGCACAACGTCGCCGGCTGCAGGGATTCGCAGGGTTAGCGGCTCTCCGTAAGAAACCTGGCTGCCTATCAGGGTAAATGGCCGGAAGGTATATTTGGCCGATGTTACCAGACCTTCTACGTTTACGGTATAGTCTCCGGTGTCTTTAAAGCCTGCGGCCTTAAGGTACGTTCCGCTCAGCGTGGGGGTACTTCCCTCCGGGCAGTAACAGATGCCGCACTGAAGCGCATCCTTGCCCACCGTCCCGTCCAGGTTGTTTATAAAACAGTCCAGTGCAACTTGCCCGGCGCCGCTTGCATACCCGCGCGTAGTTTTTATGATTACAGGGACAGGGGGCACTTCATCTACGGTTTCCCAGATTCCGGATTTTGAATATACGGTTCCACGGCCACCATCGATATATGCCTGATAAATATATTTCTTACTGTATTCCAAGCCCTCTACGTTAACGGAGAACCCGTTATTGTTCATATTGGTGCCGGGGATGCGGGAAAGCTGGTTTTCTCCAAAGAGAATTCCATATTCCTTGATGCCGCGGGAGGAACTTACCTTGCAGACAATGCTAATTTTAGAGTAATCTTCCCCGGGAAGTACGCGGATGTCTTCTATGGTAGGGGCTTCAAGAGACTCTACATCGGGGTCTTTCCCCGTACACGCCGCGGCCACGAGGGCCAGAAAAAGGAGGAAGTGCGGCTTAATCATAATTTCTCCAGCAGAGTTAAGCCGGAGAGCTTACCGGCCATATAGGGCGGTGTTTTTTCCTGGCCTCGTAGGATGCACTCTACGAACAGGGGCCACCCCTTGAGGAAGCAGGAGTGAACGAATTTATCTCCCGGCAGCAGTTTTGAGTTGATGGATTCCGTTACCTCGAACAGTCCGCGGCCTCTATAGACCAGCGTCACCCGCCTATCCGGCGGCCAGCCCATGGCCAATCTGTCCCCCTCCACCAAATCTTCACAGGTTATACAGGTGCGGCCCGTGATGAAGTCCGAAGTGTCCACCCCCAGGGTCTCCTTGCGGAAGGCATCAAAGCTGTCGTGCCCGGCATACCTGGCCAGTATGTCCAGGGTAGAAAGCCGCGGCGCCGTGCCGGTGGGCACATAGCCCCATATACGTTTTAGCGTAGATGGTCCAAGACTTTCCTTAAGGTCTGTTTTAATGGCCGCTGCCAGCCTCTCGAACGTTGCCGTGGTACGAATTTCCTCTCCGAATTGTTTCTCTACAGCCACCGTAAGTGCCTGCAATTCTGGAATCTGTGTGTTAGATTTCATTTTACTTCCTCAAAAATCGCCCAAAAATATAACAATTAAATCTAAATTCAAATGCCCCAGCCCAAAAATCCCCGCCCCGCGCCCCCTCTTTTGGACCTTAAATGGACTTGACTCAAAATTTGGCAAATACGATATTTGTGTGTTTCTATAAGGGAATTTGATTCTATTTACATAAAAACAATTGTTATGGGACTAATTAACAACATCATTGACATCTTCAACAGGGCAGAATTCACAGTAGCCCCTAATAAAAAACTTAAGACAATCTCTGAAGATTTTAAGAAGGCTTTTAACCTAAGTTTGGTATTCTATAAAGGTTCACAGATTGCCGACGGTGATCTTACCCTTAATCAGTTAGGCAAGAAAACCACTAAGGATGTCAAAACCAAAGCTGATGGACTTACAATAAATGGTAGTACCAAAGTGAGTGATGCAGAAAAGATGTTTGATAAAGCATTCGGCGTTACCGTACAAATCAAGGACCTGCCCGGAAAAGTTCTTGTACCCAATGGAATAACTATCGGCCAGGCCGCCCGCGGCGAATACTAATTAACACACTCTTAACCTATGGAAATAAAATCAGTCTCTTGGGGAAAATATCTCATCGAGATAGACGAGAAAGGATCGATAAAAGTTTCTACGGACGGAGTCGTCCGTGAAAACACCAAAGCTGCCCTACGTGAAATCGCAGAAGCCGTCGGTTTTGAAATCGACGAAAAATGGAACACTCAGCAATGCGGGGCAAAACTTGCCAAGTACTTAGAGGGAGAGTCTCCAACTCCCGTTGAAAAACCCAAAGCAGAAAAGCCCAAAGCAGAAAAGCCCAACACCGAAAAAATCTATGACGAGCCTCAAGTAAAAGCCTCTAAGGCCGAGATCGCCGGGGCTCGCGTTCGTGTATATGGTAGGGCACAAAACCGAACCGCCCTTGGCATTATGCACGCTTATATGGTTATGTATCCACAGACCAAGTTTGAAGAAATTCGCAAGGCTTTCCCTGATGAGTTGAACCCGGATTCCGGTGTCAAGAAAAATTTCGTGTACGCGGAGGACAAGGGTACCACGGCAGATTGGAACGGATTCTTCAAGGAGCCGGATGAGCTCCTGAAGATGGGTGATGGCAAGAAGGTTTCCGTCGTTTCCATGTGGACCAAGCCAAGCTTTGAACGCCTCGTGGTATGGGCCAAACAGTATGGCATCGTGGTGGCAGATTTTGAGAAAGCTGCCGGAGGCGGCCAGAAAGGTGGTTTCCGGCTGGAGTATCTGAATGGATATGTACCTCCGAAACAGAAAAAAGGCATTGCTTCGTGGATGTGGGCCCTTATCGCCATCCTTTTAGGATTGTTATGCTTCCTCCTCGTTGGTCAGAAGAAAGTTGAGCCCCAAGTGGTAGAAGTCGAAAAGGTTGTTATTGTTCACGATACCCTCTACGTTAAACAGATTGCAGAGATAGAAGCGAATTACAATGCCGCCACATTCGTTGTTGGTAAAGCAGACCTTAGCGAAGAGGCCAAGTTCGTTCTCCATGATCTCGCCAAGGTGATGAAAGACCACCCCGAAATCCGTCTCCGACTTGAGGGCCACACCTCAGCTGAAGGCGACGCCGCATTCAATCAGCGCCTCTCCGAAGCTCGCGCCCAGGCCGCCGTTGACTTCATGATTAATCACGAAGGTATCGAAGCCGAACGCCTTGAAGCCGTTGGTAAAGGCTTTTCCGAGCCCAAGAATCCGAATGATCCTACGGCACCAGAAAACCGAAGGACCGAGTTTATTGTAGTTGAATAGTATTATGTCTCTAATCGACATCGCTTATATCGATGTGAAGCAGTTCCTTGATACCAACAAGGAACTGTTATTCAATGAGAGAGACTTTCAGATGCATTTAACCACATTCCTTCAAGAGACCGGACATTTCGACGATGTCGATGTGGAGTATTATGTACCACTATCAGAACTAAAAGGCTATATCTGGGACAGTGAACTGCGATTGGATCTCTTGATACGCAAGGGTAAAGACTTTCTACCCATAGAACTCAAGTATAAAACCAAGGCGGTACGCAAGAGACTTCTTCGGTTTGGCGAATCAGTTTCTGAAGATGTTGAGGTGATGAAGAATCAAGGTGCACAGGACCTTGGCAAATATGATTTCTGGAAGGACGTGCGCAGGATTGAAATTGTAAGGAATAGATTCAGCAACATCAAGAATGGGCTTGCTGTTTTCTTGACAAACGATCCGATGTACCCACAGCGGGGTCGAGAAAAATCCAATCACATCAATTTTAGTATGGACGAAGGCTCCCATGACAAAAAAAAAGATTGGCTAGATAAGGAAAGCTCCTGCCGAAAGACTCATCCTGACTTTGAGGTGGAAAAACAGTACTCTCTCCATTGGGAGACAACAGTCGTTGACGGTGTCACACTATTTTATACAATTGTAATTATCTAAATCTTGTTTATACTAACCATTTAAAAACAGAAAACATTATGGCAGAACTTAAAATCAACGGACGTACAACCGTAAAAAAACTTAAAGCTGAGTTCAAAGCAGCGTTCGGTTCCTCTCTCCGCGTTTATATGAGCCCTACCTGCAAGGGGAAGATGGCCGATGACGCCGCAACTCTCGCCTCCATCAGGGCTGAAGGTTACAAGGGTGGAGAGCTCACCGTAAAAGGCAACAAGACTGTTGGCAAATTCGAGGAAGAATTCGCCGCCGCTTGGGGCATTGGCGTACAGGTTGCAAATGCCGATGACAGCAAGCTTGCTGACAATAGCGCAACTCTTTCGGCTGCCGGTAAGTAATACACTACTGTGATAACCTGGAAGGGCGTTAATCTCTTCCAGGTTTCTTTTATGAGAACTCAGGTATTTAAAAAGGAGCTGGCGCAGGTTTTCGATGACAACCTGCACACAAAACAGTGGCATAATTACGTAGATTATGCCATCATCGGTCTTATCCTTCTTAGTACCGCAGAGATATTCATCTCTACTTTCCCCATCTCGGCTAGAACGGAGAAATGGATGAAGGGAATTGACTGGCTCACTCAAGTATTTTTCACTATCGAAGTCTCCCTTCGAATATGGACCGCAGATGAAATTAACCCAAATTATAAAGGTTTTTGGGGGCGCGTAAAATATTGTTTTTCTTTCTACGGGCTCATTGACTTCCTGGCAACTTACCCCTTCTGGTTCAATTTCATTTCGCCTTTGCCCGTAACTGCGCTTAAATCTATCAGAATAATGCGTCTGTTCCGAGTAGCAAGGATGTTTCGCATTTTCCGCTACATAAAGGCGTTTCATTTTCTAGGGACTGCCGTGAAAAGTAAGAAAACAGAGATGCTTGTCTCTTTACAATTCCTTTTCACCACCACAATCGTCCTGTCCCTGCTTCTATATATCGTAGAGCACGACGCTAATCCGGAAATGATTAGTGACGGGTGGAAGTCTTTTGTCTGGGCTTTTGCAAAATATATAGGCGACCCTGGCAAGATTGCCGATTTACCCATCGTTACTAGTGCGGGACATGTCATTACATTTATCGTGGGAATACTTGGTATCGCCATCTTCGCCGTCCCGATAGGTCTTATCGGCTCCGGTTTTACTGAGGCTATAGAAGAGCGACAGAATGAAGAGGAAATAAAAAGCAATGTAGACAAGTTGCATCGCGCATTTGAAAGAAAACAAGATCCGCCAACTCTATTCCAGGTGGTTCCCATGTATCTTTCCTTGGTCGATATCCAGGCGCGGATGGGTATGACCCAAGAGGCAATTTTTGATGCGGTGAATGCCTCCGATGATTTCCGTGTTTTCAATATGGCAACTACTATTCCGGCAGACAAGAATCCTGTAGATAGGCTGGCTGTAGAGCATTTTGTTGTCAACAAGCCCTATGGTTGCTTGATTGACCGAGGGTCACGTGTGACGATAGTTTCACCAGCATCCTTAGTGGATCCTATGGTAGGTAACTTCTCGTACTATTTGGCAAAAATCGGAGGATTCAACTTCGTGAGTCGTGAACTGGGAGAAGTGCTACCTTACAAATCTTTCTATCTGGCATCATCATTTGATGAGCCAGGTCAGCCAGAGTTCATGGCTGACATTAATGAATTGACATCCCGTGAAGGGGCGTGGTGTATTACAATACTTGCCGCCAGCGGCAAAAACGAACCGGAATACCCGGAGGTTGTTCATATAGGTTATGGCGGAGGACGTGGAGAAAGCGCCCTGGATGCACCGAACCGCTTTATACACGATATTGAAAAAGCAACTGCGATATTTTCCGGTATTGAGAATTCTCTGCAGAACGATTTTGGTTGGAAGGCCGAGCGGCAGATGCGGTACAAAACGGATAATCCCAAAATTTATCTTCGACACCTGCCTTCTGCAAATACAATGAACGCCTTTATCCTCCGTATCGCCTGGAGTGCAATGTCTTGGGACACAAGGCGGATTAAGATGGCACAGACCTTTGCCGATGTTTTCCACAAAGAACTGGAGCCTCTGCGACAAATAGACATTTCAGAGCTAAAGATTAAAAACTTAGGTTATTCAGATTATAAATTATGAAACTTGACGGACTATTATCAACAGCAACGAGAATCGTTGGAAACAGCGGCCTCAAAGATGAGGTAGCCAAAGAACTCGGAATTTCTCAAGTCAAAAAAGAAATCGAGAAGGAAATTGAGAAGAAAATCGGGGTTAAAATTGTTAAACAATCAACAAAAAAGAAGAAATAATAATTATGAGTAAAGAGTATTACAAGAAGAGAATTATTGATCTTCGAGCAAGTCTTCAGCGGGAGAAAGACGCAAAGAAAAGGGACAACGAAAGGTATGCCCGTGAAATCAAGAGTGCCACCACTACCGATCGTAAAGCATATTTCCGCAAGGAAAAGGTTACCCATGCCGCTTCTCACGACCGTCAGATAGAATCTATCAAACGTGAAATCGAACGCGCGAAAGAATCACTTAAACGAGAAAAATAACGAAGTGGGATTCCTCTCCAAAATGGCCAATGTAATATGAAGATTCCGGGAGTATCGTTTTCATTAAAGAGAGCCCTGGGTATCAGCGGACTAAAGCAGAAGGTGGCTCGTAAAACGGGACTGCCTTTGACCAAGCAGGGTCTTGAGAGAAAAATCGGTAACACCGTTATCAAATCTGCTTCTGGCAAAAAGAAGTAGTAAAACGCTATGAAAAAAGTTTCAATTCTATTTATCGGGGTACTTCTTCTCTCTTGTGGACATAGAGACATGCCTAAAGATGAAGAAGAGATTTATCAAGAAACTCTTGACGATGTAAGAGATCTTGAGAGCCGTTTGACCGAAATATCAAGCGCGTCTTTGCGGGATATCGATAGTTACATGAGAGATATAGACAGACTGGAGTATTGGAATGATACTACCGGTATGAGTGCTTCTGCAAAAGAATCCTGCGCAAAACTTGAATTGCGTATTAAAGTCCTTAAGAGGGATGCAGCAGCAGTATCGGAACAACGCCTAAAATCTATATCTATTCCGGTGGAAGTAAATGATGACTGCCTGCTGGAAAAAACCACAGCTTATCCTGTATATTTGGAAAAAGGCGACATACTTTACTACAATATCGGTCTACAAAAACAAGGTACGGTGAAATTATATAACGCCGACGCCAGGCAACTTCTTAAGACATATCCAGGCAGGACAAAAATATCGGATTCCCTGCAGATCTCCAATAAGGGTATATACTTGATTGAGCTTGCCCCGGGTGGCACACAGTACGCTTCCCTTGACATCTCTTACAGGATGGCAGATCACAGACACGACATAAAGAAGATTAAGAGCGAGGAAATCGAGTCCAGGGCCGGGGAGTTCCGTGTTGGAACGAATAAAGGTGTTGTGCTGCGCGCAGCCTTTGACCAGCCGCGCAAGTTTACGCTCTCCAGCCAGTTAAAATCTGCATTTTCCAGTGCGGCAAAATCCATTGCCGTTGTTGCTGTTCAGATTCCTGCAGGAGCAACTGATGTGTTATATAACCTTCGCATCTCTACCAGCGAACAGGATAAGTCCAGCGATGGAAAGTTCCCTGAAAACATGAATTACTCTTATAAGAAAGTGCGGTTTCTTGGGCTTCCCATATATGAATCATCCAGGAGCAACGGACTATTAAGCACTTTGCTGGACGACAACCGCCCTCTAAGAGAGGAAGATGCATATTGCAATATGTATGTCTTTCGCAGCCAGTTGGCCGCGAAGCAGTTCCAAGATGGCACAAAACAGGCGTCGCAGCTACAGTACGATGTTGACTACTCCACTTTGGGGACACAGTCCTGCAACGGAAGAATTCCCGCCAAAGGCTCTAGGACTATCTATCTTGCCTTTGAAAATGAACGCGTTCGATACTCTAATTATATTTGGGTTGAAGTTCTTACCGCTTCCCCGTCAACAGAATACCATACAACAAAATATTATACTGACTGATCTTAACATTATGAAATAGCTATGGCAGATATCTTATTATTTGGCCCCAAAAATTCGGGGAAAACACAATTATGTTATTCATTTAAAGGAGATTCTTATTCTGATCCTATTCAGACCAGGGAAGAAGATTACTCTGTTTCTAAAGGTGGCTTATTTGGAGCTCTTGGGCTTAGCAATACCACAATTCACGAAATTGGAGGAAAAGACATTTACCTATATGACAAAGCCTTTCTAAAAGATGCTTTCGCTAAAAACAAAATAATTGTATTTGTTTTCAACGGGAACACTCTAATCAAGGAAATGCAGAATTATAAAGAGGGTGGATACATTACTTCTCTGATATCCTGCTATGTTAAGCCGGCACTAAGCGGTGTTGAAGGAGATAACAAAAAATTCGATATCCTCTTTATTGCAACTCACGCAGATCAGTATTCCGGCGCCTCCGATATGGAATCAGAGATTTTTGAAGCTATGGAGAAGGCTAATAAAGAGTATCACTCCGTTGCCAATGCGATAAGATATCCCTTTAAGGATTTGTTGAGAGGCAATATTTTCTGTGTTGATGCTACAAACCCTAAAGATGTAACGAAGATTTTTGAGCAAATCAATAAGGGCTAAAATGAGAACGATACTCACTCATCAAAGTTGGCAAACCCAAGGGGCGGATGTATTGATAATTGATGGAGAGAAATCACTATTTGAAGGTTCTTCATTGCAACTCCAAGCTCAGAAACTTATTAAAAAGACGACTCAAGCTTCTTCCAGGAAGAAAATTTCTTTTCTGTTTAAGCTAAGACATCATATCTCCGACACCTTCAGGATTTATATTTCCGAAGAGGACGAACTGGTCTTTTCTTCTAACTTCTCGTCGAATGATGATGAAGGCCGGAAGATTACCTTTGATTATTACTGCAACAATGTTGATAATCCAAGTAAAGTAATCCGGTTGTTTAAAGACGACTGTGGCATTGCCGGTATGAAACCCAACCAGGAAGATGTTCTTGCACTTGAAGCCTTTTTGAAGAAATACAATCGCCGTAAATGTTTTATCTCGTTTTTGAGATATTAGTCAGGTTTTATTAAACACTTGCAATTTAAATTATTACATACGATGAAAAACACGGAAGAACTTAAAACAGCCATATGCATACTTAATCCGGACGAAGTGTACAATCTTAGAAATAATCACCCTTCCGACGGGTATTATTGCATAACACCTTATGAGGCTCTTGAACTTCAGAAATCTGGAATCGAGTTCCCTTCAGAGCCGCACATTCAAGAAGGCTTGGTATTGATACGCAATACTAACAATGACGGATATTATTATAGAACTGAAGAGACAGACGCTAGAATCATCAATGAACGTTGCTTGGCAATAGAAGCCATTCTTTCTTATCTGGGCGGTAAGGAATTTCGGTATTCCGAGACTTCCTCTTTCAGAAGCGATGTTTCGAACAGCATTAATGCAGAAGCTTCTGTTAAAAAAGCCACATGGAGCGCTGAAGCATCGGCTGAAGATAAAAAGACTGAAAGTCAAGAGACTGTTGGTAAAAAATCCGCTTCTGCAAAATGGGGCGGCCACTATACTCATAAGGGGTATCTTAGGGCAACCGAATTGGCAAAAGAAAATGGCCTTTTGAACGATCCAACTATCGCAATGCTACTTGAGCAGAGGACTCCGGATCACCCCAATCCCATAGAAGAGCAAGAATATCACGTTGCTATAACAGCGGATTTGGATCAGAATCTTCATACACTATCGGACTTGACATTCGGTCTTAAGGGTCTTGTAGGTGTAGATCTTAAGGTTGATATCAAATCGTCGAGAAAGGTTGGCCAAGCATCTACAGTAGATTTTTATGTTTCGTTCGCTCCCATTCCTCAGGAAGAGAAAGAGGTTTATATAAAGGAAGAAGAACAGAAGCAAAAAGAAGAGCGGCTGGCCCTTGAAGAGCAAAAGAAGAACGCTTCCGGCAAGAAGCAGTGGATCTGGTGGTTAGCCGCCGCAGTAGTGGTAGCCGTTGGTGGACTGATAGCAGTATTATAGAAACACAGGTTTCCTTTTATTAAATTATTTAACGGGTGTACGGAGGGGTGCATGGGAATGTCCCCCTCCGTACGTTTTTGGCCTTTTTCGTGCGCAGGGGGGGGTATCGCGCCAGCACCCCTGCGTACACCGGAAAGGGAAAAGACTCCGAAAAAAGTCTCCAGAATAAAATTGCGGAAACTTTACCGCAATTTTTGCAAAAAGTTGCGGAGGTTTTCCGGCAATTTATGAAAATCCTCCGGAAAAAGTCCGCGAGTCTGGGTTGCGGAATTGGAGAATTATCGTCATATTTACGATACTTTTAAATAGAACTAAACCATGTCGTACACGGAATTTACTCCTGATTGGATTAGTGAACTTAAGGAAAACGAGATTTTTGTCTTTGGAAGCAATCTTGCGGGGGCCCACGGGGGCGGGGCTGCGTGGCTGGCCTTTAAGCGCTTTGGTGCAGTGTGGGGGCAGGGCGTGGGGCTCCAGGGCCAGAGTTACGCCATCCCAACTATGCAAGGCGGCGTGGAAACCATCAAGCCTTATGTCGATGATTTCCTGAATTTTGCCGTGCAACATCCGGAATACAAGTTCCTGGTAACGCGCATCGGTTGCGGGATTGCGGGGTTCCGGCCCAAGGAGATAGCTCCGCTGTTTGCAGCAGCACTAGAGATGGAGAACGTTCTTCTGCCAGAAGACTTCGTTGTTCACAATAATTCTGTAGGCTGAAGAGCATCCACTGGTTCAGACTTTCATACTAAACAACTCACAGAATAATAACGGCTCTTTTGATTTTGTAAAATATATTTTATAATTTTGTAAAACAGAATTTAGAAATATGTTATACGAGAGGCAACACCTTACCATACTAAAGAGCCGGATGGCAGAACCAAGGCGCCGGATTCAAATCATTATGGGGCCACGTCAGGTAGGCAAATCCACCCTTGTTGGCCAATATACCGATGGTTTAGATATTCCCTTCGACTTTATCGCGGCCGATGGAGTAAACCGCGAGGATACAACTTGGATTCCGGCCCGATGGCAAGAGGCCCGTCTGAAAATGGACCTGCATAGCGAGGAAGAGCATATCCTTATTATAGATGAAGTCCAGAAAATCAGAACCTGGAGCGAGCAAATAAAAAGAGAGTGGGACCAGGATACCCGCGAAAAACGGAACTTAAAGGTAATTCTTCTCGGCTCCTCACGTGTCCTCCTGCAGAAAGGACTGGAGGAGTCTCTGGAAGGCCGGTTCGAGACTATTAAAATGGGGTATTGGGAGTGGAATGAGATGCGCGACGCCTTCGGCTTCACAATGCAGCAGTATATTTATTTTGGAGGCTTCCCAGGTCTGGCTCCTGACATCAAGGATGAAGACCGATGGAGAAATCTGATGGAAGATACCATAATTTTACCCATTCTCACACGGGACATTATGGAGATAGAAGAGATTCGGAATCCGGCACTCCTCCGCCAGGTCTTCGAGCTGGCCTGCATTGAATCGGCCCGGGAACTTTCCTTAACCAAGATGCAGGGAACTATGAACAGCGGCACGGTTCCCACCATCAAGTCCTATCTGGATATTCTGGACAAAACGATGCTTGTAAAGCCGCTTCAGAAGTATTCTCCTTCGCCAGTCAAAGAGAAGAATTCTATACCAAAGATGCAAGTGTACAACAGTGCTTTTAGAAATCGCTACGGTACATATTCATTCGAAGAAGCGATGACTGATGCAACTGAATGGGGAAGACTGGTAGAATCATCTGTCGGAGCACACTTGGCAAACCGCTCACCTTTGGACGGATTTGAACTTCTATACTGGCGTAAAGACAACAAAAAAGAATGCGACTATGTCCTAAAAAAAGGACAGTCGCTTGTGGCAATAGAAGTTAAGAGCAGTAGCGCTAACAAAACCGACGGCTATGAACTATTCAAAGAGCTTTACGGAGAGCATCTCACCGCTTCCCTGATTGTAGGCCCGGAGGGGCTGCCGCTTGAGGATTTCTTTAGTATTGATCTTAAGACCCTGTTTAAGAAACATTAGGTTTCAGGGTCCGATTTTTGCGCGTGTATCGATTTTTTTATCCTTGAGAGGTAAACTAATAACCCTCATAATAAAAGAATCAGAAAATGAAACCACTAAAACACATTATCCTGCTATTATTTGTATCCCTGGGGCTTACAAGTTGTTTTGTCCCCAAATATGCCACCCTTTCAAATACACCAAACTTATCAAAGTACAAGTATGTCTATATTACCCCAACATCGACAAGTATCTCTGTAAAAAGAGACACCCATAATGATAGTCACGGTATTCACGGCACTCTTTCCAGGAAAAGCTTTACGCCTTCTGATGTAATTGCCGGTTATTTTATGAAGCAAGGGTTTATCAGGGTACCTGAGATTCGTGAATATCAAAAGGCACAAACTATTGTGGTAAATTTTGGTGAGAGTGGCGGAAAAAATTATGCTTATGTGGCAACCTCCACTGAAGTAACCATCCAGGTGGTGGATGCCCTCACTCACGAAGTGCTTTGTACTTCAACAGCAGAGGGTCTGGGAGAAACAGAAACTGATAATATTAAGAACGCCACCATTAAATGCCTTGACGCTATTTTTAGATAAAAGCCTACTTTTCCTGCTTGCGGGCGGTGGCAACGGTGACGAATTCACCGTTGTTTGCCGTGGCACTAGAGATCGAGAACGTTCTTTTGCCAGAAGATGTCGTAGAAATACTCCTGAGGAAGAATTGCTAGATTAAATAGTCTGAGCTTGTTTAATCTGAATAAGGCGGCGTTTAAGAGCCGTTAGAATACTTCTTTCTACCATTGGTGTAACTCCGGTAAAAGTAGTCTTTGACTTTAGTTCTTCCAGAGGCATTTCTAATAGTATCTTAGCAATACACTCATCTGCAAATGAGTTTGTTACCGTATCTATTCCTGAAAAATCCAAGGCAACTATTTCGTCTCCATCAAGAAGGGGGCGTAAATCGGCTCTTATTCTTGCACCTAAAGAGCGCGTGCCCATACTGTCTCCGTAATTGGAAAATTTAAAAACTATCATATCAATTACCAAAGATTATCAAGTTCAGTATCGTCATCAAGGAAGAGGACATCAAACTCTCCTTCCGGATCAGTCCTATGCTCAACAACCGAAGCAGGGTTGATATCAGCGTTGGATTTAAGTTCAAAGAATACAACCGTTCCCTGCCAAAAATCAGATTCTGAGATAACGACTTTGCCATTACTGGACAATGTGTGACTCCCAGAACGGATTATTAACTTATGTCCTGCTGTGTCTATCAGTCTAGCTGTCGAATACAGTCCAAAGCCCATCCCTCTTCCATCAGACACACTGTCTTTAATACACGTCTCAAGGGCTTGTTCTTCCGAAAGGTTAGCAAAAGATGGATTCTCAGATAGAGACGCTCTAATACCAACGCCATCATCTGCCACCAGTATCCTGATTATACTATCGTCTTCAGAATAACTAGTCATCACAATGCCATTAGGTTTTCCTGAATGTATAATAACATTATCCATCACCTCGTAGAAGCAATAACTCATCCCTTGAAGCAAAGAGGTCTCAATGTCTGGTTGATGTAGCAAAACGCCCACCAGACGACGGTAAACGCTTTGGATGTTCTTTTCATCGAACATCTCTATTAGCACCTTTTCGCCCTCTGGAAAATATTGATGGAGTAATGTATCAACGTTCATAACTAGTACATAGTCGTTATTTCACAAAGATATAAAACAAAAATCAAAACCCAATCTATTTGTATGAACCATCTAGATATGTTAGGGTTTTCAGGGGCTGATTTTTTGCCCGTGTGTCAATTTTTCTTATCTTTACGTGTTTTTACCAAAAAATACATACTTTTTTAATGGCTGACAACAGGAAGGAAGTGGAGAGAGCTGAACTCCACAGAACCATCTGGGCTATTGCAGATGAGATGAGAGGCTCTGTTGATGGATGGGATTTCAAGTCCTACATCCTGGGCATGCTCTTTTACAGG
>CACYGW010000007.1:0-37875 GCA_902774045.1 uncultured Bacteroidia bacterium
CCCTGGAAGGAATCCATCGGCAATGGTTCAGAATTGATGGTATTCACCAGTTCCTCCATTGGTATATCCTCGATTGTAGCGCCCAGCCTTTCCTTTACCGCTACGGCATCTGCCTTGCTGGCGATAAGCCAGTCCGACGGCTGTCCAATTACTCCAAGCTTATGGTTCTTCAGGTTGAACTTGGCCACTCTGGCCCGCATAAGCACGTCTACCTTGTAGCAAAGGTAGTCCTCCGGCCCGTGAAGCACCTCGCCGTCGAGCCCCTGCTGCTTTAGATAAGAGAGAATCTCAAGAGAGGCGGCAAGCGAGTTGCTCAGCCCTGAGGTCAGAAGATAGAACTTCTTTGTGCCCTTTGCAAGAAGGCCGGGAAGCAGTTCCTTGAAGGTGTTCTCTGCACCGCCCGTCCTTACGTAGATAAGGTCCAGAAGATGGGTTCCGAAGGTAGAAAAGTCCTGAAGATACAGGTCGTATGTGGGAATTTCTCCCGGGAAAACAGCTTTCAGAAAGTTATCTGATATCTGGGAAACGGCTACATTGTCGTGAAGCCCGGAGGTTATTGTATAAACGGCGATGTTGTTCATTCCGGTCGATGTTTAAGATTCAAATCACACAAAAATAACTTGTATTTTGCTTTAAAGCAAGTAAATTTGCAGTTAAGAATAATTATGAAAGCAAAAAGTAAGGTACAAATAAGCAACCGCAGAGCTTCCTTCGACTATGAATTTCTGGAGACATTCACGGCCGGAATCCAGCTCGTAGGTACCGAAATAAAGTCTATCAGAGCGGGAAAGGCTTCTCTGGTAGATGCTTTCTGTTATTTTGACTCCCGCGGACAGCTTTACGTGAAGGGAATGAACATAGCCCAGTACTTCTGGGGTTCCTGGGGCCAGCACGAGCCCGCCAGAGACCGCAAGCTGCTTCTTACAAAACGGGAGTTAAGACATCTTAGGCAGGATGTGAAACTTAAGGGCAACACCATAGTTGCCGTAAAACTCTTCATTGCCGAGAACGGTTACGCCAAGCTTGTGATTGCCCTGGCAAAGGGTAAGAAAGAATACGACAAGCGGCAGACAATAAAGGAAAAAGACATCCGCCGGGAGATGGAAAGAGGCTAGCCCCCTACAGATCCGGGATGGCAACGCTGTGGCGTGGCCCCTCTACCGAACGCCAGTAATCTGCATCAAAATCCTTGGGACTGGTTATGACACCATCGGCCCCCTGTGGCAGGGTAAAACAAAGATATTTAATCTTGTAGCCCTGGCGGCTGAACATTGTCTCATAGTAGGTATGAACTTCGAATACCTCCGGGCGTATGGCCGATTGTGCCGTGGCACCGTCGGAATAAAGGTCTTCTGTCGATGCCAGGACGCTAAGGCCGTTCTCCCGGCAAAGCGCCAGGGTGTACTGATACAGGAAGGTGCTGTCTGTCTTAAGGTGGATAATCCCGCCCGGAGCCAGAAACTTGCGGTACCTGTTAAGGAACATAGGGGAAGAGAGGCGGGAATTCTCGTGATGGAGCTGTGGGTCAGAGAAGGTGAGCCAGATCTCCGATATCTCTTCCGGAGCAAAGAAGGCCTCTATGAACTCTATCCTCGTCCTTAGGAAGGCCACGTTCTCCATTTTCTCCAAGGTAGCCTGCTTGGCGCCCCTCCAAAGACGGGCACCTTTGATATCTACTCCTATATAGTTGCAAAGGGGGTTTCTGCGGGCCAGGTCTATGGTGTACTCTCCCCTGCCGCAGCCAAGTTCCAGTACGATGGGGCGGGAAACGGGAAACATTTCTCCGTTCCATTTTCCTTTGACGGGGTAATCTTTTAGCGCGAAATCCTTACCGCGGCCGGCCAGAATGTCGGACGGCGAGGGCTGCAAAAGACAAGAGAAGGTCTCGTTCTCTGCAAATTTTCTAAGCTTCCCGTGGCCCATTCTTCCTGTGGTGCTTGCCCCCGCGGGACTTTTTCTTCTTCTTTTCTGAAGAATCGAACCTGGTAATGCTGTCGTCGCCAACTGAGGTTACGAACTCCGGAACGGACGGCTCCGGCTCCAGCTTAAGCGACTCCGGCTTAATGCCGTTGCGGTTCATCTTTATGATTTCCCTAACCTCGTAGGCATCCAGAGGGTAAATATCGGTAAGAGAATTCTTATCATAAGAGAAGTACATAAGCTCGCGCAGGATATCGGTCTTAACCAGATAGGCAAGGCCGTCCTCGAACTCCAGAGGAGCACTTACCTTGGGCAGGCGGCTCTGGGCGTCCAGGTAATTGGATACCTCAAAATTAAGACAGCACTTTAACTTGCCGCATTGGCCGGCCAGCTTCTGGGGATTTAGGGAAAGGTCCTGAACCCTGGCGGCATTCGTAGTGATGGACTTGAAGCGGGTTATGTAATTTGCGCAGCAAATCTCGCGTCCGCAAACGCCAAGGCCACCTATGAGGCCAGCCTCCTGACGGGCTCCGATTTGCTTCATTTCAATTCTTATGCGGAACTCCTCTGCAAATACCTTTATAAGCTGACGGAAGTCTACGCGGCCGTCGGCAATGTAATAGAAGATGGCCTTGGTACCATCGCCCTGGAATTCCACATCCCCAATCTTCATCTCCAATCCAAGTTCAGCGGCTATCTGACGGGCCCTTATCATTGTATCCTGTTCGCGGGCTATGGCTTCCTGCCATTTCTCTACGTCTATCTGGCGGGCCTTACGGTAGATTTTCTTGAACTCGTATGTGGCGGGGTCTATGCCCTTGCACTTCATCTGACGGCCGACAACGGGGCCTTCAAGAGTGATGATTCCAAGGTCGTGGCCGTTCTGAGCCTCGACTATTACCATATCCCCCATCTTTACATTCTGGCCCGATGCGTTTATGTATATGCCCTTGCGGGTATTTTTGAAGCGGACCTCGTAATAGGGGTCGTACTGCTCCTGGTTGATACCCTCAAGATAGTCGTAAGTTTCCAGCTTACAGCAACCACGTCTATACTCGCACTGAATCTGATTGTCCTTGTCCGTAGTCACGGTACATCCGCGGCTGCAATCAAATATTGTATTTTCGTTGTCGTTCATAATAAAGCCTGGTGACAAGATTGCAAAAAACCATTTTTGCAGAGACGTTTCTCTCTATCATAGAAGCTGCACGGCTTATGGCGGTTCCGGCCCCGGCGGCAAAACTCTGCGGGAGTTTCCCGGCCGCCTCACGGTACCAGGGAGCATCGGACCCTATACCCGAAATTTCCCCCAATCCGCGGCCATAAAGCATAATGGCCCGCACGGCTTCGCCGGCAAAGATACAAAAAGCTTTCTGTTTTTCACGGGATTCCAGTCCCGAAAGAGCCTCACCCACTTGAAGCGCGGCAGACAAGTCATTACATATAAGACTATCTATCAACGACTTAAACAAATCGTCAAAGACAGAAGTCTCGCCCTCGTCGGACAGCCTCTGAAGGGCCGCCCCAATGCTGCCACCGGAAATTGCGGCAACGGAAGCAGCCTCGTCGGAGGAAATTCCCGCAAGAAACTGCACAGCCCCGGCAAGTTCTTCCTTGCCAAGGGGCAGCACCCTTATACCCTGGCAGCGGGAAGAAATTGTAGAAATCACACTCTCCGGGCTGTGGGTTATAAGAATGAAAATTGTCTTTTCTTCCGGCTCTTCCAGAGACTTAAGCAGCATATTGGCCGTGCTCTGGTTCATTTTTTCCGGAAGCCATATAAAAATACCCCTGTAACCGTCAGAAACCGGAGCCAGAGAAAGTTTATTCATTATGGCGCGCCCCTCGGCTACGGTAATGAGCCCGCTTTTCTTTTCTATGCCAAGGGCGGAAGTAAGTTCGTTTTCTATGAAATAGGGATTCTTAAGCACCTGCTCCTTCCAAAGAGGGGCATAACTGTCGCAGGTAAGGGTCTTGGCCTCTCCAGACACCTTGGTGCCCGATGTTATAGGGAAGGTAAACCTAAGGTCAGGGAAGGTAAGTTTGGAAATCTGCCTGCAATTGTGACACTCCCCGCAGGAATCCCCATCCCTGCGGTCCTGGCAGTTAAGATACTGCAAAAATGCCAGGCCAAGGGCCAGAGCTCCGCAGCCGTCGTTCTCGAACAGCATAAGAGAGTGCGGCACCCTGCCGCTCTCTACCATATTAAGCATAGCCTGCTTAATGCTCTGGTTTCCCGGTATTTCTGCAAATCTCATATTCTAGTAATTTCTGGCACCAACGTAATCTGCAAGGTAGAGCAAATGCCGCTTTGCAGGGCTTTCAAGGAACACGTCAAGAGCCTCGCGGGCCTTGTCTATATACTGTTCCACCCATTGTTTTGCAGCGGCACATCCACCCCTGAGAGCCACATAATCCATTATCTCCTCCGTAGCGGAAGGGCCTCCGGCAACAAGTTTCTCCCTTATGGCCTTTTCTCCTTCGGGGTCTCCCTCAAAAGCGCAAAGAAGGGGGAGGGTTATTTTCTTCTCCCTGATATCCTGCCCCGTGGGCTTACCCAAGGCACTATCGCCCTCATAATCAAGAATATCATCCTTAATCTGGAAGGCCAGACCAATGTATTTTGCATAGGCCGATGCTGCCTCTTCCTGTTCTTCAGAGGCCTGGGCCGATATTGCCCCTGCAAGCGCAGCGGCCTGGAACAAAGAAGCCGTCTTGCTGTAGATTATATTAAGGTAATCCTCCCGGGTGGTTGCTCCGGAAGAAGCCATTTCCAATTGAAGCATCTCCCCGCGGGAAAGGTCGCAAAGAGTCTTGCAGTAGCAGTCAAGCACCCTGAAGGCATCCTTGCCGCCGCCTGCAATCTCCATAAGCCCCTTTGCCAGCCAGTAGTCTCCCAGTAAAACCGACGGGCGCGGCCCCAGCATGGCGCTTACCGTTTTTGCTCCGCGCCTGGAAGAGGAACTGTCAACCACATCGTCGTGGAGCAAGGTGGCATTGTGAATAAGTTCGCCAGTGACGGCGAACCTTATTGTGTTATCGTTGCATTCCCCCACCGCCTTTGCCATAAGCACCGTAAGAATGGGGCGAACCATCTTGCCCCCGTTGTCCATAATGTGCTTATTGCAATCCTGCAAAAGGCCTATATCGGACCTGAGTGACCTCTCCATAAGAGAGGCCACCCGGGCGATATCGTCTTTAATAAAAGCCTTAAGTTCCTGCATTAAAAGAAGTAAACGACAGAGATGGCAATACCTCCAAAGTTATTATTGCTTTCTGCGATTGCTCCGGGAACAGATGCGGCGCCATTCTCTAATTTACCAAGATTGCGGAAGTATTTTACGGCAACCTGGAAATTCATTATGTCAGCACCAAAACCATAGGCATACCCATATTCCCATTTGTTCTTAGCCTGAGCAACGACAGACTCCTTGGAATCAAGGGCATATCCGCCGTAACCCTCAAGCAATACATAGGGACGGAGAAGAATAAGGTCAAGACCCCACTGAATCTGTAGGGGAACCTCAAGGTAACCGTACTTTGTCTTTGCAGAATTAATGGTAGGGCTGTCGGCCTTGAGACCCTTGGTCTGATAGCTGAGTCCTGTCTGGAAAGCAAAGCCTGTAGGAAGATCTATCTGTGCAGCAAGACCGACGTGATAGCCTGCTATAGATTTGGTGTTAACTTCCTTGATAGATGCCTCTGAAGAGTTAAAGCCGGCGCGTACACCAAACTTAAGCTGTGCCGAAGCCATTACTCCGGTTACAGCCATCAAAACGACGGCGATAAACAGTTTTCTTTTCATAACTTTATTGATTAGAGTAGTTTAGAAATTTTCGATTCAATGTCGGACTGAGGCACAACGCCCACTGTCCTGTCTACAACCTTACCGTCCTTGAAGAACAGCAGTGTAGGGATGCTGCGAATTCCGTACTCCATTGCAATATTCTGACAATCGTCAACATTGCACTTGGCTACATCTACCTTGCCCTCAAACTTCTCTGCCACGTCGTCAACAGTGGGAGAAAGAATTCGGCAGGGACCGCACCATACTGCCCAGAAGTCTACAACCAAAGGCTTGTCGGTTGCAAGTATTTCCTTGAAATTATTTTCTGTAGCTATTTTTACCATAATAATATAATTTTTTAGATTGATTGTTCGATAGTCCAGGAGTAAGCCCTGAGTCCCAAGTCCTTATACTTATCGTCCTTCTCCTTGAGGGCCGCAAGAACGGGGGCGGCCAGTTCGTCCGGAACAGCAGAGAAGAGAGCGTGGTTCTGGGTGGGCCAGGCGTGGCTTCCAAGGTGGGGCTCACCATCTACGGAGCCCTGTCCGCCAACATCTTCCCACTTTGTGTACCCCCTCTGCCCAAAGGCCTGGAGCACTTCTACTATTTCCTGGTTATATGCCTGATTATATGCAACAAATATCGCTTTCATAGCCTTTTACTTTGACGTTTGGAGTTTTGCAGCCTTGCGGGCCTTACGGCGGGCTTTGCGCTCATAAAGGCCGCAGTACAATGTTGGAATAATACCAAGGGTGATGAGTGAAGAAATGGAAAGACCCCATACCACTGTCATACCCAGAGAGCGCCACATCTCGGAGCCGTCTCCGGTACCAAGGGCCATAGGCATCATACCCAGCACCGTGGTAAGGGTTGTCATAAGGATAGGACGCAGACGGCTTTTGGCTGCCGTTACCGTTGCCTCCCTTACCTCCATACCTCTCTCCTGGCAAAGAATCGTGTAATCTATAAGCACGATACCGTTCTTAACCACGATACCCAACAGAATTATAATACCGATCATAGCCATAACGCCCAGTGCGGTACCGGTAACCCAGAGGCCCAGCATCACGCCCACAAGGGCGAACGGGATAGAGAACATAATCACGAACGGGCCCATAAACGACTCGAACTGCGAAGCCATCACCATATACACAAGTATGATGATAAGTACCATAAGCAGAATCATATCACTGAACATATCCTGCTGGTCCTCGTAGTCTCCGCCGATGGTTACATTGATATTGGAAGGAATCTGCATAGTGGCCAGAGCCTCATTGGTAGCGGCTACGCCCTCACTGAGCGCCCTTCCGTTTGCAATTATACCGGTAAGAGTAATTAATCTTTCGCGGTTTTTGCGCTGGATGGTAGGAGGAACCTTGTCCTCTACCACGGTGCCGAGGTCTTTTACGCGGATGCCGGTTCCGGCATTATTGTAAACTACTATATTGCCGATACTTTCTGTACTATTGCGGAATTCGGGCGCATAGCGCACGCGGATATCGTATTCTTCTCCGTCCTCACGGTAATGGGAGGTAACGCTACCGCTCATTGCGGCGCTTACGGCCGATGCTGCAGTTGTAGAGGAGAGCCCGTTAAGAGCCAGCTTGTGCCGGTCGAAGTCTACCTGATACTCGGGAGAGTACTGGTCTCGGCTGGGAACTATCTGGGCAAAGATTCCGGTAGTGTCAAGCTTTTCCTTAAGTTCCTTGGCCACAGCTTCCGTCTCTGCGAAATCATAGCCGTAAACCTCTATGGCTACGGAAGCGCCGCCGCCCATTCCTCCGCCCTGGCCCTCGGTCACATTAGCCTTGCGAACCTCCGGGAAGGAGTTGATGTCTGCACGGATGATATCCAGAATCTCTGCGCTTCCACGCTCACGGGTGCTCTTTGCGCCAATGTTTATGTTCATTGAAATAACGTGGGTACCGTTATTCTGCATACTGGCAAATGCATTGTCAGTATCGGCCTGGCCAAACCTGTAGTTGAATACCTGTATCTCCGGGATGTCGGCAGAAATCTTCTCGTACATACGTGCAGCCACATCCTTAGTTACCTCCTGAGAGGTACCGATAGGGAGTTCTATGCTGGCGCTCACGCGGCCCATATCTCCCTGGGGGAAGTACTCTGTCTTTACCCAGGAGCCGATGGTGCCCATTACCAGAATGAACATCACGAAAGAGCCAACCAGCACGGTCTTCTTGTGGCCCATGCACCAGGCTATCAATTTGGAGTATCCGTGAGACATCTTATCAAGGAAGCGGTTGATAGGGTCGAAGATAAAGTGATAAACCCGTCCGGACTTGTTCTCGTTACCAAGCATCTGAGAGCAGAGCATAGGTACAAGGGAAAGAGCCGCGGTAGTGGACACTATCATAATGATACTTACTATCCAGCCCAGCTGCTTGAACATAACGCCGGCCATACCGGGAATCATTGTAAGCGGCAGGAACACGCAGAGCATCGTAAGGGTAGATGCGATAACTGAAATACCCACCTCCGAGGTGCCGTGTACGGCGGCCTCCTTTGGCTTCTCTCCCCTCTCTAGATGTGTAGTCACGTTCTCCAGCACCACAATGGCATCATCGACCACCATACCAATTGCAATGGAGAGGGCCGACATAGATATGATATTAAGGGTATTGCCGGTGGCAAACAGATACATCAGCGATGCCAGAAGGGCAATAGGGATACTCAGGATAACGATGAATGTTCCCTTCCATCTTCCAAGGAAAATATAGACTATGAGCATAACCACCAGGAAGGTAATCATGATTGTCTCCTTGAGGGAATCGATGGTTCGGATAATGTAGTCCGATGTATCCAGTACCACGCCAAACTCTATGTCCGGAGGAAGGGTGTTCTTTATGCCCACCATAGCCTCGTTGACCGCCTCTACGACGCCCACCGAGTTAAAGCCGGACTGCTTCTGAACCATAACCAGGGCGCTTCGCAAACCGGCGGTGTAAGACTCCTGGGAACGCTCCTCAAGACCATCGTTTATACGGGCTACGTCCCTGAGGAAAATGGAATTCCCTCCTGACGTACCCACAACGATATCCATAAGTTCCGACGGATCCTTAAACTCCTTTTTTATTCTGAGGGTATAGGTTTCGGACCCGATGTCGATACTTCCGGAAGGTACGTTCCTGTTCTCTGCGGCAATTACGGAAGCGATGGTGGCGATGGAAAGATGATAGGCCTCCAGCTTGGTAGGGTCGCAATAGACCTGAATCTCTCTCTGGGGTGCACCTATCACGCTCACGGTACCCACACCGGCAACACGGGCAAGAGGGGTGGCCACCCTGTCGTCAAGAAGCTTATCCAGGGCCGATGCGCTCTTTGTTGCCTTTGCAGACAGCATAAGGATAGGAATGTCGTCTGCACTGAACTTGAATATTATAGGCGAAGAGGCCCCGTCCGGAAGGTTGGACGACACCATACTCAGCTTGTCCCTGACGTCGTTGGTAGCCTCGTCTATGTCTATCCCGTATTTGAACTCCAGGGTAAGGAAAGAAAGATTCTCCTTAGACTGGGAAGTGATGTTCTTAAGATTGCTTACACTGTTAAGAGTGTTCTCAAGGGTCTTTGTAAGGTTGTTCTCCACATCCTCTGCACTGGCACCGGGATAGGAAGACATAACCATAATGGTGTTGGACTCCACATCCGGGAAGAAGTCTATCGGCAGCCTGGACAGACAGAAGAGTCCCAGGATGGCGAAGGCCAGGAAAATCAGGAAGGTGGTTACGGGTTTGTTGACCGATGAACGGTAAATACTCATTTGCTACCCTCCTCTTATTTATTGATAATCTTAACTTTGTCGCCGTCCCTTAGGGCCGATGCACCTTTGACTACCACATTGTCGCCGTCGTTGACGCCGGAGAGTACCTCGTACTCAAAGTCGTTGTGAACGCCAAGCTGAACAGGAACAAAGGAAACGGTTCCGTCTGCATTTACTACGTAAACGTATTTCTGTCCTGTTCCTTCCTGCTTAACTATGGCCTGATCCGGGAGAACTATGCTGTGGTTAACCCCAAAGGTAATGGTAATCCTGGCGTACATTCCGGGGCGGAGAACCTTGTCCTGATTGGGAACCAGCACCTCTGCCTGGAAGGTATGGGTAGAGGGGTTGATAGTGGGATAGAGGCGGCTTATCTTGCCCTCAAAGTGACGTCCGGGAATAGCATCAACCGTGATGTCTACCTTGTCGCCCTTCTTTACCTTAGTGTATTCGCTCTCCGATACTCCCACAAGGAGTTTGACGGGAAGCACCTGCTGAACGGTGAACAAGGGCTGAGACATTGTATACATATCGCCAACGTCGTAGTTGCGCGCTGTCACGAAACCGGTAATAGGGGCACGCAGTATGGTGTTCTCCAGAAGATTCTCGTAGGAAGTTTTGCGAACCTTGTAACCAAGCTCAACGGCCTCAAAGTCACTCTTTGAAACGCCGCCCATCTCGTGCAGACTCTTGGTTCTGGCGTATTCCGTACTGTCGTTCTGCAACTGGAGGGCCATCTGGTTAAGGGAAAAGTCGTCTAACTGAGCAAGAATCTGACCCTTGGTAACATAGTCTCCAATCTCTACATTTATCTTGCGTATGCGGCCGCTGCTCTGCGATGCAATGTTGTTAATGGCAAAGGGCTCAATGTTAGTTGAGTAGTAGCTTTGCTGGGGAACATCGGAATATACAGCGGTCTGAACCTCTACATTATGGATGATCTCCTGCTTTTCCGGAGCCGGTGTTGAGTTTCCACCGCCGCAAGAAACAATGGCTGCGGCGCCAAGGCCAAGAATAATCGTTCTAAAATAGCTCTTCATATAGTTTATCTTTTCTATTCTTCGTTAATAAAATCGTTGCCCAAAAGCTGCTCTAGGGAGGCTTTTGCATTCACAAAATTATATATGGCCTGGCAGGTGCCAAGACGGGCCTGTGTAAGAACAAGCTCTGCATCGTGAAGATCTGTAAGTGTGCTCTTACCCACAAAATAAGCACGCTGGGAAATGTCGTAAGCCTTGCGGGCCAGAGTCTCCGCCTCCTGGGCAGAGCCGTAGCTCTTCATATTTGTCTCCATCGTATTAAGGTACTGGCGGATGGCTATCTTAAGCTGACGCTCCGTTTCCGAGCGCCTCAGGTCCAGATTCTGGGCCTGAATCTTTGCAGCCTGCAGGGCGCTGTGGCGCTTACCGCCGGAGAAGATGGGGATGTTGAGGCTTATGCCCACATAAGAATAAGGGGTCCACTTGTACTGGCTGAACTTGAAGTCGTTTGTCATCGCGTTCATACTGTAAGAGAAGGCCAGCGACAGTGTGGGGAGATAGGCATACTTCTGCATCTTGATAGTGGAAGCCAGCTGATCGGCCTGAATGGCCAGCTGACGCATAGTTGTATTCATATCAAGGTCTATCTCGTCGTTCTGGTGGATGTCGTAGAACATATGCTCTGCGTAATCGGAGAGTTTTCCGGCAGTATCGATATTCATTTCCAAATCCACTCCCATAACGGCCTTGAGTTGCCAGAGTGCCAGCATAACCGAGCTTTCTGCGTTATAGACATTAGGTATGGCGGCTGCCACATTGGCCTTGGCGCGAGTGAGTTCCAGCTCGGACACTTTGTTGACGTCGAACTTGCGCTGCACGTTAACCAGGTTCTCCATTGCGTTCTCGTAAACGTCCTTGTAAACGTTAAAGGCTTCCTTGGCCAGGAGTACGGCAAAGTAAGACTGCTTTACCTGGGTTACTGCCTCCAGGCGCGAGGAACGGGCCTGCTCCACTGCAAGCTCTACGCTCTGCCCGCTAATCTTAAGGCTCTCCCATAACTGGGCGTTCACAAGGGGCATTGTAGCCGAAACACCGCCGTTAAAGGTGTTCCATCGGCCTACAGAAATACCTCCAGAGGAAGATGAGGACTCGGAGGCTTGGTCATCCTGTCCCATATCCACGTGTATGCCGTTCTGCTCCAGGGCCGTGATAATAGGAGAAAAGATGTCTCCAAGCATGCTTGCCCCGGACATTCCGTCCATATACATTACCTGCTTCTTGATTGTTCTCTGGAACGAGCCGGTTCCGTTCACATCCGGGAACAAAGAGGCGTAAGCGCCTCGTTTCTCGAATTTGGCCCTCTCGATTTCCTTATCTGCAACTCTTACAGATACGTTCTCACTAAGCGCGATTCTAATGGCATCGTCCAGGGTTACAACGGTGGTATCCTGCGCAGAGCAGTATACCCCGGCCAGGACAAAGGCCCAAATTGCGCCGATTACTTTCTTCATATATTACCTTTTTCTGTTAATATCCCTTAGTCTGTCGTATCCACCGTTGGTAAAAGAGGGTTCCCTGTTTTTGTAAGCGTAAACGAGAAAGCCTATGCCAAGCAGTATGAACGGTATACTTAGAAGCTGGCCCATATTAAGAGCCATGGAGGCCTCGAACTCTACCTGGTCTTCCTTGATAAACTCTATAAGGAAGCGGGAGCCGAAGCAGACTATGAAAAATATTCCTATGAATGAGCCTTTCCAGGCTTGTTTAAGCCTTGTTTTATACCTCCATAGCAGGAACAGGCCCAGAAGCAAATAACTCAGGGCTTCGTAAAGCTGGGTGGGATGGCGGGGCTCGCTTTCACCTGCGCGGGCAAAGACCACGCCCCAGGGGAGGTTTGTGGTGCCTCCGTAAATCTCCGAATTAAAGAAGTTTCCAAGACGGATAAACATGGCGGCAAAGGCAACGGCTATGCAAAGGTGGTCCAGAAGCCATACAAAGTCGAAGTGATGCTTTCTGCCGTATCGTTTCGCATACCAAATCATTGCTATGAACAATGCAATGGTGCCGCCGTGGCTGGCAAGGCCACCCTTCCACGGCATAAATATTCTAAAGAAGCCTTCCCATTCCGTCAAGCCTTCCCTTGCAAGGTCCGGCGAAACTGTTCCTCCGAACATTTTTACAAAAGGCGCCAGATAATAATCCGGCTGATAGAAAAAGCAATGCCCAAGACGGGCTCCTATGATTGTTCCTACGATGAGCGTAACAAGAAGGGAGTCCAGAAGCTTGGGGTTAAGGCTTTCTTTGTTGAAAAACCACTGGAATATGAACCAACCCAATATGAATCCCGCTACAAAAAGCAGGGAATACCACCTAATGGCAAAGCCTCCTATATGGATGAGCTCGGGGTTTACGTTCCAGTATATGGATAGTATTTCTGTCATAAACATAATGTTAGGGCTGGACCTATGCCAGCCCTAAACCGCTATCAATAATCGTGCTAATATCACTCCTGAATTGCTGCAATTCCAGGAAGAATCTTTCCTTCAATTGCCTCAAGCATAGCGCCTCCGCCAGTGGAAACGTAGCTTACCTTGTCCGAGTAACCCATCTTGGTAACAGCTGCAACGGAGTCACCGCCGCCCACAAGGGTATAAGCGCCAAGCTTTGTAGCCTCTGCAAGGTCTTCTGCAATCTGAAGCGTACCCTTTGCGAAGTTAGGAAGCTCGAATACGCCAACAGGGCCGTTCCAGAGCACTGTCTTGGAAGCGAGGATAATCTTCTTCCAGTTCTCCAGGGAAGCGTCGGAGGCGTCCATTCCCTCCCAGTCTTCGGGAATCTGGTCAATAGGGAATACTTTGCGGGGAGCATCGTTGCTGAACTCCTGAGCGCAAACTGCTGCTACGGAAAGGGAAACGTTAACGCCCTTCTCCTTGGCCTCTTTAAGAATCTCAAGAGCATCGGGAATAAGCTCGTCCTCGTGCAGGGAGTTACCAACGTTTCCGCCCTGGGCCTTTACAAAGGTGTAGCCCATTCCACCGCCGATGATAAGGTTGTCTACCTTGCCGACAAGATTCTTTAGCACTGCCAGCTTGGAGCTTACCTTGGAGCCGCCGATAATGGCGGTAAGAGGCCTCTGTGCGTTCTTGAGCACATTGTCTATGGCCTTGATTTCGCCTTCCATCAGGTAGCCGAACATCTTGTCGTTAGGGAAGTATTCTGCTATGAGGGCTGTGGAAGCGTGGGCACGGTGGGCTGTTCCAAATGCATCATTGATGTAGCAATCGGCATAAGAAGCAAGGGTCTTGGTAAATTCTTTCTGGGAAGCCTTTACTGCAGCCTTTGCTGCTTTCTTCTCGTCGTCGGAAGCATCCTCTGCAAGACCGCGGGGTTTACCCTCTTCCTCTGCGTAATAACGGAGGTTCTCAAGAAGCAGGACCTCGCCGGGTTTAAGGGCGGCAGCCTGAGCTGCAGCCTTCTGGCAATCATCGGCAAACTGAACAGGTACGCCAAGGCACTCGCTCACGCGGCCTACGATGTGACCAAGGGAGAATTTAGGGTCTACCTTCTTGGGGCGTCCCAGATGGGACATAATGATAAGGGAACCGCCGCCGGCCAGAACCTTTTTAAGGGTAGGAATGGCGCGACGTATACGGGTATCGTCGGTGATGTTGAAGTTCTCGTCCAGAGGAACGTTGAAGTCAACCCTTACAATGGCTTTTTTACCGTTGAAGTCGTAGGAGTCAATGTACTGCTGCATAATATTTTGTTTTATTGTTTATAATTATCTTTTAAGTCTTACAAAAATAGAAAGAGGAAGCGACTTTCCAAAGGAATCCTTCAGTGCAAGTTCCCCGCTTTCAAGAGTATAGTCTCCGTTCTGGGGTAGGCCGAAGGCCTGGCGCACAAGCGTTTCTCCCAGAGTGGCGGAGTAACCGTTAGAGTAGAGGTTAAGCACCATAAAGCTCTCCTTGGGATCCAATATGGCGGCAACCAGTTTAAGGAGGTCGAACAAAAGCTCGTCCAGCTTCCATTTTTCGCCGTCCGGGCCGTGCCCGTAGGCGGGAGGGTCAAGGATAATTCCCTGATACACATTGCCTCTTTTCTGCTCTCTTTTGGCAAACTTAAGAGCATCCTCAACCACCCAGCGTATGCCGTCCAGCCCGCTTTCTTCCATATTCCCCCTGGCCCAGGTAACTACCTGACGCACAGAGTCAAGGTGGGTAACATCGGCCCCTGCGGCCTTTGCGGCCAGCGACGCGGCACCGGTATAGGCAAAGAGGTTAAGCACCTTCGGTGCAGGTTTATTATTTTTTTGGGCCGATAGTGCAAGATCCCGCGTTTGCCTGTAGATGTATTCCCAGTTGGGGGCCTGCTCCGGGAAAACGCCCACGTGCTTGAACGCCGTAAGGCCAAGACGGAGCGTGAAGGCAGGGGCACCATCGTACCGGATATACCATTGGTCGTCCATCCTCTTAAGGCGCTCCCAAGTACCGCTGTCTTCTTTTCCGGCCTTGCCGAATCCAGCTCCCGGGGTGAATCTTGTATGGCAGAGCCTGGCCCAATCGGCCTCCGTCATACTCTTGTCCCAAAGGGCCTTGGGCTCCGGGCGGGCCATGACTATCTTGCCAAAGCGCTCCAGTTTCTCGTGGCCGCCGCTGTCAAGAAGTTCATAGTCCTTCCAGTTTATGTCCGGAAACTCAATCTTCATACAGGTCAAAATCGTCTTCCGGGGAGCCGTAAGACATTATTATCTCTTTTATACTTTCCGACAGACTGTCTGCCAGGGGCATATCATTCTGAGCCTTTGCCACGTCTATGAGTTCATAGAGCATACTTACGCAGTACTGCGTTTCTGTGTCGGCCGAATCATAGAACTTAAGGAAGAACTTGGTAGATGTAAGCAGTTCCTCTGAAAACTTTTCTGCCAGGGCGTGTGCTTTGTCGGGGGCTCCGGCCTTATAGTAGAGTTCTATGAGGGATATTACGTAAATGTCGTTGCCGGGAAGGCCTATGCTTATGGATTCCAGCGGGTAGATGCTGTCCGGAATGCATTCCTGGCATTTATCCAGGATGGCCAGGGCTCTTTCTTTGTCTCCTGCTGCCAGAAGGGCCTCTGCGGTCTTTGCAAATATATCTCTCTGAGGTATGGTTCCAAGGAAGGTGATAAGGTTCTGGTAATCTACAAAGTAGTCTGTCCTCTTGAGGGCGTCCCACTTATAGACGTTCATCATCTTGTCGTAGAGAGCATCCAAATCCGTTGTTCCTATGCCCTTGGAAGAAGAGATAGTATTGGCGAAGGGTACAAGATGGGCAGAGAAGCCATCGTACATAAGATATTTCTTGAGACCTATGTTGATGTCGCCGCCTTGGCTAAGAAGGTTGAGCGGCCTGTCCCACTGGTAGGTAGACAGGAAATCCAGCATAAAGATTTCCTTCTTGGTAAGAGTTTCCTTCTCCTTGGGCATCTCCAGAATTATGTAGTCCTGAATCCTGTCCTGGAACTGGGGGCTTACTATGCCGTACTTAATTACGTTCTCTTTGTTTACGGGGACGGCTATCTTCCTGGAGCAGATGTAATCTACCTTGCGCTTGTCGGTAAGGGTTATTTTGGCCTCGGGATGACGGAATACCATCATTACGTCGTCTATGGACAGCACGGAGTTGCGGGTGTCGTAGATGTAAACGAAGTCGTTGGTTCCGTAGAGGTACTGCTCTTCCGGGACAAGCAGGTCAAGGGGCTTGGAGGTGTTGCAGGCGTACTTCATCTGGCCTATGTACCAGTCTGTGTCCAGCAGGGAGGTGTTGCAGATTCTTACGTCCTGGCGAATCTCTTCTACTTCCTGGGCGTACCAGAGGGGGAAGGTGTCGTTGTCGCCGTGGGTTACCAGAATACCCTGGTCCCCTACCGAGTTTAGGTAGTTCCAGGCCAGTTCCACTGCCGTGCTTCGGTTGCTGCGGTCGTGGTCGTCCCAGTTCTGGGCCGCCATGAGCACGGGCACGAAGAGGCAGAGTACAGAAGCGGCGGCTCCGGAAACCATCGGCCTGTCCTTCAATACTTTTTCTAATAATCCATAAATTGCCGGAACGGCAAATCCTATCCACATTGCAAACATGTAGAATGAGCCGGCGTAGGCGTAATCTCTTTCTCTTACCTGGTAAGGAGGTTGGTTAAGGAAGACTACTATGGCGATTCCGGTCATTATGAACATAAGGAATACCAGCCAGGAGCCGCGACGGTCTCTTGCAAACTGGAAGAAGAGGCCTATAAGTCCCAGAATGAGGGGGAGCATATAGTAATGGTTCTTGGCCTTATTGTGGGCAAGAAGGTCGGGAGCATCACTCTGGTCTCCCAGGCGCGCTTTGTCTATGAAGGAGATTCCGCTTTCCCAGTTGCCGTAGAATATGTTTCCGGGCACGGGAGAATGAACGTCGTTCTGACGCCCCGCAAAGTTCCACATAAAATATCGCCAGTACATCCAGTTACATTGGTAATCCAGGAAGTAGGCCATGTTGTCTATGAACGTGGGCTTTTTGTATCTGGCGCCCTTGATGGGGATACCGCGATCCTGAGTGTAATAGTGGTAAAATTCTTCGTATCTGCCGTCGGGCGAGTCACTCCACATTCTAGGGAAGAGCATTTTGCCGGCTGCGTCGTAATCTGCCTTCATGGGGGCATCTACCTTTACGTATTTGCCATTTACCAGGGCCCAGTATTGCGGGATAATTACCGAGTATGGGGAATTGTAGTATTGTCCGTATAGAAGGGGGGCGCTGCCGTATTGCTCGCGGGAGAGGTATCTTACCAGTGAGTAGGCGTTGTCTGGCTGGTTCTCATTGGTGGGGGGCATTACGCTGGAGCGGATAATTATCACGCTGAATACGCTGAATCCTATGAGCACGCAGGTGAAGCACAGCGTTATTGTGTTCAGCAGCACTTTGCCGTATTTATGGGAGAGGAAGAGCGTGGTAAAGCATCCGGCCAGGAGCACTATGGTTATGAAGGCTGCTCCAAAGTTTACGGGGAGGCCGAATCCGTTGGTGAATATCCTGTCTACGGCTGCCGCGAATTTTGGAATCTGGGGTATCAGTATAAAGTTTACGACTCCCAGGATAACCATCGACAGTGCAAAAATCTTAATCAGTTGCCAGGTTGTGTAAATTCCGTCTTCCTTCTTCCTGTAGCAGTACATAAATACTATCGCGGGAATGGCAAGGAGGTTTAGAAGATGAACTCCTATGCTAAGACCCATCAGGAAGGAAATCAGTACAATCCAGCGGTTGGCTCCGGGCCTGTCGGCCTGCTCGTACCACTTGGTCATCGCCCAGAATACCAGTGCAGTAAAGAGCGATGACATTGCGTAAACCTCGCCTTCTACGGCAGAGAACCAGAAGGTGTCGGAGAAGCAATAGGCCAGGGCTCCTACGGCTCCGGCGCCCATTATGGTTATGGACTGCCCGGGGGTATAATCACCTGTTCCGAAGAGTCTTTTTGCAAAGAAGACTATGGTAAGGTACAGCAGGTAGATAGTAAGAGCAGAGCAGAGTGCGCTCATTATGTTTACTGCCACGGCGGCGCCATCGCCACCGGTGAACATAGTAAAGAATCTGGCTATCAGCTGGAATACGGGGTTTCCCGGGGGGTGACCCACCTCCAGCTTATAGGATGAGGCTATGAATTCTCCGCAGTCCCAGAAGGATGCAGAGGGCTCTATCGTGGATATGTAAGTGAATGAGGCTATTGCAAGAACTGCCAGCGAAACAACCCTATTCCAAAACTTGAACTTATTATTATTCATAATCAGTCTTTGACAAACAATAATCAAATAGCAAATATACTACAAGAATAGCCATTCTTGCAAATAAAATGTCATTTAGGTGTTTCCAGTAACGAAATTTCAGAGATGAATCTCCGGACCGATATGGATAGAAGGGAAAAGATATTCGAAGGGGGCGATATCTTCTTTGGATAAAAGACCTTTCTGATATCGCAGTTTTATTTCTGCGACACAGTATTTATAATACTCATCATCCTTCATTGAGGCCACAATCACAGGAATGGCTTTATGCGCTTCGGGAGAAAAATCATCACCCCATTTATATAGCATAATACAATCCCTGACAATTTTTTGGGCGATTTTCTTTTGACCCGATTCAAACATTTTCTTCGCCGATAGAATGAACATATTCCAATCTGTCGTAGAAAACATTGAAAGATGAGTTGTGATATACTCAATGATGTCCGATGCTTTATCAGAGCGTGCGATTATATGCCTTTTGGGATCAATAAGAATGATGTCGGGATATGTGGTTACGCCTAATTGTTTCTCTATTTTCTTTTGGTTCTTCATAGAGGACAACAACATAAGGGAAAAACCATAGTCCGGGTTGTAGTTATTGTAATAGGGCTTCAAAGAATCAGAGAGTTCAAGAGCGAAATACTCCGGATTTGCATCTTTGATAGAGATCCCGTCTTTAGGGTTCCCATCATACCCAAAGTATAGAATTGTATAAAGGACGTGAGCCTCTGATAATTTAGTCCATTTATTAATGCCAAACCCGTGATTATGACAAGTGTGGTATTTGATGTCCGGAACAATGTCGTTCTTTTGCGCAAAACAAAGAATTCCGCACAGAAACAAAAGACATATAGATAAGCTGTTCTTTTTCATATGAGTAAAGATAATGAATACCCAGGCGGTATCCAAATTTATAATATAAAATCTCCCGGGTTTCAGTTTTTTGAAAGCCGGGAGACTTTTTTAATTCGCCTAACTACGGGAGATTATGCGGGATTGAACTTCTCTTTGGGCTGCTTGCAACGGGGGCAACGCCAGTCGTCGGGCAGGTCTTCAAAAGCAACTCCGCCGTTCTCTGCCGGGTCATATACATAGCCGCAAATGGAGCATATGTATTTTCCCGTAGACTTTTGTTTGGAGAAGTCTACTTTTGCCAGAACGGTTGGAACCGGATTATCCAGATCCATTACGCGCTTAGCCTCCAGGTTCTCATATCCCTGCGGCGTATGGGTGCCGCAATACACGGTGGGATGCTTGCGGATGAACTCCCGGATGCGGTCCTGTGTCTGGCGGGCGGCAGGCAGGTCGTCATAGACCACCGACAACTTGTCCTGGTAAAGAGCCTCATCAACGTAAGTGATGTCGCCGTGGATCATATAGAACAGACCATCCATTTCTACCACGATGATACTGTTACCTTTTGTATGGCCCTTGGCTTTGATGAGGTAGATGCCGTCCTGGATTTTCTGACTTTCCGGGAAGTTGTAATAGGCGCCATCGGTATAACTTACGGGAACGAGATTGGTAAGGCCCTGCAACTCTGCAGCATCCATTTCTTCCTGGTTTACATAAACCTTGGCGTTGGGGAAACTCTTCAGTTCGCCGGTATGGTCTGCGTGACGATGGGTAACAAGTATCTTCGTCACCTGCTCGGGCTTGTAACCCAGTGCCTTGAAGGCATCCATATAACTGCTGATGTCCTTTCCGGTGAAAATGAGCGAGTTTTCATTGGGGTTCTCCTCGGGAGTCCCGGCAGGAATGCCGGTATCTACCAGAATAACTTCGCTGCCTGTATCAATCAGATAGTTCTGGAGACTGCCGCGATAGCGGATTGTCTTGTCGAACTTATCCATTCCCTCCTCGCCTCCGAAAACGAAGGGTTGTGTATAAAACCCGTCTTTGCGGAATTTTACTGCCTTGATTTCCATTATTTTATTATTTTGCAGGTTCCCATTTGCAACGTACGGGGGAGACAATAGCTCCCTCCTTCTTAAGTTCTGCAAAGACTTTGTCTACATCTTTGCGGTCCAGACCGGTGATTTCTGCAATCTTGCCGGCGTTTACAGGTGCGCCAAATTCGCGCATGGCTTTTAATACTTGCTCTTTCATAATTTACATCATTGCTGTTAAGAAATTCTCGTATCCGAGTCTGTCGATATATCCCAAATACTGTGCCTCCCAGGCCATGTATTCAACCTCTCCGTCAATCCATTTCTGAATGAGTTTCTGGGCAGGATAGTCATCGGCGAAGGCGGCGGCCAGTTTACTCCAACCATCCAGAAGGTCGTTGGCCGAGAAACTGCTTCAATGCTTATTATTTTGTCATAATTCTATTGGTTTTTAGTGAGTATTTTTCTATCTGAACGAATAGTACAAAGATATGTATTTTCGCGATTTTTATGCAAACAAATTGACGCAATTACGGAAAGAGTTTGTAGCAATCATTAAACATTTGCCCGACGATTGCATCTAATAGCAGACACTAATCCAGACTCTTATGAAATCCCATCTCTTCCCCAACATTATTATGGTAATGGCCGGCTTGTTTCTTTGCACCGATCTTAATGCCCAGCGCATCGTATGCGACGAAACCTGCAAACTGGCCGATGCTACAGATAATACCGCCATCAGTTTGGCTCCTGCCGTAAAAGAAGAACCCGGCTTTGCCGTGGTCAGTCCCGTCGGCCGATCTTCTGTAGAACTGATTCAACAGGCACCCAGACTCCAAACACTGGACGGCAAGACCATTGCCGTGGTTGGCGTTAGCTTTATGACGGGCATTACCCATCCGGAAATCAAACGGCTCATTCTGGAGAACTATCCGTCGGCAAAGGTTATTCTGCTGGATGAAATAGGCATTGCCGGACCTTATCCCGCACCAGGTGTAACGCGAAAGGGAAAAGAAGAATTCCAGGAAAAACTCAAAGAGATGAAGGTTGATGCCGTCATTTCCGGCAACGGGGGCTGCGGTCTTTGCACTCCTAAGGAAACGGGATCCTGCATCGCTGCCGAGTATTTGGGCATCCCCTCTGTAATCATAGCCGGGCCAGGCTTCGTGGACCAGGCTAAATATACAGCCCTTAACAATGGCGTCCCGGTAATGCGGGTAGCACAGTACCCTGGGGCTTTCGCAACTCATACGGCCGATGAACTGATAAAGAATACGCGCGAGATTCTATGGCCGCAGATTGTAGAGGCGCTTACAAAACCCATAGGCCAAGAAGAACGCGAGGCCGGAATATCCGGAAATAAAGGCGATATCCGTGACGATGCTTTCTTTGGCACGCTGGATGAAATCAACGAGTACTTCAAGGAAATGAAGTGGTCGGACGGTCTTCCCATCGTTCCGCCAACCTTCGAGAAGGTGGAATTCTTCCTGAAATATACAGATATGAAGTGGGACGACTCCGTTGCCGTCCTGCCCATTGCGCACCGGAACACAAAGGTCTGGCACGTAGCCGTGAATGCAGTTATGGCAGGCTGCAAGCCAGAATATATGCCTATTCTTATTGCTCTGACGAAAGGCCTTGGATACGGTGATTTCCGCCGCACGCTGGCCAGCACACACGCCTGGATCCCCTACAGTTGGCTCAATGGTCCGGTGGCCCGGCAATTGGGCATTGACTGTGGCCAGGGACAGATTAACGAAACAGCCAACGTAGCCATCGGCCGCTTTATGAATCTGGCGCTGATGAACCTGTGTGGCTATTATGTGAAGCAAGACCGGATGGGGACCTTCGGCTACCCCATGTCCTGGTGTATGGTGGAGGACGATGCTGCTTGTCTTCGCATAGGCTGGAAGCCTTATCACGTTCGCAAGGGATTCAATCTCAACGATAATACCATCACTCTAGGCTCCACGCTGCTCTGGGGAAACAATATGGCACCATCGACCACAAACCCGGAGAAGGTGATGGAATTGATTGCCTGGGATATCAGCGAGCGTAGCCAGTTTGCCCTGGGCAGCGGCCGACAGTTTACCTTCCGCACCATCCTTATGACGGAACCGGTGGCGGCCATCCTTGCAGGGAAATACAAGAGTCCGGAAGCGCTAGAGAAGGTCCTGATAGAGAATTCCCGCAGACCGGTAAAAGAGCGCGCTTTTGCCAATTATTACGCTAATCCGGGCGGTGCCAAAGATGGCGGGCAGCACAATCTGAGGCAGTATCAGGGCCATATCCGCAAGGATGAGGGCGGCGAGATGACGCCTACCCCGGAGTGGTACGATTCCCCCGAGAGCGAGCAGATGACCATCCCCACAATGAAGCGCGGAATGACAGCCTTCCTCATTACCGGCGATGCGGCACGCAACAAGGTGCAGACTATGCCGGGAGGTGGTTATGCAACAGTCAAAATAGAACTGCCCAAGGACTGGAACAAACTGATGGCAGACTTGGGATATAAGCCGCTGAAAGAATTCTATGTCAAATAATAACAGGAGTCTACTATGAGATATGTTATATCGACTATTACCTCTTTGCTCTTTTGCCCGACTCTTTTCGCCCAGCAATTTGAGCCAATGGAGTATGATGGCCTGCAGTACCAGGTGCTGGCCAGCAACATTAACGGTGCGGAGAAGCCGGCTTTGGTGTTGTTCCTGCACGGCGGTCACGCTAGGGGAGATGATAATCAAAAGCAGATTCAGTTGCAGGCGGTGAAGGATATCAAGGATTATATCTTGAAAAACAATATGCCTGCCTTCTTCCTTGTGCCTCAATGCCCGAGCGAAATGGAATGGATTCCCAACCGGGGTGCTCCTGGTTGCAAGGAAAAGGTGCTGGGACTCATCCAGGAATACGTAGACGAAAAAGGCATTGATCCAAGCCGCAGTCCCCTGCAACAACAAGCACGGTATCCGTCATCTGATATTGACAACAAAAATTAAATATCACTGCGTTGAATTCACCGTGAATGTCACCGCAAACAACTATGCTCTTGGATGTATCTGAGCAGAACCTGCATATATTCGGTTCCCGGCTCTGAATTCCGGATGTTCAGGAGCCTGGCCCGAACCGACATAGCTACATTTTTCTTTTCCATACTACAACCCCATTTCAAGGTATTGTTTCATTGTTGATAGTACTCTCATTTGTTTTGCGTAATCCATAAGACGAGATATGTTACGATCTTTTCGCTTGAGATAGTTCCTAAGAATTTCTACAGCTACCTCTATCCCAATCTTATTGCGAAACTTTACGGCATCACAGACGCTTTTCTCGATACAGAAGATCTTAACCTTATGATTAGCAATTTCGGTTTCTTCAACACCCATCGTGCAGTATTTTTCTTCCCAATAGCAAAGAACAATACCGGATATTTCTGGAACAACTACCTTCCTGTGTTTTTCAATAGCGACGTAAAACCCGTCGGGGATTTGTGTTGTTAGCCCATAAAAATCCCATGCTGAATACATACAAACCACACCACGAGGAACGATCCTTTCTACATCAATCATCGTAGTAGCTAACTCTTCTGGAAGTATATAAACACCATTCTTGATCCTGATGACATTGCCGGACTTGATACCCTTGTTGATCCCATAGTAAGCCCTGGGCTCACGTAGTTCATGCGTCCGTATTGTTCCTCCGCTTTCAGAGATGTCTTGATAAAACTTGGCCATAGGCGTATTGTTCGCAACAAATATACGGCTAATTTTTGAAATAGCAGTAGTTTTTTATAAATATCATAAAAGAAAAATGTGGTCAATATGGTGGATATAAATGAAAAGCCCAAGTAAGATATTTGATATTCAACGGTTTATGGGGCTTCTTGTGCCTCGGGCGGGAACACTAACTTTTAGGCGAAACTAACTGACAATCAATAAAGTACAAAATCACGATTTGCTTTTGCTGAAACTATACTGAAACATTTATGTCAGTTAGTGTCTTTCAATTGCGGAGAATGTCTTAATAATTGAGTCCGAAATGCCAAAGAGGAATGACATTCATATAGCCAAATTCAGTGTCATCTTTAATGACAAATCCGTCGGGAATGTTCTCGATTTGCCGATGGCCCTTTTTTCTGCCACCGACCTCGAAGGTATATTTCCCGATGACAAAGTCTGAGTCCTTTGAGCTAATGATATCATTTCTAACCCTCATCTGGTTGTAGAAAAAAGTTTCTCTTAGATTGCCCAGATTCGGGGTACCACCGCTCAATACTGTCATCAGAGACGGATTGTCGATATATACCTTATCAACTTTTCCTATTCCCCGGATGCCTCCTGTTGCGTCTCTGAGTTGCCCGACCAATCCAGCACGTTCCATATAAATTAGGTAATCGGCCACGTTATTTTTACTTACTCCTACTACGGTGGCGAGAGAAGACATGTTGGGTTTGAAGGGAGCCGATTCTGCTATCACAGCCAGCAATCGTTTGAGTTTTCTTGCTGTAGTTGCCTTAAGGTCGGCAAATTGCGCAATGTCAGATTCAATTGTCCGGGAGATGACCTGCTGCATCTTGATATGGAAACCCGGCTCCAATGCAAATGGGTAATACCCCTCCTGAAGATACTGCTCAAATACTGGCCGAGGATGACGCAGGCCGGGAATCTCAACTTTGTGGGCTAAAATCTCTTCCAGAGAAAACACCCCGGCATCAATTCCGTGGAACAACTTTAAATACTCTCTGAACGAAAGGCCGTACATTGGATAAACTATTGCCCTCCTGGAAAGATCGGCCTCTCCGTGGAGAATGTCCAAAATGGATGATCCGGTGAAAATCACTTGGAAGTCGGGATATGTATCATATATATTCTTTAACTCCCTGGACCATCCTGGATACTTGTGGATTTCATCTATCACAAGATGGGTAAAACCGTCCATATAGAGTTCGTGGACCAAATCTACAAGCGTATGGGAAGTAAAGTATAGCAAGTCGGCCGATACATACAGATACTTTCCTTCGTCTTTATGGGCGAGTATATACTGCTTCACCAAAGTGGATTTTCCTATGCCTCTGGCGCCGACAATCCCAAGCAGGCGATTCTCCCAGTGGATATCGTCGTATGCATATCTCCTGAATTCCGTTGGAGTCTGGCTAAGCATAGACTCCATATATTCTATGAGGGTATGGTCAATCATATTACAATATGTTTCTGCCGCAAATATAATAAAAATCCCTCAATGAGTGATGATTTTTGTAAATACATTCACTCAATAAGGGAAAAATTTCTGTGCCTCGGACGGGACTCGAACCCGTACAGGCCTTGCGGCCCAAGGGATTTTCTTACCACTATGGCTTTCGCCACCGTAACGCATCTATGACGTTGTTTTTGTGGTCTGGACTATTCCTTCACCGTGGGTTTTATCCTTTAGGTGTGTCGTGTCTAGTCTCTGCACCTTCCTCTACTTAGAGGCTTGGCTCAAGATTGCCTTCAGCATTACCTGTTAGGGTTTCCTTGAATTTACGACATTCTACATCTCTCCTTTCAGAAAGTGCACTCAAATTTGTCTAAGTCCCTCGTGTCTACCATTCCACCACCAAGGCTTTGGATTGGAGGGCAAAGATATATATTTTAATGCGATTTGCAAAATTGGGGTTAGGGAACAAAGGCCAGGGTGGCGATGGCTATGCGACCGGCGGGGTACGATGCCTTAAGGGCCGAGTAGCAGGCATACATTGTTGAGCCAGTGGTAAAAACATCATCGATTAAAAGTATTTTTGGGCCGATGGTGCCGGAACCGGAAGCCACAAACCGGCCCGGACGGGCCCCGAAGGCGCCCACCACGTTGGCCGTGCGGGCCTCCCCGGAAAGGCGGGTCTGCGTTCCGGTGGAACTGCGGCGGTAAAGAATGTCTGTCCTAAGTGGCGCACCAAGGATGCGGGCCACCTCCGAGGCGATAACCTGAGCCTGATTAAAGCCCCTTTTAAAGCGGCGCTTCCAGTGAAGAGGAACAGGAATTACTGCATCCAAGCCCTCCAGGCCGCAGGCAGAAAGCTTCTCTGCCAGCAGAGAGGCAAAATACCGCCCCGCAGGAATATTGCCGTGGTACTTAAGCGCCTGAGTAATATTTTTATACCCCTCCTGATAAAAAAACAACGCCACAGCAGGCACATAGGGCTCATAAGGAGCATCCTCCATCTCCTTCTGCACCAATACATTGAAGGCATCAGCCATAGGATTGGCGACAGGACGGGCACCATCGGCATAAAGATTATAATAGGTAAAAGGCATATCCGCCTTGCAATTCAAGCAGATATGCCTTTCATCTTTAAGCAGCGTCTGCCCGCACACGATACACTTTGCGGGAATAAATAAATTTACAAGCGCTGCGGGAAACATTACATATTCATTCCGCCGTCTACCTGGATAACCTGGCCGGATACATAGGAAGACATATCGCTGGCAAGGAAGGTAGCAACGTCTGCAATATCCTCAGGAGTACCGCCGCGGCGAAGAGGAATCCTCTCCATCCACTCTTTGCGTACATCCTCCGGAAGCGCCTGGGTCATTGCGGTCTCTATGAAACCGGGAGCGATGGCGTTAGCCCTTATGCCCTTGCGGCCCATCTCCTGGCCGATACTCTTTGCAAGAGCTATGAGGCCGGCCTTGGAAGCAGCGTAGTTAGCCTGGGCTGCATTTCCGTGAACACCAACAACAGAAGACATATTGATGATGCTGCCGCCTTTGTTACGCATCATTGCGGGAATAACGGCGTGGATAAAGTTGAATGCAGATTTAAGGTTAACTGCAAGAACTGCGTCCCACTGCTGCTCTGTCATCTTAAGCATAAGACCATCCTTGGTGATACCTGCGTTATTAACAAGAATATCAATCTTTCCAAAGTCTGCTACGACCTTTGCAACAACGTCGTGAGTCTCGTCAAAATTAGCGGCGTTGGAAGCATAAGCCTGAACCTTGTGACCGAAAGCTGCAATTTCATCTACAGTTTTCTGTGCAAGATCGTCAATTACAAGATCGGTAAAAGCGATGTCTGCGCCCTCTGATGCATATTTAAGGGCGATTGCTTTTCCAATACCCCTTGCTGCTCCGGTAATGAGCGCTACTTTTCCATTTAAAAGTCCCATAATATAATTTTAAATTAAGTTTCTGTCTTACAGTTTTATAAAAAGGCCAACTTCGTTTTGGCACTGCAAAATTAACCGATATGTCGGCAATTACAAAATAATTGGCTAATTTTGCTCCTTGTTGGAACAATATTACACTATGAGTATCATAAGGAACAAGGACCTCTGGGAGTCCGGACAACTTAAAATAGACTGGGTGCGCGCACATATGCCTCTTCTTGGCGCACTTAAGGAAGAATTCATGAAGACAAAACCGTTCGCGGGGCTAAAGATTGCCCTGTCCGTTCATATGGAAGCAAAGACGGCCTACCTGTGCCAGGTGCTGGCCGCCGGCGGAGCCACAATGTACGCTACAGGCTGCAACCCCCTTAGTACGCAGGACGATGTTGCAGCAGCCCTTGCCAAGAGCGGTCTTAACGTGTTCGCACTTCACGGAGCCACCCCGGAAGAATACACCGGCTGCCTTAGAAAAGTACTGGAGATAGGCCCAAATATCATTATTGACGACGGCGGAGACCTTGTGAACCTTATGCTCACAGAATACAGGGACCTGATTCCCGGCGTAATTGGAGGATGCGAGGAAACCACTACCGGCATTGCCCGCCTGCGCAGGCTTAACGCCGCAAAGGAACTCCCCTTCCCTATGATGCTGGTTAACGACGCCCAGTGCAAGCACTTCTTTGACAACAGGTACGGCACCGGCCAGTCTGTATGGAACGGCATCAACAGGGCCACCAATCTCATAGTAGCCGGCAAAACAGTGGTTGTAGCCGGATACGGCTGGTGCGGCAAGGGAGTATGTATGAGGGCCAAGGGCCTTGGCGCAAAGGTTATAGTAACGGAAATAGACCCGGTTAAGGCAATAGAGGCAGTTATGGACGGCTTCCAGGTTATGACTATGGCCCAGGCCGCCCCTCTGGGAGACCTCTTTATCACGGTAACCGGCTGCGACGACGTTATTACCCCGGCACACTTCGCCCTTATGAAGGACGGCGCCATAATGTGCAACGCCGGACACTTTGATTGCGAGGTAGACGTGGCCTGGCTGGAAGAAAACGCACAGGTGAAGACCCCCGCAAGAGAAAACATAATAGCCTATCGGCTTAAAGATAATAAAACCCTGTACGTCATAGCCCAGGGCCGCCTTGTAAACCTTGCAGCTGGCGACGGACACCCGGCAGAGATTATGGATATGTCGTTTGCCATTCAGGCCCTTAGCGCCAAATACCTTGCCGAGCACCGCGGCCATAAGAGGGAAAGAGGCGACATGCTCATAAACATCCCGGAAGAGATAGACAGGGCCGTAGCTGCCAGAAAACTGGAGGCCTGGGGTATAACCATAGACACGCTCACTAAAGAACAAAGACTATATCTGTACGGAGAAGAAGGAGATTAGAGAATGAAACTGATTCCTATCTACGCCTGGAACAAAGGAATTCACATCTTTGAATCCAAGCAGGAAAAATTCATAAAGAAACCCTGGGCACAAGGCATAATCCTTATGGCCTGCGTAATTGTGGCAATGCTTCTGGCCAATCTGCCCTTTACCAGGGACGGCTACAAAGAGGTTCTGGAGACCACCATTTCCATAAAGATTGGTTCGCTTGAATTCCCCGGCGATTTGTCGGTAGAGAAGTTCATCAACGACATCCTAATGGTAGTGTTCTTCTTTACCGTAGGCCTTGAGATTAAGCGCGAGATGGCCCACGGAGAGCTTTGCAGCCGCCAGAAAGCCATTATGCCGGTTATCGCCGCCTTTGGAGGCGTGTTGGTCCCCGCCCTCATCTACACGGTGGTTAACAAGGGTACGATATCGGCCGGCGGCTGGGGAATCCCCACGGCCACCGACATTGCCTTTGCGGTTGGAATATTATCCATCCTGGGCAACAAAGTGCCGATATCGCTGAAGGTCTTCCTTACTGCCCTTGCAATTGCCGACGACCTCCTTGCCATATTGGTGGTAGCCCTGTTCTACGGCGGAAGCATAAACCTTGTGCTTCTTGGGATTGCAGTGGCATTGATTATCCTAGTGCTGATACTCAACAAACTTGGAGAAAAGAGGGTAATATTCTACATCATCCCCGGAGCGGCCATTTGGGTATTATTCTACTATTCCGGCATACACGCAACCATGTCCGGAGTGGTAATGGCATTTCTTGTGCCGATGACGCCTAGATACACGCGGGAATACTACTACCACAAGAGAGACCGATACCGCCACCTCCTTGACGAATACGATTCCATAGAAGAAGGCAGCGGCTTCCCCAATGGTCCCCAGAGACACGTTCTGCGCCAGCTCAGCAAAACCAGCCGCAACTGCATAGGTATGAGCTACCGCCTGGAGAACGCCCTTGGCGTGTGGGTAAACTTCATTATAATGCCCATCTTTGCCCTTGCCAATGCAGGAGTCACCATCCCCAGTACGGAATACTTTAACGTATTTAACTTCGATCCTGCCCTGGGCAGCGTAAGTATGGGTATTTTCCTTGGCCTCTTGCTTGGAAAGCCCATAGGCATTACCCTTGCCTCCTGGATTGCGGTTAAGGCAAAAATTGGGACGATGCCGGCCCAATCCGGATGGAAAATGCTGTTTGCCGTGGCCTGTCTTGGTGGAATTGGATTTACTATGTCTATATTTGTAGACACTCTGTCATTTGGCGACCATCCCCAGGTAGCCCAGCAATTGCGGGATATGGGAAAGGTTGCCGTGCTGATGGGTTCCCTGTGCGCCGGAATTCTTGGCAGTGTCCTTGTTAACATATTCGCCGATAAAAAGAATGAACAGACGAGAAATGCTTAAAACCGCCGGAGGCGCTGCCGCCCTTACCATACTTGGCGGAATCCCCGTTCTGGGCAGGACGGCCCTTGGCCAAGCTGCACCGGACCTTGATAAAAAGAGAAAAATCCTTGTAATAGGAGCCCATCCCGACGACCCCGAGACCGGGGCCGGAGGCACTATCTGCCTGCTTACCGCAGCCGGACACGAGGTAGTATGCGTCTATCTTACCCGCGGCGAGGCCGGAATTCCCGGCAAAACCCACAGCGAGGCTGCAACCATAAGGGTTAAGGAATGTCAGGAGGCCTGCGCAGTGACAGGAGCCCGGTTCCGCTTTATGGACCAGATAGACGGCAACACAGAAGTAACCCTTGAAAGATACGCCCAGATGCGCCGGCTCATTGAAGAAGAAAATCCGGACGTTGTGCTTACCCACTGGCCCATTGACGGGCACCGGGACCACGCCGTCTGCGGCACCCTTGTCATGGACGCATGGAGAAGGCTGGACAGGAAGTTTGAGCTCTACTATTTTGAGGTTATGCCGGGTGTTCAGACTCAGATGTTCACCCCCACCGACTGGGTAGACATAGCCCCCGTGAGGGAGCAGAAGCACAAGGCCTGCTACTGCCACGAGAGCCAGAACCTTGAGCCCGTAATGAAGGGCTGGCACGAGCCTATGGAGAGGTTCCGCGGCATAGAATGCAGGTGCGAGGCCGCCGAGGCCTTCATTCACCACGCAGATTCCGGAATGATTTAATGATAGGAGATATTCTCATAAGCATCCTTGGCATTTTCCTGGGCATTTTTGGGATAATAGGAAGCATTATCCCGGCCATTCCAGGCCCGCCCATCAGCTGGATTGGGATGCTGGTTATGTATCTTCACTTCGATGACGAGATTTCTACCGCCAGCCTTTTTATCTGGCTTGGGATAACAATCGCCGTCACCATCTTTGATTTTATAGTCCCAGGCAAGATAACCAGGCTTACCGGAGGAGGCAAGGCCGCCAACTGGGGAGCAACCATCGGTATGCTGATAGGTATGGGTTTTACGCCGATAGGTATGATAATAGGAGCCCTGCTGGGTGCCTTTATCGCCGAGCTGCTCTGGGGCAGCAAGAACGGCGCAGACTCAATTAACGCGTCGCTTGGAGCCTTCCTGGGCTTCCTGCTTGGCACGGGCGTAAAACTCGTGGTCTCTATCTGGATGCTGGGAATAATTATCAGTTCTGTATTCTAGAACCATCGGCCCAAAGATTAAATACCATCCACGATGGGGCGGAGGACTGCCTCCATCCGGGGGAATTCGATCAGGAAGCCGTCGTGCCCAAAGTGGGTTTCAATCACGTAGAAATCTGCCCCTAGCATCTTTGCCATAGGTTCCATATCGGCCGGAGGGAATAGTATATCCGTGCTGAAGCACACCACCGTGCTGGGGCATTTTACCATCTTTAGGGCTTTTGGAACCCCGCCGCGGCCGCGGCCCACGTTAATGCTGTCTACTATGTAGGTGAGATACCAGTAGGAATAGGCGTCAAAGTCCCTTACGAACTTATTTCCCTGATACCTTTGGTAAGATGCGGCCCTGTCTGCGAAGACCACGTCCGGAGACTCCTCTTCCTGCTTGATGTTATAGCCCTCCTCGCATCTGTAAGAGATTATGGCTATGCCGCGGGCGCACTTGAGCCCCACCATTCCGCCTTTAAGGTCTCTCCTAAGGCGGAATGTAGGGTCTGCTTCAAGTGCCATTCTCTGGGTTTCTTCAAGGGCGGTAAGCCAAGGCGTGACGCGGGGAGTCGTTGCCATAAAAACGGCCCTGGAGATAAGGTCCGGGTACATAATGGCAAACTCCTGGGCAAAAAAGCCCCCCATTGAGGCTCCCACAAGAAGGTCTATCTTTTTAATTCCAAGATGTTCTGCCAGACGGGCAAAGGCCTTTATTGAATCCCTTACGGTAACTTTTGGGAAATCGAAGAAATAGGTTTTTCCGGTATCCGGGTTGATGGTGGCCGGGCCGCTTGACCCAAAGCAGGAGCCAAGGGAGTTGGCGCAGATGACAAAATACTTTTCTGTATCGAACAAAAGTCCGGGGCCTGTAATGGTTCCCCACCACTCCCTTGGGTCTGCGCTCGCCGTTACTGCGTGGCAAAGCCAGATTACCTTGCGACGGCCGTCGTACCCACCTTTGGAACACACATATCCAACTTCAAGTCTGTTAAGCACCTGCCCACCTTCTACGGTAAAGGGCTCATCAGACACAAAAACCTTTTTCTCCATCAACCGGAAATTATCTCTCTTTAAACTTTATTCCTTTCTCTTTATAAACCGGGAATTCTTTTTGGGCAAGTATGGAATAGAACTTATCCCAATCGGCGGCAAAGGCATCGTCGTCGGGCCAGCAAGGCCTTGAATTCCAACCTCTTTCAAATGCCCCTATAGCCTTGGGGAAAATAGCGTACTGGAAGTCTCCGGGACTGCGGAGCGTCTCGCTCCAGAGCTGAACCTGTACTCCTATAATGTTCTCCGGGCACAAAAGCTCTGTCTTACCCTTGGCAGCATCGGCCAAAGATATGGGAGTATCCACATCCTTCCAGCGTACCGACTCGTAAATTTTGTAAGGCTGAAGGGCAAAGGACTTACGCTCGTCCAGATAACCTCCCCAGGTGAGGCCCCTCTCGTCCGGGCCGTCAGAGTAGGCCAGGTCTATGTAGAGGTTGCCTACGTTAGATAGCACCGTGGGCACGCCGGCATTGGCCAGCTGATATGGAATCTGAATCTTTTCTCCTCTCGTGCTCCACGCGTTCACGAACATAAGATGAGGAATGAGTTCCTTAAGGGTTTCGGGCTTAATACCCTGGGTGATTTCCTGCCAGCCTGCCAGCTTGACACCTTTGCGGGAGGCAATTTCCATCATATTCCTTATGAACAGGTCCTTCATCTCCAGGCGGCTGCGTCCGGCCCAGGAACCGTCGGGAACCTCGTCTCCTCCTATATGAATGGCAGGTAGCGGCACGCCGGCGCGCTGATGAGCCTCTATGAAACTATCGAACACAACCTCCATAAACTTGTAGACTCCGGGATATTCCACATCCAGGACATTGTCGTTGAAGTTCTGGGCCGATGTGTACTTTGAAGAGTCAAGGGGGTTGCTAAGACGGTAGGTGCTGTCTCCCGTGCGCCTTTCGTAGGCCTCCATGGCGCGGATGGCAGCGCGGGAATGTCCGGGAGCGTCAACCTCGGGCACTACCCTTATACGCCTCTCCCAGGCATACTTTATTATCTCTTCATAATCTGCCTGGCTGTAATAACCTGTTCCCAAAGACTCCTGGGAGATGCGGCCGTTTGTTCCCGGCATAAGGGCGTCCGGCTCCCAGAGCACTCCGTCCTTCTCTACGGGAAGGGCGTGACGGGCGGCGTAGGTGGTAAGTTCCGGGAGCTGAGGGATCTCGTACCTCCAGCCCTCATCGTCCACAATATGAAGGTGCAGATAGTTAACCTTATATCTTGTAAGGTCGTCTATAAGTTCCAGCATATCCTTCTTGGGCAGAAAGTTTCTGGCAACGTCCAGCATAATGCCTCTGTAGGGAAGATCCGGCCAGTCCTCTATTTCTACCGAAGGAAGCTGTGCGGGCAGCATACCATAGGTCTTGTGGGCATAGAAGAAGCCATCTTCTTCTGCTGCGGTTATGGTAGCACCTTCCTCGCTTATGCTTATCTTGTACCAGCCCTCGGGATGGGTTTCCCCCTGGGCGGGAATCTCTATTTTTACCAAACTGGCATCCGGCTTTGCAACTGTTCCGGTGCCGTACTCTACCTTCTTGATTGCAGGAATTATATCTGCAGGCAGGGGCTCGTAGGTCTTGGTGAACCATTTTGCGTCCGGCTCCGTACCAACTCTGTCAATAAAAGTGTACTCTGCCTTAAGTTCCATGTCTTCCTTGCCGCCCTGCTGAAGCACAAAGCCCTCCGGGGCCCAGGATTTACGGGGAAGAGGCTCAGCTTCATAATATTTTACGCTGATGGTTTTGCCTTCGTGCTCAGGAATATCCAGATAGTAGCTGTTTCCTTTGTACTGTATGATTTCCAACTGCCCTGGAAGTACCTCCAGGGACCTGGGAATACGCGCAAGCCACACCCTGCTCCCGGCGGGGACATTGTGAAGCACAAGCTCGTGCACTACCTTGCCGTCTTGGGCAGGGGCACCTTCAATCCACTGAACATATGGGTTGTTGCCGCAGGACACCAATGCAAAAATGACTACGGCAAAAGATAAAAATTTTCCTTTCATAATGATTCAAATATAAGAATGTGCTAATATAGTCATTATATTTGTAAAGATTAAATGAATGCCTATGAAATCTCTTGTCAAGCTACAGCAGAAAACCGCCTCTTTGCTGGCTTTACTGCTTCTTATCGGCTGTACCGGCACTCCTGCGACACACAACTCCCCCAAGACAATATTCCAGACCAGTCAGGGCTGGAGGGAAACAATAGATGTAAGGGCCGATGCCGCATTGGTCTACGGCCCCGGAGACCTGGAAGCAAGGCTTGCCTCCTGGAGAGAAAGAGGTTACGAGGCTGCCTTTATGGCAGGAATTGCCTGGGGAGGATATCAGGATTATTTTATGGGCCTTTGGGACGGAGAGCCTCACTTTGACCAGGGGCAGATGAATGTGCAGGGGGACACTATCTGGCACAATAAGAATACTCCTTACATTGTACCTACAGAGAATTTCATAAGGTACTATAAAGAGAAAATCATCCAACCGGTGATTGATGCCGGGGTTGACGCTATTTTCCTGGAAGAGCCGGAGTTCTGGGCGGCGGGGGGATACAGCGCAGCCTTCAAGGAAGAGTGGCAGAAGTACTACGGCAGTGCGTGGATGCCCCAGGACCAGAGCCCGGAGGCCACCTACCTTTCCAATAAATTAAAATACCATCTCTATTACAGGGCTCTGGAAGAGGTGTTTTCCTATGCCAAGAACTACGGCAAAACCCTTGGGCGGGATATAAGATGCTATGTACCCACCCATTCCTTGTTGAACTATTCCATGTGGGAAATTGTGAGCCCGGAGGCCAGTCTGGCCTCTTTGTCTTGTGTCGATGGTTACATAGCCCAGGTATGGACGGGCACCTCCAGGGTAGAAAACTATTACGAGGGCCGCAGGGCGGAGCGTGTTTTTGAGACGGCTTTTCTGGAATACGGCTGTATGGCATCAATGACAGAACCAACCGGCCGCGAACTGTGGTTCCTTACAGATCCTATAGAAGACCGCGCCCGGGACTGGAATGACTTTTCGCGCAACTACAAGGCAACATTTACTGCCCAGTTACTATATCCTCGCATTGCGAACTACGAGATTATGCCCTGGCCGGCAAGGATTTTCGAGCGTGAATATCCGGTGGCTCCGGGATCGGAAAAGAAAACAAAGATTCCCGCAGACTTTGCAACCCAGATTGGTATTATGACAAATACCCTTCAGAATATGCCGAAAAGCGGCAATGCCGACTTTGGAGACAAGGGAATCTCTGTTCTAATGGGGAACTCTCTTATGTTCCAGAAATTCCCCATTCACGACGGATACGAAGACCCTCAGCTTTCCAACTTCTTTGGGCTGGCCATGCCCCTTCTCAAGGCAGGAGTTCCGGTAAGCATCAGCCATATAGAAAACCTGGGATATCCCCAGACTCTAAGGGATGTTAAAGTTCTGCTTATGACCTACTCCAATATGAAACCCCTTCAAAAAGAGGCTCACGATCATCTGGCAGCCTGGGTAAAGAATGGAGGAAGGCTCATCTATGCCGGTACCGACAGCGATCCTTTCCAAAGAGTTCCGGAATGGTGGAACACCGGTGGGCTGGATTACGCCACACCGGCCGACCATCTGTTCTCCATTATGGGTCTTGGGTGCGGGCCGTCAGAGGGGCTTTACCAGGTAGAACAGGGACAGGTTCTTATTTTGCGACAAGAGCCTAAAGAGTTTGCTATGAATCCCTTGGGAAAAGACGTTGTACTTAAGGCCGTAGAACAATTGTACGGGCCTTTGAGTAAAAAGAATTACCTTGCCTGCGAGAGAGGTCCCTACATTATTGCCTCCGTTATGGACGAATGCAGCGGACAGGGAGCCCTTAAGATAGACGGGCAGTTCATAGACCTCTTTGACCCCGCGCTGCCGGTAAAGGACGGAGTAACCATCGTCCCGGGAGAAAACAAACTCTTGTATAATCTTAACCTAAGGCCTCAGGGGGCCGCCATCCTTGCCCAGGCGGGCAGCAGCGAGGTTACCTCCAATGCCGAGTCCGGCTTCTCCTTTGTAAACAAAGGCCCTTCCGGGATGATGAATCGCTGCCGCGTGTCGCTCCCCGCAGAGCCGCAGGAAGTGTCCGTTTCCTGTAAAGAAACGGTCTGGTCCTGGGATGCCCCAAGCCAAACCGTTCTTTTGCAGTTCCCCTGCTCTCCGGAAGGGGTGTCGGTAAATATTAAATACTAACGAATATAACTGGTAATAAGATTTACCGATGCGTCAGGAGTAAATGTCACAGCCCGGGCCTGGGCCGGAATAAGTACGGTCTCGCCCTGGCAAATAGAAACGGAATTCTCTCCTTTGTCATCGGTCATACAAACCGTGCCGCCGCCGGCGGTGCAGATTACAACCATAAATGAATCTATCGCCGACAAATCCTTGGTCACAGGCTTGTCAAGGTCGTAAACGGAAGTAGTAAAATACTTGCAGTCTACCACCTCTACCTCCTTGTCCTTGCAGGATTCGTATTTGGTAAGATAATCCGGATATACTTTATAGTCGATGGCATCCTTGGCCAGTTCTGTATGGAGCTGACGGGGCTTGCCGTCCAGGCCCAGGCGGCCGTAGTCGTAGATACGGTAGGTGATGTCCGATGTCTGCTGAATCTCTGCTATGAAGCAGCCTCCGCATATGGCGTGGATGCGGCCTGCCGGTAAAAAAAATACATCGCCCGGATGAACGGGATGGTCTGCAAGGACCTGGGTGATGGTATCATTTTCTACCCTTCGGGTATATTCCTGAGGGTCGATGCTGTCTTTAAGTCCGGCCAGTAGGTGTGCTCCTTCGTCCGCGCCAATCACATACCACATCTCTGTCTTGCCCTTGGAGCCGTTATGACGGACGGCGGCAAGGGAATCATCGGGATGAACCTGGATGCTAAGGTCGCTCTTGGCATCGATGAACTTGATGAGAAGAGGGAATTCGTCTCCTGTGGCAGCATAGACCTTATTGCCCACAAGGGCGCCCTTGTACTCTTTTACCAGCTGGGCTATGGTCCTGCCTTCCAGCGGGCCGTTTGCAACAACGGACTCGTTACCGGCTACGCCGGAGAGTTCCCAACTCTCGCCAATGTGGTCCTGAGTGGTCTTTACGCCCTTGAACGGGGCTATTTTTTCTCCGCCCCAGACTACGGTCTTGAATATGGGTTTGAATTTAAGAGGATACATTTCTTTATATTTTAGTACCAGCAGGTGGGGTTGTCGCCCATAGTGTAAACCAGGGTGCCTCCGGCAGCTATGTTCGTATAATCCAGATAACCTTTGTCGTAAGGCTTGCCGTTAAGGGTTACGCTCTGGATGTAGCGGCCCTCGCCCTTGCAGGAAATCTTAAGCACCCCTCCTGCAACCTTCACGCTCATTTCCTTGAAGCGAGGCAGGCCAAACCAGAACTGTGTTCCGGCGGGTTCTACCTGATAGAAGCCCATGGAAGACAGCACGTACCAGGCGCTCATCTGGCCCTCGTCCTCGTTGCCGGCAAGGCCGTTGTCATTGTTAAAGTACATTGT
>CACYGW010000007.1:37919-107114 GCA_902774045.1 uncultured Bacteroidia bacterium
TTGCCGTGAACGTACTGGCCGATGAGACCGGAAATATCCGGGGATGCGTTCTCTCCCTCAACGACGGAAGGCCTGGTAAAGAGGGTGTCCAGCTGGGATACAAGATTCTCCTTTGAGCCATAGAATTCTACAAGGCCCGGGAAGTCCTGAGGTGCCAGCCAGGTGTACTGCCAGGCGTTTCCTTCCATATAGTCCTGCTGCCTGTGATTGGAATAGTAGGGGTTGAAGGGCGTGCGCCAGGAGCCGTCGGAAAGCTTACCGCGGGCAAGCAGAGTTTCTTTATCCATATAGTTCCTGTAAGAGAGGCTCTTCTGGTGGGCGTTCTCGTAGTCTTCAAGATAGGCGTCCTTCTTCGCCTGGTCTTCTGTGCGGGCGATAAGATAAAGCGCGGTGTTGGCTACGGCACCATCGGCAATGGCATACTCCATATCGTGGGCGACGCTCTCGTTAAGAAGGTCGGAGGGGATGAACCCATACTTTTTGCGGATGTCCTGACCTCTGTCGTCAAGGTTTACCGATGCCTTCATTGCCTCGAAGGCTGCCTCTACGTCAAAGCCATCGTAGCCCTTTACAATGGCATCGCCAAGGGCGGTTACGCCGGGGTTACCTGCCATACAGTAGTTCTCGCAGCCCCAGAGGTGCCATACGGGCAACTGTCCTGCCTCTTTGTAAATCTGCAGCAGGGCCTTGGCCATATCGTTGGCCTTCTCCGGATGAATTACGTTAAAGAGCGGCATCTGTGCCCTATAGGTATCCCAAAGAGAGAATACTGTGTAGTTGGTGAAGTCTCCGCTGTGAACTTCGCCGTCGGAACCGCGGTAACGGCCGTCAACGTCGCTGAACACGCTGGGGTGAATCATAGTGTGGTAGAGGGCGGTATAGAAGATGGTGCGGGCCTCGGGGTCTTCGCCCGATACCTTTACCTTTGCCAGTTCGCTCTCCCAGACGGCATCGGCAGCCTTAACGGTTGCATCAAAATCCCAGCCGGGAAGCTCGGCCTCAAGGTTTGCAAGCGCGCCGGGGATATCCACGGCAGAAATTGCAACCTTGGACATAATCTTCTCGTCCTTGGCTGTGGTGCCAAATTTAACCCTTGCGTAAAGCGGGAGCTCGCGGTCTCCTCTTTTAATCTTTATTATCTCTACGTCCTCAATTGGCTTGTCGAACTTGGCGGCAAAGAATACTTTCTGGTTGTCTGCCCAGCCCTTGGAATGACGCCATCCGCAAATGGTTCCGGTGGCGGCATCGCACTCGAAGCCTGTATCTACGGGGCTGTCCCAGCAGCCGCCGTTCTCAAGGTCTATCACAATGGCTGCGTCTTCTGCCTCCGGGAAGGTATAACGGTGGAAGCCCACACGGTTGGTAGCCGTCATTTCTGCCAGAACGTTGTACCTTGTAAGGGGCACGCTGTAGTAGCCGGGCTTTGTTACCTCCTTTGTGCGGTCTGCATAGGACCAGAGGCCGGATGCGGGGTCTTCTTCTGTACCGCGGGCATAGGTTACGGGGCCTGTTACAGGCATAAACGTTACGTCAAAAAGGTCTCCGATTCCTGTTCCTTCAAGGTGAAGATGGGAGAATCCTATTACCGTGGAATCGCTGCAGTGATAGCCGGAGCACCAGTCCCACTGCTGGGGGATGCTGGTAGGACCAAGCTGAACCATTCCAAAAGGCACATTGGCACCCACAAATACGTGGCCGTGGCCGCCGGAGCCTATGCGGGTGTTTACATAGGATGTAAGGTTTTCTGTTTTAGGGCCGCAGCAGGCAGCAAGGGCCAGCGCAGGAATGATAAACTTAAAGAGTCTCATATCTTTTATTTGCATTTGAATTCTATTTTTCCGGCCTTCATCAGGGCCTCGTGGGTAATACGGTAGCCGGCTTTCTTTCCGCCAAGGCGGATGCCCGTTATGCGGCGGCCCGGCGTTTTGGTTATCTCTATTTTTTCAAGGCCGTGTATATTTTTGTCGATGCTTACCTCTATCTTGTCAAAGACGGGGGTCGTAAGAGTGTATTCCGGAGTCCCGGGCACGTCGGGATAAAAGCCCATCATAGAGAAGACTGCCCAGGAACTCATTGTGCCGGTATCGTCATTACCCGGTATTCCATCAGGGGCTGTAGTGTACCATTTTTCCAGGAGAGCATCTATTGTTTTGGCTGTACGCCATTCTTCTCCGGGGAAGTAACTGAAGAAGTACGGGTAGGCTATGTCCGGCTCGTTTGCAGGGTCGTACAGACCCTCGTCAAACACTCTCTGGAGGTTCCTTACATAGGCCTTGCCGCCTCCCATAAGTTTTGCGAAGCCTTTTACGTCGTGAGGCACAGCAAAAGTGTAGTTCCAGGCAGAGCCCTCGTGGAAGCCCACGGCGTTGCTGAAGTCCGCCCCGTCCTTAGGGTCGAAGGGAGTAATGAATTTGCCGTCTTTTCCTATGGGGCGCAGAGCGCCTGTCTCTTTATCGTAGTAGTGCCTGTAGCCAAGGGATCTCTGACGGAAAAGGGCTGCATCGGCAAGAAGTGCCTCCTTTCTAGGGCCATCGGCCACGGCGGCAAGGGCCGCCGCAAAATTAGACAGGGCGTTGTCGGCCACGTAGTATTCAAGGGCGTGGGACACGGAGTTGTCCCCGGAAAAATCTGCCGAGAACCAACCCACCGGGATGTAGCCCAACTCGTTGTAAGGGTCTGCATCGGGACGCATAAGGTTCTGTGCTCCAGGGGTGTTGGCGCTCTTTAGGAAAGCCTCGTAAGCGGCCTCAACGTCAAAGTCCCTCAGCCCCTTAAGGTAAGAATCGGCAATAACACAAATGGCAGGGTCGCCCTCCATTGTAAAGGTTTCCCGGCCAAAAAGTTCCCACTTGGGCATCCAGCCCCACTCCTTGTACATATCGACCATAGACCTTAGCATATCGGCCTGGCGGTGGGGGTAGACAAGGGTAAGCAGCTGATGTACATTGCGATAGGTATCCCACAGGGAGAAGACGCTGTATCTGCTGTGCCCGGGCTCTACCTTGCCTATGGCGTTATTTTCCATCAGGGGGTATTCTCCGTTGACGTCGCTTACCACGGAGGGGTGGATGAGGGCGTGGTAGAGGGCTGTGTAGAATACCTGCTTTTGCTCCAGGGTGCCGCCGGTTACCTTGATTTTGCCAAGGTCCTGCTCCCATTTGTCGTGGGCGGCGCTTTTAACGGCCTCAAAGTCAAAACCGCTCTGCTCTGCCTCCAGGTTTTCGCGAGCGTTGGCGCAGCTTACAAAGGAAATTCCCATCTGCACCAGGACCTGCTCGCCTTCCTGCATGCCTTCGAAGCTGTACCAGTAGCCTATGCGGTCCCCGGCCAACTCTTTACCGTATTTTCTGTAGATTTTATATTTGCCGGCATCGGAATCCCAGGCGGCCTCTGCCGTCATCGGCCGCTGTTTTTTCCAGAATCCCTGGGCCGATGGTGCCTTGCTTATCCGCATTACGAAGTAAATTGGAAATACGGCCTGATTGTTATAGCAGAAGCCTCCGGCAAAGCGCATTCCTTCTATCTCCGTGTCGCTTACGCGGCGCACTACGGCGCCGGTTTCGTTGGTGAGGCCTTCTCCAAGGTTAAGGAGGATGTTGCCCTGCCCGGCGGGGAAGGTGTATCTTTCTATGGAGCTTCTAAGGGTGGCGGAAGTCTCTGCCTTTATGCCGTAGGCGGTAAGGTCAAGGGCGTAGTAGCCCGGCTCCGGGGCCTCGCCTGTGTATTCGCTGCCGTAGATATGGTAATCTACCTGCAAGGGGCCCGTGGTTGGCATTGTAAGCAGGGCTCCGGTATCAGGGCAGCCCACGCCGCTTAGGTTCACGTGAGAGAAGCCGGTGAAGTATTTGTTCTCATATACGTAGGGGGTGCTCCACCAGCGGCTGTCCTTGTCCCAGGTGTTGAGCTGCGACCCCATAACGTTAAACGGGCTCACGCTCATCATTCCGTTGGGTACTACGGCTCCGGGGTTGCAGGCGCCAAAATTTGTAGTGCCCACAAATGGCTGGACATAACTTGTAAAAGAAGTTGCGAGGGCTACTATGGCCCCGGCTAGGGCGGTTATCATAAGCATCTTTGGGGCTGATTTAACCCACGTCCACAAAGATACCCAAAGTTTCCATACCAAACAATACCACAAGATTATCTGCCAAGGATATGTTTTTATAGATTGAATTTTGTAATTTCGCGTAGTATTAGCCCAAGTTATGGAAGATTTTATACTTAGAGAAATAGACCGCATAGGCGAGATGCTGGCGCTGATAGCCCGCAGGCTCGGCCTTCTGGACGGCGATACGCCGGACTATTCCATCGAGGATGTAAAGCAAGAATTCAACAAGGTAGATTTGCCCTTTTCCGTTGATACTGTCCTTGGCAAGGAAAATCCCGTGCTGTACCTGGTTAACAAGGTTAACATCTCCAATCAGGGGCTGGAGACTCTGATGGACATCCTTTTCCACTCAGATATCGACGAGGCCCACAAGACCTCCCTCCTTAGCGACGCCCTTACCTACCTGGACAGCAGAGGCTACTACTCCTTCCGCCTTCACTCGCTGGAATCACCCCTACTTTAGCTCCCAGCTGGAGGCGAGGGCCTGGGGGATTTGCTTGTCGTAGCGGAGGCGAATCTTTACGCCGGCTGCCTGGTAGTAGTACCTTGTGGCAATCTCTTCCTCTATCCAGGGGATGACCTCGTCTTTTTTGAGCCGGAGGAACTTCTCTTTGTCCATCTCTATGGAATTCTTAAGGGCCGCAAGTTCGTCTGCGGCAATCTCTGACAAGCCATCCTTCTCCAACTCTGTCTTTACCTGGTCCAGAAGAGCCATAGCGCTTGAGCGATAATCAAAGTCTTTGGTCTTGGCAAAGGCCACGAAATCATCGTACTGGGAATCGACCTGCTGTAAGGATAATGAGTAAGGGTAACATCCGGGGTGATGCCGCCGCCGTCCCGCACTGTGCGCCCCAGCCTGAGGGTTTTGAACTCGTGGGTCAGCGAATCAGGGATATGCCCAACGCTGCCGTCCTCGTTCCTCTTTGAGTAGTCTATTGCCTGGACGCATCGGCCACTGGGAGTATAATATTTGGCGATGGTTACCTTAAGCTGGGAATTGTATGGCAGAGGTTTCACAATCTGAACCAGACCTTTGCCATAGGTACGACGGCCCATAATAACGGCACGGTCCAGATCCTGGAGCGCCCCGGATACAATCTCGGCCGACGAGGCCGTGGCACCATCGACCAAAACCATAATGGGGGTGATGGTGTCGATAGGTTCCGATGTTGTCTTGTACTCGTAGTGGGTATTGGGGTCTTTTCCGTTCTGGCTGACTACCACCGAGCCCTTGGGGACAAAGAGCGATACTATCTTGATGGCCTCTGACATAAGGCCTCCGCCGTTGCCCCTGAGGTCCAGCACAAACCTCTTCATTCCCTTGTTCTTTAGAAAGGCGTACTGGAGCCGCAGGGTTTTGGAAACGTTCTCGGTAAAACCGGTCTGCAGAACGTAACCGGTAGTATCGTCCAGCATACCGACATACTCTATGTCCGGCAGGTGGATACGCTCGCGCGTAACTTCTATATCCTTGATTTCTCCGGTGTGAACCTTCTGAATTTTGAAAACCACCTTGGTGCCCGGCTTGCCCTTCATCCTGTCGCTGCACTCCCCTGCCTCCAGGCCGTGGGTGGAAACCCCGTCAATCTCCATTATCTGGTCTCCGCTGCGAAGCCCGGCCTTAACCGCCGGAGAATTTGCATAGGGCTCATTTATAATTACATTGCCGTCTTTCTCCGGTTTATAAATGATGGCGCCTATTCCGCCGTAAACCTTGGAGAGGCTCATCTGGAAGTTCTCTGTCTCCTCTTCCGGCACAAAGACCGTGTAAGGATCCAGCTGCTCCAGCATAGCGTCTATCGCGGCCGTGTTCATCCTGTCTATGGGAAGCGTATCTACGTAAGTGAGATTAAGCTCGTCCATAATGGCCTTTGTTATTTCCATCCACTTCCCCTGCTTGAAATTTCCGGACTGGGCAGACGCAGTAACGCCCAGGAACATCAAAATGGCAGCGCTTAGTGCCGCAAATCTCTTTATCATTTTCATAATCATAACTTGTCCGGGCACAAATATACAAAAATCAGTCCACGTTTTTGATTATTTGGTATCTTTGCGTTATGAAACTAGTATTTGCAACCGCCAATCTTCACAAAGTAAAAGAGGCCTCCCAGATATTGGGCCCCGGCTTTGAACTCTCCATCCCCGCCGACTACGGCCACCCTGAGGATATCCCCGAGACGGGAAACACCCTTGAAGCAAACTCCCTGCAAAAGGCAAAGTATGTCTATGATGCCATTGGGATGGATTGTTTTGCCGACGACTCCGGCCTTGAGGTTGATGCCCTTGACGGGGCCCCCGGCGTCTATACCGCCCGTTATGCCTATGGCGACATCCGGTTCAAGGACAATCTGGACAAATTGCTTTATGTACTTGACGGCCAGACAGACAGACGGGCCCGCTTCCACACCGTGGTAACCCTTATCATAGATGGCAAGCCCATCCAATTCCAAGGCTATTGCGAAGGCAGCATCGGCCTAAAAAGAATAGGAACCGGAGGTTTTGGTTACGACCCTATATTTATCCCGGCCGAAATCCCTGTTTTCCAGGCCGATGGTTCCTGGAGTCTCGTCCCTAATACCGATGGTCTGGCAATGGCCCAGCTGCCCGATGGTGCAAAAAACTATATTTCCCACAGGGGAAGATCTTTACGGATAATGGCAGAGTATCTTGCCACACTGGTAAAATAGCGGTCCGGCAATGAAAGAAAGGGCCCAGATAATCATACTCAATACTACCGCCTTTGGCGACAAGTCCCTGATTCTCCACTGCATAAGCGATTTATGGGGAAGGCGCAGCTTTATAGTTAGCCGCAGTTCCAAAACCGCCGCGGTGGTGTATCGGCCCATGAATATCCTGGACTGCGAAGTAACCATCAACCCTAAATCTGACCTTTGGCGGGTTAGCGCCGTTACGCTAAAACATCCGCTGGCCTCTATTCAGTCCAGTATGGAAAAAACGGCGCTCTGTATGTTTATGAGCGAGGTTCTGTACCGCACCGTGAGGGAGCCGGCGCAGGACGACGGCGTCCTGTTTTCCTGGTGCGAGCAGAACATCCTAACTCTGGAAGCCCTGCAGAGCGATTTTGCCAACTTCCACATTATGTTTTTGCTGGGGCTCTCTTCTGCCCTTGGCTTCGCCCCCACCAAGGAGGCCCTGGCGCCTTTTATGGGAGGGGACTACGCCCTGGCGGGCGATTTTCTTACCCTTCCCGCGGCACAGGCTATGTTGCTTCCTATGAGCGGGAACCGACGCACAGAACTGTGCCGGAACATAATAAAGTACCTTGAGCATCATACCGAATCCAGAATAGATATAAAATCACTTGATGTTCTGCACCAAGTTTTCGTGTAAATTCTTATCTTTGCGCGCTAACACTGAAACAAATGAAACCTGAATCCAATTCCAAATCTAAGCGTAGTGTAATTGAAGCCCTTGTATTTCTGGTAGTTATCATGGGCGGTTTCTCCGTCCTGGCCTGGAAGATGGGCAGCGACAACCTGCTTAACACTATGATGAATACAGCCCACAAGCTTATTCTTAACGTGGTGCTTTACCTTATGGGCATTACCGTTCTTACCGGAGCGCTTAGCAAATTAATGGCGGAATTCGGGGTGGTATCCCTTCTGGAGAAGGTGCTGAGGCCCCTTATGAAGCCTCTCTTCAATCTTCCCGGCGTGGCGGCTCTTGGCGCGGTTATGACTTTCCTGTCCGATAATCCCGCCATCATAGCCCTTAGCAAAGACAAAACTTTCGCATCTTACTTTAAGAAATATCAGCTGGTATCGCTCACCAACTTTGGTACCGCCTTTGGTATGGGATTCGTGGTACTTATTACCATGATAGGCTTCGGCCAGGCAGCCCCGGCCCTCGTAGGCCTTTTGGGCGCATTCGGCGGCTCTATAATATCTACCCGCCTTATGCAGCGCTCGGTGCTTAAGTCCTACCCTGAAATGGACAGCCCAGCCCTGGAAGAAAGCCCGGAAGAGCTTAAGGAAGAGCAGGAGACAGAGCACAGAAAAGGCCTGTTCATGAGGTTCCTGGACGCCCTTCTGGACGGCGGAAAGAATGGTGTGGAACTGGGTCTGCAGATTATCCCGGGAGTGGTAATCATAACCACGATGGTAGTGCTGATTACCTTTGGCGCGGGCGAAGGCGGGGTTTACGACGGTTCCGCCAATCAGGGAGTGCCCATACTTCCCTGGCTTGCAGACAAGATTGATTTTGTGTTCAAGGCCCTCTTTGGCTTTGACGCAATGCAGCTGATTGCTTTCCCCATAACGGCCCTTGGCGCAGTTGGAGCAGCCCTTGGCCTTCTGCCCTCGTTCAGCACCGCCGGAATCCTTGACGGCAATGCCATTGCAGTATGCACCGCAATTGGAATGTGCTGGAGCGGCTACCTCTCTACCCACACGGCTATGCTGGACAGCCTTGGATACAGGCATCTAATTTCAAAAGCCATAATGTCCCACACCATCGCAGGACTCTGCGCCGGTGTAATAGCCCATTATGCCTGGCTGCTTATTTCTCTGATTTAGCGGGGTTCTACAAGCTCAAAGTCAAGAAGACGCTGCTCCAGATTAGTGTCTTTTACGCGTATTCTAACCGGGTCTCCCAGGCGATAGATTTTGCGTTTGCGCCTGCCGCGGATAATGTAGCGGGCCTCGTCATACTCAAAAAAGTCGCTGCGGATAGTCCTTAGGGCCACCATACCCTCTATCTTGGTGGGCTCTATCTCTACGTACATTCCCCACTCGGTAAGGCCGGAAATCCGCCCGTCGAACTCCTGGTTAACCTTATCCTGCATAAACTCCACCAACTTGTACTTTATGCTGTCCCTCTCTGCATTGGCGGCAATGACTTCCCTTTCCGAGGCATGCTTACACTGCCCCTCGTAGTAGTTCTTGTCTGCATTGCTGCCCCCGCTGAGATAACGGGACAAAAGTCGGTGAACCATAAGGTCCGGGTAGCGGCGGATGGGCGATGTAAAATGAGTGTAGAAATCGAAGGCAAGCCCGTAGTGGCCAATATTATCTGTGCTGTACGATGCCTTTGCCATAGACCGCAGGGCAATCATCTCCATAGGATAGAACTCCGGCTTGTCCTTGGCCTGGGAAAGAAGATCGTTAAGCTTGTGAGCCACCTTGTGACCATCGGCACTGTCGAACTTGGTCTTATAACCAAAATGCCCGGCAAACTTGCCAAGAAGACCCAGTTTCTCCAGATTGGGAGTGTCGTGCACACGGTAGACAAAGGTTTTTCCCTTCTTGGTTACAAACTCTGCCACCGTCCTGTTGGCAAGAAGCATAAACTCCTCTATGAGCCAGTTGGCCTCCTTGGATATGTGCTGATGCACGTCCAGCGGGCGGCCCTCGGAGTCACACTCAACCTTCATCTCCGGACGCTCAAAACTAATGGCCCCAGCCTTGAACCGCTTCTGTCTAAGAGCAGAGGCAACCTTCCACAGGGTAAGGATGGCATCGTCAATATCCCGCGTGCCCTTCCCGTCTTCTATTATAGCCTGGGCGGCCTCGTAATCCAGACGATAGTCGGAATTAATGACGGTGCGTCCAATCCAGGAATCCACAATCTTTCCGCGTGGAGTCATATTAAACACGGCGGCATAGGTAAGCTTATCTTCTCCCGGCCTAAGCGAGCAAAGCTTATTGGAAAGCTTTTCGGGCAGCATCGGCACAGTCCTGTCAACCAAATAAACAGAGGTCCCCCGCTCCTGGGCCTCCTTGTCTACAACATCCCCGGGTTTGACATACCAGGAAACATCGGCAATATGGACACCAACCTCCAGATTGCCATCCTCCAGCCTCCGGAAAGACAAGGCATCATCGAAATCCTTTGCATCGGTAGGGTCGATAGTGAAAGTCATCGTCTTCCGGAAGTCCCTGCGGCCTTCCAGATCTTTTGGGCCGATGGTTTCCGAAATGGCGTCCGCCGCGTCTGCCACTTCTTTCTCGAATTTATACGGCAGACCGTATTCTGCAAGAATGGCGTGCATCTCAGTATCGTTCTTGCCCATAGGGCCAAGCACGTCTGTAAGATGCCCCTGCGGGTATTCGTAGCCACGGGGCCAGTCGTCCACGACCACGGCCACCTTATATCCCGACTGGGCCTCCTGCGGCAGAGCATCTACGGCAACCTCTATGTCATAGGGCATGTTCTTGCTCTGCATAAGCACCCAGGCCTTGGAGCCCATCCTATGCAGCACCCCCACGAAGGGCTTTTTGCTTCTTTCCAGAACGGCAAGCACCTCGCCTTCTGCGTGCGCCCCCTGGCGGGAACGGCCGGCCTTGGCCATAATCCTTACGGTGTCTCCGCTAAGAGCACCCCTTGTTTTGGCAGGACGGACATAAATGTCATCTTCCAGTTCCTCAACTGTAACAAAGAGGCTACCGTCGCGGGTCATCTGGCCCACGCCCACATACTCTTTAACCTTTGTCCCTCTTTGTTTTCCGCTTTTATTATTTCTGGACATACTTTCCTGCTTTATTTTGTTTATCTTTGTAGACTAAAATGTATTACACTGCAAAGTTAAGAATAATTACGATATGAACAGAAAAGTACTGCTTATGATACTGGATGGTTGGGGCGAAGGCCGCCACGACTATTCCAACGCTATCTGGACACAGGGAACTCCCAACATAGACGCTCTGCGCCAGAAGTACCCCTACGGTCATCTTCAGGCCTGCGGAGAATATGTAGGCCTTCCCGACGGCCAGATGGGAAATTCGGAGGTTGGCCATATGAACCTTGGCGCCGGCCGCGTAGTATATCAGGACTTAGTAAAGATAAACATTGCCTGCCGCGAGCATAAGCTTCTGGAAAACAAAGAAATAAAGGCCGCCTTCGACTATGTAAAGACCTCCGGCAAAAAGCTTCACCTTATGGGACTTACCTCCCACGGCGGAGTTCACAGTTCTCTGGACCACGTTTACGAACTGCTTCGCGTAGCTGCAGAACTGGGCCTTGACAAAGTTTACGTTCACGCCTTTATGGACGGACGCGACACAGATCCGCGCAGCGGAAAGGGCTTTGTAGAAGAGCTGGAGGCAAAGATGGCCCAGACTACCGGAAAGGTTGCTTCTGTATGCGGACGTTTCTATGCAATGGACCGCGACAAGCGCTGGAACCGCGTAAAGGAAGCCTACGACCTTCTTGTAGAAGGCAAGGGCGCCGCCTTTACCTCTGCCCTTGAGGGCATTCAGGCCTCTTACGACGCAGAGGTTACGGACGAGTTCATAAAGCCCATAGTTATTACCGATGCCGCCGGCGCTCCGCTGGCAAAAGTAGAAGAGGGCGATGCAGTCATTTTCTACAATTTCCGTAACGACAGGGCCCGTGAACTTACTGCCGTCCTAACCCAGAAAGATATGCCGGAAGAGGGCATGCACACTATTCCGCTTTACTACTGCTGCCTTACCCCTTACGATGCCTCCTTTACCGGAGTGCATATCCTGTTTGACAAAGAACTTGTCCAGGACACTCTTGGAGAAACCGTTGCCAAGGCCGGGAAACGCCAGCTGCGCATTGCAGAGACAGAGAAGTACGCGCACGTAACCTTCTTCTTTAACGGAGGCCGCGAGACTCAGTTCCAGAACGAGGACCGCATACTGGTTAATTCTCCCAAGGTGCCCACATACGACCTTCTGCCGCAGATGAGCGCCCCCGAGGTTGCTGAAAAGCTTATAGACGCCATACGCTCAGAAAAAGAAGACCTTATAATTCTTAATTTCGCCAACGGCGATATGGTTGGGCACACCGGTGTTTACACCGCCGTTACCCAGACCGTTGCCTGCATAGACAAACTTGTAGGCCGGGTGGTAGAGGAAGCCATAGCCAAGGATTATGTTGTTCTTCTGACAGCCGACCACGGCAATGCAGATTTTGAGGTTAATGCCGATGGTTCCCCCAACACCGCCCATTCTCTTAACACGGTACAGTTCGTCGTGATGAACGCCGGAGACGATGTAAAGACAGTAAAGAACGGAGCCCTCTGCAACGTTGCTCCTACGATACTTAAACTCATGGGTATTCCCCAGCCGGCCGCAATGACCGCCGAACCTCTTATCTAATACAGGCAATTATGAAAAATCTAGAAATACTAGGTGAAGCCCTTCCCAACATTCCCTGGGAAGAGAGGCCCAATGGCAGTTCCGCTCCGGTTTGGAGGTATTCCGGGAACCCTATAATCCCCAGAAACCTTCTGCCGGATTCTAACAGTATCTTTAACTCGGCCGTGGTACCCTTCCAGGGCGCCTATGCCGGAGTGTTCCGCTGCGACGACAAAAACCGCCGTATGGCTCTTCACGCCGGTTTCTCCAAGGATGGCATACATTGGGAGATTAATCCTGAAGTGATTAAGTTCCAGTGCGACATTCCGGAAGTCGGAGAGTGGGTGTACGGTTACGACCCCCGCGTGGTAAAGATAGAAGACAAATACTACGTTACCTGGTGCAACGGTTACTACGGCCCTACCATTGGCATTGCCTGGACAAAGGACTTCAAGACCTTCCATCAGCTGGAAAACGCCTTCCTGCCATATAACCGCAACGGAGTGCTGTTCCCCCGCAAGATAGACGGCAAGTTCGCGATGCTTTCCAGGCCTTCGGATACAGGGCATACCGCTTTTGGAGATATCTTCTACTCCGAGTCTCCGGACCTGGAGTACTGGGGACATCACAGACACGTAATGGCTCCCGCTCCTTTTGAAAAGAGCGCCTGGCAGTGCATGAAGATTGGTGCCGGCCCCGTGCCCATCGAGACCTCCGAGGGTTGGCTGCTTATCTATCACGGCGTGCTCCGCTCCTGCAACGGTTATGTCTATGCCTTTGGAAGCGCACTTCTTGACAGGGAAAAGCCCTGGAAGGTACTTGCGCGCAGCGGGCAGTATCTTATTACCCCAGAGACTCTGTACGAGCTTGTGGGAGACGTGCCCAGCGTGGCCTTCCCCTGTGCCAATGTCTATGACCCCCAGTCCGGACGCATCGCCATTTATTATGGATGCGCAGACACTGTTACCGGTCTGGCCTTCGGGTACATTCAGGACATCATCGACTTTACAAAAAAGACTAATATCCTTTAAAATAAAAAAGCTTCTCCCGAATGAGAGAAGCTTTTTTTCTATTCAAGACCTCTGTTTCGCAGCAGGGCTCCGGCATCCGGAGCGGCGCCGCGGAACTGCAGGAAGAGCGTCATAGGCTCTTCGCTTCCGCCCTTCTCAAGGAAGGTCTCGCGGAAAGAACGCGCAACGTCTGGATTGTAAAGGCCCTTCTTCTGGAAGAACTCAAAGGCATCGGCATCCAAAACCTCGGACCACAAATAACTATAGTACCCGGCGCTGTATCCACTGTTAAAGATGTGATTAAAGTACGTGGTACGGTAGCGGGGGATAATCTCGTCTATAAGCCCCATCTCCTTGCACTTGTCAAGCTCGAACTGGCGTATGCTCTGAGCGTCGGTAAAGAGAGCAAGCTGCTCTTCAGAAAGCTCGTGCCACTTCATATCCAGAATTGAAGCTGCGCAAAGTTCACCGGTCATAAAGCCCATATTGAACTTAAGCGCATTGCCAATCTTCTCTACAAGGGCTGCGGGAATGGGCTCTCCTGTCTTGTAATTGTTGGCGTAATTTGCCAGAATCTCTTTCTGGAAGGCCCAGTGCTCGTTAAACTGAGAGAACATCTCTACAAAATCGCGGGCAACGGAAGTTCCGCTTACAGAGGCATAATTACATTTGGTAAGGAAGCCGTGAAGAGCGTGACCAAACTCGTGGAACGCAGTCTGCACCTGATCTATGGTAAGCATAGAAGGCACATCTTCCGTTGCGGGAGGGAAGTTGCAAACGTTAACGATGATAGGGCGCACATCCTCGCCTTCCGGAGTAACAAACTGGTCGCGGAAATTATTCATCCAGGCACCGCCGCGTTTTGTGTCGCGGGTGTAATAGTCACGGTAGAAGATACCAAGAAGGGAACCGTCGGCGTCGCTTATTCTATAAGCCTTTGCGGCAGGGTTGTAAACCTCTACCTCGGGGGCCTCGGTAACCTTTATTCCGTAAATCTTCTCGGCGGCGTAGAACACGCCCTTCATCACGCTGTCTGCCTGGAAATAAGGCTTTGTCTGCTCCTCGTCAAGGTCGTATTTAATCTTGCGCACCTTCTCTGCATAATAGAACCAGTCCCAAGGCTCGATCTTGGTTCCGGCAGGCAGAAGCCCGGCGGCGATATCCTCGTTCATAACCACCTGCATAGCAGCCTTTTCTTCCTTGGCCTTGGCCATAGCGGCAGCCATAATATCGGCAAGGAACTTATCTACGGTAGCAGGATTTCCGGCCATCTTGCCGTCCAGAAGATAGGAGGCGGAATTGGGGTAACCCAGCATTACGGCCTGCTCTGTGCGCAGTTTCATTATCTCCAGCACAATGGCGTTATTGTCGTTCTCGTTGCCGTTGTTGCCGCGGGAAGAATAAGCCTTGAAGGCCTTCTCCCTAAGTGCCCTGTCGGTGCAGGAGGTCATAAAATCGGAGTACTGGGAAACGGTAACGCCTATAGCATCGCGGAAGGCATTGTTCTCTGCAAGAAGGTTGTTGCCAAATTTCTGGCTAAGCACGGCAAGGCGGGAGTTAATCTCCTTAAAGCGGGCCTGGCCGGCCTCGTCAAGGCCAATGCCGTTCTTGATGAACCTCTTGTAGAATTTGTCGGTAACCATCTGCTGCTCGCGGGTAAGGGAAGACATATTTTCATGAACTTCCTTAATCCTTTCAAATAGGGCGGAGTCCATAAAAATCTCGTCATCGGCCGCGCTCATAACAGGGGTTATCTCCTCCATTATGGCGTTGATTTCGGGGGTGGCGTCAGACTCGGCAATGTTGTAGAATACACCGGAGACCTTGGCCAGCAGAGAGCCGCAGCGGTCAAGAGCCGCAACCGTATTCTCGAATGTAGGCTCTTCCTTATTTTCCTTTATTGCAATAATTTCTGCCCTGCGCTCTTCTATGCCTTTGTTAAAGGCTGGTATATAATCGGACGTCCTTATCTGGCCGAATGGAGCATTCCCATACGGGGTGCTCCATTCTTCCATAAAGGGATTAGTCCTATCTGTACAAGCTGCTATTGCCATAGCAAATATCGATAAAGCTAATACTTTTTTCATTTGTTAACGACTACACTGTTTTCGTCAATCAAAGTAAACTGAATAACATACTCTCCGCCGCTAAGGTAGCAGGAAAGAATGCCTGTTACGTCTATGGTCGCATTACCTGCAAGAACGTCTGCGTCAATCTCGCTGTCGGCAAAGCGGGCAAAGCCGCTGGAACGGACCTGAATGGTAGTGTTCCCCATCTTGAAATACTGGCTCACGGAGTAGGCGTCGGCCTTCTTGATCATCATGGCCTTGAACTCCGGCTCTGAAACCCTGTGGGAGTCGTCGCCTGTAGTAGCTGCGTCAAAGTCACCGGCCTTAAGGTGATTGATAAGTCCATTCTTGGACAGAGACCATGTCTTTACGTTCCAGGTCTTCTCGTCCAGGAATATACGGTTTGACGAGTGGTCAGAGTCGTGAGCCTGGTCGGGATCTGGATAAATCAGACAGAATATCTCGTTCCCGTACTTGAGTCCCTTAAGGGTAACAAGCGTTCCAAAATCAGGACCCTGCTGGGGCATGATGGCGCCGTTAAGGGTGGCCTTCAGGTTGGCGGCCAGATCTGCTTCTGTGAGCACCTTGGGAGTAACGGGAGTATCTACCTTTCCACGGAAGATGTGGGTATCGATAATGTACTGAACCTCTATGTAAGTGGTCTCGTAACTATCGGCATTCTCCCCATCCTCGTTGGTTCCCCACTCCTCGCCGGAGGCCTTCTTATTACGGCCGTAGCCAAGCTGGAGCATACCGCTGTAGTTACCAAGGGTAAGGCCCTCGCACTTGACGAATACCCACTGGCCGGGCTTATAGTCGGCATAAAGGGAAGACTTTCCAACCTTAATCTCTATGGCACCTGTAGCGTCCTGGATAAACATACTCTTGTAGATGTTTCCGGAACGGTCTTCGGAAACAACCTGGCCGGCGATGATAAGGTCATCGTCAATCTTTACAGGAGTACCTATCTTACTATAGAGTTTCTTAAGGTCGGCTATAGTGCAGTTGACTTCAAGATTTGCAGGTTCTGCAAGTTCTACGTCATCATAATTGACATTTACTACGGGCTCCCATTCTTCGCAAGAAACCAAGGCGGCAAGAGCCGCAACTGCTGTTGCAATAATTAACTTTTTCATAGCCTTAGAATCTGAAATAAATGTTCAACATATAATTGATTCCACTCATATAGAAGTACTTGGAGTCGAACCTATAGTACCTGTCCTTGTTAACGGTCTTGTCAACAAGACGGGTCTGCTCATAACCGCCGGTCTTCACATCCTTCTTGTTAAGAACATTCTTAACATTAAGGGAGAATCCAAGCTGATACTTATACTTGATATACCAGGACTTGCCCACGGAGAAGTTAACCAGGTAAACAGGGTCGAACTTTTCCTGAGCGGCCATATACATAACCTCGTCAAGAGTAGCAATCTTGTCGGCCCCGGAGGTGGCCATATCGGTACGATACAGAGGGTTCATGTCCAGGTAAGCCTTGTCGAAGTAGTTTACGTCAGCATCGACAAACCAGTAGTTTTTATTCCAATTAAGGCCGATACTGCCCGCAATCTGAGGAGAGCCGGCAACATAATGCTTCTTGGTTTTGCCGTCCTCGATGGGATGGCTCTTCCAATAAGGAAGCACTACGCCCCAGGTATCCTGTACAACGGCTGCACTGTTGTCATAGGTCTGATACATCTTGGGGTTCGATGTGTAAATATAGTCGCCCCAGCTGAATACGCCTTGGAGGGAAATAGCCTCCAAAGGAGTAGGAACCTTGAAGCCAAGCTCAACACCCATATGGCGCTCGTTCATTCCGCTCATGGCAAAATTTGTAAAGGTATTAAGAGCGTCGTCATAGAAGCTCATAACCTTGCTCTGGTCAGAAATCTCTGTATAGTAACCAGTTACGCGCACGTTGTATCCGGCGTTTGAGAACTGATAGTTAACGTCGCCGGTGAGAGTCTTGATGGTGGAAGTCTCCGGGGTAACGGAGTTTCTGGTTCTGGGAGAGATGAATACCTGGTTAAAGTTGGGAGCATCCACAAAGTAACCGGCATTTGCATAAATGCGGTGTCCGCCCTTGAACACATACTCCAGATTAGCCTTTCCGGCATAGGTTACGAAGTCCTGAACCTTGGACTTTCCGTAAGAAGTGATGGGCTGGCCGTCAGAATCGTAATTGGTAATAATCTGGCCGTTATAAGTCATGACGGAGCCGGTCTCGGTAAGACCGGGGAACAAACCCTTGCGCACCAGACCCTCGCGCCAGAAAGCATTGTAACCAATGCGTCCGCCAAGGTTTATACGAAGGTTTTCGATAGAGAACCTTGTAGAGAGCCAGGCGGTGTACCTGCGAATCTGGGCATAATAGTCGTACCCGTACTTGTCGCCCTTGTAAATCTTGGGAGAAGTTCCGTAGGTGAGGTAGTACTCAAGGTCGTTCTGCAACATTGTGGGCGATGAGGCAAAGTCACGCTCTGCAAAGTTGTCTACGTCCACGAAGTAATCGCCGCCCAGAAGGTCGTTAAGCACCTTGTAATACTCTGTGCGGTTAACCTTGGCGTCAAGACCTCCGGTAAGAGTAACCTCCCGGGAGATTCTCCATTTGGTATTTAGCGCAAAGTTAAGGTCCTGCTGGTCTGTACGACGCTCTTCAAGAACATACTTTGAGCGCTTGGCACCATTCTCTATATTGAGAAGGTTTACGTTGTACAGCCTGTCCCAGTTAACGTGGGTAATGTTGTCCAGGTCCATAAGCCAGGCGTCGGTAGTCCACATAGCCTTGGACATATTAAGACGGTTGTAGTCCTCGTTGTCGTTCCAGAAGTAGCTGGGCAGGTTGCGGTAATAGTCCGGACGGGGATCAGCGGCATCGTACCAGTCAAGGGCTGTGTAACCATTCTTGCCAAAGCGGTAGAGAAGGGTTGCGCCCAGGCTGAAGTCCTGAGAAGGAGTAAAGTCGTAACGCACTACTGCAATGGGCTCGTGGGTCAGTCTGACGCGGCTGTTGCGAACCTTGCCGTTCTGATATCCCCAGTTGGAGTTATACATATTATCACCCACAAGGTCATATACTTCCTGGGTAGATGCGTTCTGGGCTCCGCGCGCTCCGGGGGTTCCCATAAAGGCGAATCCCAGTTTGTGCTCGTCGTTGAACTTTTTCTCTGCCGATGCATAGTATGCGAAACTGCGATAGAACACGCCCTTAATCCAGTCGTTTCCGCCAAGACGGGCCGATGCACTTACGGCATAGGACCAGCCGTCGTCCCTGGGACCGGAGGCGTATGTCATCATAAGGCGCAGGCGGTAAAGGGCGCTGTTGGTGAGCACGCTGCCCCTGAGGCCCTTACGCACGTTGCCGGACATTACCGGGATGTTGGTAAGGCCGTTGTAACCGCCAAGACCAACGTCTCCAATCTCTGTACCGTTAACCGTTGTTTTTGTCCTTGTGGCCTCGTTAAGACCGCTCCACAAAGAGAAAGGGGAATATCCTGTAATGGCATCGTTCATCTTGACGCCAGCCAGATATACATCCTGGCTCTCTGAAGAATAGCCTCTGGCACGGAAACGCACGGAAGAGAAGTTGTAACCGGCAATATTGTTAAAGACATCGTTCTGTCCAAAGAGGATAGCAGGATTGTCGGAATAACCAGAGTCTTCCATATCAAAGTCCTCGAACAGCTCGTCGTTCGCCTCTTCTTTGATTCGGGACAGACGAATATTGAACAGATTTTTTACATAACCGCCGTTCACGGTTACGTTGATTGTGGTCTCAAGATAGCCGGGGGCAATCACAAGGAGGTCGTACATTCCGTCGTCAAGGTTGCTTATATGGAAGTTTCCCTGAGCATCAGACACGGTAGAAGCCAGTTCCACGGCTCCGCGTGTAAGAGTAAGTGCGGCTCCCTCGATTGCGGCATTGTCGGTACGGCTTACAATCGTACCCTTTACGCCTCCGGAGTAGGTCTGGGCCATAAGAGAGGCCCCAACCAGAAGAGACGCAAACGCCATAATCAATTTCTTATGCATATTAGTCATTTCTATTTATTACTTACCAGAATGTATGTAGGATAGTGGTCCGAGTATCCGCCCTTGAAGGTGCCTCCGGAGAAAGTCCTGAACGGGGTACCTGCATCGGGGCCGTCCTGCTGTACCATAAAGGGCTGGTTGAAGACGCGGCCGTAGAATTTTTTCTTAACTATCGGCCTAATTCTTAATCCGCCTTCGGGGGCCTTGGCAAGATTGTAATTGCATACTAGGATATCGTAGATATTCCACTCTCCGCGATAGGCCAAAGAGCCGTAGCCGGCTTTGAACATGGACAGGAAGGGGGAGAAAAAGTCCTCCGGGCCAACCTCGTCAATTGTCTCCTTGCCTCTCATATAGACAGCCATGCTGTCGTCGGTGGGATTATCGTTCATATCACCCATTGCCACTATCTTGATGCCGGGGAATTCTGCCTCCAGCAGCCTTGACTGCTCGTACATAATTTCACCGCCGCGGCTGCGAAGGTCTGAGCCCTTTCCTCCTATACGGGAAGGAAGGTGGGCCACAAAGAAAGCGAACATCTCGTCTCCCAGCATTCCGCGGACCATTAGGATGTCGCGGGTGCGGAAGTAGTCCTGCTCTTCCTGGGTAAGGGTAAATTCTATCTTTTCGCTGTTGAAATCGAAAGGAATGGATTTGCTCTCTATAACTTTAAAGCACTCCGGACGATACAGCAGTGCAACGTCCACTCCACGGCGGTCGGGACCGTCGTAGTGTACAATCTGGAAGTTGGCGTCGGCAATGGCTGGTTCTGCCACCAGGTCCTCGAGAACGTGACGGTTCTCTATCTCGCTAACTCCAAGAACAGCGTGCCATACTTTGTTCTCGTCCTTCATAGCCCTTATTACGCGGGCCATATTTTTGAGTTTCTTCTGATACTTGACCTCTGTCCACTCATTGGAACCGTCGGGCAGATACTGATAGTCGTTCTTACCCTCGTCGTGAACGGTGTCAAAGAGGTTCTCAAGATTGTAAAAACCAACGATATAGCTCTTCTTGCCGCCGGCAAAAGCAGAGTACGGTGCAAGTATCAAAAGGACTGCAAGTATGCAAATAGTCTTTTTCATAATCCTTATAGGGTTCCTGCCTCTTTTGCGGTGTTAGTAGACTTTACGATAGTTGCCTTGTCAGAGCCAATCTTGGCCGGGAGATTCACAAAGAGTTCATACCCCAGTATATTCTCAAGTTCTGATATTGATATTGACATATCCATATCAAGGCTTGCATTATACTTGCCGGGGGCGCTGTACTCCTCGTGATCAAAGAAGAATGCGCATCCCGCATAGCCTTCGGTAGAAGTGTATTTGGAAGAACTTGAGTTCTCGTGCATAAGAAGTGCCTTAAAGTATCCTGTAGGTACCGTTACTCTTCTGAAAGAAGCATCCAGGACATAATACTGGGCTCCCGTGGTAACGCATCCGGTAACCACATAAAGGGTATCGGTATAGGTCTTCTTTGCCCACTCGCGAACCTTACCCTCAAGGCTTGCCCACAGAGCTCCGTTAAAGTCGTTGTTCTGGGGAGTCATATTTACGCCGTAGAAGGTCTGAGCGTTGTCTGCAAAGGAGGTCTGACGGTCTGCAGAAGGGAGCTGATGGCCGCGTGCATACCAGCCATTGTTGCCGTCCTTGTATCCGGTAGATACGTTCTGCTGCTTGTCGGAAGGAAGCAGAGGGCACATTGACCAGGCGTTGGAACGGCCTGCACCGGAGCCTATCAGGGAGCTGTTTAGCGGATAGGCAACCCACTGGGATACAAGATTGTCGTAGTCCCAATAGAAGGTGTAATTGCGCCTGTGGTTTGCAAACCTTACCGTGTAAGCGTCATAACCGTCTGTCTCCGTGGTCTTGGGGAGTTCCAGCCAGCCGGCTGCAATAGCAGTGCTTCCGCCGGTGTCTATGTTGGCATCCTTGGTTCCCTTCTGGGAAACCTCCAGGACCTTGGTAGCCTTTCCGGATGCAAGAGTTATCTGTGCCGTACGGGTGTTTTCCTCTGCGTTTGCAAGGGAAATAACCACAACGGCTTCGGAGCCGGTTCCGGAAATGGAAGTGCTTCCGGCAGCGTCCTCGTCCCCGCTTATAATGGAGGATATTTTGGTCAAAAGCAGCCAGTCCTCAGAAGAAGTGAGAGTCCACTCCTCTCCTGCGCTGTAGCTAAGCATCTGTTTATAAGAGTCTACGGGAAGCGGAAGGGTGATAAGCCTCATGGCAAGTTCTACCTCAGGCTCCTTGTCTCCGTCACCACCCGAACAACTCACAGACGTTCCCGCCAGTGCTGCACCCAGCAGCACTGCGAGAAGTATACTGTGTAATTTAGCAAACATAATCGACTCCTGTTTTATTCATAAACCACAACGGCAGATTTCATTCTTATCTGCGCCTCACTTGCCTGAAGTACAACCTTAGAAGCATCACCTTCCCAATCAAGGGTTGTAGAACCAACGGTAAATGTTCCGCTGCCCTCTACAATAGTCATATTCTTAAGATAACTAGCCGTAGTTGGAGTTATAACTATACTCTTGATTTTCTTTCCCTCGGGAGCGGTTATACAAAGAACCGTGCTCTTATAAACACGTATGTGATCTCCCTGTACATTAGAAGAAACTGTGACTGCAGTGGTTGACTGATACTTATACATTGCAACCACAAAGTTCTGGGTTGTTGTTGTAACGCCACTGCCGTATGTATTGTCAGATTCCTCTGTCCAGGTAAGGCTGTTGTTAAGGCTAAGGGTTACTTCACTGCCCTGTCCGGTAGGATCGTCACCGCCAGGGTTGCCACCGCTGCCGGCACTCTCGCCGGTATCGCCGTTAAGGGAATACAGATAGGCAGCGCCGGCTACGGTCTCGGGGGTGTTACCCTTGTAATTCATCAGCTTGCCGTAGATTATAACCTCATCTCCAACTACGATGTCGGTCTGGCCTTCCTCGAACTTCTTGTTGCCAAGATACAGTACACGGAAGGCATAGAACTGGGAGCCCTCTTCCGTTCCGTCCTCTGAAATATAGAAGGAGGCGTTGCCATAAGTGCCGCCGGCGGTATAGGTACCGTTGTTTGCAATCTTGCTTATCTTACCCTTTACATATACCTCGTCTGTGCTCTGATATTCCGTGTTGCTGGTCCAAGTAAGGTCTTTAACTGCATCGAATGCACCGGTAACAGTATAAGGATTTGCAAGAGTTCCTGCGCCATTGCCGCCACCTTCGCCGTTATCGCCGTTAAGGGAATACAGATAGGCAGCACCTGCTACGGTCTCGGGGGTATTACCCTTGTAATTCATCAGCTTGCCGTGAATTATAACCTCGTCTCCAACCACGATGTCGGTCTGGCCTTCCTCGAACTTCTTGTTGCCGAGATAAAGTACACGGAAAGCATAGAACTGGGTGCCGCTCTCTGTACCGTCCGCTGAAATGTAGAAGGATGCGTTGCCATAAGTGCCGCCGGCGGTATAGGTACCGTTGTTTGCAATCTTACTGATCTTACCCTTTACATATACCTCGTCTGTGCTATCGTATTCCGTGTTGCTGGTCCAGGTAAGGTCCTTAACTGCATCGGCTGCGCCGGCAGGAGTGTAAGGATCTTCAAGAGTACCGGAGCCCAGAGTCTCGTCGCCGCCGGGGTTGTCACCGCCGCCGGTACCAAGGTCTATACCATTTGTAAAGTCGATAGTTTCGCCGGCCTCTTCTGATGTACCTATGCGAAGGTCATCCAATCTGTAAGCAGAACCAACGGTTGTCTTGATATATACGTGGAGCGTGCTTGTTCCCTCGGGAAGAGTGAATACGGATGATGCCTTATCCCAGCGTCCGGCCTTGTCGCCTTCGGGGAATGCGTAATTCAGAGGCACCCACTTCTCACCATCGGCACTGATATAAACCAGCATCTCCTGATGATTGAAGGTGTTGTCGGATGCACCGTAGAGATATTTCTCGGATCCGAAGGAGAGTATGAAACTGCTGCCCTCAAGAGCTATGTCCTTAACCCAGATGTGAGCATCGGCACCAAAGAAGAGATTGTTGGAACCGGAACCTGAATAATCGGAATAGTTGCTGTTAGAAGCAGAGTTAGACCTGATGGATATTCCGGCAATGTCGTAAGATACATCTGCTATACCGGAACCGGTCTCATTCTTCCAGCCCTCAAACTGGTCTGTATAAGGCCAGCTGCTGCCATTGCCATAAGTCTGGGTTGCTACTGACTTGTCAAAGTTATTAAAGTAAACGGTCTCGCCTGTGTCGCCGGTATCACCGCCGCCGGCAGAACCAACCTCGCCGTTAAGCATATAGATGTATCCTGTTCCGGTTACGGTTTCCATAGTCTTGCCGTTGTAGTTAACAACCCTACCGGCTACTATAACCTCGTCTCCCTCCTTGATAGGCTTATCGTTATCTTTCCACTGCTTGTTGCCAAGATAGTAAACACGATAGCAGGTGAAGATATCGGAGCTGCCCTCGTCAGAAATAGTGAAGGTTGCATTTCCAAAGTCGGATGCGAACGGGGTTGCAATAGTGTTAATCTTGCCCTGAACGTAAACAACCTTGTCGCTCTCTGCCGTTCCAAGGGTCTGGATATAAGCCAGAACGCCGGCAACGGTGTAAGGATCTTCAACCACACCGGTACCCTCGCTCTTTTCTCCAAGTACACCTTCCTGGTTGATGGTAAGGGTCTTGGAATCGTATCCGATATCGAATCTTACGGTTGCGTTACGATTGTAACCCTCGTTCTCGAGAATAGTAACTGTTACCTGAGTTTCTTTGTAAGCATTTCCCTTGGGAGGATTTACTGCAACCCAGTCTGCGTTTGTGGATATGGACCAGTCACGTGTAGAATACACAGAAAGCACCGTGCTGCCCACGTTAGAGTCCAGAGCCAACTCTTTCTGAGAGATTTTTATCTCGGGAAGACCGAGATCAAGTTCGTCATCCTGACAGCCTGCGAACAAAGCAACGCCGACAAGAAGAGAAAAGAATAAGTGTCTGAATTTCATTTTATACTTGTTTTATTGTTTGCTTACAAAGTAGGCGCTCAGCACCTCTATCTTGCCGTTATATGAGCCGCGGTAACCAATGATGGTAATCTTGTCGCCTGCTGCAAGTCCAAGGCTTGCATAGCTCTTGTCGTTGGAAGCCCCGTAACCCAGTTCGGTAGCGGTAAGACCATAAACATATACGGTACCCGTATCATCTACAAGGTCAAAATTACCATAGGTTGTGTTGATGGAGCCGCTTATCGTTCCGGTTAGCTGGTACTTCTGGGTGCTGGACTCGGGAACGGCCAAAAAGTCTGCAACGCTTATGGTAATGACCTCTCCGCCGCCAGATGGCCCGGCCTGGGTCACCTTTATTTCCTGGCTTGCCACGGTAGAGCCGGAGGTTGCCGTTACGGTTATCTTGCCCTCGCGTGCACTTCCATCGTTGGCTGCAGCCGTAAAGTTAAGGACGGTACCGCCTTCGACAGTGGAAATCCCAGTGAAGGCAAGCCACTGGGCGTCGGAAACAACCTTAAGGTCTCCGGTGTAGCTGACGCCAAGGGTAAAGTCTTCGCCCTGTGAACCCACATTCTTGGAAGTCTCAGCCACGGAAAGGATGGACTTCACGTGAGAAATGTACTGTGCGTTAACTATTTCGGGAGCATTGTTATAGGTTGTCTTTGCTCCGTGAACTGTAAGAAGATCTCCTACGCTTATGCCCAGGGTACTGAACTTCTTAGGCTGCCCCTCAAGGTCAAGAATACCGTAAATGTAGATTTCTGCCGTGCCGTCGTTCAGGTATAGGTTTCCATAGGTTGTGTTCGCTATACGTGTAACCGTACCGGTGAGCTCGTAAAGCTGGGCGCCGTCTGGCAGGGCGTTGAACTCTGCTACGGTAATGGTTCTAATCTCGTCCGAAGGCTTGTCAGGGTCTCCCTCCTGGCAAACGATGAAGCTGGTTGCTCCGCTTGCGCACTCTATGGAAACCTTGCCGTGACGGACACCGTTCATCTCACGGGATACATTGCCTTCCTCGTCATAAACAAAAGAATAGTTATCCTCGAATGTAAGAGTAACGGCGTCGTTGCCGGAGCCATATCTGGGGGTTGCCTTAATCCAGGTAGGAACCACAACAAGCCAGTCGCCGTCGGAGTTTACTTCAAACACGAAGGGTGTGGCATTTTCTGCCACAATCTCTACCTCCTCTGTCTGGGAAAGTGATACCCTGGAGGCAAGGTTTATATTCTCATCCTCGCAAGAAGGAAGAATGAGCAACATTGCTGCAAGTAAAAGAATTGCGCTAGTTATCTTTTTCATAACATTCATTCTTTAGAAGGTGAGTCTGAGTCCAATTTGCAGTCTCCATCTTGAGTAGAAATCGCTCATTGAGATGCTGTAAGGATTGTAGCTGTAAGTAGGAGTTGCGTTTCCGTTGGCATCTACATCCATACCCTTCACCTCAAGAACCTGAAGATTGTAAGAACCGCTGTTATAAACGCCCCAAGAGCGGTTAAGAAGGTTTCCGGCATTGATAAGGTCGAAGGTGAGCTGAACCTTGCGGCCGTGCTCTCTGTCGTAAATGAAGTCCTGTGCAAGCTGCACGTCAAAATGATGCTCGAAGGGAGCTATACCGGCATAGCGCTTAGACCAGCGTCCCCTGTGCGAAGACAGGTAACTATCGGCCCGGATAAAACGCTCGAAGGCGGCAGCATCGCCCTCCTTGGCCCAGGACATCTGTCCAATCTCGTCGGCCGTAGGGATATAAAGCAAAGAGTTGCCCTGGCGGCCGTCGTTGTTAAAGTCGGCCGAGCTCTCGTTCATGGTGAATGAATATCTCTGGCCGCTACCGCCCTCGTAAGAAACGGTAATGGTAGAACGCATTCCATTAAGATACACGGGGGTCTTGTAAGAGGCTACTGCCAGAATCTTGTGAGGTTTGTCAAAGAGAGCATAGGACAGCTCGGGAGAATTTGTATCTACAGAGTAGTTATACTGCCAGTTAGAGAGGGCTACCGATGAGGTACCGTCGTTCACTGAGTAGGAATGACCGAAGGTATAGGCAGCCATAAGGTCCAGGCCAAAGTTGAAGTGCTTTTCAAGTTTGCCGCTCAGTGAATAAGTATAACCCTTGTTGGTATTCTGCAGGGCCACTACTGCGCTGTAAGGAGTATCCACGGACGTGGCGTTGTAATAAGGCGCAGTATTGTTGGCATTTGCATTCTGTGCATTTACTCCGTAAACAACGCCCACGGGGCTGATTGCCAGGTTTGCAAAGAATACGTTATTGAGGGTCTTTGAATAGAGTCCGTCAAAAGTGAACTTCCAGCCATCGCCGAACACCTGCTCGAATCCAAGGTTTGCACGGAGCACCTGAGGATATTTGAACTTCTTGTTAAGCGTGTTGATGGTAGATTTTCCTCCGGCAGAGGCGATTCCTGTCTGGACGATATCCTTGTAAGGATCGCTGGTAAGAGGGAAATTCTCTATGTTATTGAGGGCGTTCTGGCTAACCTGAACGGATTTTGCCTCCATACCGGTATTGTTGTAGGCATTGGACAGCCATACAAAAGGAACACGGCCGGTAAAGAGGCCCACGCCTCCACGGAAGAGGGTACGGTGGCTGTCACTTGTGAACCAGCGGAAGCCTACGCGCGGGGACCAAAGAGGAGTAACCTTAGGCACAACGCCCACCTTCTCTCCCGTTGTAGCAGCCACGGAAGGAACTTCAACCTCTTTGTAGGGTACATACTTTCCTGTCTGAGGGTCGATAGTGCCGTCGGTCAGGTAACTGTTGTTGAATGCAGGGTTCTCCGTGGGCTTATTCAGAAGAACTGGAACATCTACGCGCAAACCATAGGTAAGTGTAAGGTTTGTGCTGGGCTTCCACTCGTCCTGAACATAAAGGCCAAACTGTGCTGCGTGCGTGGTAGCCTTCCAGCGAGTGTCGCCGCCTGTGAGTTCAGGATCTGAATACCTGTAGTTGAACTGATAAATGCTGCCTGCGAAGAAGTCTGCTATGGAGCTGTAGGTATAACCTCCGAAGGCATACTGCAGGAACAGGTTGTTAAAGGAATAAATCTCGTTATGGGTACCTACCGTAAGCTCATGGTTGCCAAAGAACCAGCTTAGATTGTCGGTGATGGTGTAGGTGTCGGATGCCATTGAATTAGCGCCGGACGAATATTCTGTACCCAAATCAAGGGTTACGTTATCCCTGATGTACATATTGGCTCCGTTGTAAGGAACTTCGCGATGGTCGCGTACCCTTACGTAAGAAGCACGGAAAGTATTCTGCAGGGACTCGTCAATCTTGCTGTTTAGCTCCAGCACAAAAGTATTGGTCTTGTTAACCTTCTTGTGCCCGGAGTTGTTGAAGTAATAAGTATAGCGTCCGGAACCGTAGATGTCTGCAGCCGCATCCATATACTGATAACGGAACATGAGTTTGTTCTTGTCGTTAATGTTCCAGTCCAGACGGGCAAGCATATTATAGAACTTGTCCTCTACCTGATGCTGGGTGAAGCTCTCCCCTGTCTGCCCCACTCCGTAAGTAGCCTCATAGTGATCTATGATTTTCTGGGCCAGGGCCGAGTTAAAGAATTCATAAGTTTCCCCGTCTACGGTCACCGGTTTAGAGAGTCTTACATCTTCTCTTCCTTCATAGGTGCCATTGGCGGGGGTATAGATGTTGGGATATGATTTCTTGTAGTATTCTCCGCTGACAAACAAGAATAACTTATTTTTGACGATAGGGCCGCCGGCCGTGAAACCATATGTCTGGCTAAGCTGCGTATCGTACTTTGTCCTTACGGAGCCTGGGGCCAGTTTGCCGGGGGTGGTACCGATAAGATCCTGATTGTTGAAATAAGTGTAGAACGTTCCCTTAACGGTGTTTGTACCGGATTTGGTGATGGTGTTTATGGCACCGCCCGTGAATCCTGACTGACGTACGTCAAAAGGAGCAACTACTACCTGAATTTCCTCAATTGCGTCCAGCGCTATGGGATTAGCCCCTGTCTGGCCTCCGTTTGTTCCCGATGATGCCAGGCCAAAAGTATCGTTGGCAACGGCACCGTCTATCTGGAATGAATTGTAACGGTTGTTGGCTCCGGCGAAGGAGATACCGCCGGTCTTGTTGATAGATGCCTGCGGAGTGTACTTTACCACATCGTAAACACTGCGGTCTATCGTAGGCATCGTTTCCACAACTCTCTGGCTGAAACTTGAACCTGCTCCGGTGATACTTGCGTTAAAACTGCTCTGGGCCACCACGGTAACGGCATCCAGCTCGTTTGTAGATACCATCCTGGCATTAAGCTCATAAAGTTCACCAAGTTTAAGGGTAATATCCTGATACCTTATGGTTCCCATTCCTACAAAGGAGAACTCTATGGTATAAGGACCTCCGGTTCGCATACCGCCAATGGTATAACGACCATCGCTGTTGGCAACTGCAGAATACTGAGTGCCGGACGGAGTATGAACAGCTATTACTACTGCTCCCGCCAACGGTTCGTTCATTTCATCTGCTATCTTGCCTCCGAGACTTGACGTAGTGACCTGCGCAAAGGCAGTCACGCCAAAGAAGATTGCGGCCAAAGAAGCCAAGCCTTTCTTAAATAATTGAGACATAGGGCTAATTTATATTGTTAATATTTTTCTTCTTTTCTCCCACCTATCAAAACAGACAAATATAAGTTATTTTTTGGTAAAATCCCACAAATCAAACAGCGGAAAAATCAACAATTTAAAACGAAAAAGGGCCTCCTTCCGGAGGCCCTTAAATATAAGGATAAAGGTTAGAACCTTAGAATGACCATTTAGCACTCAGGAGCATCTGCCAGGTGCAGAATGTGCTCTTGTAAGAGTTGGTAACAGGCTCTGTGTAGGTGTACTTGCCACCGCTGTAGTTAAGGATGTTCTCTGTCTTAACCTGTTTTGTAAGACCCCAGTCGGAGTTAAGAAGGTTAGCAACATTAAGAACATCGACACCAAGCTGGAGGGTGTTCTTGCGACCGCAAACGTTGAAGTTGAAGTCGTGAGAAACCTTAAGGTTGATGCGGCCCTGCCAAGGAGCAACCTTAGCACCACGGGTGCTGTACTCGCCACGGTGATTCTTGGTGTAGCTGTCGCTTGCAAGGAAAGCCTTGAAGGCTGCCTTGTTTTCGTCGCTGGTGAAAGGCATAGACTCAAGCTCTGCATCGGTAGGGATGTACATAAGGTTGTTGGAACCACCCTCACCGGTGAGTTTACCAAGAACGTATGAGTAACGGGTGTATGAGTAGGTACCAACATAGCAGTGGTTGTAACCCTCATAGAAGAGACCGATAGTAGTGGAGTTCTTACCCTCAGGAATTCTGTAGCTTACGTTTGCGATGAAACGGTTAGGAGATACGAATGCTGAGTGTCCGAGTTCGGGCTCGTTGGAACCGTTAACTGCATAGTTTCCGCCGGAGAACAGGGAAGATACCTGGTCGCCATAACCTTCCTGGATGCTCTTAGAACCACTGCGGGTGTAAGCTGCCATAAGGGAGAGACCCCAGTTGAAGTCCTTGGAGAGCTGTGCGGTTACTGAATAGTAGTGACCCTTAGGAAGTGACTTGCCGTCAAGAGTCTTGTTGGTAAGATAGTAAGCGGATACATCGTTGTTCTGGCTGTTCTTGATACCCTCTGAAGACCACTTGTTACGGGCTGCGGGCTCGCCGGGGAGCTGGAGACCGCCTTCTGTCTTAGCGTAGCCAAGACGCAGGGCTGCTACAGTCTCAAGGTCTTTGTTGTAGATTCCTTCTACGGTACCCTTGATGCCCCAAGGAAGACGTACGTCAACTGCGAGTGAACCCTTGAGGGTTGTAGGCATCTTGAGGTTCTTGTCAAGGATGGTAGCGCCGGTAGGTGCTGCAAGATCCCTAGCGGTGAATGGTTGTCCATAATAGACGTCGGTAAGGATATCGTTAAGATCTGCGTGGAAAGTAGGATAGTGAGCATCTGAATTCCTGGGGAGGATGTACTGAGCCTGGAGGCAGTTGCTGTTACCTGCTACAGAAACAATCCATACGAAAGGAATACGGCCGGTGTAGAGACCTGCACCACCACGTACTATTACGCTGCGGTCCTTAAGAACGTCCCAGTTGAAGCCAAGGCGAGGGCTGATGTTAACACGGCTCTTAGGCATATCTGCTGTAGAGTGGCCTGCGAGAGAAGAAGTGGGGTTATCAATTCCAAGCTGAAGGAATTCCTTGTTCTCGTTACCTGCGATGGTAGGATACATAGGAAGCTCTATACGGAGACCGGCAGTGAGCTTGAAGTAGTCGCTGATGTTAATCTCGTCCTGAGCATAGAGAGAAGTCTGCATGTACTCGAAGGCAGGGAATACCTGAGCAAGGTCATCACGGTTAGAGTGGGTGATGGCGAATGCGGCAGGAGTTGTCTCAGCCTTGAAGTCCTCCCAGCTGTCATATACATAGTAGCCAAGGCCACCCTGCATATAACCGTTCTTGGTCTTGTCATACTCAAACTGTGCACCGAAGGTGAAGTTGTGTATGCCCTTGAGCCAGGAAAGCTCGTCGGTAACAACGTAGGTCTGTACGTCGCGGAGGTTTCCGTATGTGAACGGGTCGGGACCGAAGGAAGTGAGAACAGCGTTTGTGCCCTCATAAGGCTCCATAATATCAACGGTAGGGAAGTTTCCGCCCTCGAAGGAACGAGGCTCATCCTGGTGTGACCAGGTGAAACGGAAGGTATTGGAAACGCTGTTGCTTATACGGCTGTTGAGCTCGGCTGCAAGAGAGGTGAAGTTCTGCTCCTGATAGTAGCGGTTGCTCTCGAAGAATTGAGCGTAGTTGGAAGTACGGCCGTAGTTGTTTCTGTCGTAAGGGTTAGGAACGATAGGGTTAACAGAGTTGGAAGGGCTGCTTGAGCCATAATTGTGAGTATGGCTGAACCTTACGTTAAGCTTGTTGTTATCGTTGATGTTCCAGTCAAGACGGGCCATGAACTTGTAGTCAGGAGTCTTGAGGGAATAACCCTGATAACGACCGGGATTGTAGTTGTACTTGTCCTGGAGATAAGCAAGAACCTCGTTCATGAAGGTATCGGTAGGACGGACAACTGTTCCGTCGGTGGGGTTGAAGGAAGCGCCTACGCGGCCGCTGCCTGTGCTTACAACCTTGCTGGAACCGGGAACGTTATCCCAAGTGTACTCACCGTTAACAAAGAAGAAGAGTTTGTTCTTGATGATAGGGCCACCGATGCTTGCACCAACAGTGTGGTTAAGGAAGTCATTGATGGTAAGGGTTGCATCCTCTACTTTGTGACCCTGAAGTTCCTGACTGCTGAAGTAGTCGTAAATAGTAGCGTGATACTCGTTGGTACCGCTCTTGGTAACTGCGTTGATAGCACCACCGGTAAAGCCGGAATGACGAACATCGAAAGGAGTGATGTTTACGCTCATCTGCTCAAGGGCGTCCAGAGAAATAGGAGAACCGCCGGCAGGGAGGTTGGAGCCGATACCGAATGCATTGTTGAATGCGGCACCGTCTACAGTTACATAAGAAGAACGATAGTTACCACCACCGATTGCAAGACCGTTAGAAGTAGAAGAAGCCTGAGGGGTAAGTTTCATAACGTCGTTCATGCTGCGGTTTACAGTAGGGAGAGCACCCATGGTGCGCTGGCTAACTGCGGTACCTGCGCCGCTGCGACGAAGATTCATACCAGACTCTGATGCATCTGCAACAAATACGGCTGCATCCAGGGAGAGATCCTCTACCTGAATGGTAGTGTTAACGATAACGGACTCACCCAGAGGTGCATAAACGCCCTCGGTCTGGGCCTTACGATAGCCAAGCATATCTACTTTCACTGTGTAAGGACCACCAGGGGTGATACCATTGATACGATAATTACCGTTTGCGTCGGTAATTGCATAGTAGTTCGCACCTGTAGGAGTATAGGTAGCGATCACGGCTGCACCGGGTACAGCACCATCCTTGTCAGAGATACGGCCGCTAATGGAAGCGGTGGTTACCTGAGCATAGGCTACAGTTCCAGCCACCAAAGAGATGATAGCCAGAACAACAATTTTCATAGAAAATTTCATAGATATAAAATGAGTTGTTAAGGATTTTCCGGTGCAAAGGTAAGGTAAAAGAATCAATCTTCAAAAGGCTTTTTTATAAAAAATCGTTTTATTGTCCCCGATTATGGAAATTGAATTATTATCCCTATCTTTGCAGCCCGAATGCAATATACAAGTGGAGAGATTTGTCTGCTTGCAACCACGCTAAAAAATGCTAAAAAAATGAATTATCTATTTACTTCAGAATCAGTATCTGAGGGCCATCCCGATAAAGTGGCCGACCAGATTTCAGACGCAATCCTTGACGAATTCCTGCGGCAAGACCGCCACGCAAAAGTAGCCTGCGAAACTTTTTGTTCCACAGGTCTGGTCATTGTTGGCGGCGAGGTTAGATCAGACGACGCCTATGTAGATATACAGGGCGTAGTAAGAAACGTCATTTCCCGCATAGGCTACAACAAGGCGGAATATATGTTCGACGCCAACTCCTGCGGAGTTCTTTCTGCAATTCACGAGCAGAGCGCAGATATAAATAGAGGTGTAGTACGCGAAGACCCTCTTGAGCAGGGTGCCGGAGACCAGGGAATGATGTTCGGTTACGCCTGCAGGGAGACAGAGGACTATATGCCCCTGCCCCTTGCTCTGTCCCACCTCACCCTCCGCGTTCTGGCCGATATCAGAAAGGAAGGCCGGCAGATGACCTACCTTCGTCCGGATGCCAAGGCCCAGTTCACCATTGAATACGATGGCGCAAGCCGCAAACCTGTAAGAATCCACACCATCGTCCTGTCTACCCAGCACGACGAGTTCATCACGGCAGCATCGGCCACGGCAGAAGAGAACGAGAAAGCAATGCACGACCGCATAACATCGGATGTAAAAACCATCCTGTTGCCAAGGGTGATTGGAATGCTTCCGGCCCCGGCAGCCTCCCTCTTCGGCGATGATTTCATCCTCCACGTGAACCCCACCGGCAAATTTGTGATAGGCGGGCCCGCCGGCGACACCGGACTTACGGGAAGAAAGATTATTGTCGATACTTACGGAGGCCGCGGTGCTCACGGCGGCGGCGCATTCTCCGGAAAGGACCCTTCCAAGGTAGACCGCAGTGCGGCCTACGCTGCAAGATACATTGCAAAGAACCTTGTTGCAGCCGGCGTGGCCGACGAGGTCCTTGTCCAGATTTCCTACGCCATTGGAGTAGCCCGTCCCGTAAGCATCTATGTTAACAGTTACGGCACCGCCCACGAGGGCTTTACCGACGGTTACATTGCCTCCAAGGTGGGCGAACTCTTTGATTTGCGTCCCGCAAAAATCATAGAGAAATTCGGCCTTGACAATCCCATCTACGGCCCCACGGCCGCCTATGGCCATATGGGCCGCAAGCCCTTCCGCGCCCCCGTGCAGATGATTCGCGGCGGCAAGTCCGTCACGGAAGAAGTGCAGTTCTTTGGCTGGGAACTTCTTGACGCAATACCCGCAGTCAGGGACGCCTTCGGAATCTAATGGCCCATATAAACAAAACCGAATTACTTCCCGACAGGGAGGGAGTTCCGCCGATGGCCCAGCTGCCCCAGGCGGAAGAAATAGACCTTGCCCTCCTTCTGGACTCATATTCCCGTGGCGATATTGACCTTATCTGTGTCCTTGGCCCCACCGCATCCGGCAAAACCGCGTACGCGGTAAAACTGGCGCAGGACTTAGGCCGCCTTGGAGCCACGGAGTGCGAGATTATATCCGGCGATTCCCGCCAGGTATATAAAGGAATGGACATAGGCACCGGCAAGGACCTTTGCGAATACGGAACGGTCCCCTATCACCTTATAGATATATGTGAGGCCGGGGGCCGATACACTATTTACGATTTCCAGAGAGACTTCGAGGCCGCCTGGAACAGCATCCGCAGCCGCGGGCACATCCCCATTCTGTGCGGAGGCTCCGGGCTTTACATAGAAGCCGCCACCTGCGGGTACCGCCTGCCCCAGATTCCACCCAATCAGGAACTGCGCGACCGCCTGGAGGCTCTTTCTACGGAAGAGCTGCGCGGGATGCTGCTGCAACGCCGGCCGCAAACGGAGCCATCGACCCTGGAAAGCAGGAGACGGACGATAAGGGCCCTGGAGGTTGCCTTGTACGAGGATGAGCATCCGGTAGAAAGGTCCTCCTATCTTCCAAAGAGCGTATATTATATAGGTACCCTGGTAAGCCGCGAAGACAGGGTGTCAAGGATAGACAGGAGGCTGGACGCACGCCTTGAAGATGGACTGGTAGAAGAAGTCCGCGGCCTTCTGGCAGCAGGCATAAAGCCGGAAGACCTTATGTATTACGGGCTTGAGTACAAGTACGTTACCCAGCACGTAATGGGAGTAATTTCTTTTGAAGAGATGAGAATTCTGCTCGCAAACGCCATCCACCAGTTTGCCAAACGCCAGATGACCTGGTTCCGGGGGATGGAAAAACGCGGCGCCACAATTCACTGGACAACGGTATAAAAAAGCCTGCACCTCGCGTGAGATGCAGGCCTTTTTTATTTTTGCAGTCAGATTATCTGAACTGGAGGAATTCTACGTCCTTTTCTGCGCGGGCAGCAAGTTTTGCATCCTTGCTAACCTCTGCCATAGCTACGCGGTATGCAGACTGGTCTCCCTGACGGGCAGCGATGATAGCCTTAAGATAAGAAACCCTTGCATCCTTGCATTTTGCAGAAGCCTTGGCGGCGTCAAGCTGGTCGTTGAGGATGAGGGAAAGGGTGCGGTTGAAGCAGCAGCCCTTAACGTCTGCAAGCTCCTGAGCAGCCTTTGCATAGTTACCGTTAAGAATATCTACAAGACCGAGGTTGTGCTTTGCATCATCGTTAGCAGCCTTCTTGAAAGCGGCGGCAGCCTTGTCAAGGTTACCCTTGCGAAGCTCAACTACGCCAAGAGCATTCTGGAGGTCTGCATCTTTGGTCTTAACAAGAGCGAAAGCCTTCTCTGCAGAAACAATCTTGTCCTCGTTAAGAGCAAGAACACCAAGATTGAACTGAGCGCGGTCGCTGCCGAACTTGGAAACAGCCTTGTTATAGAGCTGAGCCTTCTTTACATTATCCTTTACAAGGGTAGCGGCGCGAAGGAGAGCCTCCTCGTCAAGAATGTCCATATTGTCGTCTACCAGGGCTACGAGCTCCTCGGGAGTGTAGTTCTTGTACTCTACGTTAGCGATGAAGCGTGCACGGCGGAGTTCGGGAAGAATGCTGCTGCGAAGTACGGTATAAATCGCAGACATATTCTTGATTTCGCTTTCGCGTACTGCAGGGTCGCTGTACATGGAAAGAACCCTGAGGATGAGGTCTTTGTCCTCTATATCGGAAGCCTCAACAAGCTGTTTGAAACCTTCCCAGTCCTGACCTATGCTCTTTACGGAAGGATCGGCAACCTCAAGACCCTTGGTGAGTTTGTCCCAAGCCTTGTCTGCGGTGAGACTACGGTTGTTGGAAAGACGGGTGTTGAGTTTCTCGCCACCTTCAGGAGAAGCGTAAGCTACGATCTCTGTGCTTACAAGGCTCTTGCGCTCGTTGGCGTTAATCTCGTTAAGAGCCTCGATGAAGTCCTTGACGCTCTGGCTGCGGAGCTGAGAGTTGGCAACAACAGAAGAGTTAAGCTGATAGAGAATCTGTCCTTCTTCTGTCTGGCTGATGATTTCCTGATAGTTGTCTGCCTTGGGAGCAATGTAACCGGAAGCATCAACAAGCATATAAGTGGTGTTGCAACCAACGGCAATCTTTCTTGCGGGAACAGTCCACTCTTTCTTTCCGTGTTTTACAACGGCGCGGAGCTCAAGAACTGCGCTCTCCATTCCTTCTACATAGTCGAACAGAGCTTTCTCGCGAACAGTCTGACCAAGAGCAGCTACAGCCTTGTAGTTATCTTTAACTTTCTCTCCCTGATAGATGAAAGGCTTTGCGGCAGCCTCTCCGCCCTCATAAACAAGAACGGGAGTTACAACCAGGATAGCCTGCTTGTGGAAGTATTTCTCAGGGAATGTAAGGGTGACGTCGGCCTGGATTTCTCCGGCAACAACTTCAAGAACCTCAGGCTCGCAAACAACTTTTACATTGTCTGCATACTTAGCCATTTTTTCTGCAGAAGAGCAAGCTACGAATGCGACAGCTGCTACTGCAAGTGACAAAAGTTTGATTGATTTCTTCATATTAAAAATATTGTAAAATTACATTCTTACATAGTATACCAGTGCAAATATAGTTCTTTACAAGTTAAGAAAAAAATTATTATTTTTGTAACCCTTAAAAAAATGAGATTTTTTGATATGGACTATCAGGAACTGCAACGAATCAAAAACAAATTCGACATTGTCGGCAATGACCCCGTCCTGGACCGGGCCATCGAGACTGCCGTTGCTGTTGCCCCAACAGATCTCACCGTTCTTGTGAGCGGAGAAAGCGGAGTAGGAAAAGAAAACATTCCTAAAATCATTCATCAGAACAGCCTGCGGCGTAACGGAAAATATTTTGCAATTAACTGCAGCGCCATTCCGGAAGGCACCGTAGAGTCCGAGCTCTTCGGGCACGAGAAAGGCGCTTACACCGGCGCCATCGAGGCCAGGAAGGGTTATTTTGAAGAAGCCAACGGCGGCACCCTTTTTCTTGACGAAATTGAAGACTTGCCCCTGCCCTATCAGGCCAAACTCCTAAGGGTTATCCAGTCCGGAGAATACACCCGGGTTGGTTCTTCCAAGGTGTCCAAGACGGATGTAAGGGTTATTGCGGCCAGCAACGTAGATTTGGCCTATGCCGTTTCACAGGGTAAGTTCCGCGAAGATTTGTTCTACAGGCTTAATGCCGTACAGATAAAACTTCCCGCCCTAAGGGAAAGGGGCGATGATATCTATCTTCTGTTCCGAAAGTTCTGCGCAGACTTTTCAGAAAAATACAATACCCCAAGGGTTTCCCTGTCTCCGGACGCCGTAAAACTGCTCACCACCTATCGTTGGCCGGGCAACGTGCGCCAGCTAAAGAACATAGCAGAGGCAATATCGGCTCTGGAGGTTACAGACGCCGGGGGTAACAAAAAAGAGATAAGCCATACCGTCCTTTCCAGGTATCTGCCTGCAGACGGTCCCACGCTTCTTCCCGTTCAGGTTGGAAAGCAGGGCGGCTCTATGTCCGATGCAGAAAAGCAGGAGATTTTCAAGGCCCTGTACAATCTTAACGCAGAGGTTGCCCGCCTTAGAGAAATTGTAGAAAACAAAGAGGCCTCCGTGGTTGTTGACAATTCCAGAATTGCCGCTCCGCAGGAGGACGATGTTGATATTCAGGACGATCTTGACTCCGAGACCCTTTCCATTACCGCCACCAGCGAAGACCTTATACGCAAGGCTCTGGAAAAGCACGGCGGCAACAGAAAGAAGGCGGCGGAAGAGTTGGGAATATCGGAGCGCACTCTTTACAGAAAACTTCCACCCGAATACAGAAACCCTAAAGTAAAATGACATCGAGAGCACATATAATATCCCTTTTCCTGCTTGGAGCGCTTACGGCCGTGGCCGTGGCCTGCGGAATCTATTCCTTCAGCGGCACTTCCATACAGCCTGATATAAAGACGGTAACAATCAACTACTTTGAGTACAAAGCGCTTAGGGTAAATCCTTCGCTCAGCAACGACCTTACCGAGGCTCTTAAAGAGAAGTTCCGCAAAATGACCCGCCTGGAGCAGGTAGAGGAAGAGGGAGACATAGAGATAGAGGGCTCTGTTACCGGATACGACGTACGTGCCACTGCCGTTACCGCCAACGAGGTTGCGGCACAGAACAGGCTCACCGTCTCCGTTAAAATATCTTTCACCAACAGGAAGTATCCCGAGGATGATTTTGAAAAATCTTTTTCTGCTTTTGGCGATTATGATTCTACCCTTTCCCTTGATGCCGTTGAGGCCCAGCTTTGCGAGGAAATCGTAGAGCAGCTTTGCGAGGATATCCTTAACGCAACCGTGGCCAACTGGTAATGACGGAACACAAGTACATAGAACTGGGCTCGCTTACGCTGGAAGAACTTGCCAGCGTAATAAACATATACCCCTGGTACGGAAGCGCGCGCAAGGAACTGTGCCGCCGTATGTCGCAGATGGGGCAGGAGGCCTGGGATAAGGAGCAGTATGTAGATTCTGCAATGTACGTTGCCGACAGACGGATTATTGCAAATGTCTTTGGCGCCGGAAGCAAGGTGGACCTGTCCGACAAAGAGCTGGAAAGAATTCTTAAGTCCTTCATAGAGGAGACTCCTCAGGAACCCACGGAGGAAGCCCGTCAGGTACACGTTGTGGGAGGAGATTATTTCTCACAGTCCCAGTACAACGACGTCCGCACCAAAGAAGACAGCGTGTTCTCCCGTTTTGCCGCAAAACCTTCTGACAGCACAGAAGACAGGGAGGCGGGGAATCCCTTGCTTGACGACTGTTTTTGCACGGAGCCCTTGGCCCAAATTTTTGCCGAACAGGGTTATTTGGAGCAGGCAAAGCACATTTATTCCAGACTTCTATTGAAAAATCCAGAAAAAAGTGCTTACTTTGCAGCCCTTATTGAAAATTTAACGGAATAAAAGATAAAAAGATATGAGTTGGTTATTTGTAACACTTACAGTTTTGATTCTCATCGCCTGCGCATTGCTGGTGCTTGTAGTGCTGCTTCAAAATGGTAAAGGTGGCGGTCTTGCCAGTAACTTTGTTACCGGAAACCAGACCCTTGGCGTTCGCCAGACCGCAGATTTGCTTGAAAGAGTAACCTGGGGCCTCGTTACCTTCATTCTGGTTGCAGCTATCATCTCTTCCTTCACCTTTACAAAGGGTGGAAGCCAGAGCGATATCACAGACCGGGCTCAGGTAGAGCAGACAGAGAATCCTGAGGCTGATTTCTCTGGCGCTATCGATGTAGAAAACGTTCAGGAAGAGAATCAGAACTAAGACTGACAGATTGTCAGTATCCACGCAAGTGGAATATATTTTGAGCGTAGCCGTTTGTCCCCCGCGGGCAAACGGCTGCGACTTTTCTAGCAGCCGGGCCGGAGGCGGAGGGCAAAAAGGAGAATTATTATGAGTAATACAAATTATCAATTTTTGCCTCGATTCGCTACCAACCTTAACGAGATGGCGGCCAAGGGTAAACTGGACCCGGTGATTGGGCGCGATGACGAGATTCGCCGAGTCCTGCAGATTCTTAGCCGCAGGACTAAGAACAATCCTATCCTTGTGGGAGAGCCGGGAGTTGGTAAGACTGCAATATCAGAGGGCATCGCCCAGAAAATAGTCAATCTTCAGGTCCCGGAAAATCTAAAGGACAAAACTGTTTACTCTCTTGATATGGGAGCGCTCATCGCCGGAGCAAAGTATCAGGGCGAGTTCGAGGAGCGTCTTAAGGGCGTGGTAAAGGAGGTCGTTTCTTCCGACGGCCAGATTATTCTTTTCATAGACGAGATTCACACCCTGGTAGGTGCGGGAAAGACTTCGGGCGCTATGGACGCCTCCAATATTCTTAAGCCTGCGCTTGCCCGCGGAGAACTCAGAACCATCGGCTCTACAACCCTGGACGAGTATCAAAAATACTTCGAGTCCGACAAAGCCCTGGAGCGCCGTTTCCAGATGGTGATGGTAGACGAGCCAAGCGTGGGCGAGTCGGTTTCTATCCTGAGGGGCCTTAAGGAGAAGTACGAGAATCACCACAAGGTGCGTATAGAAGATGATGCCCTTATAGCCGCTGTTAACCTTAGCCATCGGTATATAACAAACAGGTTCCTGCCCGATAAGGCCATAGACCTTGTAGATGAGGCTGCGTCTAAATTGCGCCTGGAAATGAATTCTGTCCCCGAGCCTATCGACAATCTCAACAGCCGCATACGGCAGCTGGAGATAGAAAAGGAAGCCATCAAACGGGAGGGCGCCACGCTCAAAGAAGAAAAGATAAGCCACGAGCTCAAGGAACTATCGGCCCAAAAGGAAGTCCTGATGAAGAAGTGGAATCAGGAAAAGGGTCTGCTTACCGGGCTGCAGGAGGCCCGCCAGCAACTGGAAGATTATAAGATTCAGGCACAGGCGGCAGAGAGAGCCGGCGACTATGGCAAGGTGGCCGAGCTTAGGTATGGCCGTATGGCAGAGACTCAGAAGAAGATTGATTCGCTTACCAAGGAGCAGGAGAAGATTACAGAACCTCTTGTCACAGAGGCTGTTACTCCGGAGGATATTGCAGAGGTGGTGGCAAAGTGGACGGGCATTCCGGTTAAGAGGATGCTGGAAAGCGAGAAGGAGAAGCTTCTGCGGATGGAGGAGGCCCTGCACAAGAGGGTCGTGGGCCAGGACGAGGCCATAAGGGCCGTCTCGGATGCCGTCAGGCGCAACAGGGCCGGGCTTTCCAACGAGAAGAGGCCCATTGGTTCCTTCCTGTTTATGGGTACCACGGGAGTGGGCAAGACAGAGCTGGCCAAGGCTTTGGCAGAGTTCCTGTTTAACGACGAGAATATGATTACCCGCATAGATATGAGCGAGTATCAGGAGCGTCACACAGTGAGCCGTCTTATTGGCGCGCCTCCGGGATATGTTGGTTACGACGAGGGCGGACAGCTTACGGAAGCCGTAAGGCGCAAGCCTTATTCCGTGATTTTGCTGGACGAGATAGAGAAGGCTCATCCCGATGTATTCAACACTCTTCTTCAGGTTTTGGACGATGGTCGCCTTACCGACAACAAGGGGCGTACGGTAGATTTCAAGAACACCATTCTTATTATGACCTCCAACGCCGGGGCGGAGATTATCCAGTCTTATATGGAGAAGCTGCCCGATACGCGCGGTGGCGATATGGAGGCTCTTGCCAAGAGAAGCAGCCAGCTTCTGGAGTGCAAAGACAGGGTACTGGAGGTTCTTAGGGCCAGCATTAGGCCGGAGTTTTTGAACAGGATAGACGAGATTATTATGTTTGAACCGCTTACGGTCGATGATATCCGGGAGATTGTGCGCATCCAGTGCGACGATCTTGCCCGCAAGCTGGCAGAGAGCGACATCAAGGTTTCCTTTACCAAGGGCTTCGAGGACTTTATGACAGAAAAGGGTTACAATCCTTCCTATGGCGCCCGTCCCGTGAAGAGGCTTATGCAGCGCGAGCTCGTGAACCAGCTTGCCACATCCATCCTCTCCGGCACCATAAAGCGCGACGCCTGCATAGAAGTAGACGCCGCCCTTGGCCAGGTCATCCTCCGCAACAAAGCCTGATTGGTTTTTTAAATTCCTCTGTTAAAGATGTACCCCGGCACTTTGGCTCCTGTCGCTAACGCGACCCTAACCGGGTAAATGTCGCCAAAGTGCCGGGTACATCATATAATAAAACGTGTATAAAACAGGAGAAATTCGGAAAAGATTCCAAGAAAATCGCGAAATTCGTGGAATTAATTCCGAGAAAATCATCAAATACAAAAAAGGCAACCGTTCGGTTGCCTTTTTTAAGGAGTTGAAAATCCTAAGGAACTTATTCCTGGGGAACTTCCAGAACTTTAAGGATTTCTCCGTTCTGCTCTGCGACTACGGCTTTCCAGAGTTCCGTGTATCCGGCGGACTTGATATCGGCAGGAATGGTTTCTGAGTACTCGTTGTGCTTAAAGGAGCCGTCCTCGTTCTGGGCTTTGATGTTGCCGTCTATGAACTTGACCAGAAGAGTTTCCTCCAGTTTCTTCCAGGCGCTGAACTGGTTCTGGGCCGTGGACACGGAGTAGTTGGTAAGGAAGTCTTTTACGCGAAGGAAGGCATCGCCGGTATCGGTCTTGGGATCGTAGCCATCGCCCTTGTGGCGGGCGCTCTGCTTCTCGGCAATATCCACGTAAAGATCCAGGGCCGTAAGGTCTGCCTTGTGAATGGCCTCCAGCTGGTCGTTCTCGAACTTGTCTATCCTCTCGCGCACGAAGGGAGCCATATAGTTGTACATCTTGTAGCAGGCATTGGCTACGCGGTTGTTAAGCCAGAAGGACGATGTGGGCGAGTAGGTAATCATATTGCCGTTGCCAACAGCAAAGCACTCAGGAACCTCTTCCGTATTGGTATAGATAGGAGTAAGGTAAGAGGTTGCGGCATCATCGGTCCCAAACCAAATAATACCTCCTATGACATCGGGGAGTGAGGGACGTGACTGGCCAACGAACCAGAATCCGGTCTGCTGGGTGGCGATGGCTCTTTCGTTGAGGTACTGTTTGCCATCGTACTCAAAGTGCATAGGCCTCCAGCGGTAAGGAAGGGCGTTTCCGCCTGCGCCGATATCCTGAGTCATGTCAATGGGAGTGCCCTCGTAGTGGTCTCTCATTGCGTCGGCCACGTTCTTTACGGAGATTTTCTCCTGAGGAAGCACGTACAGAGGCATCCTGTTCTTGGGATTTGCTCCGGTAGCATAGTCGAAATAGGTATAAGCGTCCTTTGTAACCATACGGCCGTTCTCGTCCTCAAAAGTGAACCATCCGCCGCAAAGAATATTGAAGGCAGACCATACCCTTGCCTCGCAGGCCCTAAGGCCGCTAAAGTCCAGGGGACAGTAAGCATCGGCAAAACTAAAATCTTCGTCCTCGCCCTCGAAATACCCCTGCTTGCGGGCGAAGGAAATTACATCCTTGGCGTAGAGGCAATTGTCAGGGTCGTTCAGGGGGAAGGTGGTGATTCTGGCCTGGTTGGCATGGCCGGAAATGTATCCGTCCGGAATGCGGACTGCCACCCATACCACACCTTTATTTATATTGCGGCCATTGCGCAGGTTGGTGCCTTTGCCAATCATTTCCAGAATCCAGGCCTCTTCTTTGTCGGCGATAGAGAAGGACTCGCCGTCTGAGTAGTAGCCGTACTCGTTGGCCAGGGAGGTGATGCACTGGATGGCTTCGCGGGCTGTGCGGCAGCGCTCAAGGGCTATGTAGATGAGGGAGCCGTAGTCTATCCCGCCTTTTTTGTCGTGAAGCTCGTGGCGGCCGCCAAAAGTGGTTTCTCCTATTATGAGCTGATGCTCATTCATATTGCCCACTCTCTTGTAGGTGTGGGGCACCTGGTCTATTTCTCCAAGGAAGCGGCCGGAGTCCCAGTCTACGATACGGCGCTTTGAGCCGGGTTTCCAATCCTTTGCGGGCTGGAAGTAGAGCTCTCCAAAGAGACCGTGAGAGTCTGCCGCGTAGGAGATGAGGAGTGAGCCGTCGGCCGATGCTCCTTTTGTAACAATTATGTTTGTGCAGGCGTCTGCCTTTGTCTGGACAAAGCCGATGATAAGGGCCGATGCTGCCAGAATTCCCAAAATAGATTTAACCTTCATTTTTGAATTGTTTATGTTTATTTCTACATTTGTAGTCGCAAATCTATAAAAAATTTGTGCAAAATGAAAAAGGTAATTCTTGCGGCACTTTGCGTGGCCGGGTTTTCCCTGGTTGCCGCCGCTCAGAATAAGGAAGAAAAAATCCCTACGGCAGAAGAATCCGCCACTACCGAGGCCGAGCGCCTGGAGAAAGTTTTGAAGCTCGAGGATTGGCAGGTGTTTTATGTGGATTCTACCCTGAGGCACGACTTTGTAGAGATGGAGGCCGAGCTTAAGGCTATGCAGGAGGCCCGCGTGAGCAACGTGGATCTTTATTATGATGTTCAGGACCGATGGTTCCAGCAAATTGAGGACACGTTCAGGCGCTATCTTGACGATGACCAGTGGAAGAAGTTCGTAAAGAATATGTCCAGGGGGCAGAAAGATAGCTGGAAGCGCCGCGAGAAGAAAAGAAAGAAAGAAGAGCAAAACAAAAATTAGGATATGAAGGAAAGCATAGAGAAAATAACCGCCGAAATCAAGTCTTTGCAGTGCAAGACCGATAAGGAAGTGGAAGAGGCCAGGGTCCGTCTCCTTGGCAAGAAGGGCGAGATTACCAAGTTGTTCGATGATTTCAGAACAATCGCCCCGGAGCTCAAGAGAGAATTTGGCCAAAAGCTCAACGTGCTTAAGAATGAGGCCATGGCTAAGATAGCAGAGCTTAAGGAGGCTGTATCGGCATCATCGGCCGGGGCAGCCAGTACCGGCAACGATGTCAGTATGCCCGGCGAACTGCATCAGCTTGGCTCCCGCCATCCTGTTTCCATTGCCCGCGAAGAGATTGTGGGAATCTTCCGTAAATTTGGTTACGATGTGGCCGAGGGTCCGGAGATCGAGGACGATTACCACGTGTTCGAGGCGCTTAATTTCCCGCCCAATCATCCCGCCAGGGATATGCAGGACACTTTCTTTGTTTCCAACGGCCATCTTAATCCACTTCTTCTGCGTACTCATACTTCCAGTGTTCAGGTGCGTACGATGGAGAAGGTTCAGCCGCCCATCAGGGTTGTCTGCCCGGGACGCGTGTTCCGTAACGAGGCTATCTCTGCCCGCGCTCACTGCATCTTCCACCAGGTTGAGGGGCTTTATATCGACGAGAACGTTACTTTTGCAGACCTCAAGCAGGCAATTCTGCTTTTTGCCCGCGAGATGTTCGGGGCCGATACCCAGATTCGTATGAGGCCTTCTTACTTCCCCTTCACAGAGCCATCGGCAGAGGTTGACGTTAGCTGTAATATCTGCCACGGCAAGGGTTGCAACATTTGCAAGGGTACGGGCTGGCTGGAGATTCTGGGCTGCGGTATGGTAGATCCCAACGTGCTGGAGGCTTCCGGCATTGACTCCAAGAAGTACAGCGGCTTTGCCTTTGGTATGGGCGTAGAGCGTATTGCTATGCTTAAATGGCAGGTCAATGATTTAAGGCATTATTTCGAGAATGATATGCGCTTCCTTGGGGAATTTTCCACATATCCAGGAGTTTAATCAAAAAGTACGAAAAAAATTTGCAGATTTTAAAATTTGCCTTATCTTTGCAGTCCCGTTTCACCAAATGCGGGATGTCGCGCTCCAAGCGCATTTACATATTGCGGAAATAGCTCAGTTGGTAGAGCACGACCTTGCCAAGGTCGGGGTCGCGAGTTCGAGTCTCGTTTTCCGCTCTTCAAAACACCAGCCGTAAGGTTGGTGTTTTTTGTAAGGGGCCGCCAATAAAAATGACACTGACGTCCCATTTTTGGGACGTCAGCAGCATTTATATACGTAGCGTTTAAGTCTGTGCGTAGCTAATTAGCCGTGAAGCAGGACGGTAAGGCCGGCCATAACGATGGAAACCATCGACATAAGCTTGATAAGGATATTGAGCGAAGGGCCGCTGGTGTCCTTGAACGGATCGCCCACAGTATCGCCCACAACCGTGGCCTTGTGGCATTCGGAATTCTTTCCGCCAAAATTACCCTCCTCTACATACTTCTTTGCATTGTCCCAGGCACCGCCGGAATTGGCAAGGAAGATAGCCAGCACGAATCCTGCACCAAGACCGCCGGCAAGAAGGCCTATAACTCCTGCAGGGCCAAGAATGATACCCACAAGCACGGGAGCGACTATAGCAAGAACGGAAGGCACTATCATCTCGTGCTGAGCGGCACGCGTAGAAATCTTAACGCAGGAAGTATAGTCCGGTCTCTGCTTGCCCTCGAGGATACCCTTAATCTCGCGGAACTGACGCCTTACCTCCAGCACCATCTTCTGGGCTGCGCGGCCAACGGCATTCATTGTCATACCGCAGAAAAGGAAGGCCAGCATGGCGCCGATGAAAATACCTACCAGAACCACAGGATTCATAAGAGAGATATTAAAGTGCTCTACGATATCCGTAATGGAAGCCTTTGCAAGGCCGGCAAACTGCTCTGCCAATTCTCCGCCCTTCTGGGCCAGATGGCCGAATCCAATCTTAATCTCCTCTATATAAGAAGCCAGCAAGGCAAGGGCGGTAAGAGCGGCCGAGCCAATGGCGAAGCCTTTTCCGGTAGCTGCAGTTGTATTGCCAAGAGCATCCAGAACATCGGTCTTCTCGCGAACAGAAGGATCCAGCTCGCTCATCTGGGCATTACCACCGGCATTATCGGCAATAGGACCATAGGCATCGGTAGCCAACGTAATACCAAGGGTGGAAAGCATACCCACGGCGGCAATGGAAATACCGTACAGACCATACCTAAGGGTCTCGGGGCTGAATTCAAACCCGGTGGCAAAACCATAAGAAAGAAGGATGGCAACGGCGATGGTTATAACCGGAATGGCCGTTGATATCATACCAAGGCCAACTCCGCCGATGATGACAGTAGCGGGGCCCGTCTTGGAGCTCTCTGCCAGCTTGCGCGTAGGCTTATAGGAATGAGAGGTGAAATATTCTGTTGCTTTGCCAATGATTACTCCGGCCAGAAGTCCGGACACAACGGAAAGCGACATCTGCCACCAGTTCTGGAAGCCCACCAGATAGAAAATACCAAAGGTGGCAACGGCAATGAGGACTGCGCTGAGGTTGGTTCCTATGCTAAGGGACTTAAGGAGTTTCTGGAGCGATGCGCCCTCGTCGGTACGCACGGCGAATATACCTATAATGGAGAACAGCACGCCAAGGGCCGCAATCATCATCGGGGCCAGAATGGCCTTCATCTGCATAGCCTCGTTGCCAAAGAAAGCAGAAGCGCCAAGAGCCATTGTAGCAAGTATCGACCCGCAATAAGACTCGTAGAGGTCGGCACCCATACCGGCGACATCGCCAACATTATCACCAACGTTATCGGCAATGGTGGCAGGGTTGCGAGGGTCGTCCTCCGGGATGTCCTGTTCTACCTTGCCTACGATGTCTGCTCCAACGTCGGCAGCCTTGGTATAGATACCGCCGCCAACACGGGCGAACAGGGCCTGAGTGGAAGCTCCCATACCAAAGGTAAGCATCGTGGTGGTGATAACCACCAGCTTCTGGCTGACATCGGCATCCTTTACAAAGGCGTCCAGAACCACCCACCAGATAGAAATATCCAGGAGGCCAAGGCCTACAACCGTAAGGCCCATTACCGCTCCGCTGCGGAACGCAATCTTTAGGCCGCTGTTAAGCGAACGGCTGGTGGCATTTGCTGTTCTGGCCGATGCGTACGTGGCGGTCTTCATTCCTATAAAGCCTGCAAGGCCGGAGAAGAAGCCGCCGGTAAGGAAGGCAAAAGGAACCCAGGTGTTCTGAATTCCAAAACCATAGGCCAGTACGGCAAAGAAAACAGCCAGGACAATGAATACGATTACAACAACCTTGTACTGCTGTTTTAAGTATGCCATGGCACCCTCACGCACATACTGTGCGATTTCCTTCATAGTTACCGTACCCTCGCTTTCCTTCATCATCTGCCTGAAGAATATCCAGGCAAACGCGAGTGCCAGCACAGAGGCCACGGGAACAAAATAAAACAAACTGTCCATATTATTATATTTTTAAACTTCTAGCGCTATTGGTTTGGTTTTACGACCTACGAATATACTGATTTTTTTTATTTCCTTGGACAAATTGTAAAGAATTACTAACTTGCATACTTGAAAAATGAATATTTCTATGAAACGAATCACAATCCGCGACGTGGCAAGAGAAGCCAACGTATCTGTAACCCTGGTGTCTTTTGTAATGAATGCCAAACGAGACAGTGACGGCAACCTTATCTGCCCGGTAAATGCGGACACCGCCAAAAGAGTGCTGGAAGTAGCCTCAAGGCTTGGATACAAGAGAAATTTTGCCGCAGCCTCTCTGCGAAGCGGCCGTTCAAACACTATTGCCGTTATTCCTAACGACATCTCCAATAAATTCTTTGCAGGAATATCACGTTGTATAGAAGACAAGGCCAAGTCCCTTGGCTACAACGTGCTTTTTGCAAGCTCAGACGAAGACCCCTCCCGCCTGGAAGCTGCTCTGGATGCTGTAACCTCTCATAATGTTGATGGTATCATTGTAGCTCCCTGCGCCGGCGGCGACGAGGTTATAACCCGCCTCCTGGACTACAAGATTCCCGTAGTGCTCCTGGACAGGGACATAGACACCCTTAACGGCGTAGGTAAAGTGCTTCTGGACGACTGGGAGGCCGGATATCTGGCAACCAGCGAACTCCTGGAGAAAGGCTACAAGAAAGTAGAGATGATCTCCTACTCGCTTGGTATTTCCAGTTTCTCCGAGCGCGAATCCGGATACATAGGCGCTATGACAGACCGTTCCCTCAAGGGCAAGGCAAAGATTCATCACACCTCTTACGCAAAAGCTGTAACGGAAGTGGAAAAAATAATACTAGGCTGTCTGGACAGAGGCGTAGAAGCCCTGTTCCTCCCCACCTATTCCCTGTCTGCCCAGGTACTCACGGTGCTAAAGAAACACAAACTCAGCACACCTAAGGATCTGGCCCTCGTATGCTTTGACGAGAGCGACGTCTACAGCCTGTACGACACCACTATCACCCATATAGTACAGCCGCTCAAGGTGCTGGGAGAGACATCGGTAGAAATGCTGGTGTCTATGATAGAAGGCAAGGCCCCCGAGAAGATACTGCTCTCTCCCGAGCTTATACGCGGAGGTAGTTCGGAATCTAAATAAAACAACAATACTATGAAACACTTTACACTGCCCAAAGACGGAGGTCTTATTGAGAAAGGACTTCCTAAAGGAGTTCTTCACAGTAAGGAAAGCATTGTCACAGAGATTTTTCCGGATTCCACCCAAGCCAGTCTGGTAATAGCCGAGCACCTTATAGAAGTAATCAACAACTTCAAGGCCGCCAACCCCGGAAAGAATTTCAGGCTTGGTCTTACCACCGGCGCATCTCCTGTTTCATTATACCGATGGTTATGGCGATTCTGCACTGAAGGCCGCTTCTCATTTGAAAATGTAGAAGTTTACTCCATTGACGAGTACTATCCCGTTGTGGCAGACCCTCACACAAGCGGCAGAAACCGCAATCTCTTTACCGAACTTCTGGACAAAGTAGAGATTGACCGGAACAATATCCACATTCCTTATGCCGATATTCCCCAGGAGAAGATATCTGAGTTCTGCGCTGAGTACGAAAAGAAAGTGCGGGACCTTGACTTCCTCATTATGGGAGTCGGCGAGCTTGGCCAGGTGGGCTTCAACGAGACCCCTGCGCAGGGAACCAGCAAAACACGCTGCGTAAGACTATCTTACAAGAGCCGCAAGAGACAGGCCCGCAACTTCGCCGGCGATATGTCCGTAACCCCCGAGCACTGCATCACCATAGGCATCAACACTATGATGAGCGCAAAAGAAATAGTGCTTATGTCCTGGGGCGAAGCCAAGGCCGATGCTGTCAAGGCAGTGTCCGAGGGCCCGGAGAACCCCTCCTGCCCCGCATCCCTGCTGCAAAAGCACCCCAATATCACATTGTACGTGGACGAGACGGCAGCATCGCTGCTCTCCCGCGTAACCTGCCCTTGGGTAGTGGGCCCTTGCGAGTGGACTCCTAAATTCATCCGCAAGGCAGTTGTATGGCTTGCCCAGGAGGTTAAAAAGCCTATCCTCAAGCTCACTCTTAACGACTACCTGGAGAATTACCTTGGAGAACTCATAGAGAGACACGGGCCGTTTGACAAGATTAACATCAATGTCTTCAACGACCTTCAGCACACCATTACCGGCTGGCCGGGAGGAAAGCCTAATGCAGACGACTCTACCCGCCCCGTCAAGAGTAATCCCTTCCCCAAGAAGGTGCTTATCTTCTCTCCTCACCCGGACGACGACGTTATCTCTATGGGCGGAACCTTCATCCGCCTGGCAGAGCAGGGACACGACGTACACGTAGCCTACGAGACCTCCGGTAATGTTGCCGTTCACGACGACGTAGTACTCCAGATGATGGATGCCGCCTATCAGCTTGGCATGGCAGACAAATTTGCAGAGGTACAGGCCCTTGTAGACAGCAAGGTCGTTGGGCAGCCGGAGCCGCGCCAGCTCCTTGACATAAAGGGGGCTATCCGCAGAAGCGAGGCCCGCGGCGCCGTTCGCTCATTCGGCCTTAACGACAACACCAACGCACACTTCCTTAACCTGCCCTTCTACGAGAGCGGCGGCATTAAGAAGAACCCCAGGACTCAGGCCGATGTTGACATTATCAAGGCCCTTATTATGCAGATTAAGCCGGACCAGATTTATATGGCCGGAGACCTTGCAGACCCTCACGGGACCCACAGGGTTTGTACAGAGGCCGCTCTTGAGGCCGTAGAGCAATTGAAGGACGAAGGCCAGAAGTGGCTGGACAACACCAACATCTGGCTCTATAGAGGCGCCTGGATGGAGTGGGAGCTTGGCCGCGTAGATATGGCAGTTCCCTTGAGCCCGGACGAGCTTATAAAGAAGCGCCACGCCATCTTCCGCCACCTCTCACAGAAAGACATCGTTCCCTTCCCGGGCGACGACCCCAGAGAGTTCTGGCAGAGGGCAGAAGAGCGTACCCAGAATACCGCAAGGCTCTACGACGAGCTTGGAATGGCCGAGTATCAGGCCATAGAGGTGTTTGTTAAACTATGCTAAAACAATTATTATGAATGTTATAATAAGAAATAACTCAGCCGAAGGCTCCCTGTGGGCAGCCCATTATATCGCAGAAAAGATAAATGCAAAGGCAAAAGTTACGGACAAACCCTTTGTAATAGGGCTTTGCACCGGTTCCACCCCCATACAGACCTATGCAGAACTTATCCGCATGGTAAAAGACGGGGAAGTATCGTTCAAGAACGTTATTTCCTTTAATATGGACGAGTATGTAGGCCTTCCGGAGAGCCACCCGGAGAGCTATCACTCCTTTATGCACAAGTATCTCTTCGACCACATAGACGAGCCCGCAGAGAATATCCACATTCTTAACGGAAACGCAAAGGACACCGTTGCAGAATGCAAGGCTTATGAAGACGCTATTATTTCCGCCGGCGGTTTTGATTTATTCCTTGGCGGCGTTGGCGAAGACGGACACATAGCCTTTAACGAGCCCTTCTCTTCCCTGGCCTCACGCACCCGCGTAGTTACCCTTACCCAGGACACCCGCGAGGTTAACGCCCGTTTCTTTGACGGCGACTTTAATAAAGTACCCCGCCAGGCCCTTACAGTAGGCGTTGCCACCGTTCTTTCTTCCAAGGAAGTGGTTATTCTGGCCTTTGGTAGCAAGAAAGCCCGCGCACTTAAGGACGCCATAGAGGGCCCTATGTCCCACTACTGCACACTCAGCGGTCTGCAGGGCCATCCTGCCGGCACAATTGTCTGCGACGAGCTTTCCGTTGGCGAGCTTAAAGTAAACTCTTACCGCTACTTCAAGGCTGTAGAAGCAGCAGAGAACGCTTAGTTTTTCCCCTTAGGGGATATAAATAAATTGTGGTGCCTTTACAGACACCACAATTTATTTTTTTAGTCCTTGGCTTAGGAACTACTCTGCTGCAGGTGCTTCTGCCTCTGCTGCCGGAGCCTCGGGAGCCTCTGCTACGGGAGCCTCAACTGCGGGAGCAGCCTCGGCCTTCTTTGCACGACCACGACGGGTTGTCTTCTTGGCCTCTTTCTTAGGTCCGGAAGCGAGTGCAGCCTCGTTGAAGTCTACAAACTCTATGAGAGCCATCTCGGAACCATCGCCCTGACGGAAACCGGTATGAAGAACTCTGAGATATCCGCCGGGACGGTCTGCAATCTTGGGAGCGATGTTACGGAAAAGCTCGGTAACAGCATATTTGTCCTTAAGATAGCTAAAAACAACCCTGCGGGAATGAGTTGTATCTTCCTTAGATTTGGTAACGAGGGGTTCAAGATACATCTTCAAAGCCTTTGCCTTTGCAACTGTGGTGTTGATTCTCTTGTGAAGAATAAGAGAAGAAGCCATGTTAGCAAGCAATGCCTTGCGGTGACCGCTCTGACGTCCAAGGTGATTGAATGATTTATTGTGCCTCATAACTAAATGTTCTTTTTCTTGGGTTCAATGTTATACTTTCTCACGTCCATACCGAATGAGAGTTTCATCTTCTCTACTATCACATCGATTTCGTTAAGAGACTTGCGTCCAAAGTTGCGGAACTTCATAAGCTCTGCCCTTGAATAAGACACGAGGTCTGCAAAGGTATCGATGTCAGCAGCCTTCAGGCAGTTGTATGCCCTTACGGACAGACCCATATCTGAAAGCTTGGTGAGAAGGAGATGCCTTGTGCGAAGTGACTCCTCGTCAAGCTCCTTGCTGTCAGACTCTACAGTACTCTCAAGAGTAATCTTGTTGTCATCTGTGAAGAACTTGAAGTGGAAGATCAGGATATTCGCAGCATCCTGAAGGGCTGCCTCGGGAGAAATGGAACCATCGGTCACAATCTCAAGATTCAGCTTCTCATAGTCGGTTTTCTGCTCTACGCGCCAGTTGTCAACAGTCCAGTTAACCTTGCGGATAGGAGTGTAGATAGCATCAACAGCTATTGTTCCAATAGGAGCATTAGGGTCTCTCTCCTCATCGGCAGCCACGAATCCGCGGCCCTTGGTGATGGTGAGGCTGATTTCTATCTTGACAGAAGGCTCAAGTGAGCAGATGTGGAGTTCGGGATTCAACACCTTGAAAGAAGACAATCCCTTGGAGATATCCTCTGCGGTAAACTCTTGTTTGCCGCTTATGGTGATGTTTGCAACCTCAGAGTCAACGCTGTCAACCATTCTCTTGAATCTCACTTGCTTGAGGTTAAGGATGATGTCCTGCATACCCTCAATTACGCCGGGGATAGTCTGGAATTCCTGATCTATGCCGGAAATCTTAATTGAGCTGATAGCAAAACCTTCCAGTGATGACAGGAGGATACGACGGAGGGCGTTACCGATGGTCTGTCCGTAACCAGGCTCAAGAGGCCTGAATTCGAAGCGACCTACAGTCTCGGTACCTTCGAGCATTATCACCTTATCGGGTTTTTGAAATGCTAAGATTGCCATATTAATTCTTTGTTAAGGTGTTAAATTTTACTTGGAGTAGAGGTCAACGATGAGCTGCTCGTTAATATTCTCAGGAATTTCCTCGCGGGTAGGAACATTAAGGTACTTACCGGTAAGGGCCTTAGCATCGAATTCAAGCCAGGAATACTTGGTTGCGGAAGCAACGCTGTTCTGGATAACTTCGAGGCTCTTGGATCTCTCTCTTACGGCTACAACGTCTCCGGCCTTAACCTGTGCGGAAGGAATGTTGCAAATGCCTCCGTTAAGGGTAATGTGGCGGTGGAGTACGAGCTGACGGGCAGCAGCCCTGGTGGGAGCTATGCCAAGACGGTAAACGATATTGTCAAGACGGGACTCAAGCAGGAAGAGGAGGTTCTCACCTTTCTGTCCGGCCATACGTGAAGCCTTGTTATATGTGTTACGGAACTGACGCTCGAGAACGCCGTACATATATTTAACTTTCTGTTTCTCCTTCAGCTGGCTGCCGTAATCGGTAGCTTTGCGGGCACGCTTGCGGGCTGCGCCGTGCTGTCCCGGAGGGAAGTTTCTCTTCTCGTAGTATTTGTCTGCGCCGAAGATAGGCTCGCCGAACTTGCGGGCGATTTTAGTACTGGGACCAGTATATCTTGCCATAATTACTTACGCTTTAAAAATTAAACTTTACGACGACCTTTCGGGCGGCAGCCATTGTGAGGCATAGGGGTAACATCGATAATCTCGATAACCTCTATACCAGCATTATTGATGGTTCTGATGGCGGACTCACGACCGGCACCAGGGCCCTTTACATAGCACTTCACCTTGCGGAGGCCTGCGTCAAAAGCGGTCTTGGATGCATCCTCGGCAGCCATCTGGGCAGCATAAGGAGTATTCTTCTTGGAACCGCGGAAGCCGCACTTTCCGGCTGAAGACCAGCTGATAACCTGGCCCACACCATTGGTGAGAGAAACGATGACGTTGTTGAATGTTGATGAAATATGTGCTTCACCAACAGCTTCAACCTTAACGACTCTCTTTTTCGTTGTTGTTGTTTTCTTTGCCATAATTCATCAATGATTATTTGGTTGCTTTCTTCTTGTTGGCAACGGTCTTCTTTCTTCCCTTACGGGTACGTGCGTTGTTCTTGGTGCTCTGACCACGGACGGGAAGTCCGATACGGTGACGTACACCACGGTAGCAACCAATGTCCATCAGTCGTTTGATGTTCATCTGAACAGTAGAACGGAGCTCACCTTCGATTTTGTAGTTCTCGTTGATCTCGGCACGGATCTTGGCGATCTGGTCGTCGTCCCACTGATTAACCTTAGTGTCGTAATCGATACCGCAGGTGTCAAGGATTTTCCTTGCAGATGAGCGGCCGATACCGAAGATGTAGGTTAAGCCTACCTCTCCTCTTTTGTTGTTAGGTAAATCAACACCGGCTATTCTTGCCATAATCTGTTATCTTTTTCTTAATTTGTTATACTACTTGAATCTTATCCCTGGCGCATTTTGAATTTGGGATTCTTCTTGCAAATCACGTAAAGATGACCTTTACGACGAACGATTTTGCAATCTTCGCTGCGCTTTTTGATGGATGTTTTAACTTTCATATTGCAGAATTTTTATTTGTATCTGTAGGATATTCTACCTTTTGTCAAATCGTAAGGCGACATTTCAACTTTAACCTTATCTCCAAGAAGAATATGAATATAATTCTGCCTCATCTTTCCGGAGATATGAGCAAGGATTACGTGGCCATTCGACAATTCTACTTTAAACATAGCATTGGGGAGGGTTTCTACGATAATCCCATCCTGCTCTATTGCTGTTTGTTTTGACATTAAAATACCGCTTTAAAATTTAACTTTCTTTCCTTTCTCAATGAATTCAAAGGTCGATAGTTGCTCCGCTTTGCCTTTACGGACAACAACCGTAAGCTCGAAATGTGCAGCGTTCTTATGATCTGCAGTGTGTACCGCCCAACCGTTTTTTGCAAGATACACGTGGCGGTCACCCGCCGTAATCATAGGTTCGATGCATATTACCATTCCTTCTGTAAGCCTTGAGCCCCTTCCTTGATGTCCGTAATTAGGCACCCCGGGGTTCTCGTGCATGTCCCGTCCTATTCCGTGGCCTTCCAGCTCACGTACTACTCCGAAACCGAAGGACTCGGCATACGACTGCACCGCGTGTCCGATATCGCCGACTCTGCCGCCTGCCACCGCTTTCTCTATGCCCTTGTACAACGACTCTTTAGTAACTTTGAGGAGATTCAGAGTCTCAGCGTCCACCTCCCCTACGGGGAAGGTGTAAGCTGAATCTCCATTATATCCCTTGTACTTGGTACCCAGATCTATCGAAACTATATCCCCATCCTTGAGTACATAGTCCGACGGAAAACCGTGAACCACTACGTCGTTTACAGAAGCGCAGATTGCTGCGGGGTAGCCGTCATAGCCCAAGAAGTTAGGAACTGCACCGTGGTCACGGATAAAAGTCTCAGCCACCTCATTCAACTTTTTAGTTGTCACACCAGGGGCGACCGCTTTACCGACTTCTGCCAACGCTTTACTCGTCAGCTCTCCGTTAATTCGGAGCAATTCGATAGCTTCTTCTGTCTTTGGCGCTACCATCTTCCTTCTACCATCAAAACTACATTCCACTTCTACCACTCAGGCGTCCGGTCTTCATAAGACCATCGTAGTGACGCATAAGCAGGTAGCTTTCAATTTGCTGGAGAGTGTCAAGCACAACGCCTACAAGAATCAGCAGCGAAGTACCGCCGTAGAAGCTTGCAAACTGGTTGGTGACACCAAGAATCATTGCACCTGCAGGCAGAATGGCAATAATTGCCAGGAAGATGGAACCGGGAAGGGTTACCCTTGACATAATGTTGTCAAGATAATCCTTAGTGGCCTTTCCGGGCTTAACTCCAGGAATGAAGCCGCTGTTTTTCTTCATATCCTCTGCCATCATTGTAGGATTTACAGTAACGGCTGTGTAGAAATATGTGAAGATAACAACGAGCAATCCGAATATAAAGTTATACCAGAAACCCTGATAGTTGCCAAGGGTTGCAGCGAGGCCGCGGGTTGCATCCCACTTGGAGAATACAAGAGGGAAGAGCATAAGGGCCTGAGCAAAGATGATAGGCATAACGCCGGCAGAGTTAATCCTAAGAGGAATGTACTGACGGGTGCCACCGTACATACGGTTGCCTACGACTCTTCTGGCATATTGTACGGGAACTTTTCTTACTGCCTGGACAAGCGCGATAGCTGCCACAAACACGAAGAAGAGACCTACAATCTCTACGATAATTGAAACAAATCCGCCGTTGGTGCTGGCAAGCTTGGTGGCAATTTCAGAGAACAGAGCGTAAGGGAGACGGGCTACGATACCAATCATAATTATGATGGATACACCGTTACCGATTCCACGGTCTGTAATTCTTTCACCAAGCCACATCACGAACATAGAACCAGCCATCAGGATTACGGTGCTGATGATGTTGAACTGTGTTACGGACCAGCCAAGCTGGCTGATAGCGAAGATGTTGTGAGTATCTACCTGATTGTGAACCTGCATCATATAAGCAGGGCCCTGAACTGCGAGAATCAGGACGGTAAGATAGCGGGTCACCTGATTAATCTTTCTGCGGCCACTCTCTCCCTCCATCTGCATCTTGCGGAAGTAGGGAACGAACATACCCAGAAGCTGGACCACGATGGATGCCGATATGTACGGCATCACACCCAATGCAAAGATTGAGGCGTTACCGAATGCACCTCCGGAGAACATATTCAAGAGGTCAAGAAGACCATTCTTGGATGTTGCGTTCTGGAGAGAAGCAAGGGCTCCGCCGTCGATACCGGGAAGTACGATGACGCAACCAATACGGTAAACAAGGAGAAGAAGGAAAGTATAAACTATCCTTTTCTTCAACTCCTCAATCTTGAAGATGTTCTGAATTGTTTCAATAAACTTCTTCATCTTTACTCTTCAACTATGATAGCCTTGCCTCCGGCAGCCTCTATCTTCTGGATAGCAGACTTGGAGAAAGCATCGGCAGATACTTCAAGTTTTGCTGTGAGCTCTCCGTTGCCAAGAATCTTGACAAGTTCCTTAACGGGGGCGAGACCAGCCTCAACCAATACGTCAAGGTCAATCTTGTCAATCTTTGTCTCCTCGTAAAGAGCCTGAAGAGCCGACACGTTGATAGCTTTGTATTCTACCCTTGTAGGGTTCTTGAAACCAAACTTAGGGAGTCTTCTCTGGATAGGCATCTGACCACCTTCGAAGCCAATCTTGTGCTCGTATCCGGCGCGTGCCTGAGCACCCTTGGTACCACGTGTAGAGGTGCCGCCCTTTCCTGAACCCTGGCCACGGCCAAGTCTCTTGGAGTTGTGGGTTGATCCCTTAGCGGGTTTGAGATTGTTAATGTTCATAATCTTATCCTCCCTAATTAGATTTCTTCTACTTTCACCAGGTGGCGTACCTTTTCAAGCATACCGGTAGAAACGGGGGTCTTCTCCACCTCTACAGTCTGGTGCATTCTGTGAATTCCCAGTGAAGCCAAATTAGCTTTCTGCCTCTTTGTCTCACCGTTCTTGCTTATAACCTGTGTAATTCTGTACTTTGCCATAATATCTCCTCCTTATCCGTTAAACACTTTGGTCATAGGGACGCCGCGGAGACCGGCTACTGTATAAGCGTCTCTCATCTGGGTAAGAGCCTCTACGGTAGCTTTTACCAGGTTGTGAGGGTTGGATGAACCCTTGCTCTTTGCAAGTACGTTCTGGATACCAACGGACTCAAACACTGCGCGCATAGCACCACCAGCCTTTACACCGGTACCGGGAGCTGCAGGTTTCATAAATACCTCAGCGCCGCCGAATTTAGCAACCTGCTCGTGAGGAATGGTCTTGCCGATAACGGGAACCTTAACAAGGTTCTTCTTTGCATCTTCAACACCCTTCTGAATAGCAGCGGTAACTTCATTGGCCTTACCGAGACCATAACCTACGACACCATTCTCGTCGCCAACAACAACGATGGCAGCGAAACGGAAGTGACGACCACCCTTGGTAACCTTGGTTACCCTGTTGATGGCGACCAGACGATCTTTAAGCTCAAGATCTGAAGTCTTTACTCTATTTACATTTAAATTTGCCATAGTCCCGATTAGAATTTAAGGCCGCCTTCGCGGGCAGCGTCTGCCAAACTTTGAACTCTACCGTGATAAAGGTAACCGCCACGGTCGAATGATACCTCTGCGATACCCTTTGCCAGAGCGCGCTCTGCGATAGCTTTACCTACGATGGCTGCTGCCTCTTTGCCGGCTTTGCCCTTGCACTGTGCTGCAAGCTCCTTATCGTTGGAAGCTGCTGCTACCAGGGTAACGCCCTCGAGGTCATTGACCACCTGAACATATATCTGCTTATTGCTTCTGAAGACTACGAGTCTAGGCCTTTCAGCAGTACCGTTTACATGCTTGCGGATACGGAAGTGTATCCTCTTTCTTCTTGCGATTTTACTAAGTGCCATAATTCTGTCCTCCTAATTATTTAGCAGATGCTGATTTGCCGGCCTTGCGACGAAGCTGCTCGCCGACGAACTTGATACCCTTGCCCTTATAAGGTTCAGGCTTGCGGAATGAACGGATCTTGGCTGCCACCTGTCCAAGGAGCTGCTTGTCGTGGCTGCGGAGGATGAGAACAGGGTTCTCTCCCTTCTTTACCTGAGCGGCTTCTGCCTTAATCTCTGCGGGAAGAAGAAGCTGGATGTCGTGAGAGTAACCAAGAGCGAAGGTCAGGAGCTGGCCCTGAACATCTACGCGATAACCTACACCTACAAACTCCTGCTTAATCTCAAAGCCGGTGGAAACGCCAACTACCATATTATTTACGAGTGCGCGATAGAGACCGTGCATCGAACGATGGCGAGGCTGATCTGTGGGACGGGTGAATTTAATCTGATTGTCCTCGATGGTGACGGTGATATCCGGATCTACCTTCTGGCAGAGCTCACCAAGGGGGCCTTTAACCTTAACAACGTTTCCGGCGAGCAGTTCAACGCTCACTTTCTGCGGAAGGCTTACAGGCAATTTTCCTATTCTTGACATTGTCTTTCTGTTTTAATTAATAGACATAGCATATTACTTCACCTCCAACGTTAAGCTCGCGAGCCTCTTTGTCAGTGATGACGCCCTTTGAAGTAGTAAGGATAGCGATACCCAGGCCGTTGAGAACGCGGGGAAGGCTGTCAACATCTACATACTGCCTAAGACCGGGCTTTGAAATACGGTCGATACCCTTGATGGCAGCAACCTTGGTCTGAGGATGATACTTAAGAGCGATTTTGATTGTGTCAAAAGGCTGTCCTTCAACTACCTTGTAGCTAAGGATGTAACCTTTCTCCAGGAGAATCCCGGTGATAGCGACCTTCAGTTTGGATGAAGGAATCTCTACAACCTTCTTACCTGCGCGGTAAGCGTTACGGATTCTGGTCAGATAATCTGCAATTGGATCAGTCATTTTTTTGTCTTTTTGTGGACCGGCGCATTAGCGCCCGATATCCGATTGATTAATAATAATATATTACCAGCTGGCTTTCTTCACTCCCGGGATAAGACCATTGGCGGCCATCTCGCGGAACTGAATACGGCTCAGACCGAATGCACGCATATAGCCCTTAGGACGTCCAGTGAGGGAGCAGCGGTTGTGAAGACGCACGTAAGAAGAGTTCTTAGGGAGCTTGTCAAGAGCGGCCCAGTCGCCGGCCTCTTTAAGAGCCTTTCTCTTCTCTGCGAACTTAGCAACTAATTTAGCGCGTTTAACCTCGCGGGCTTTCATTGATTCTTTTGCCATTTCTTTCCTTTTTAGTTGTTATGTTTCTTGAAAGGCAGACCGAATGCTTTAAGAAGGGCGTGAGCCTCTTCGTCGGTCTTGGCTGTAGTTACAAAAGTAATCTCCATTCCGTGGATCTTAGGGTTCTTGTCCATATCGATCTCGGGGAAAATGATCTGCTCTTTGAGACCAAGGGTGTAGTTGCCACGGCCGTCGAGTTTCTCTGCTATACCGTTGAAGTCACGGATACGGGGGAGAGAAACGCGGATGAGCTTCTCGAGGAACTCATACATCTTTACGCCACGGAGGGTAACCTTGGTACCGATAGGCATTCCTTTACGGAGTTTGAAGTTGGATACGTCCTTCTTTGAAGAAGTGATCACAGCCTTCTGGCCTACGATGAGAGCCAGCTCTTCTGCTGCCTCTTCTACGAGCTTCTTGTCCTGGGTTGCATCGCCCACACCCTCGTTGATGGTAATCTTAACGAGCTTGGGAACCTGCATTACAGTAGTGTAGGAGAACTGCTTTTCCAAAGCAGGTACAATCTCCTCTTTATATACCTTCTTGAGAGTAGGAACATATCCTGCAGGCAGAGCCTGTACCTCTACGGGTTCGTTTTTCTTCTTTGCCATAATTACTTGATCTCCTCTCCTGATTTTTTAGCGTAGCGAATCTTCTTGCCGTCAACAATCTTGTGGCCTACTCTTGTGGCTACATTCTGAACGGGGTCGATAAGCTGTACGTTAGAAATGTGAATGGAAGCCTCCTGCTTGATGATACCTCCCTGGGGAGCCTTTGCATTGGGCTTTGTATGTTTGCTTACCATATTGACACCTTCTACGATAACGCGATCTTTCTCTCTAAGGACGTTGAGAACCTTTCCGGTCTTGCCCTTATCGTTACCGGCATTTACAATCACGGTGTCACCTTTCTTTACATTGAACTTTTTCATTTCTTCCAATAAATTAAAGGACCTCCGGTGCCAGTGAAACAATCTTCATATATTTATCACGCAGCTCTCTTGCAACGGGTCCGAAGATACGTGTTCCACGCAACTCTCCGGCGTTGTTCAGGAGGACACAAGCGTTGTCGTCGAAACGGATATAAGAACCGTCCGGCCTGCGGATTTCCTTCTTGGTACGTACTATCACAGCCTTGGTAACGCTGCCCTTCTTGACATCGCCACCGGGGATAGCACTCTTGACTGCAACGACGATCTGGTCGCCTACTGTTGCATAACGGTGGTGGGTACCACCCAGAACACGGATACAAAGAACTTCCTTTGCACCGCTGTTGTCTGCCACCTGTAAACGTGTTTCCTGCTGTATCATCGTTATTTAACTTTTTCTACAATTTCTACTAATCTCCACCTCTTGGTCTTGCTAAGAGGGCGGGTTTCCATAATACGAACGGTATCGCCTTCGCTGCACTCGTTCTTCTCGTCCTGAGCCACAAACTTTGTGGTCTTATTCATAAATTTTCCGTAGATAGGGTGTTTCTCTTTAGTCTTTACGGCTACAATGATGGTCTTGTCCATCTTGTTGCTGACTACCACACCTGTTCTTTCCTTACGAAGATTTCTTTCCATAGGGCGTCAATTTAGTTCTGTTTTTCTTTCTGGGCAAGAACTGTCATCATTCTGGCGATATCGGTTCTTGTCTTCTTAAACTTGGATGTGTCCTCCAATGGAGAGATAGCGTGGTTGACCTTCATAGATTCAAGATTTGCCTTCTCTGCTGCGATGCGATCCTTAAGATCTGCAATGGACATCTCGCGAACTTCAGATATTTTCATCTTTTCTCTGCCATTAAATTATTCTACATAATCCCTGCGAACTACGAACTTGGTAGCAACGGGAAGCTTGTTTGATGCAAGACGCATTGCCTCTTTTGCGATCTCCAGAGACACGCCTTCTGCTTCGAAGAGGATTCGGCCAGGAGTGATAGGGCATACAAAACCCTGAGGATCACCCTTACCTTTACCCATACGGGTTGAGAGAGGTTTCTTTGTGAAAGGCTTGGTAGGGAAGACCCTGATCCAAATCTGTCCTTCACGATTCATCCTACGTGAGATAGCCTGACGCGCAGCCTCGATCTGCTGAGCGGTAAGCCAACAATTTTCAAGGGTCTTGATACCGAAAGAACCAAACGCGAGTTGGTTGCCCCTCTGAGCCATACCTTTCATACGGCCCTTCTGTTCCCTTCTAAATTTTGTTCTCTTAGGTTGTAACATTGCTGTATAACTTTTAAAAAATTTTTCTAAAATTTCCTAAATAATTGAGTATCAGCTGGTTGGGCATAGTTCTCCTCAATTTTTGGATTGCAAAGTTAGTAAAAATTTCCGAATTGCAAATATTTTTGGAAATATTTTTTATCACTTTCGACAAGCACTTTTAAAGCCTAACTTAACGTTTTTCAGACAGTTAACCAACTTGTGGAAAAATTTTTGCCGGAATTTTCGACACAACAAAAAAGCCCCCTGCCGAAACCATCGACAAGGGGCATAAAAACTATAAAAACTCTCTTTTATTCCTCGTTGGGAATTGCGTAAATAACCGTAATTTTAGGATGGCGGGAGGCCGCAGGTCCGTTAAGCACCCCGCGATAGTAGCGGTTGCAGTCCATAAGGGTCTGAGTCTCCGTAGAAGTAGATGACGTGCTCATCATAGAAGCCATCATCATATAATTATAGTAGTTGTTGTAGTAACTGTTGTAACCATAGCTACTTCCGTAGCCAGAGCCGTACATACTGTTATAGTAGCTGGAGTAAGCCAGCTGCATATAATAATCTGACATTTCGCTGGAAGTAGTGGAGGTTGTAGTAATCTCTTCATTTGCCAGCGCCAGGAACCAGATGTCATAATTGGTTATCTTGCTGTCATCCTCCAGACGGAGCATCTGCTGAACGTGGTATGTAATGTCCGGGGTATAGGTAAGCAGGGAACGGTTGATGGTGCCGGGGTCTTCGCTGGATATGCTGTTATCCGTGATGCCCACGAACGAAACGCGGCCCTCTGGATTCTCTATGCGGCAGGTAGGACTCATAGTGGTAGGATAATAGTCCAGTTCCAGATAGTCGTCCGGCATCTCAAAGGGAAGGTCCAGCGATGCCTTGTTAATTACCACGGACTTAGGATTGCCGCCCTTGGAAATAATCTCTGCAGCCAGCCTTTCCTTTATGGAAGACGCCTTTATTACCGGTTTGATACCGCGGCCGCCCTCGAAGAGCATTACATCCACGGCATCACCCTCAAGCGACTTGCTGGAATGCTCGGAATAATTGAAAGCGTACTGAGGATAAGTAGAAACATTGGTGTCCGTAACATCCTCGAAGTCGTATTTATCTGCGGGTCCAAAATAGAACACAAAACTGGTATCCTTGCGTTCCCCTTCATAAACGGCAGAGAAGTAAAGGGTTGCATAACTGCCGGTGATGGAGCTGCTGGTAACGTCTATAGGAAGCCTGAACATATTTATACGGCCGCCCTCCCCGATAGGGTCATCGGTAGAAAGAACTATTCCCGGGAAACGCTTCAGGTAAAGGTCAAGATCGTCCAATTCCTCCTGGGTGATGGTGAGGTATTTCTGGGCATATTCGGCCGTGAGGTCAAAGGACAGCGAGTCTGTACCATTGTAAACGGGGATATTCTTGCTTATGCGTTTTGTCTTGTCGTAAACCAGCTCCGGGACACCCTTTTTAGTATCCATCGGCTCTTCCAGGGCATATACATTAATATTCTGGAGAATATAGGCCTGGTCGCTGCGCTCGTAGGATGTAGTGTCGTGAGGGGCCGATATATGAAATTTGATAAATTGCTGAGTTCCGGCCTCGCCGTAGTCGATGGTGTTGACTACCGGACAAAGATAGAAGGCCGATGTTTTCCTGGTTAGCCCGAATGTTCCGTTATCCCTGATGGAGCCAATGGTGATTCTATAAAAATCATATCCCGACAGGCTGTCTGCCTGGGCCATCTGTATATCGTCAAGGTCAAACTCTGTTGTGTAAAAAACGTAATCCTGGTTGCCGGGAATAAGGTTTTCTCCCACTTGTTTATCAACATCCACACAAGAGGCCGCCAGCGCACACGCCGCCATAAGGCCGCATAGTCTTTTAATTTTCATCTTTACAACTGATCGTAAAAACTGTTATAGTCATCTACATAATCCCCGCTCTCTACTCTTGCGGCATCGTACCCAAGAATTGGCAGGCCAGCCTCCTTGCAATAATCCAGTACGGCGGGGTTAACTTTTTCTGCCCCAAGGATTATGCCGTCAGAGTACTGAGCCGCTGTTTTCGCAAGTTCTATGCCAGTAGGCTTTACAAGCAGCGGGAGGTCTGCCTCCTTAAGGTTCCCGAAGGCTGCCAGAGAAGAGAAGTTCTCTGTAAAGGCATCCCCGTCCGGCTCGTCGTACAAGGAAAGCACAACCTTGCTTCCGGAGAAGATAGGATCGTCTACATAAGCTTTTTTAAGATATGCGGGAAGCAGGTGGGAAATCCAGCCGTGGCAATGGATTATGTCCGGAGCCCAGCGCAGTTTCTTCACTGTCTCCAGTACGCCTCGGGCAAAGAAAATAGCCCTTTCTGCATTGTCCTTGAAGAAAACGCCGTCATCCGAGCGGGCAAGCTGCTTACGTTTGAAATAATCGTCATTATCAATAAAGTAGACCTGGAGTCTTGCAGCCGATATGCTGGCTACCTTTATGACGATAGGGCGGTCTACGTCGCCCACAATAATATTCATTCCGGATAACCGGATAACCTCGTGCAATTGGTTTTTTCTCTCGTTGATACATCCCCAGCGGGGCATAAACGAGCGAATTTCTTTTTTCCTTTCCTGAATGCCCTGTGGTAAAAAACGGCCTATCTGAGAAATCTTCGTTTCCGGCAGATACGGAAAAATCTCAGAGTTCACGAATAATACTTTTCTTGCAGAATCACCCATAATACCCAATTTATCCCAACAAAGGTACGAAAAAATTTGTATATTTGCCGTGCTATGGCCAAAAAAGAAAACAAAATAATGAAACGGCGCCTTGCCAGCGCCTATCTGTCATCGCTGGTGAGCATCAGCCTGGTACTTCTGCTGGTGGGCGTGTCCAGCCTTCTTATGGTAAACTCCAAGAACGTATCGGACTACTTCAAAAAAAATATGAAAGTATCCATAATGTTTAAACCGGAGGTGTTGGACAACCAGGTCATAGAATATCAGGGGATCGTGGACGCCTTCCCCTTCGTAGCCTCGTCGGAGTTCATCTCCAGGGAAAGGGGAGAAGAAGAAATGAAGGCCCTGCTGGGAGAGGACTTCCTCTCCGTGTTCGAGACCTCCCCCATCCCGGTTTCGGTAGAGATAACCCTTCATCCCGCCTATGTTACCGGGGACAGCCTTGAGGTAGTATCGGCCAAAATAGGCCAGTCGGACATCGTAGACGAGGTTGTCTTCCAGAAAACCCTGGTAGATGCCCTCAACAACAACCTGGGGCGCATATCGGCCTTCCTGATGATACTCATAGTACTTCTGCTCTTTGTGTCGTCCGTCCTCATTGGCAACACCATCCGCCTTAATGTGTACGACAAGCGCTTCTCTGTTCATACAATGAAACTGGTGGGAGCCACAAAGGCCTTCATCCGCAAGCCCTTCCTTGTAAAGGCCGCCTTCCTTGGCCTTTTTGCATCGCTAATAGCGATTATACTCCTGGTAGTGCTGCTCTTCGTGGTCAAAGGAGAGCTGTCTCAACTCTTCGAGCTTTTCACCCCCTCTATGCTCTTTGTAGTTATGGGTATAGTGATAGCCGCCGGGGCGCTCATCTGCGTTGCCAGCACCTACCTTCTTGTTGGAAAACTCGTCTCCCTTAACAAAGGGGATTTATACTATTGATATGGATAAAAATTTTGCAATAACGGCCAAAGGCCTTAAAATTCTGCTTATAGGCCTTGTGGTGATGATAGCCGGCTACATTCTTATGACTGGTGGCGGCAGCAGCGACCCTTCCACCTTCAACACCGCAATGTTCGACTTCCGGCGCCTTGTGGCCGCCCCGCTTGTGATACTCTGCGGCATAGCCATAGAGATTATCGCCATAATGGGTTCATTCAAGGACAAAGAGGAAAAGTAAGATGGATTGGTGGCAGGCGATTATTTTAGGCATCGTCCAGGGCCTCACGGAATTTCTTCCGGTGAGCAGCAGCGGACACCTTATGATTTTTAAAGAGGTTGTCGGGGCCGATGCTGCCGGTTTTTTGGACTTTACGGTTACCGTACACTTTGCAACGGTACTCAGTACCCTGGTAGTCTTCTGGGCTGCCATCCGCAGCCTTCTGAGGGGCCTTCTTAAATTCAAGTGGAACAGCGAGACAGACTACGTTGCCAAACTCCTTGTCTCAGCCATCCCCGTTGCCATAGTAGGGGTTGTGTTCAAGGATAAGGTAGAAGCCCTGTTCGGAGAGAACCTTACCATTGTGGCCGTAGGGCTTATGATAACCGCAGCCCTTCTTTTCCTATCGGACATAATATCAAAATCTGTAATCAAAGGCATAAAGGTCAAGGAAAGCGAGGGCATATCCTGGTGGCAGGCCTTCGTTGTAGGAATAGGCCAGGCCCTGGCCGTTGCCCCCGGAATCTCCCGCAGCGGAACCACCATTGCAACCGGGCTTCTTTGCGGAGTCCGCCGGGACCTTATGGCCCAGTTCTCATTCCTGATGGTCCTCATCCCCATTATTGGAGAACAGGGACTGGATATATTGAAGGCCACCGTTGGGGGCGATGGTTTCGGGGGTGGCGTAAGCCCCCTGTGCTTGCTTCTGGGCTTTGTATTTGCCTTTGTCTCAGGGCTATTCGCCTGCAAAGCAATGATAGCCCTTGTTAAAAAGGCAAAACTGGGCTGGTTCTCCCTGTATTGTATTTTAGTGTCGATACTTATATTAATTCTTACCTAAATCCCTATGTCTCAGAAAACCCTGGTCTTTTTTACCTCCGACGTTCATCTTGGACTGGAAGTAAGCGACGCCGCAGCCCGTGAAGAGCGCTTCGTGGCCTTTCTTCGCAGCATTCCCGTAGAAAAGACCCAGGCCCTCTATCTTCTTGGCGACATCTGGGATTTCTGGTACGAGTACAAGCACGTTGTGCCAAAGGGCTATTTTAAGGTGTTCACGGCCCTTTCCGGGCTGATAGAGGCCGGGGTTGATGTTTACTTTATGCCCGGCAATCACGACATCTGGACCTATCACTACCTACAGTCCCTGGGCATAAAAGTAGTTAAAGAAAGGGTGCTCTTTACAGAGCATTCCGGCAAGGTTTTCTGCCTTAGCCACGGCGACGGTCTTGGCCGCGGAATGTGGGGATACAAGACGATGAGGGCTATTTTTCATTGTCGATTCTTCCAGATATTGTTCAGTACTCTTCACCCCCGGATTGCCTTTGGGATTGGGCGTACCTGGTCCAGGCACAACCGTCTGGCCAAAAAGCAAAAATATCAGTTCCGCGGGGAAGCCGAGCCGCTCTACGGCTGGGCGTCAAAGATAACAGAGTCAAGAAAGACGGACTACCTGATATGCGGGCACTTCCACTGCTCTTACCGGGCGGTGCTGCCCTCCGGAACGGAATTCTCCATCCTGGATTCCTGGATGGACGGGGCTCCGTACTTGTGCTTCAGCCCCAAGTCTGGGCTCTCAGGCAGCCTGCCGAATATGGAGTAATAGAAACCATCGAACTCTCCCCTCCTCCAAATCTGAACCAACTCCTCAGTTTCGCGGTCTATTCCCTTAGGATCGTACCGCTTTTTGAGGTCTGCGCCAAAGAGTTTTCCCACACCCTGCCAGAAGCCCGCCGCAGTCTTGTTCTTATAGTTCCTTATAAGTTCGTACGGGGCCTCGCCCGTCTCCCTGTCTATGAGACGCAGCATAAGCTGCCCCTGGCTTAGCGAAAGGCGCCTAAGCGGCTTCTCGTACGCCTTAAACAGCTTTTTCTGTAGTTTATCAACATATTTTTGGCGCTTCCAGGAGCCATAGTTATTGGCGTCGAAGGTGCTGTCTGTCTCTGCCATAAGCTCGCCGGCATAAAGTGCATAGGGATAGACCTTGCTAAAGTTATGCACAAGGCGGTAGTACTTGCGCCACTTGCTTCCCTTCTTGCGGCCGGCAAACACGTACGACGGGGCAATGCTGTCGTAGAAAACAGTGTCTCCTGCCTCGGTTACGGTAAACTGCATAAGACTCCCCTTCTGTGCCCGGGCCGGAACACAGAACGCAGCGGCCAGAAACACCGCCAGAAGCACTGCAGAAACCTTTTTATTCACAGCCTCAAATATACAAAAAAGGAGCGACATTATAATGCCGCCCCATTTTATTGCTTCTTTGAAATATTATTTCTCAGCAACCTTGTTCTCAACGTAGTTAATAGCATCTGCTACAGTGCCAATGCCGGAAGCGTCCTCATCGGGAATCTTAATTCCGAATACGCGCTCAAACTCCATAAGGAGCTCTACGGTATCAAGAGAATCTGCACCAAGATCATTGGTGAAGCTTGCGCTTTCGGTAACCTCAGACTCTTCTACACCAAGTTTGTCTACGATGATGGCCTTAACCTGTTTTACAACGTCTTCTTTTGCCATAATAATAATTTTTGTTTATGTTAATAATACACTATTGTCAAATTAATTCATCCTCCTCTTTTCCCAATATTCGGCAAAGTAAGTAAAAAATTCCGAGAAATAAAAACTTTCCCGGAATTATATCGTTTCAAAACAACGCTATCTGCCTGTTACACTTAGAACTTACCCCCTAATGATGTACCAAATCCTTTGGCGACATTTACCCGGTTAGGGTCGCGCCAGCGACAGGAGCCTGGAGGGTGACGCCGGCGGAGTATACGGTGTCCGCCGGCTACGGCACGCCGGTCGCCTGGGCTCGGGGTAAGGGCCCCGCTCCCGGCGGCCGTCACCAGACCTTCCTTTTGTCAACGTTTATCAGGGATTATACTTAACCAGAGTCAACAAAAATCCGTGATAAAAACGCAAATCAGAAAAGCACAGGGTGCTACTGACGTCCACAAAAATGGGACGTCAGATGCGATAAAGGGGGTAAAACGACACAGACGTCCCAAAAAATGGGACGTTGGTCGCACTTTGAAGACCTATTGTATGTGACCGGTAGGTTTTTGGGGGCATTCACCCGGATAGGGTCGCGAAGCGAC
>CACYGW010000008.1 GCA_902774045.1 uncultured Bacteroidia bacterium
TACCCGTTCTTCGTTTTCTCGCAGTTGCTTTTCCTGCGGGATAAAAGGACGTTTAAGGCAAATTGCGCCCTTCTCTACCCCGTATTCACGGGCGTAGAACTCTACAGCATCACGCAGGGTCCATCCTGCCGAGGCCCTTAAAGCACCGGCAGCGGCATTATACACCGTAAAGGCGGTGTGCACTGCTCCGTCATAATCAGGCGACTGCACTGTAGTTACATATAACTGTTCCATACATCAAATATAAATTATTATGAAAACACTTACAAATCAAGATATTCAGAATACTCCATCCAAAGGTGAAATAATCCTCTACCAAACAGCAGACGGCAGAACTAGCATTGATGTCAAACTTGAGAATGAGACTGTATGGCTAACGCAAGCACAAATGTCAGTATTGTTCGACAAAAATCAATCGGTAATAGCACGACACATTAAAAATGCATTAATGGAAGGTGAAGTTGATGAGAGTAATATGCAAAAAGTGCATAATACTATTTCAAAGTATAAACCTACGACAGTATATAATCTTGATGTCATTATATCTATCGGCTATCGCGTTCATAGCCAAAGAGGAGTTCAGTTCAGACGCTGGGCAAATTCAGTCCTCAAGGACTACCTCATCAAAGGCTACGCTGTCAAAAACAACTTAGCACAGCAGAAATATGATGATTTAAAGGCTCTTGTCGATGTAATGGGCAGGACTATGGGATACCTTGACTCTACTGCCGAAAATCAGATCCGCTCCATCTTCGATGTAGTAAAAGATTATACTTACGCTCTGGACACTCTGGACAGTTATGATTACCAAACTCTCGGAATCCGGTCAACTAACAAGGAATACTTCCAAGCGACTTATGAGAATGCAATGGAGGTAATTCACAAACTGAAAGAGAAGTTCGGAGGGAGCGACCTGTTCGGACACGAGAAAGACCAATCCTTTCACAGTTCCATCGGACAAATCTATCAGACATGGGACGGAATTGACCTCTACCCTTCCGTCGAGGAAAAAGCCGCGATGCTGTTATACCTTGTGGTCAAAAATCACTCATTCTCCGATGGAAATAAGAGGATAGCTGCAACTCTTTTCCTATGGTTTATGGACAAAAACAGAATTCTTTATGCCAGTAATGGGCATAAGCGCATAGCAGATAATGCATTGGTAGCATTAACTTTAATGATAGCAGAAAGTAAAACCGACGAGATGGACATTATGGTCAAAGTCGTAGTAAACCTAATTAACGGAGAAAACAAATGACAAGAACACTTAGCCTATTTAAGAACAAGTTTTCGGGAGAGAATCTTTTCTTTACATCGGATACACATTTTTATCACAAAGAAATAATCAAGTTCTGCAGCCGGCCATTTGATTCAGTGGAAGAAATGAATGAGGCATTAATCAAGAACTGGAACGAAACAGTCCCTGAGGACGGTACGGTTTTCCATTTGGGCGATTTCTCCTATGGGGGCTGCAATGAATGGACTTCTGTCTTTAACCGGCTTAATGGAAAGATATATCTTATACTGGGGAATCACGATCTTAGGAAAGCCAAACAGGGATTTATGAATAGATTCGAGAGCGTATCACAGCAGATGACTATCAGTGTTGATGGGCAAAAGATTATTCTGAACCACAATCCATTCCTTTGTTTTGCCGGAGCATATAATGGCGGTTGGCAATTGTTCGGCCACGTGCACTCCGGGCCCAAAAGCAATACAGGAAAGGACATTCCCCGGCTTAGCATGCTCTTCCCTACCCAGTACGACGTTGGAGTAGACAACAACGACTACAGGCCGGTTTCGTTTTATGAATTAAAGACTATTATACAAGGACAGAAGAAATTATAATTAACGCCCGGACAATCAGGAAGATGCCCGGGCAATTTTATCTGTAAAGTTGGAACTTACTTACCTCTCTTCTTTGGAAGCTGTGTTGTAGCCGGCTATCAGATTATCCCCCTTTCCAATCAGGATAATAACTCCCATAACGGCCAGAAGGACAGAAAGTATAATGAGAACAACCATTTAAGTATCGGTATAAAATATGTTGATTATCAATTATAAACTTTCCTTCAAAATGGAGGCGATATCTTCCTTGGTAAGATTAAGGTATCCGGAGGGATAAACCACGGTGGTTTCCGTAATGCCGGGAATCATATCGGCGGTAGCCCCAAGTTCGCTTATGGTAAGAGGCAAACCTATCTCCAGCATCCAATCCTTAAGGGCTTGCAGGCCCTTCTGGGCCAACTGAACGTCTGTAAGGTCATCGGAAGAAATATCCCATACATTCTTTGCAAAACGCACAAACTTATGCAGTCCCTTTTCCATAGCCCTGCGATAGTAAGCAATAGAAACAGAGGCCAGGGCATACCCGTGAGGAGCGTGAGTCCAGGCGCCTACACTGTGGCCAATAATATGAACCATCCAGTCCTGCGACTTTCCACACTTAAGGAGCGTATTCAAAGCCCACGTAGCCGCCCACATAATATTGGAACGGGCCTCGTAGTCCTTGGGATTCTTTACGGCAACTCGGCTGCTGTGAATCACAGAGCGCATCAGACCCTCTGCAAGGTAGTCGCTGGTATTGTCGTCAAAGTCAGAGAAATACTGCTCCATAATATGGTTCATAATATCGTAAATGCCGGCCTTCATCTGATTATCAGGCACGGTCATCGTAAACATCGGATTAAGAATAGAGAACTTTGGCATCAGGCGGCTATCGAACACGTGGCCAACCTTGAAGTTATGCTCTGCATCGGTAATAACCGTGCCGGCATTCATCTCCGAACCAGTACCGGCCATAGTAAGCACACAGCCCACGGGGAGCAACTTCTGGTCGGCATCGGGCTGATCCTGCCTTAGCCAGAACTTTTCCCAATAGTTACCATCGTAATATACCGATGCTGCCACGGCCTTGGCGTAATCGCAAACACTACCTCCGCCAAGGGCGAGAATCAAATCAACCTTGTTTTCACGGGCTATTTTTACACCCTCATTCAGTTTCTCAAGCGTAGGATTGGTCATAACGCCGGCATCTTCCACAATGGTTTTGCCTGCTTCCTTAATAATATCCACAACCTGCCCGTAAATACCGTTGCGCTTAACGCTGCCGCTGCCATATATTAACATTACTACAGGACCGTAATTACGTAACTCCTCTTTAAGAAATTTTAGAGATTCATCACCAAAATAAAGTTTAGTTGGATTATAGTAAGAAAAATTGCCTAGCATATAAATGTCGTTTAGATTGATACATTCCGAAACAAAAGTAAGATACAACGTATCTATATTCTGCTAATATAGTCAAAAATCCGGATTATTCTAAGAAAAAGCACTATCTTTGTTTTTTAAGCATATGAAACCAATAAGTACTAATAACGCTCCGGCCGCAATTGGCCCTTACAGCCAGGCAATTGACAGTGGCACTGGCCTAGTTTTTCTATCAGGGCAACTGCCCATCGATCCCGCTACCGGTTCCTTCCCGGAGGGTGGAGTTAAAGAACAGACCCGTCAGTCTATCTTAAATGCAAAAGCAATTCTGGAAGCAGCAGGCCTTGGTCTTGCCAATGTAGTAAAGACCACAGTATTTTTGGCCGATATGGCCGATTTCGCTGCGATGAACGAGGTTTATGCCCAGTTCTTCGCAGAGCCCTTCCCAGCCCGTAGCGCAGTTGCAGTTAAAACTCTACCCAAGGGAGCCCTTGTAGAGATTGAATGCATCGCAGCCAAGTAGCCTGCTTCGTTATGAAAAGGAAGATTATTTTTATCCTTTTCCTATTAGCCATCGTCATAACAACAAGTTGCAGACAAAAAGCTGATGGGATTAGGAATGGAGACCTTGTATTTGTTGGACTTCCGGCCGAATACGAGGCGGAAGCCTCATCTATTGATGCAGCAATCTCAGCAGCAACAGGTATAGAGAATCAAGTACAGATAACCCACGTTTGCATAGTCGAAGTGGCCAAAGACAGCCTATGGATTATTGATGCTACCCCAAACAGAGGCGTATCTCGTAGGCCACTTAAGACATTTTTAGAAGAAAGCAGGAGAATAGACGGTTCCAGCCCGGAATATATTGTAAAACGCGTAAAAGGCATTAATACCGATGCAGCCGTTGTACTTGCAAAGTCTTTCTGCGGCCGTTCTTATGATTTTAGATTTCTCCCGGACAATGAAGAGTTCTACTGCTCGGAGTTAATTCAGCAATGCTACCTTGACGCACGTGGAGAACCTATTTTCGAGAGCCAGCCAATGAATTTTCTGGCACCGGACGGCTCTATGCCGCCATTCTGGGAGCAATTGTTTCGCCAACTTGAAATGGAGGTCCCGCAGGGTATCCCCGGCACCAATCCACAACACTTGTCCGAATCTGAATTTCTTACCGATATTGCAGTAGAATTTATACCCAATTAAAGTTTTCTTTGCCGGCACCAATCTCAAAATGATATTTGGCGATACCTAAATCAATACGGGTATAACCAATCACGGAGAAACCTTTCTTAGCACGAACTTTGTGGCGGCCATTCTGCACGCCCGAATACTCAAAGAAAAACTTTTGCTGATTAACGGCCGTAGGGGCAAGAAGGGCAGCACGTACTCCCCTGTTAAACCAGGTTGGAGTATCCACGCCGGCATTGCTCACCTGCGCGATGGACTTTATTCTGTGTGCCACTCCCTGTGTTGTACCGTACCCAATCGATATATAACATACTATCTTCTCGCCGTTCTCGAGCACATAGGTTCCGGGCACTTTGGAGTAACTAAGCCCCACCCAGCAAGTGTTAAGCCCAAGGGTCTGAGCCAGAAGAACAAGACGCTCCCCATAATAGCCGGCACGTTCGTTCAAATCTTCTGCCTTCTTTCCTGCTACAACAATATAATTATTAACGCCCCGGAACCTACCGTACTTAGCCAAAGACCCAAGAAAAGCCTTAGGCTCATCAAGGATTAGTTGAATATGGAGATTTCCCTCAAGATTTATGACCGCAATCTCTTCGCGGAGAGCCCTCACGGCATCCTCTGCCAGTGGCACTTCCCTATAAGCTCTTACGCTGTGCCGGGCCAATATCGCCTCTTGTAAAGTCATTCCCGTCATAAACAGATACTTATTGTTTGCAGGCCTGGACAAAGGCTTTGAAGATGGGGCTGGGGGCTTCCGGCGTGCTCTTGTATTCCGGATGGAACTGTACACCTATAAAGAACGGATGCGACGGAAGTTCCACAATCTCTACAAGACCGGTACGGGGGTTACGTCCGGAGGCCTTAAGCCCTACAGACTCAAAATCCGGCAGATACTTACCGTTAAACTCATAGCGGTGCCTGTGGCGCTCTGCTATCAATTCTTTACCATATATTCTATAGGCCAGGCTATCCGGAACCAGCTCACATTCATAGGCTCCAAGCCGCATCGTTCCGCCCTTGATCGTGGTACTCTTCTGCTCTTCCATAAGATCTATGACAGGATGAGAAGTCTGGGCATTAAGCTCTGTCGATGCAGCATCGGCCCACCCTAAAAGATCCCGGGCTATCTCTACAACGGCCATCTGCATACCAAGGCAAATTCCAAAGAAAGGAAGTCCCTGCTCCCTGGCATAGCGTATGGCGACAATCTTTCCTTCCAGTCCCCTCTCTCCAAAGCCGGGAGCGACCAGAACGCCCTTCATATCCTTTAGTTTGTCGGCCACATTGGATTGGTCCAGGAACTCGCTGTGAATACGGTGCACAATAACCTTAACGTGGCAGGCGGCTCCGGCGTGAACAAGAGCCTCTTCTATGGACTTATAGGCATCCTGAAGCTCTACGTACTTACCCACCAGGGCAATATTTATCTTTGCCTCCGGATTCCTGAGTCTTTCCAGGAAAGCTTTAAGGGCTTCCAGATTGGGCTCGGAGATATTAAGCCCAAGATGTTCGCAGACCATTCGGTCCAGGCCCTCGGCCTCCATATTCAGAGGCACCTGATAAATGCTCCAGGAATCGATACTCTGAATAACGCGCCCAGGCTTAACGTTACAGAAAAGAGCCATCTTACGCCTGATGTCGGCAGACAACTCCTTCTCTGTCCTGCAGACAATAATATCCGGATGCACCCCGGCCTTCTGCAAAGCCTGAACAGAGTGCTGGGTAGGTTTGGTCTTTAACTCACCCGCCGCGGCAAGATATGGCACAAGCGTTAGATGAATACACATCAGGTCTTCTTCTGCCATCTCCCACTGAAGCTGACGAATAGCCTCCAGGAAAGGCTGGCTTTCCATATCACCAACCGTACCGCCTACTTCTGTGATAATAACGTCGTAATCGCCCGTATTACCAAGCAAAAGCATCCTGCGCTTGATTTCATCAGTGATATGAGGAACTATCTGGACCGTTTTCCCAAGATACGCCCCTTCCCTTTCTTTTGTAATAACGGTATGATAAACTTTTCCGGTAGTAACGTTGTTAGCCTTTGTAGTATGGATTCCAAGAAAACGCTCGTAATGGCCAAGGTCAAGGTCGGTCTCGGCTCCGTCCTCGGTAACATAACATTCGCCGTGCTCATAGGGATTAAGAGTACCTGGGTCTATATTTATGTAAGGATCGAATTTCTGAATTGTAACCCTAAGACCTCTTGCTTTTAGCAGTTTTCCAAGCGATGCGGCAATAATGCCTTTCCCAAGCGAGGAAGCAACGCCTCCTGTCACGAAAATATACTTTGAATCCATTTTAGATTAGAAATTTATACACAAAATTACATATTTTTTGGCCGATTGTGCAAGAAGTTGCAGATTTATTATATTTGTATGACCAATACAAAAAGAAGATTTATGAAAAGACTTAGTATTATTATCGCAGTGCTGGCATCGATGGTGCTGGCAGGATGCAAGTCGCACGAGTGCGCCCCGTCTGCACTTGACGTTATTATGACCCGTACAAGCGTACGCAGTTTTACGGGCGATCCAATATCAAAGGAGCAGCTGGAGACCATACTCAAGGCCGGAATGGCTGCACCTTCTGCAATAAACATTCAGCCCTGGCGCTTTGTAGTGGTAACAGATAAGGAAAAGATTGCAAGCGTATTTGCAAACGGATTCCAGAAAGATATGTACACCCAGGCAGGCGCCGTTATAGTAGTATGCGGCCAGACAACGATGATGCGCAAGCCATTTGGGCAGCCGGACGCCCCTGAGGAGGAACAACCTAATATGTTCTGGTACGAAGACTGCTCTGCCGTTGCACAGAACATTCTTCTGGCAGTGAAAGCCCTTGGGCTTGGCGCAGTATGGACTGCCGGCTATCCCGCTATGGAGCGCGTTGCTCCCATTGCCCAGGCCCTTGGCATTCCGGAGAACGTAGTTCCGCTCTGCGTTATTCCCGTCGGCGTTCCCGCAGAGGATCCCACGCCCAAGGATAAGTGGAAACCGGAGAACATTCACTGGGAACAGTGGTAAGATAAAGAGTTACAATGAATCCGGTAATTACAGCGCTTTTGATACCGTTCCTGGGGACAACCCTGGGAGCGGCTTTTGTATTCTTTATGAAGCGGGAAATGCCGGAACTGGTGAAGAAAATCCTTCTGGGTTTCGCTTCCGGAGTTATGGTGGCAGCATCGGTATGGTCCCTGCTAATCCCAGCCCTGGAGATGGGAGGGGGCTCACGAGCCATAGTTGCGCCTGTCATAGGTCTGCTTTCCGGCTTCGCCTTTTTGCTTCTAATAGACTATATCACCCCGCATATTCATCCCGGAGGAGAGGCCGAAGGCCCACGGAGCCGTTTATCCCGTACAACTAAGCTGGCCCTGGCAGTAACCATCCATAACTTCCCGGAGGGAATGGCCGTGGGGGTTGCAATAGGAGGCGCACTTACAGCAGATTTTAATTTAGCCGGCGCTCTGGCCCTATCGCTTGGAATAGCCATCCAGAATATCCCGGAGGGAGCAATAATCTCTATGCCGCTGCGCTCAGAGGGCAACTCCCGATGGAAGGCTTTCACCATTGGCACTCTCAGCGGCATTGTAGAACCCATTGGAGGGGTTTTAGTGTTGATGCTTACCTCTGCCGTTCTGGGCATTATGCCCTTTATGCTTGCCTTTGCGGCAGGAGCAATGCTCTACGTAGTAGTGGAAGAGTTGATACCGGAGTACTCACAGGGAAAGCACTCCAACATTGGTACTATCGGCTTTGCCCTTGGTTTTGCCCTGATGATGGTGCTGGACGTATTACTTGGATAAGTTACTTTTCAAAGGAGGGCTGAAGTAAGTATCGGCCCGAATTACCATCATCCTTGGCCTGGGTGGCCAGTTGGCCGATGGCAGAAGAAGCACTGCGGCCAACATCAATGATAAGTCCCTTTTTCATATCGGCGAAGCCGGTTAGCATAGCTACATCTCCGTTGCTGTCCCCGGCAACGAGCGAAGGCCCGTGGTTCCCATGCTCCGTGGCCATATAGGCATTTATACAATCTACCTTCCCCTCCCTGTTGGGCTGATGGTATCCGGGGTCAAATTCCGGGACGATGGTTTCCCCTGCAACGAACCTGAGACCGAACACCTTATCTGCCGGCATTCCAAAGCCAAGGACAGGGTCGCAGGCAAGAACCTCTACAATAAGTTCAAGTGAAGCAGAGCAAATATATACATCTATGCCTGATGCTCTAAGGCATTTATACAAATCCTTCATCTCCGGCGATACCCAGATACCACGCTGCACTTCCCCGCCCCACTGGCCGTCCGGAGAGGCCCAGTGCTCCACGGCAAGTTTCTCAAGGCCTAGGTGCTCTGCGATAGCATCCTTAATCACCGTCATAGCCTCTCCATTTGTAAACCCGGCAAGAAGTCCGGGCTGCCACAGGTAGGTAACCCAACTGCCATACTGCTCGTCCATTATAAGCATAAGAGAGTACATTCTGGCGCGGAAATCAAGGTATAAATCTGTATTCCTAATGGAAGAAAGGCTCTCTCCCCCATCCTTCATTGCCTTCAAAGCATAAAACTCATCTGTCAGGACCGCGCCCATCTGGGCATAGGTTATATCCGTGCCCGGCATTGTCACATTCTTATCCGGCATCCCATCCAGAAACAGATTTTCAGGTGCCCCGGCAAAACGCAGGTTCTCTATCTGATACACCCACAAAGCCTGCGAGATATCGTGCACAATGGAGGTCTGGTCAAAGTCAAAGACAGCATAAGAATCCTTATCCGCTCCGGCAATAAGCTCGTTAAGGGCCTGGCGCACCAGAGGAGACCATTTACCTGCCTGAAGGGTAGTTTCCCGGCTGTCGTGCCTACAGGCAAAGACCAGACAAAGCAAGAGGACGAACAGTGATTTTTTCATACTGATGGGCGTTTTAAAATATCGTTCAGGGCTCCAGAATCTGGCCTGCGGCATTTTTGGTATCTACCTTTTCTATTATTTTCTCCAAGATGCCGTCGGCATCAAAGATAAAAGTGCGGCGCAGAGTGCCATAGACAGTCTTGCCATACATCTTTTTCTCTCCCCAGGCTCCGAAATCCTGTAACATCTGAGTGGAAGTATCGGCCAACAGGCGGAAAGGCAACCCGAATTTAGCTCTGAAGCCGCTATGTGATTTGGCGCTGTCCTTGCTTACGCCCACTACATTGTAGCCGGCAGCGGTTAACTGAGCATAATTATCACGGAAAGAGCAGGCCTCGGCCGTACAGCCGGACGTATTATCCTTAGGGTAAAAATAGATGATGGTCTTTTTGCCCTTGCCAACGAAGTCCTCTGAACTTACCATGTTCCCGTCCTGGTCCAAGACCTGGAAAGACGGCATTTTATCTCCAATTTTTAACATATCCAAGAATGTATAAGTGAAACAATTTTACGGAACTAATATACGAATTAAATTGCCCTTGTCAAAATAATCCTTCCGTTTGGATAATTCATTTATATTCGGTACATTTGCAGCTTCAAATCGAAGGGGAAAACAGAAAACAAAAACAACTATTTTAATACTATGAAAAAAACTCTTTACGTGAAACCCGTAATTGAATTCTTCGACGCCGACCTCGAAGAAGGGCTTTTAGTAACGTCTTACGGAACTCCTGGTTCAGCAGGTCCAGATTTGACGGACGACCCGGATGATGTTTATAATCTTTAATACGTAACAGCTATGAAGAAGATTTTTAAAGCATTTTTCATAATGGCTGCTACAACTGCTACCATTATTTCTTGTAGTAAAGAATCCGGCAATGAGGCTATAACTAACAATGAGAATCTTGTTCAGTTAACTATTATTGCCAGCAATCCACAGACAAAGACATCAACTAAGACAGAAATTGATGGTGTAACTCCCTACTGGTCTGTGGGCGATGCTATTGGTATTACCAAAGGAACTTCCAATTATATGTTCACCACTGACATCACATCAAAGTCAGCAACCGCTTCTTTTACAGGAGCAGTAGAAGTTTCGTCCGATTTATACGCCTATTACCCTTTTACAGCTAATGGTTTGACCACTCAAGGCGATGTAAAAATAGATTTACCTGGCACACAAAAACCTACTGTTTCTTCATTTGACGGCAACGCCGATCTTATGATAGCCAAGAAATTTGCGGTAGACCCGGCCAGTACAACAGTTGAGAATCTTGAGTTTAAACGTCTTGGCGCTATCGTAAAAATAGTTCTTATTGATAAAGACGCTGTAATGATATCTGAGCAGCATCCTGCCAGCGTCTCTATGACAGCAGAAAACTACTTGACCGGCCGTATATATCTTAAGCTGGAGGACCAAGAGCTTGGTGAAGTGTATTATAATCAGTCTTATACGGCAACTGCAGAATACACGGAAAATACTCAATATGTTTTAAACGGCCAGAATGCAACATACCTTGTAGTTTACCCTCAGACACTTGAAGAAGATTCATCGCTAACGGTAAGAGCCGAGACCGAGGACTACGTTATCGAGAAGAATATTACTGTTCCCCAGGGAGGTATTGCTCTGGAAGCCGGTAAAATTACTACGCTTAACATTAATCTTGAAGCCTCTCATATTTCTGTTGCTACAGGCGGAGATGAACTTCCTTTCGCAGATGATATGGGCTGGGCAAACAATGGCAGCAGTGACAACGGAACTGACTTGGCTACAACAATTGAAGAAGCTTCTAACGGTCTCTATGTAGCTGCTTCAAAAGCCTATAAAGGCATAGGTGGTTTGAAACTCGGAACAAGTTCTGCAAATGGATATGTTACCACTAAACAGCTTAACCTTAGTGGTGCCTTCTACATCGAAGTTGCAGGTGAAACGTATGGCAGCGATACCGGAAATCTGGTTATTAAAGTAGACGAAAAAGAGGTACTTAATGAGGCTTTTGCGGCTGTAAATTACGTTAATATCCCTGCAGGCACCCACACTAATAAGTCTAAAGTTACAATAGGCACAAGCGTTAAGAGAGGACGTATATATTCCGTAGCAATAAAGTCCGGAGAATATGTACCTGCTCCCGTTATTAATGTAACTTCAGATAACCCTATGGCGGTAGATAACTCCGGAGATTTCTACACTATTGAGTATAACATATCAAATCCCAGCGTTGGAGTATCTATCATTGCAAACTCTGACGTAGAATGGATACACGACTTCGACTATAATACAGCCGGAGAAATCACCTTTGAGGTTGATGCTCAGGAGTCCGGCGCTCCTGCCAGAACCGGTAACATCACCTTGACATATGAAGGAGCAACCGCTATAGACGTTGTTGTTAATCAGGCTGCAGGTTCCGGTGGTTCTTCAACACAATATTCCGTAACTTATACTGTATCAAGCAAGACCTCTGTAAATACCACAGGAACAGCTCCTGCCGAATCATCAGCTACATATTCTCAGACATACAACACAGCAGGTCAGATAACAGCTAAAAACAGTATTACTTTGACACTTTCCGGATATAGTGGTAAAACCATTAAGGGTGCAACAGTATCTGTTAGGTCAAATTCAGGCAAAGGTTCAGGTAACTTGAGTTTGACCAGTGGTAGTACAACTATTGCCAGCATTGAAACAGCAGCATTTAACAGTGCAGCATGGAACGGCTCATACACTACCTCATTCGTAGATAAAGAGTTGACAGTTACAGAAACCACGATTGGAGAAAATGAAACGATTGTTCTTACAATAGCCGCAACCGTTAATTCACTATACTTCCAGTCGTTGACGCTCATTTATGAATAATAAGGTATCCATATTATTCCGGAAAAAGCTTTAGCCAAATTGACTATAGTTCAAAAATAGAAAGACGGACAGGGCACTCCCCTGTCCGCTTTTTTTTAAAATAGCTTACCAACTTTATTGGTTAATACGCAAAAATAAATATTGTTTTGCAAAAAGCCGATAATTATTTAAATTTGGAAGAATAAAGAATCAAACTATGAGAAAACTAGTCCTGGCACTTGCCGTACTACTGGCCCCATTGGCAGCCAAAGCCCAAGCCCCCTATGAAAAATACCTTACGATGGCCGGCGATGCACCATTTATCGTAATTAGCAAGACAGACTTCACCCTGGCCCTTGTAGACGAAAAAGGAGAAGCTATAAAAGAATACGGAATGTCCTGCGCCATAAACTACGGCCCCAAAAAGGTAAAAGGAGACCATAAAACCCCGGAAGGAATATTCAAGATAAACGAACTCCTTAACGCAAAAGGTCTCTCGCACGACTTTAAAGACGGGAAGGGCCCCATAAAAGACGCCTACGGCCCCTGGTTCCTGCGCCTTGACGTACCCGGCTTCCGCGACATTGGAATCCACGGCACCCCCTTCCCGGAGAGTATAGGCACAAGAGCCACGGAAGGCTGCATACGCCTAAGAAACGAAGACATAACAGACCTTAAGCAAAGAGTAAAAGTAGGCACTACCGTAATAATTTTGCCAGACACCATATAAGTAACACAAATATGACAAACCCCACAGACGACAGAGTAATCTGGATAGACAGGCTCAGGATCTTCGCCTGCTTTATGGTGATGATGACCCATAGCTGCGAACCCTTCTACCTTGGAGGCGAAGGCTCCCTGATTTTAACCAAGGCCGATGCCTTCTGGGTTGCCATTCTGAATGTGCTCCCCCGCGCCAGCGTAGCCCTCTTTGTAATAGCCTCCAGTTACCTGCAATTTCCTCTGCACTACAGCACAGGAGAGTTTTTCCGCAGAAGAGCCGTAAGAATTCTGATTCCCTTCCTGCTCTGGACCCTTGTCTATGCCTTTGTATGGGGAGAACCCGTGCAGAACCTAAAGGACGTACTGCTAAACTTCAACTATGCCGCTGGCCATCTCTGGTACGTATATATGATGGTAGGGCTGTACATTATAATGCCACTCCTAAGCCCCTGGGCAGAGAAAGTAGGCAAAAAAGAACTCCGGATTTATCTTAGCATCTGGCTACTCACAACCATAATACCGCTTATCAGGCAATGGGTAGGAGGATCAGCCCCGGTAATCTACGGCCCCTCCGGCATACCCAATGCAGCCAAATACCCCTTGTGGGGAGAAGCCAGCTGGAACTCCTACGGTCTCTTTTACTACGTAAGCGGTTTTATTGGCTATATGCTCCTTGGACTATATTTCCGCAAGTTCGTAGGCCACCTTTCCTGGAAGAAAACCCTTGCCATAGCAACCCCAGTATTCCTTGGCGGCTTTGCCATCTGTTCCTACGGATTTTTAAACAGGGTTTGGGCCGATTGTGCCGGAACCTTCCCCGTAGAAGGTCCGGTAGGGCTTGCTGCTCTATGGGAAGGCCCATGGCTAAACGACACTTTTGGTGTAGCGCTTATGTCCATAGGCTGGATTCTGCTTTTTAAGAAATTTAACGGCGATAACTACGTTTACAGAAAGGCAGTACTGCCGGTATCAAAGGCCAGTTACGGAATGTACCTAAGCCATATGCTGCTGCTGGGCCTGGTATCCGCCTGGCTGCGTAACTCCCTGGGAGTTGGACAGGACGGTGCACTGGGAATATGGACTACCCCGCTTCAGATACTTGCAACGGTGATTATCTCCTTTACAGGAGTGGCGATAGCTTGCGTACTGATTCAGAAAATCCCCAAAGCCGGCAAATACATTATAGGTTAAGCCGGCAGGGTTTACCAGCAGACATTGACAGTTTCTCCCGAGCGGGTACGCATACCGTTAATAAAGCCCGATTTCCAAGCAGAAGGCCTGGCATAAGCCATCTCCATTACTGCCGCAGTGCCGCCAAAATTGCCATCTATCTGGAAAGGAGAATGAGCATCCATAAGATTAGGATAAGTACCTCCGCCACGCCTGGCATCATCGCCCCTGTAGCCATCAGGACTGACATACCTTAAAAGCCGGCGGAACATAGTATAGGCCCCTTCGGCATCCCCAAGCCTGGCATAGAGATTGGCCCGCCAGCCGCAGCTCCAACCTGTGGTCTCGGTACCCTTTATTTCCAAAGACCTGTAGGCGGCCATGGCCTCCCGGCTTCCAGGAGCAATATGATGCCCGGGATAAACCCCAAAGAGATGGGACTGATGCCTGTGACGCGGGTCCTCATCCTCCCAAGGGTGATACCACTCCAGAAGATGCCCGTCAGAAGCAATCTTATATGGTCTAAGCCTGGACAGAGCCTCAGAACACTGGGCAGCGAAGGCATCGTCACCCAAAAGACAGGCAGCCTCCGATGCATCCAAAAGGCACTCCCTTGTAATTGCCAGATCTGCCGTGCAGCCATAGAGCGTAGACCCATGGAAGCCATCGGCAGTAATATATCTGTTCTCCGGAGAAGTCCCGGGAGAAGTAATTAGTTCCCCGTCCTTTTCCGTAAGCCAGTTAAGACAGAACAGAGCCGCACCCTTAAGCGCAGGATAATCTTTAGAAAGCCTGGCAGCATCCCTTGTAAACAGATAATGCTCCCAGATATGAGTAGTGAGCCAGGCGGCTCCCATAGTCCAGTTTGCCCAGGACGGGTCTCCCGTCCCAAGCCCAACGGGGCAGGTCATAGCCCAGATATCGGTATTATGTCCGGCAGTCCAGCCCTCGTTTATCCCATAATAAACAGATGCGGTCTGCCGTCCGCTGGCAGACATATTATTTATAAAATCCAGCAGCACCTCGTGCATCTCCGGAAGAGCACCGGCAAGCGCAGGCCAATAATTTTCTTCCAGATTAATATTAATGGTATAATTGCAGCTCCACGGCGGGTCCATACTCTCGTTCCAAAGCCCCTGAAGATTGGCGGGAACGCCCCTTGTCCTGGAGCTGGATATAAGAAGATATCGGCCATACTGGAAATATAGGGCCTCCAGGGCTGGATTGGCCTCCGAGAGGTCTGTATATCGCTTAAGCTGCTCGTCAGTAGGAAGGGCCAGAACCTCCGGCGGAGTATCGCCAAGATCTATGGTAACCCTGTCAAAGAAACTCTTATAATCTGCCTGGTGAGCCTCAAGCAAGGACTCGTAAGACTTGGCCGCAACTCTGGCCGCATTGGCAAGGGCCAATTCCTTACAAGGAAGTCCCTCCTTCACGGGATCCTTGTCAAAACCCGCGAAAGAAGAAGAACTTACAAAACGAATTTCCGCCTCCCGGAAACCATTCAGGGCCAGGGTGCCATCGGCAGAAACCGGCTCTACGTCGGAATCAACAGACACTATCGACCTAAAATGTATGCCCCTTCCAGGGTCATAGTAGAATTTTTCACCCTTCGAGCTATAATATATCGGATAGGCATGATAGGCAAGGTAGGCATCGGCAATAATAGTATTTTGGGCCGATTCCACCGTGTGCGGGTGTTTTATATCCAGGCCGATAGTAACATCCATCGGTTCCTCGCAGGTTAACCTTATAACTATCACCGAATCCGGAGCGGAAGCAAAATATTCAGCTCCGAAGGCCTTCCCATTGCGTTTGCAGGATACTCGCGCCAGTGCAGAAGAAAGATCCAGGGAACGGGAGTAATCGGAAATATCAGCATTTCCATAAGATAGATTAAGAGTCCCCAGGGGCTGATAAGACTCGCTGAAGTGCCCCTGAAGACGCTGCTGCAATTTCTCTGCAAGAGCATAGTCCTCCTCTTCAAGAGCCTGACGCACCCGGGTAACGTAAGAGGAAATATCGGCCCAGGGAGTCACGTCAGGGCAGGAGCGCATATCTATGTGTTCCTCTCCCCTTTCCGGTTCTCCGGTCCAAAGGGTTATATCGTTAAGCGAAATGCGCTCGGAAGTAACGCCTCCGTAAACCATTGCACCAAGACGCCCGTTTCCAATTGGAAGCGCTTCTTCAAAGAACTCTGCCGGAGAATTATAATGAAGAATCATCTCTTTTTGCTTTAAACTCTGCCCGCAAGAAAGCGTCAGTAAAAGGAAAAGAGAAAAAAGACAATAATGAATTTTCATAAAAAATAATAATAGGGACCGTCCATCGTAACCTTTAAGCTATTTGGCACAAAAAACCTGCCAACCTAGTTAACAGTCACGATACATTTTAGGGATACCATAGGTAACGGCCCTGGGATCTTCCTTGTAAGAGAGGAAGTTCTTAATCTTGAATCTCGAACAAATTCAAGAAACCGGTCATCATAAAGACACTTCTTATATCGCTGTTAATTTTGCGAACGATAACCTTGCCACCCTTTACTGCAGCAGATTTCCTTAGAGTGAGGAAAATACGGAGCCCCGAACTGGAGATATAGGTGAGATTCTCACAGTCAAGAATAATTGTACCGTCGGTTTTCTCCAAAAGAGGATCAAGAGTCTGACTTACTTCCTGAGATGCAGGTGTATCCAATCTTCCAACAAATGCAACTGTCGTCTCATTACCGTTGGTGGCGATATTTACTTCCATTAGATAATTGTTTATTAATCCGAAACACGCAAAATTAATAAAAATTTGCAAGAAATACTATACCGGCCCTTTGCTTTTGAGGTAAAAAGGCCTAACTTTGTAGCCCGTATTCTAAAACCAAACCATATGCAATACGGATTCGACAACGCAAAATATCTGAAGATTCAGTCAGAACAGATTAAAAAGCGTATCTCTACTTTCGGCGACAAACTTTATCTGGAATTCGGAGGCAAACTCTTTGACGACTTCCACGCAAGTCGTGTTCTGCCCGGATTTGAGCCGGACAGCAAACTTAAAATGCTTATGCAGATGAAGGACGACGCAGAAATCATAATAGTGATAAGCGCCATAGATATAGAGAAAAACAAGGTCAGAAGCGACCTGGGAATAACCTATGATATGGACGTATTGCGCCTTAGAGACGAATTCCTTAGCAGGGGGCTTAGCGTAAACAGTGTAGTTATAACCCATTACAACGGCCAGGCCAGCGCGGCGGCTTACCGCAAACGCCTGGAGCAGATGGAAATAACCGTTTACTACCACTATACTATTGAAGGTTACCCCCACAACGTTGCCCTGATAGACTCTGACGAGGGTTTTGGAAAGAACGATTACGTAAAGACCACCAAACCGCTGGTAGTAGTGACTGCTCCCGGTCCCGGCAGCGGTAAGATGGCAGTCTGCCTTAGCCAGTTGTATCAGGAAAACAAAAGAGGTATCAAGGCCGGCTATGCAAAATTCGAGACCTTCCCTATCTGGAACCTCCCGCTTTCCCACCCGGTTAACATAGCCTACGAGGCAGCCACGGCAGATTTAGAGGACGTCAATATGATAGACCCCTTCCATCTTGACGCCTACGGCACAACCACTGTAAATTATAACAGGGATATAGAGATTTTCCCGGTTATGAACGCACTGTTTGACGATATTTACGGGAAGCCCACCTACAAGTCCCCCACCGATATGGGAGTTAACATGACAGGTTACTGCATCTGTGACGATACAGCCTGCCGCGAGGCCGCCCTTCAGGAAATAATAAGGCGTTATTACGATTCTCTATGCAACCTTGCAGACGGAAAGGCTACGGAGTCTGAGGTAAACAAGATAGCTCTTCTTATGAAGAGGGCCAATATTACAACCGCCTACAGGAAGTGCACGGTTGCAGCAAAGGAAAGACTGGAGCAGTCTAATGTAGCCGCAGCGGCAATAGAGCTCTGCGACGGCACAATTCTTACGGCGGAGACCTCTCCCCTGCTTGGCCCTAGCGCCGCACTGCTGCTTAACGCCCTTAAGCACCTTGCAGGCATTGCACACAACGTTAAGCTCATCCCCCAGACAATGATAGAGCCCATCCAAAAGACTAAGGTTACCTATCTTCACGGCCACAATCCCCGCCTGCACACAGACGAGGTTCTTGTAGCGATTTCCATGATGAGCCTGATAGACGAGAATTGCCGCCTTGCCCTGGAACAGCTTCCAAATCTTGAGGGAGCCCAGGTTCACTCTATAGTGATGCTCAGCGAGGTAGACCGCAAGACCTTCAAAAAACTTGGAATAGGTCTTACGTGCGACCCTATCAGAAAACTAAAATCTATTAAGAAAGGCTAGGAAGAGGGGCAGCCAGGCATCGTCCTTCCTAAGAAGCCCTTCCGGATGGAACTGAACGGCCCATATCTGGTCGTTCTCGTACGCCTCTACCGTACCGTCCTGTGCATACGCAACCACTTTTAAGCCGGGTGCAGGTGTCTTTACGGCCTGATGGTGGAAAGAGTTCACTGTAAGGCTGTCCTGTCCGAACACATTCCATAGAAAACTTCCTTTTTCTACTGAAACTTTATGCATAGCCCCTCCGGCATGAACAATAGCGCCGGGGCATTGAGAGGGAATGTCCTGAATAAGGCTGCCTCCAAGAATAACGTTAAGAAGCTGCTCTCCGCGGCAGATTCCTAGAATTGGCTTGCCGGAGGCAATTGCAGCACGGGCAAGAAGACTGTCGCTTCTGTCGCGCACGGGGTCTATTTTTACCGTTTCGTTATAAACATCTTCTCCGTACCATTCCGGGTTAAGATCTACGCCTCCGGAGAAAACTACGCCATCAAGCACAGCTATAATGGCTTCTGCTTGCTGGGGAGTCTCTATGGTAGGGATAAGAAGCGGAGTACCTCCCGCACGAAGGATTGCCTGGGTGTAATTGTCAGACAACTGAATGCGTCCGGATTCAATTCTGGAAGAGCTTATTCCAATGACGGGAGCCGACTTTTCTTCCTGCGAAGAACAGGAAACCATCAGCCCAAAAACAACGAAAACAAATAAAAATTTTTTCATATAGCTGGTTATTAATATCTTTTCTCAAGGGTGCGCATAGCGTTAAGAACGGCCAGCACGGTAACCCCAACATCGGCAAAAACGGCCATCCACATAGTTCCAAGGCCTACAGAGGCCAGGGCAATCACAGACACCTTTACTCCAATTGCAAATATAACGTTTTGTTTGGCAATGCCTATGGTTCTTCTGGCCACCTTGATTGCCAGTGTAATCTTGGACGGCTTGTCATCCATAAGGACTACATCGGCCGCTTCTATGGCCGCCTCGGAACCAAGGGCGCCCATGGCAATGCCAATATCGGCACGCGACAACACGGGAGCATCGTTAATTCCATCCCCTACAAACGCAAGGGTGCCGCCGACAGACTTGGCAGACTTAGCTGCCAAAAGATCATCTACCCTGGAAACCTTATCGGAAGGCATCAACCCGGAATAGAATTCTTCTATTTCAAGCTGAGAGGCGACCTTGGCCGCAACAGGCTCCCTGTCGCCGGTAAGCATCACAAGGCGGCGTACACCAAGGGCCTTCAGGTCCTTGATTGCCCGGTGACTGTCTTCCTTTATCTTGTCGTTTATTACTATATGGCCAGCATAGTCTCCGTCTATAGATACGTGAATTATGGTCCCCACGTGACTGCAGGGGTGCCAGGCAGCGCCAAGCCTTTCCATTAGGGCCGGATTACCTACGCCGACTACCTTTCCGCTTACATTTGCAACTATACCCTCCCCGGCAAACTCCCTAACGTCGCTTACCGTACAACTGTCCGTAGCCTCTTCCGGGAAGGCCTCTCTTAGGGCCTCGCCAATAGGATGCACGGAATAATGCTCTACGTGGGCGGCAAGATGGAGGAGATGCCGCTGGTCGCAGAGCTCGGGGTGAACGGCTTCCACCACAAAATGTCCCTGGGTTAGAGTGCCGGTCTTGTCAAATACAACGGTGTCCAGTCTTGAAAGCACATCAATGTAATTGCCGCCTTTAATGAGGATTCCATGGCGCGAAGCCCCTCCGATTCCGCCAAAGAATGTAAGCGGAACACTTAATACAAGAGCGCAGGGGCAGGATACCACAAGGAAAACAAGGGCGCGGTAGAGCCACTGGGGAAAGGCAGCCTGGAAAGAAGCCGCAAACAGCGGGGGGATGAACGCCAGGGCCATGGCAGAAAATACCACTATAGGAGTGTAAACGCGGGCAAAGCGAGTAATGAAATTCTCGCTCCTGGACTTGTTTTCCGCCGCATCTTCTACAAGGCCGATAATTCTGGAAACAGTGCTTTGAGAATAGTTTCTGGTAGTGCGTACGGTTATAACCCCGGAAAGATTTATGCATCCGGAAAGCACCTCGTCGCCCTCTGCGGCATCGGCCGGAAGGCTTTCTCCCGTAAGGGCCGCCGTATCTATAGAGGTAGTCCCATTTATGATAACACCGTCAAGAGGTATTTTTTCTCCTGGACGTATGACGATGGTTTCCCCGGTTTCTACCTGCGACGGGGCAACCGTCAGTTCCTGCCCGTTGCGGATGACGGTAGCAACGTCCGGCCTTATATTCATAAGGTGGGCAATTCCGGCGCGGCTTTTACCCGCGGCGTAGCCCTCGAACATTTCCCCTATCTGAAAAAACAGCATAACTGCCACGGCCTCCGGGAACTGAGACTCGGCTCCGGGCAGAAAGCCAATGCATAAGGCCCCCGCCGTAGCCACTGTCATAAGAAAGTGCTCATTGAAAAAATCGCCCTTGGAAATGCCCTCAAAAGCCTCCTTAAGGGTTCCATAGCCTGCCACAAGATAAGATGGCAGGAAGACCAGAAGCAGTTGCCAGGTCTTAAGGGAGAAGGATTTTTCTACCGCAATGGCCCCTACCAGAAGAGCCAACGCCGCAATAATCAGCGCCAGTTTTTTACCAAGGCCGCCACCCTCATCGTGATGATGGTGATGATGGTGGTGATGGTGTTCCTCGCAATGACAATGCTGATGGTGTCCGTGCTCCATAGTTAAAAGTATCAATGGAGTTCAAATTTACGGTTTTATGGGGTAAAATCCATAAAAAACAAAAGAAAAGTATGGTTAGCTCTTTAATTTGATTAAATTTGTAAAGATTGACCGTTAATAATTCACAGTTATGAAAAAAATAGTTTTTACGGCTCTTATTTCCCTGGCTTCGCTCTTCTTTGGCGCCGGGGCATTTGCCGCAAACGAGGAAATCCCCGCTTCTGACAGCAAGATAGTATGGATAGGACGCACCCTATGCAATGACGGCGCGGTAAGCGGAGACTGGTCCGGCATATATGCAAGGATTAGTTTCAAGGGCGACTGCCTTAGCGCCAGGGTATCCGACACCAGGAAAAACTACTACAATCTATGGATAGACAAGGAAATGTGGAACGAGCCCGATAAAGTAATAACTCTTACAGGCAAGGACACCACCATAGTACTTCTGTCAAAGGAAGAAATTACGGCCATCTGCGGCAAGAAGAACGCAAAGCCTCAGAGCAGCCACTGCGTTGTGCTCCAGAAAAGAACGGAGGGAGAACAGGGCACAAGCACCTTCTACAGCTTTAGCACAAGCGGCACCTTCATTCCCGCCCCGGCACCTAAAGAAAGGGTTATAGAGTTTATAGGAGACTCCTACACCTGCGGTTACGGCAGCGAGAATTCCATAAAGACAGACCCTTTTAAGCCGGAGACAGAAAACTGCAACAAATCCTACTGCAACATAGTTTCCAGGTACTTTGACGCAGAATGCGTTATAGTGGCGCACTCCGGAATGGGAATAGCCCGCAACTACAACGACAAATTCAAAGACTGGTACATGCCGGAGCGCTATACCCAGACCTTCGATATGGACAGGGAGACAAAGTGGTCTGCCGCCTCCTGTGAAGTAAAGCCCTCCGTTACGGTTATTTACCTGTGCACCAATGATTTCTCCGTTGGCCGCCAGCCCTCCAAGGCCCTGTTCAAGGCCAACTACATTACACTCCTTAAAGAGATTAAGTCCAATTACGGCGAGTCCCACCCCATACTCTGCGTATCCGGAAAAAGAGACTTCATGATGGCCAAATACATAGAAGAAGCTGTTGCAGACAGCGGCCTAAAGGCAGTATCGTTTGCAGTGCTTGGACCGGACATCCACAACGAAGACTCAGATCTTGGCGCCAGTTTCCATCCCAATTACAACGGACATATCAAAAAGGCATACAACCTTATTCCCTACATATCCACGCTCACAGGATGGAGTATAGAACCCGCAAAACCAATAAGATAATATGCTTAAAAGAATTCTTACATCGGCAGCTCTGCTGCTGGCCATTACTTCCTTTGCACAGGATGGCGTAAAAGACATTCACCCCGCAACACAGAAGGGTAAGTCCTTCACTATGAACGATATTATCCTCTCTTCCAGCCTCAGGCCCCAGTCCGGCTTCTTACGCAGGCACTCGGACGAGCTGGCAAAGAAGAAAATCTGGTTTACAGATACAACTGATGTCCCCTACTCCATTCTGGCGGCCAAAGACGGCAACCTATATTATAAGGCAGACAAAAACGACAACGACAGCCGCTACAAGGTAGTAGCCTCGTCGGCAGACCGCAACATCAGCTTTGGTAAAAGCGTGAGCCGCAGCGAGTTTGGAATAGAAGGAGGAATATTTGCTTCCCCGGACGGCAGCAAAATAGCCTTCTACCGCAAGGACGAGTCCAAGGTAACGGAATTCCCGCTCCTGGACATAACTACCCGCACGGGCAGTCTTGTCCCCATAAAATACCCCATGAACGGTATGGATTCAGAGGTAATAAGCCTTGGAATCTACGACACCACAACAGGCACCACGGTTTATGCTCAGGTGGACGATTTTGACGAGGACCGCTACCTTACAAACATCTCCTGGGGCCCTGACTCAAAGAACATATTCATCCTTGTGCTGGACCGCGCCCAGAAAGAAATGCATCTTAATCAGTACCGCGCCAGCGACGGCTCATTCGTACGCACGATACTCACGGAGCAAAGCAGCAAATACGTAGAGCCCCTGGACCCCCTGCACTTTGTAAAGGACACCTATTTATTTATCTATCGGTCCGCAAACATAAATGGGTATAGAAATTTATACCTCTGTGATACGCTTGGTACCGTAAGACGGATAACGGAGGTAGAGGCCGATGTTGACTATGTAGATTACAAAAATATCAGCCTGTATTATACATCGGCCGAGGTATCGCCGGTAGAGAATCATCTCTTCAAGATGAATATCATTCCTGCCGGAGGGGCAAAGGCCTCTATGGCCGACAAGGCCAAAATAGGCAGGCCCATCAGGCTTACCAAAACCCGCGGATGGCACAGGCCCGTGATAAGTCTGGACGGAAAGTATTTTTACGACGCAATGTCCTCCTTCAACGTTCCGGCCGTTTATTCTGTTGTATCCACGGACGGCCAGGGCAAGGTAGTCTGCACAGAAACCGCAGAAGACCCGCTTAAGGATTACCACACCGGAGAAGTGGTTTTTGGAACGCTTCCCAGTGCAGACGGCAAATACCAGAACTGGTACCGCCTCTTTAAGCCGGCCGGATTCGACCCCGCAAAGAAATATCCAGTAGTTGTTTACGTTTACGGAGGCCCTCACTCCCAGATGGTCCAGGACAAGTGGCTTGGCAACGTGCGTATGTGGGAACTCTATATGGCGCAGAAGGGCTACGTTGTGTTTGTAATGGACAACCGCGGCACAAGCAACCAGGGTCTGGCCTACGAGCAGGCAATTCACAAATATTGCGGCAAGGCAGAGATGGAAGACCAGATGGTAGGAATAAATATGCTTAAGGGTTTGGATTGGGTCGATAGTGACCGTATAGGCGTTCACGGATGGAGCTACGGCGGCTTTATGACAATCTCTCTTATGACTACCTATCCCGATGTATTCAAGGTGGGAGTTGCCGGCGGTCCCGTGATTGACTGGAAGTGGTATGAGATTATGTACGGAGAGCGCTATATGGAAACGGAAAAGACCAATCCCGACGGCTTTGCGGCCACCAGCCTTATATCCAAGGCCGGAAATCTTAAGGGAAAGCTTCTTATATGCCAGGGGGCTATTGACGATACCTGCGTATGGGAGCACAGTCTCAGCTTTGTACAGGCCTGCATAGAAAAGGGCGTGCAGGTAGATTACTTCCCCTACCCCAAAGCCAAACACAACGTTTCCGGAAAGCACAGGGTTCACCTGTACGACAAGATTACACTTTACTTTGATGATTATCTAAAACCTTAATAATTATGAAACATTATATTCAGGAGAACAAAGAGAGATTTTACGAGGAACTGTTTTCGCTGCTCCGCATTCCCTCCATAAGCGCAAAGCCAGAGCATAAACCGGATATGCTGCGTTGCGCAGAAAGGCTTAAGGAACTAATTCTTGAGGCCGGAGCAGACAAGGCCGGGGTATATCCCACGGCCGGCAACCCCGTAGTTTATGCAGAAAAGATTCTAGACCCCTCATACAAGACAGTTCTGGTTTACGGCCACTACGACGTTCAGCCCCCAGAGCCGCTGGAGAAATGGCGCACAGACCCATTTGAACCCGTTATAGACAAGGATCCTGCAACAGGAGAAGAGGCCATCTGGGGCCGCGGTGCCAACGACGACAAAGGCCAGCTCTTTATGCACCTAAAGGCCTTCGAGTTCCTGCTTAAGACAGGGAAACTGAAGCATAACGTAAAATTCATTTTCGAGGGCGAAGAAGAAGTGGGCAGCGGTTCGCTCCCTGCCTGGGTAAAGGAGAACAAAGACCTTCTTAAGGCCGATGTTATTCTTGTGTCCGATACTACTATGATATCCGACAAGGTTCCGTCAATCAACTGCGGAATGAGGGGCCTGGCCTATCTTGAGGTTACGGTAACCGGGCCTAACAAGGACCTGCACTCCGGCCACTACGGCGGAGCCATCGCCAACCCCATCACCACCCTCTGCGAGATGATTGCATCCCTGCACGACCAGGACGGAAGGGTTGCGATTCCCGGATTCTACGACGATGTAGTAGAACTGTCGGCAGAAGACCGCGCACAACTTGCACGTGCTCCCTTTGACCTTGAAGAGTACAAGAAATTCCTTGATATCAAGGAGATTAAGGGAGAGAAGGGCTATACCACAATGGAGCGCACCGGCATAAGGCCCTGCCTTGACGTTTGCGGTATCTGGGGCGGTTACACGGGCGAAGGAGCAAAGACCGTTCTTCCTTCAACGGCCCACGCCAAGATTTCCATGAGGCTTGTACCCAATCAGCTTAGCAGCAAGATAACCAAGCTCTTCAAAGAACACCTTCTTGCAATAGCTCCTCCCTACGTTAAAGTAGAGATTCTGGAGCGCGAAGGCGGTAACGGCTTCCTTATTCCTATTTCTTCCAGCGCCTATCAGGCTGCCTCTAAGGCTATGGAAGAGGTGTACGGAGTGCAGCCGGTTCCTTCACGCGGCGGTGGAAGCATAGCAGTTCTTGCAGAGATGCAGCAAATCCTGGGGATAGACCCTCTGCTTATGGGATTCGGTCTTGAAAGGGATACCATCCACTCGCCAAACGAGAGCTATCTACTGCGGCAGTTCTTTGCCGGAATGGAATCCATAGCCCTATTCTATCAATATTGGAATTAAAAAATAAACCTGCATCGCTTGATGCAGGTTTAATTTTTCCAACAGGAAAATCCCCGGGGACTATTCGAATCCCTTCTTTTCTCCTTTATTGTTACCCTTGCCGTTCTCGTTGGCAGAGGTAGAGTTCATACGGTCTCCATTGCCGCCGGCCTGATTGATGTTGTGATTGCCCGATCCGGAGGAAGCATTTCCGGCTTTGGTAACGGTTACCTTGCAAGTTGCAGAGCCGCCGTCCTTAAGGGAAACGGTAATGGTAGCTACACCAGCACCAACGGCATTGACGCGTCCGTTGTTAACAGTTGCTACAGAAGTGTTTGAAGAAGACCATTTGTAGTCTCTGATACTTACCTGCATACCGGTAGCGGTAGCTTTAAGACTCTGGGAAGCACCAACCTTAAGCGAAAGAGTGGTCTTGTCCAGTTTAACAGTTACTTTGTTAAAATTAGAATTCTGGGCAAATGCGCTTGTGCCAAATGCGACAACAATTGCAATGAGGGATAAAAGTAACTTTTTCATACGTTAGAAATTTAAGTTATTTAATCTGTCATAAAAATAAACTAATTATTGCGACCATTTACCCGGTTAGGGCTGCGAAGCAGCAGGGAGTAATAATAAGGTTTATTTTTATCATTGTTTTAATAAATCTGCAAGTTTTTCGCGGGCATAAGCCACGGTAACTTTGAAAACCTTCTTGCCTGACGACGGTGCATCGTACATTGCGTCATCAAAAATCTTCTCACAGATAGACCTCAGTCCCCTGGCTCCCAACTTATTGGACACTGCCGCATCCACAATAAGGTCCGTTACCCCGGGAGCAATTTCAAGCCTGATACCATCCATCTTGAACAACTCTTCATACTGCCTCATAATGGCATTCCTGGGCTCTGTAAGAATACGCTTAAGGGCTTCCTCATCCAGCTTGTCAAGATAAGTAATCACGGGAAGCCTTCCCACAATCTCCGGAATAAGGCCATAGGCCCGCATATCACTGGCATTTACATACTGAAGAAGGTTCTCCTTGTCTACCTTTTTCTTAGCAGAGACGCCAAAGCCAATCACCTGGGTATTAAGCCTTTGGGCGATATGTCTTTCTATCCCTTCAAAAGCGCCGCCACAGATAAACAAAATATTCTGGGTATTAACGTGGATGAACTCCTGCTCGGGATGCTTTCTACCACCCTTCGGAGGCACGTTCACAACAGTGCCCTCCAGAAGCTTCAGCATAGCCTGCTGCACCCCTTCTCCGGATACATCGCGGGTAATGGAAGGATTGTCGCTCTTGCGGGCAATCTTGTCAATCTCGTCTATAAAGACAATTCCCCTCTCTGCCTTGGCCAGGTCAAAGTCCGCAACCTCCAGAAGACGCGTAAGAATGCTCTCCACATCCTCGCCCACATAGCCGGCCTCTGTAAGAACAGTGGCATCAACTATGGTGAAGGGCAGGTCCAGCATACGGGCTATAGTCTTGGCCATAAGGGTTTTACCCGTACCGGTGGGCCCGACCATAAGAATATTGGACTTCTCCAGCTCAATTTCATTGGAGCCCTTGTCAAAGTTATTGGACAACCTCTTGTAGTGGTTGTAAACCGCTACGGCAAGCTGCTTTTTAGCCCTCTCCTGTCCAATGACGTACCTGTCCAGAAACTCCTTAATCTCCCTGGGCTTGGGAACCTTGTCCAGATTAACTGAAGTTGCCTCCTTAGATTTTAACCCGGCGGCATCCAAGGCTTCCTTCAGGTACTGATTGGCCAGTGTGATGCAGCTGGAGCAGATGCAGGCCTCCTCCCCTGCTACAAGGAAGGGAACCTGGCTCTCAGGAGCACCACAGAAAGAGCACCTGCGCTCGTTTTTATTTGACTTTCCGGCCATTACTACTTTTTACGGTCCTTGGTAAGAATCTCATCTACCATTCCATACTCCTTTGCCTCTGCAGCTGTCATCCAGAAATCACGGTCGGCATCGGCAAAAACCTTGTCGTAAGGCTTGCCGCTGTGGAGCGAGATAATCTCGTACAACTCCTTGCGGGTCTTCTCTATCTCTGCTGCGGCAATAAGAATATCGGAAGCCTGTCCCTGAGCGCCACCAAGAGGCTGATGAATAAGAACTCTTGAATGAGGCAGGGCGGAACGTTTGCCCTTGGCTCCCGCGCAAAGAAGCACGGAACCCATAGAAGCGGCCATTCCGGTGCAGATAGTAGCCACATCGGGCTCTACAAGCTGCATTGTATCGTAAATTGCCAGACCGGAAGTCACCTGACCACCGGGAGTATTTATGTAAAGAGAAATATCCGCAGAACTGTCTACCGATGCAAGGAAGAGCAGCTGAGCCTGGATGATATTTGCAACATCATCATCTATGGGAACGCCCAGGAAGATGATTCTGTCCATCATAAGACGGCTGAACACATCCATACTGGCCACATTCAGCTTACGCTCCTCTATGATTGTAGGGTTGATGTAAGCATCCAAGGCCGACTGGTAACGATACAGGGTCGTTGACGAAATGCCACGGCCCTTTGAAGCGAATTTATCAAATTCGTTTTTTGCCATTATTGACAATTATTTAAGTTCTCTGAATTTCTCTACGGTAATCTTCTTCTTAGTAGTTGAAACCACACCCTTCACTGCTGCCAGAACCTTCTGATCCTCTACGTTCTCCTCTATGCGGCGGAGCTGGCTCTCGTCCTGCATTACGCGGTGAGCGCCGTCGTGAATCAACTCCTGGGGAACATTACCCATTCCGTACATAGCGTACTGATATGCAACATAAGCCTCGGCTGCCTCGTGGATATCCTTCTCCTCTATCTTAAGGGAGAACTTGTCCATAAGGTACTCGCGTACAAGCTGCCAGCGGAAGTCCTCAAGGAATGAAGGGAAGTCCCTCTCTACCTCTTCGGCGGTGAATTTCTCTTCGTTAAGCTTGATGAGCCACCTCTTAAGGAAGGACTCGGGCAGGGTAACGCCGGCTTTCTTTACAAGATAGTCGCGGATATCCTTGGATAGACGGTAGTCTGCCTCCTGCTTGTAATTCTCTGTAAGACGCTCTGCAACAGCAGCATCAAACTCCTCGCTATTATGAACCTTATCCTCTCCAAATAGACGGTCGTAAGTCTCCTGATTCTCGCTTGCGGGAACAAAGGTCTTAACGGTCTTAACCTTTACGGTAAACTTAGGCTCTATACCGGCAAGTTTATCTTTGTCTACCTTAATCATAGAAGCCCTGTCTGTCTCGTTTGTAAAAGCCTCGTTAATGTTAACGGTAAGCTTGGAACCGGACTTGGCACCAACGAATTTAGCGTGAGCCTTGCCCTCTACTTTGCGTACTGCGATGTAAACATCCTCTGCTGTAACCTCACCGTTGGTAAGGTCTGCAATTACAAAGTCTTCCTCGCCTGCAATCTCTCCGTCCTGCATTGAGCCAACCTGACGCAGCATATTATCCTTCATCTCCTTCTTGGCAACCTCTGTAACCTCTATGTTGTAAACAGGAAGTTTGTCCTCTTTGCCAAGCTCGAAGTTAATCTGGGGAGACTGGGCAATGTCAAACTTGAAGGTGAAGTTATTACCTGCCTTCCAATCGTTATCAGGCTGATCCTCACTTGCAAGAGGCTCACCAAGCACGCGAAGCTTGTTCTCCTTGATAAAGCCGGTAAGAGCATCGTTAATAACGTCGTTCACAGCCTCTGCAAGAGCCTGCTCGCCGTAAAACTTCTCTATAAGGCCCATAGGAGCCATACCCCTTCTGAATCCCTTGATATCTGCATTGCGCCTGCGCTCTGCAAGTTTCTTTCTCCTGGCCTCCTGATAATCAGCAGCCTCAATCTCCAACGATACCTGAACATTCAGGTCATCAATCTGATTTTTTACAATGTTCATTTCTATTTGCTATTTGATATTTATTTTTTTCTTGTCGATTTTTCCTTTTGTCCGGGATATACTACCCTGGTATGATAGAGCTGCCCAAGATAATCTTTAAGAACCGATTTGATGGTTACGAGCTCCTTGATTGACAGGGCATTATCGTCAAACTGACCGTCAGCCAGCTTGGTAGATACCATCTTGTCCACGAAGGCCTCGAAGGTCTCCGGTTTATTGTCCTTTAACGTACGGGATGCCGCCTCTATGGAGTCGCATATCATAATGATAGCCTGTTCCTTGGTCCAGGGCTTGCGTCCCTTGTAGGTAAAGTCTTCCTTACGCTCAGGGTCTCCGCCCTCATTCACAAACTTGCTGTAGAAATAGGCGGTGCAGGACACTCCATGATGAGTATCAATAAAATCGCAGATCTCCTGAGGAAGATTGTACTTATGGGCAATCTCAAGGCCGTCAGGAACGTGCTTAAGAATCTCTGTTGCACTTTGAATGGTAGAAAGGCCCTCGTGATACTTCTCCCCTATGGTTTCGTTCTCTATGAAGCACTGCGGATTGGCAATCTTTCCCAAATCGTGATAAAGCGCACCGGCGCGCACAAGCTGGACATTGGCCCCTATGCTGCGTGCGGCCGCATCTGCCATATTCATAACTGCAAGGCAGTGCTGGAAGGTTCCGGGAGCCTTGAGCTGCAGTTCCCTGAGCGGCTTGTTGGAAAGGTCGCTTAGTTCCTCCAGACGGAAGGTAGATACCAGGCCAAAGAACTTCTCCAGCAGGAATACCAGCGGGTATCCGGCTATGGGAAGAACGGCGCCGCCCGCAAGATACAAGATGGTCTTGGTTGTAACGGCATCCAGATTTCCTTCTATAAGCCTGAAGGCCAGGAAGGCCAGCATCATTGCCGCAAAGACACCCAGTGCCATTGCAAACTGGTGCCATCCCTTGGAGATTCTTTCTGCAATGAAGAGGGTAACCGCACCTGCAAAAAGATAGATAATGTATACCTCCAAACCTCCTGAGAAGAAGATTGGAAGCGGCAGAAGCGATACTCCAAGAATCACGTACACGAAGGACTTGGCCAGATAAGGACGCAGATACAGGCAGATAAGGGTAAAGGGAACCACATACAATGCCTCCGGACGGTTTTTAGCCACTATCATAGCACCTATCGAGAAGAGGACCACTATGAACAGCAGGTACATAAGAGTCTTTATTCTGGCAAATATAGAAGCATCGTAGTATAGAACGGTAAGGAAAAGAAGCAGGCATATAAGCAGGGCCAGAAGACCGTTGCCAACCCACATCCAAAGCATAGAGCCGGAGTAACCCACGCTGCTGCCATACTCTTCCTTATAAGATTGCAGAATCTGATAAGTATCGGCAGAAATAATCTCGTCCTTTGATACTATAATCTGCCCGGCGGCCACAAAACCCTGTGTGGTTGATACTTCCTCTCCGGCGTATGACTTAAGCAGTATCTCTCCTTCACGGTCCCTGCTAAGATTGGGCTTAAGAAGGGCATAAGCGCCGGAAGTCTCAAGAAGCGAATCCAGATTGGCAGTATTGGGATAACTGTTAAAGAGGACACCGTAGAGAAAGTTACGGGCCAGATCGGGAGAGAACACCTCTCCGGCCGCAGACTCAATGTAGTGCTTTCCCTTACGCACCATAATTACCTGGACATCTTCCGGGAGGTCCGATACGTCCACTACCCCGCGGTTGTAAATCTCCGGAAGAACCTCTACTATGCTGTTTTTAAGCGCAGAGTTAAGCTGGATGCTCTCTGCATCTACCAACGACTTCCTTACAACCTCGTAGTTATACTTAAAGCAGGGTTTAACCTCTGAAGAAAGGGCTTCCCTGTCTTCTTGCATCTGGGATTTTGTCTTGAGTATTGGGAAATCAAAGGCCGCGGTAAGGGTTTCATACTTCCAGGGGGCTCCTTTGGCATACTCATAGTTAAACCTGGCCTTCCTTGGAACTAATGAAAGCAAGATAAGGAAGAGCAGGAAAAACAGGAAATATACCCGGAAGTCGCCCGGAAGCCGGCTTTTAGTCATAACCTTTGCAATTAAGCGTCAATATTGGCGTAATGAGCGTTCTCTTCTATGAACTGACGGCGAGGCGGAACATCGTCTCCCATAAGCATAGAGAAGGTTCTCTCTGCCTCTACTGCATTTTCTACCGTAATCTGGCGCAGCAGACGGCGTGAAGGGTCCATTGTAGTGCTCCAGAGCTGCTCGTCGCTCATCTCACCAAGACCTTTGTAACGCTGAACCGTAACACCCTTTTCAGAGCCCTTGCCCAGCCTCTGGGTAGCCTCTGCCCTCTGGGCATCTGTCCAGCAGTAAACCTCTTCCTTACCCTTCTTTACAAGATAGAGCGGAGGGGTGGCAAGATAAACGTAGCCGTTCTTTATAAGGTCGAACATATACCTGAAGAAGAAGGTAAGGATGAGCGTAGCAATGTGGCTTCCGTCAACATCGGCATCGGTCATAATGATAACCTTGTGATAACGGAGGCGGCTAAGATCCATCTTCTTTTCTCCGGACTCGTCTTCCTTGGCAACAGAAACGCCAAGAGCCGTGTATATGTTACGGATTTCTTCACTGTCAAAAGCGCGGTCTCCTGCAGCCTTCTCCACGTTAAGGATTTTACCCCTTAGAGGAAGGATAGCCTGGATTCTGCGGTCGCGGCCCTGTTTTGCAGTACCGCCTGCGGAATCTCCCTCTACAAGGAAGAGCTCGCATAGAGCAGGATCCCTCTCGGAGCAGTCTGCAAGCTTACCGGGCATACCGGCACCTGTCATGACGGTCTTGCGCTGAACCATTTCGCGAGCCTTGCGGGCAGCATTTCTGGCGGTAGCGGCAAGCACAACTTTTTCTATGATAGTCTTTGCAAGCTTGGGATTCTCTTCCAGGTAGGTATCAACCGCAGCCGACGTTGCCTGAGATACTGCCGATGTTACCTCTGGATTACCAAGTTTTGTCTTGGTCTGGCCCTCGAACTGAGGCTCTGCCACCTTTACGGAAATAACGGCGGTAAGACCCTCGCGGAAGTCCTCCGGAGCAAGTTCCACCTTAGCCTTGGCAAGGAGGTTATTCTTATCTGCATAGTTGCGCAGCGACCTTGAAAGGCCCATCTTGAAGCCCTGGAGGTGTGTTCCGCCCTCTATAGTATTAATGTTGTTAACGTAGGAATAAATCTTCTCGCTAAAGCCAGTATTGTACTGAAGGGCAATATCGATAGGTATTATTTTGTCCGATGCCACGCACACGGGCTCCGGAATAAGTTCCTGTGCACCTGCGTCAAGGTATTTGATGAATTCCTTAAGACCCGCTTCAGAGAAGAAAGTATCGTGCTTGAATACTTTGCGGCCGGTAGCCTTGGAGTCACCGTTCTCGTCCTGTACAAACTCGTCAACCTCATGACGTTTGTCGGTAAGGGTGATGCGAATACCCTTGTTAAGGTAGGCAAGCTCACGGAGCCTTGCGGCAAGGGTATCGTACTTATAAACGGTAGATTGTACAAAGATTTCAGGATCCGGATGGAAGGTGATGAATGAACCGGAATCCGTGCAGTCCCCCACTATCTCTACGGGAGTGATGGGCTTGCCCTTGGAATATTTCTGTACGTGAATCTTGCCCTCACGGTGAATTTCTGCAATCAGAAGGTCCGACAAAGCATTTACGCATGATACGCCCACTCCGTGAAGACCTCCGGAAACCTTATAGCTGTTCTTGTTAAACTTACCGCCGGCGTGAAGCACAGTAAGGACCACCTCCAGGGCAGACCTGTGCTCCTTGGGATGCATTCCCGTAGGAATACCACGGCCGTTATCCTTAACGGTTATTGAGTTGTCCGGGTTGATATCTACCGTGATATCCGTACAGAACCCGGCCATAGCCTCATCTATACTGTTATCTACCACCTCATAGACAAGATGATGGAGGCCCCTCTCTCCAATGTCGCCAATATACATTGAAGGTCTTTTCCTAACCGCCTCCAAGCCTTCAAGGACCTGAATGCTACTTGCCGAATACTCTGATTGAGCAGCTCTGATTTCTTCGTTCTCAGCCATATTATTGTCTTTATTAATAATCAAAAAAGTACGTTCTACAGGGTTACCCGTAAAACGTACAAATTTAGTGATTTATTTCGTTTAAACCAAACTTTTTCCCTATAAGGGAAAAGCCCGGGAAAGTATCGGCAAAAATTACATTTTAAATATAAGTCCGACGGTTACATACATACCGCTCCTTGGCATAAGATAGTCGTCGTAAATCTTGGAGCCAAGCAGATTGCCAACCTTTGCATACACTCCTGTTTTCCTGTCCAAATAATACTCTCCGTAAAGGCCAAGATCCAGATAGCTGTCAAAATAAGGCTTGTAAGCATCCAGGAAGGTAAGGCTTTCCGCCTTTGAAGCATAACTTGCGGTAATACCGGCACAAACCCTTGATTTCCAATAATATAAAGCGCGACCATCAAACTTTAGAGCACGGGGCTTAACAAGCATTTTACCATAACCGGAATTACCTTCGGAAGAACTGAAACTATCCGGCGATGTGGCCCTGTAACTAAGGTTTCCTTCCAGAAGAAGAGGCTTTCTGTCATAGGAGAAAGAGGCCATTGCGTAAGGCTCCTTCATATCGTCATAGACAAGGGTTTTCATAGTGTAGGCAGAAAAGCCATAGAATACGGCATCTGACACTACCCTGTAGCCTCCAAGCACTTCATATCTGAAGGCGGCGCCAATGTTTCCCCTAAGTCCGGCGGCCAGGTTGATATGCTCTACGGAATTGCCGGAAAGAGGATAGCTGGCCGTATACATCAGAGGATTAAAGAAGTGATTATCGTGCTTTAGCCTCCTGTAAGAAGTAAGCCTGTCGCCACCGGTAACATCTGCAAAGAAATCGGCGTGATCCTTTACCAGTTCATAACTGATATGGGCATCGGGGTAAATGAACTGGCTGTCGTGAGGCTTACTTGCCCCTGGAATCAGGGTGCTGAGGTCAGAAGCTGAAATATAAGAGAATCTAACGCCAAGATTAATCCTGAAGCCACTCTTAACCGCAACGTAACGGGGAGTAATATAAGCCATCTGGGTGTTAAAGTCATTGTACAGCCCGCTGTAGGAATCCCTTTCGTAGTGGAAATCAATTACCATTGAATGGTCTGTACGGCGGCTGCTCACGGAACCATCTACCCCAAGGGAAAAGACGTTAAGCTTATCCGCCAGCGCATCCACGTCGTCGGAAGCCAAGGAGGCAGAAGCATCCAGTTTAAAATAAACCTTGGCATTTTCCCTGGTCCTTAGCCCCAGGGAGGCCTCCAGGGAATTAAAAGAAGTCTTCACCATCTTTTCCTCCAAGGGAGCGTGATAGCAGCTGTTATCCTTGGTCATAATACCGTAATAGCCTGCATCGAAAAGAAGCGTAGCCCCCTTTCCAAGAGCGGTACGGCCATTAAGACCGGCGCTTGTTGCAGCATCGTACCCTGTCCAGTAGTTATCGTTCACATAAATGGGAATCGTGCCGCCCGCAGGAACAGAAGCAGCCTTGAAATCATCGTAGCGATACTTATACTTACCAAAGTATGATTTATGGCTTGCGAACAGATTTAACTGGGTATTACCCCTGGAGGCAGGGGAATATACAAATTCCAACTCCGGGTGAAGGGACACTCCGGCACCGAATTTAAGATACATCGACCTTGATTTTGGGGTATTCGGTTTGATACTTAAGTCTAACAAGTATGGATTAAACTCCCCTGTTCCCGCGTAGGGCTTGTCAAAGACAGAGTAGTCAAAGTCAAGATCGAACTTAAGCAGGGAATCCGGCAAAGCCATTGTAGGCACAGGCTTGGGAGTAAACTTAAGGGAACTCTCATAGGTTCTCTGAACCTCTACCGTAGGGTTAAGGTTCTGAGCCTGCACTGCCGTGCCAAAGCAAAATAAAAATACTGCCGGGAGAATTATCTTTTTCATAATAAAACGGATTTTCTTATTTTAAGACTGCTCTGCCATTATTTCTTCCAGTTTGGAAAGCCTCATTGTAACCTCTTCCATAATATCATCGTCCTGCGAACCGCTCTTGTAGCCGTCCTTGATGCTCTGGAAGGTAGCCTTGGCCTTCTTGTACTGGTCCTGATCCGCGTAACTATCGCCCAGGATAATAAAGGATTTGGCAATATAGTAGGCCTTGGAACTGCCGGTCTGGCCAAAGGCAAACACAAGATTCTCTACGGAGGCGTAGTCGCCCCTGTCGTATGCATCCAGAATCAGGAGGTAGAAGGACTCTGCGCCGTAATCGGTATCGGGCTTGGAACTAAGTTCCTTATAGAGCACAAAGGCCTCGTCTCTCTTGCTTGTCCGCTGCAAGGACTTAGCCTTAATGTATTTAGCCTCAAAGAGCTCATCCTTGGTAGAAGCAGAGTCTACAAGCACCACGTTGCAGGCCTGTATGCAGGAGTCAAAGTTTCTGGCCTTGTAGGAAGACTCCATTTTTCCAAGGTTGGCAATGTGCCTGTTAGAAGGGAAGGAAGCCAGGCGGTAAAGGGTAGAGAAAGCAGAGTAAGCATCGGCAAACCTCTCCATTCCGTAGAGAAGGCGGCCAAGTTCAAGGGCTGCAGTCTCGTGATAAGGTGTAACCTCCTTAAGGGAAAGAACGGCATTATAGGAATCCACAGCGTAGTCCTTGTTTCCAAGGGAACTGTGGCAGCCGGCTATGTAAAAATCAGCCGCCGGAACGCTCTTACTCTGGGGATATTTTTGCTTAAAGGCCTCAAAGTCAGAAAGTGCGGCCTCCCAGTTACCCGCAAGGTAACTCTGCTCTGCCCCGCTAAAGAATATTCTCTCCTTGTCTTCCTCGCTTCTGGAGCCTCTCTGGCCCAGGCTGTCAATATAATTAACATACTCCTGCCCCTTACCCATTGCAAGATAAACAGACTCAAGGGCAAGAAGGGCATCGGCCGTATACTGGGCCTCCGGCAACTCGGAAACCACCTTCTTGTAGTATTCCACAGCCTTGTCGTAATGCTTCTGGGAGGCGTAAATCATTCCAAGTCCCACAAGCGAGCGTGCAATCATAGTAGTATCGGAAGACACGGAAACAAGATTCTTAAAGCAATCTTCCGCCTTTGCATTATTACCCACGGCCATATAGGAACGGCCAAGTTCATAAACGGCATCGTTGCGGAAAGGCACCTTTTCAGAAACATCCAGCGCAGCGGAAAGAACCTCTGCCTTGGCCTTATTGTCGCCGGCAAGGCCAAGGGAAAGACCCTGACGGTAAAGGGCATAAGCATCCTGCTTAGTGCCAAATTCCGTAACGGCCTGCTTGTAAGTATCGGCCGCCTGCTTATAAAGTTTATCCACGTAGTAGCAGTCCCCCACCCTTACTATGGCATCCGGACGCAGCTGCTTGTCCTTGGAAGAAATGTATTCGTTAAGCCAGCGGCGGGCCTTTTCTGTATTATCTTCCCGCAGATATGTATAGGCGATATTGTAAGGAAGAGCCTTGCCCTCCGGCCTTGTATCCAGGGCAGAAGCATTGTATAGCTCAGAGTAGATACTTCTTGCCTTAGCCATATCCCCGTCGCGGAAGGCAGCCTCTGCCATCCAGTAGCGGGCCAGCTGATTTATGGCGCTCCGCTTGTCGGAATAATAAGAAACGGCCTGCAGGCAGGGTACTGCATCTCTCCAGGCGCCCCCGGTTATAAGTTGATTGGCTCTTAGATAATTGGCCTTCATATAATTGCGGCGCTGGTCCGGGTTAAGCTCTTCTATCTTGTCATATTCTTCTATGGCACGGGCATAGTCTTTATTGTACAGGGCCGCCAGGGCCATATATTCAAATATACTCTCACTCTTCTCCTTTGCAGGGTAGGCAGCAATATAGGAATTGAATACCGATGCATCGTGGTTTAGATCGAATGCGAGCTTTGCCCCATTGAAGTGGGCATCTTCCTTTATTGTAGGGTCATAATTTAGGGCCGATGCTGCCTTGAAGCACGCCAGGGCGCTGACTTTATCGCCCGTCTTAATGTAACTGTACCCAAGCTGATACTCTGCAATCTGCCCCAGAGAGTCCGTTCTCTCCTCCATTTTGGTAAAGTTGTCTATAGCACCTCTGTAGTCCCCGGAAGCAAACATAAGCGAGCCGGCATAGAACCAGTCGTTGCGGGTTTTAAAGGACTCCGTACCCTGGGAAAGGCGGTAGTATTCCTGAGCCTTTTCTGTATTCCCAAGCACCAGGAAGGATTCAGAGAGCATTCTGGCCAGGGACGGGCGCCTCTCGGGCGCAGTACCGGCAAAAAGAGCATCCGCATTGGATGTAAGATACTTATAATCCTTACGGCGGAAGTGGCAGTCAGCTATGTAGTAGGACGATATATCCTTGAACCTCTGGTCTTTGATGCTTATGGAAAAATACTCTTCTGCCTTGGGGAAGCGGCCTTTCTCGTAGTGGATATATCCGGCAAGATAGGCCCCGGCAGAGTTGTAATCCCTGTCTTTGTAGAAGCGGAGTTCTTCCAGAAGGGCAAGGGCATCATCGGCCTTGCCGGTAAAATAAAGCGAGTAGGCTTTTTTAAATAAAAATTCCGCTTTCTGCTTTTCTTCCATAAGGGAGGTTTTTGCCCTGGAGAAGGCCTGGAGAGTTCCGGGGTAATCTGCGTCCTCGAAGAGATTAAGACCAAGCTGATAGTATATCTTGGGAAGAAGGCCGGAAGATGGATGGGCATCCTCGAAAGTAAGAATAGCCTCCCTGTAGCCATAGGCTCTTAGACAGGTAAGACACAGCACATTGTAGCCGGCGGCTTCTTCATTGTCTTTATAGTTGGAGAAAATAGCCGATGCCTGCGAATACATTCCGTTCTGGTAAAGGGTTATGCCCCTTTTTATATCATCCGCCATATTCTGGGCGGCAAGGGGATGTAGAAAGGCAAACAGTAAAGCGATGGCTATTATAGATTTTTTAGTATGCATTTCAGAAGATAGGGTTTTATCCGTACAAATTTAATCAAAAAACACGTATATTTGTAGTCAAGCTACCAATAATTTCAAGAAATGGAACAAAAAGAGAGCCAACCTGTAATTTCCTTCAGCAAAGCCGATATAATAAACGGAGAAACAACTGTAATTTACGGTTTGGATATGGATGTTTTCCCCGGAGATTTTGTCTATATAGTAGGCAAGGTAGGAACGGGAAAGACCTCTATAATCCGCACCATCATAGCAGAAAACAAGTTGGGAAAAGGCAGCGCATCGGCCTGCGGATTCAACCTTGCGACCATCACGGAAAAGCAGATTCCTATGCTAAGACGCTCTATGGGAGTAGTATTCCAGGACTTCCAACTGCTTATGGACAGAAGCATAGAAGAGAATCTCTCCTTTGTGCTTCACGCTACCGGGTGGAAGGAAGAAATATCCAGGCGCATAGAAGAGGTGCTTACGGCCGTGGGAATGGAGAAAAAGGCCCACAAGATGCCTCACCAGCTCTCCGGAGGCGAGCAGCAGAGAATAGCCATTGCCCGGGCCCTTCTTAACAAGCCCAAGGTCATTCTGGCCGACGAGCCCACAGGCAACCTGGACAACGAGACGGCAGACGGCATTATGCGCCTTCTTACAGATATCAACAAAGAGGGCACGGCCATAGTGATGGTTACCCACAACCGCGGTATTTTTGAAAAATACAAGGGCCGCGTCATGGTCTGCAAGGACGAGACCTGCAAAGAGCACATAGATAACGAGGCAATAGACCTCTCCCTTACAGTCTAGTCTATGAAGGATAGATATCGGGGCATAATGGGCTGGTTCGCCGCCAACGTGCCCGCGCCCAAGAGCGAACTCAACTTCCAGTCTCCCTTCCAGCTTCTTGTGGCAGTTATCCTGTCTGCCCAGTGCACTGATAAAAGGGTAAATATGGTAACCCCTGCCCTATTCCAGGCCTACCCGGATGCCAAGGCTATGGCCGATGCTTCCGTAGAGGACATCCTGGGCTATATCAAGAGCATATCCTACCCCAACAGCAAGGCCGCACATCTTAGCGGTATGGCCAAAAAACTTGCAGAAGATTTTGGAGGCGAGGTGCCAAGTGACCGCGAGCTCCTGAGGACTCTCCCCGGAGTGGGGCTCAAGACCGCCAACGTAGTAACTTCCATAGCATTTGACAATCCCGTAATAGCCGTGGACACTCACGTATTCAGGGTAGCCCACCGCACAGGTCTTTCTGATGCAAAGACCCCGGACAAGGTTAGCGCAGAGCTGGAAAAGAATATCCCCGCGAAAGACAGGGCAACAGCTCATCACTGGCTCATACTTCACGGGAGATATATCTGTACTGCACGCTCTCCAAAGTGCGGGAGCTGCGGAATATCGCAATGGTGCCGTTACTTTAAAGAAAGCACGTCGGCGCTGTCAAAGTAAACCACGCCCCACAACTCCGGCATATGCATATCTATCTTGCCGGTAGGGTTCCACACCCAATTCTCTTCTTTGGCAGGGTTCAGCCACTCTACGCGGGAGAAGTTAATCCTCCATGACTTAAGGTCGTCAGGCTCAGTAAAACCAACCATAACGCTCTTACGCGGGATTGCAAGCTCTGCATACCAGGCAGCGTCATCACAGGAAGTTGTAACTATGAGCCCGGGGCAGTCCCAAGGCATGTAGAAATTACCGCCCTCGCTGTAAGGCTTGTTCATCATAAGGTCCATAATGGTACCAATGGCGTTAATCTCTATCTCAAAGTAAGACTGCCTGTCACCGTCGGGATCGATAAAAACCTCAAAATCATTTTCTTTCCAGATGATGGTGTCCCTTTGTTTAAGATTGGCTACAATCTTGTCTTCCTGGATGGTAGCGCCAATATAAAGGTAATCATCGTCCCAAAGCATCTTTACAGTTGTTTCCTTAAGGGGCACAACATCGGTAGAGATGTCCACGAAGGGTTCGCTGGGCTTTGCGGCCTGCCAGCAGGCATCGTCCAGAACACCGTCCAGGCTAATTTCTGCCGTGCGAAAGGCCGTATAAGAACGGGGGTTAACCTCCGGAGCACCACCGCAGCAAGCCACGGCAAGAGTCCCGGCCATAATAAGATAGACTAACTTTTTCATCGTTGGTTACTTTACAAGCTGGGCTTTGAGGCGGGCAATCTTATCGTCTGCGTCGCTGCCTTTGGCGCCAAAGTAGAACTTTATCTTGGGCTCTGTGCCGGAAGGACGCACTGTAACAACATCACCGGCTTCGTCAAAGAACTGAAGCACGTTAGACTTGGGAAGCCCGGTCTTTTCTGTCTCCAGATAGTCCACAACCTTTGTAACCTTGGAGCCATCCAGATCCTTGGGAGGATTGGCCCTCATATCTGCCATAATCTGCTGAATCTCGGCTGCGCCGGAGATACCCTTGCGTACAAGGGATACAAGACCTTCCTTGCGGTAACCGTACTCCTGATAGATTTTCTGGAGCAGCTGATACAGGGACAGGCCCTGATCTGCAGCCCAGGCTGCACACTCTGCCACGAAGCAGCAGGAAATAGGAGCATCTTTGTCGCGTACATACTCGCCAACGTTAAAGCCGTAGCTCTCCTCGCCGCCGCAGATAAACTGAGCCTTACCCTCGTTACGCTTGATAACTTCTGCAATGTATTTAAAGCCGGTGAGCACGTCGTAGCATTTTACGCCAAATGAAGCGCCAATCTCTGCAATGAGAGGAGTGGTAACAATGGTCTTGACTATGTACTTGCCTTCTCCAAGACGGCCCTGTTCCTTAAGCCTTCCCAGTATGTACCAGGTAAGGATAGAGCCGGTCTGGTTACCGTTAAGAAGAACCATCTTGCCCTCGTTGTCGCGCACTGCTATACCCATACGGTCTGCATCAGGGTCTGTAGCCAGAACAATATCCGCACCTTCTTTGTCGGCTTTCTCGATAGCCATCTTAAGGGCAGATGCCTCCTCCGGGTTAGGAGACTGTACCGTGGGGAAGTTACCGTCGCTTATATCCTGCTCCGGAACGTGAATGATATTCTTGAAGCCAAGACGGCTCAGGGCCTCAGGTACAATGCGCACGCCGCTTCCGTGAATAGGAGTGTAAACTATCTTTATGTCTGAATGACGTTTTATTGAATCCGGGCTAAGAGAGAGGGAAAGGACGTCGTTAAAGTACTTGTCGTCCATATCCTTATCCAGAATATCCACAGGTGCGGCATCAGGGCCAGGAACGAATTTAACCATGGAAGGGTCTGTAATCTTTGCCACCTCTGCAACAATTTCCTTGTCGATAGGCGAAGTAACCTGGGCGCCGTCGTTCCAGAACACCTTGTAGCCATTGTACTCCTTGGGGTTGTGGGAGGCGGTAATCATTATACCGGCATTGGCTTTTTTGCTGCGAACAGAGTAGCTAAGCAGCGGAATGGGGCGGATATTCTCCCAGAGCCATACGTGAATGCCGTTTGCGCTAAGCACATCTGCGGTAATTCTTGCGAATTCCTTGCTGTTGTTACGGCTGTCGTAAGAGATGCAGACGCTAAGGTCTCCCTCCAGTTTCTGTTTCATATAGTTGGCAAGTCCCTGGGTTGCCATTCCAACGGTGAATTTATTCATTCTGTTGGTTCCTACGCCCATAATTCCCCTAAGGCCTCCGGTCCCGAATTCAAGGTTTTTGTAGAATGCGTCTTCCAGGCCTGCAGGGTCTTCATTTTTAAGTTTGATAATCTGGGTCTTTGTTGCAGGATCAAAGTCTCCTTCGAGCCAACTGTTGACTACGTCAAGGTAATTATTCTCAGCCATATTGATGTTATGTTATTAGATATTTTCTCCAAAATTATGGTCTATGCAAGATAAGAATTTTCTTTCAGATATACAATAAAATTCTTCTACTTTAATTGAATAGGAGATGATGTCAACTGTATGAAATTTAAAGTTGTCATTTCGACCGAACGAAGTGAGTGGAGAAATCTTTATAAAAGTGTTTCATTGAAGGAGATTTCTCGACTACGGCACTTCGTGCCTACGCTCGAAATGACAGAAAAGAGAACACTCGAAATGACAGAAAAGAGGACGCTCGAAATTGAGTTCCCAGGGATACTCTGCCTTAGACCTAACCGAAGGAGTATTAACCCAATTATTGATAAAAAATTTTTAATTTTGCGCATTATGAAACTGGAGGAGGTTATTGCGGCGCAGATGCGGCAGAAATTAAGGAAGAAATTACCCCTGTGGGCAGAAACTCAAGGGGTAGAAATTCCCAGTTCCCTAAGCCTGGAGCAATGCTCCGGGCAGGAAACAGCCCTCTACAAGGCAGAAGTAGCCTTAAGAATCGCAGGACCCGGCGCCACGATAGCAGACCTTACCGGAGGACTTGGAGTAGACTCCTGGGCTTTCTCCCAAAAATTCAAAACAGTCCTCTACAACGAGGCCCTCACTCCCCTTGCAGAAGCCGCCGCCCGCAACTTCAAGGCCCTGGGAAGAAACAACATAATAATCTCCAACCAAACCGCTACCCCCGCCACCCTGGAGACAATACTTGGCACCATCGGCCCAAATATTATATATCTTGACCCCGCCCGAAGGGCAGAAAACGGCAAAAAAGTATTTTTACTGGAAGACTGCAGCCCGGACATACTGGCCCTTAAGGACAAACTACTGGCCGCAAGTCCCAACCTCCTTGTCAAACTCTCCCCCATGGCAGACATCACAATGCTATTGGAAAGACTGGGGCCCACCTGCCGGGAAATAATAGTTGTCTGTGCCGATGGCGAATGTAAGGAACTCCTTGTCCGGATGCAAAGAGACTGGAGCGGCCGCCCCACCCTTACGATTTACGAGGACGGATTCACCAGTACATTTGAAGAATCCCCCACCAGACCATTTAGTTTTGATTATGGCGATACTGTCCTTGCCCCCGGCCCGGAGCAACTTACAGAAAGCACCGGAAACATTATCTTCGAGCCCGGAAAATCCCTTACAAAGGCAGGCCTATTCAACCTCCCCTGCCGGCACTACTTCAAACTGGGAAGGCACACTCATCTGTACATAGGCAAGCAAACCGGGAGCACAGAAAAAGAGCTGCTCCCCGGCAAATATTTTAGGATAACGGAAGCAATGCCGCTTGGCAGCTCTGTTATAAAGGCCCTATCCAAGCAAAACTTAAGGGCAGACGTATCCTGCCACAACGTACCCATAAAATCAGAAGAACTGCGAAGGAGGCTAAAGGCACAATCGGACCACAAATACCATATATTTGCGGCCCACGCAGATTTTACGCAGGCCGCACCGGGTAATTATCTATTTATAACAGAAGTTCTTAATTCTTAAGATACTTCAGCCAGAAAGCCCTGTGAGCGGCAACGTCGTGCCTGCCCTGATAACCGCGGTACCCGTGCATACCGTCCGGATAAATCATAAACTCGAACTTCTTGCCCGCCTTCTGAAGAGCATCTATGAGCTGAAGAGTATTCTGGAAATGAACGTTATCGTCTCCAGTGCCGTGAGTAAGCATAAGCATAACAGGCTCTACTGTAGCAGCGTCAGAGGCCGTCTTGGCGTAAGTAGCAGGGTAAGCATCAACCCGGGATATAACCTTTGTGCTGGCGTAGCCATCGGGATTAGTCTGCGGACTCTCCATAAAACGCTCTGTATAATGAGTATCGTAAAGGCTCCAGTCGTAAACGCCGCCGCCCGCAATACCGTAATGATAGGCATCGGAATGGTTCATTACAAGCAGAGAAGTCATAGTCCCGCCAAAAGAAAAGCCCTCCACACCAATCTTGTCACCATCGACATAAGGCAAAGACTTTAAATACTCTGCCCACTCTACAAAGTCCTGGACCTCCACCTCGCTAAGACGGCGGTAAATGTAATCCAGGCCCTCGCGGCCGTTATGCCCGGCGGCGCGGCAGTCTGCCGTAACCTCTATAATACCATTCTGGGCCCACCACTGAGAAGACTCCGTAGGGTGATGCCAGTTGTCGCGCACCCGGGGAGTATCCGGCCCGCCGTAGATATCAACGTGAACGGGATACTTAACGGAAGGGTCAAAATCCTTGGGATAAACGATGAAGGCCGGAAGAACAAGGCCGTCGTGGGTTGTAAGGGTGATGAGCTGTGGAAGGGCATAGGCGGACTGGTCGTAGTCAGGACCCTTCAGGTCCGCAACCTTCACTCCCTTGGCAGAGGAGAGTTTTCCGCCGGCCTTAAAGGCCTTGGCAGTATTGAAAACCCAGATCTGCGTAGGAGTGGTAAAATTACTTAGCCTGCACACGAAATGCTTCCCGTCAGGGGACATCTCCACCCCGGCGGCATCGTAGGCAGAATCTGTAAGAGGGGTAATCCTACCCTTCCTGTCCACCTTGTAAAGCACAGTGCGCACGGTAGATTCCCTGCGCGCGGTAAAGTAAACATCGCCCTTCTTCTCATCTACCCTAAGGAGTTCCACCCTCCAGTTAGGCCCATCGGTAAGCCTCTTAAGAGTAGCGCCGTCGTAAGAAAGGAAGTAAATCTGCTGCCAGGAAGTCTCGAAGGAGCGCACCATATAAAGCCCCTTCTCTGTAAAAATCATCCCTTCTATCCAGTCCAGCCAGGTTTTATAAGTCTCGTGATAAATATGCTTCTTGGAACCGTCGGCCGCGGAAACGCTGTATAAATCAAGGGTATTCTGGATACGGGGCTCGCGGGAGATAAAGAACTCGCGGCTGTCGGCTCCCCAGAACGGAATACCAAAATACTGGTCCTCGGCAGCATCGAAGTCAGCCCACACCGTGGCAGCATCTCTGTCAAGGTCTATAATGCCAATCTTCACCTGGGGATTCTCCTCCCCTGCCTTGGGGTAACGAGTACGGCTAAGTTTCCCGTCCTGTCCAAAAGGAGAATAGATGGGGAACATAGGCACATTTGTATTGTCGAAGCGATAGAACCCTATCTTGCGGCTGTCCGGGCTCCACCAGAAGGCCCTGTAGCGGGACGGACGCCCAAGAATCTCTTCGTAGTAAACCCAGGAAGCATAACCGTTCAAGATAAGCTCGCTGCCGTCTGTGGTAAGCTGTCTCTCCTCCCCTGTTGCAATGCAGGCAACCCAAAGATTATTATCCCTGGTGAAGGCAAGCATTGTAGAATCCGGAGAATATGTAAGGTTCACGGCATCCTTGGGCTCAATCGGGAAACTCTGGAACTTTGCAGGAAAATTTATCCCCAAGGTTTTGGCACCATCGGCCATATTGATGGAGAAATCCTTCTTTCCAACATAATCGCCTTTGAAAGAAAAGGCCACCTCACCAGCCGACACCCATTTATAGGTTGACGGGACAGAATTAAACTGTTGGGCCGATACTTTCGCGGCCCCTGCAGCCCAAAGGGCTAATACCGTAACAATCAAATACTTTCTCATAATCATTATTTAAAGCATTTATCGCTGAAATTTACTAGATATACTTTTTCCGTGGCGCGGGTTATGGCCGTATAAAGCCACCGTAGCTGGTCGGAGCTGTACTCGTCGCCCCAGAGAGGATTATCAATAAAAACGCACTTCCACTGGCCTCCCTGGGCCTTGTGACAGGTAAGGGCATAGGCGTACTTTATCTGAAGAGCATTGTAGTAAGGATCTTCCCTTATGGCAGAATACCTCTTTTTCTTGGCCTTTATGTGGGCATAATCCTCGCTCACACCCTGATACAGAGCATTCTGCTTGTCGGCATCCAGGGCCGGAGACTCAGCAGTAAGGGTATCCATACAAACCTTGGTTACTACCTCCTGATCTCCGTAATCCGGGAATGAGAGCCGGGCCTCGGCAAAATGAAGGCCGTATCGCTCCTCGTACTTGCTAATCTTTATAAGGTCCGCCACATCCCCGTTAGCTATGAAATCAACCTCCTCAAGGTCTTCTGCAATCTGATAGCAGTTCTTGACCACAAGCAGCCTGTCGCCCCTGAGGAGATTCTCTTCCTTAAACTGAATCTTGGCGCGGATGCCGGCATTATAGCGGTTTGCCATCTTGTTAGAGCGGCAGAGGACCATAGTCTCCGCCTCGCCGTAACGGGCGTAGGCATCGCTTAATATTTCCAGCAGGTCCGTGCCGGTAATTCTCTGCACATCGGGGGCGCCGCTGGCAACAAGTTTAAGGTCAGAGGCAGCAAAGCTGCTTCTTAGGAAACCATCGTCCCCAAATAAAAGATGGCGAAGACGGGTGGCGTTGTCAAGAATAAGCGACCCTGCCTGCTGGCGGACAACCGTTGTCATAGTCTCGAATTCCACCCCGCCAAAGGCAGCCATAGATTCTGCAAGCGCCGGGCTGTCCTCCAGACCCACAGGGGGAATCTGAGCCTTGTCCCCTACCAGCAGCAGTTTGCATCCCGCACCGTTACGCACAAAGGAAATAAGGTCTGCAAGCAGGTCTCCGCTGCCGAAGATAGATTTTTCCGTGGTCTGAGCCGCACCTATTAGCGAGGCCTCATCCACAACGAAGAGGCTGCGGGAAGCCTTGTTGTAAGATAGGGAGAAAAGTCCCATACCGGCCTCGTCAACCGCTTTCTGCCTGTAGATATGCTTGTGAATAGTGTAGGCCTTGCGCCCAGAATAGTTAGAGAGCACCTTGGCGGCGCGTCCCGTGGGGGCCAGCAGCACGCAATTGGTACCAAAGGCCATAAGGGTGTTCACCACCGCAGCAACCAGGGTGGTCTTGCCCGTCCCGGCAAAGCCGCTCAGTACAAGAATGTCGCTGTCGTCACCGGTTACAAACCTAGCTATATGCCTGAAGGTCTTGTCCTGGCAGGCAGTTGATTCCAATCCTAAATTGGCGGTGAAAGCGTTGTATAAGAGTAACGATCGGCCCGTCATTTCCTGTTCCTGTGAAACATAATGGAAAATACGGCAATCACAGGGTAAATCTCCAATCGTCCCAAAAGCATATCAAGGGAATAGATAAACTTGGCGGCGGACGGCTCTGCGTTATAATTGCCCATGGAGCCAATCTCCCCTAAGGCCGGGCCCACATTGGTGAGGGACGATATAGTACCGGATATAGCATTTACGTCGCCGGTGCCAAAAATAAGGCACAGCAGCATCGATATGGCTATAAAGAAAATAAATACAGTTATGTAAAGAACGTGGGGGAATACTTCCTCGTCGGAGAAATAACTGTTTCCTATCTTTATCTTGCTCACCGATGACGGGTTGATACTGCGTTTTACCTGGCTCTTGATAGCCTTTATCAGATAGAGAAGCCTGTCGCTCTTGATACCGCCGGTGGTAGAGCCCGCCATACCGCACATCATTCCCACGAACATAAGCATAATGCAGCCTAGAAGCGGCCAGTTGCTGTTATCGCAGATACCAAAGCCGGTTGTAGAAGAATAGGCTATAACCTGGAAGGTACCATCCATGAAGGCGTCGGACCAAGTGGCCACGGTGCCGTTTATCTTAAGCGATATGGATACCACTACCGCAGCAACCACAAGAGTGCTGAAGTAGAAACGCAAAACCCTGTTCTTCAAGGGCTTAAGGCTTCTGGTAGCAAACACCAGGAAGATGATTCCAAAATGAATGGAGCCCAGGAACATAAACACCATTGTTACGATGTTTATAACAGGGGAATTAAAGGAAGCAATGGACATGTTCCTTGTGCTGAACCCGCCGGTGGCGCAGACGCTGAACGCGTGGTTAAGAGCGTCGAACATATCCATTCCGGCAATCCAGTAAGAAATGAATGCGCAGAAAGCCAGGCCAAGATATACGTAGGCGAAGATTTTTACCGTCTTGTTAACCCTTGCCCGGTAGCCGTCCTTGGAAAGATTGGACAGCTCCATATTGGCCAGCCTTAGTTTAAGAGGGCTGGAGGAAGGGATAATAAGAAGAAGGAAGACCACAACTCCCAAACCTCCGATAAAATGGGTGGAAGAGCGCCAGAAAAGAAGGCTTCGCGGCAAGGCTTCCACATCTTCCAGAATGCTGGAGCCCGTTGTGGTAAAGCCGGATACGCTCTCGAACCATGCGTTTATTACAGTGAACGGGCCGCCCCACAGAAGATAGGGCAACATACCGAATATGAACGAGAGCACCCAGGAAAGGAAGATAATCATATATCCGTCCTTGAGGGAAACATCCCCTGCCTTGCGAACAAAGATAAACGGGAAGGCTCCTGCGATAAAGGTTATGATAAAGCTGATATTAAGGGCAGTGAAGGCACTGTCGCCGCCGCTTTCCAAAGAAACAAGCACCGACAAAAACATAAACAAAGCACTCACGAGTAGCGCAATGCCCACATTCCTGGATATTACCCTAAGATTCATCCTTGCTATCCCTTAAAGTCTTGATTCTGCGCTTTAACTGGGTGTTTTCCTGAGAAAGTTCAGAGATATTGTCGCTAAGGTCCTTAAGCTGGTCGTCTCCCTCGAAATTAACATTATAGGCCTTGCCGTAGATACGAAAGTTCTTTATTCCGGCCAGCATCTTATAGATGGGCCCCACGTAATAAACGCTAAGGTAGAAGAGAAGCATTATAACCAAAAGCAGACCCACGGCAACTGCAACTGCGCCGGGGATTATACTGCGGTAGAAGCCCTGCTCAAATGTAGCGGAATTTTCCTGAAGCTCGTTGTAGATGGCCTCGCTAAGATTGTCTATATCGTTGTGCATACGGTTATAGACAGGCTGAAGGCGCTCGAAGTACCAGGTCCTGGAATCTATGAAATCTGCCACGATGACGCTGGGAAGTTCCAGAGAAGTAAGCATATAGGCGCTCCAGGAATACTCTACCGAGTCTGCCAAATTCTGCAGATTTATGGAATTGAGAGAAACCTTAAGACTGTCGCAATGCCTGAGGAACTCCTCCCTGTTGAAATCGGGGATATTATTGTCTTTCTCGTCCCCTATCACAGCCAGAACTTTAAGGTTATAGGCATCGGTAACATTGGAGAGCTGCCTTGCAGCGTTTATGCTTTCTATATTGTCCGCGATAAGCTCTGACACGTAGCTGCTCATACGGCGGTACTCAAAAACCGATATGAAGGTAGAAAGAAGCAATATGACTGCAATGGACATAAGGCTAAGTACTATCTTACCTCTCATAGTCAGTTTAAGCGACCTGGATATTTTCTTAAAACTTGTCATTCGGGCAAATATAATAAGATTTTTCCGTCTAAAGAATATTCATCGACTGCTCGCGCATCTTTTCCAGCTCGTCCTTCATCTTAACCACGCACTTCTGGATATCAGAGTCATTGGCCTTGGAGCCGGTAGTGTTAATCTCGCGGCCGATTTCCTGGATAATAAAGCCCAGTTTCTTTCCGGGATACATCTCGCTTTCCACCGTCTCCAAGAAGTACTTGCAGTGCTGACGCAGGCGCACCTTCTCTTCGTTAATGTCCAGTTTCTCAAGATAAAAGACCATTTCCTGCTCGAACCGCTGAGGATCCACCTTCTGCTGCAGGTCTTCCATATTCTTCTGAAGCCTTGCCCTTACGGCCTCTATCCTGCGGGGCTCGTAGGTCTCAACCTCATCGTAAAGGGAAAGAATATTGGCAATGCGGCTGCGGATATCGGCCTCCAGCACCTTTCCCTCCTTAAGACGGAAGGCATCAACGGCCGATATTGCCTCTTCAAAGGCCTTGTCAATTGCAGGATAATCCTCCTCCGATATAACTTCTGCCTTTTTGGAATCCAGGACATCAGGGAACCTTAGAAGAGAGGAAATCACAGCCCCGGCATTCTCTTCAAGGGGCAAATTCTCCTTTTCCATAAAGTCCTTTACCTGTGAAAGGTAGGCTCCAAGAACATCGGTGTTCAAAAGGGACGATGCTGCATCCGAGGCCGATTTTTCCAGGGTTATATATATGTCGATAGTGCCTCTTTGCAGGCGTGAGGCCAGCTTGGATCTTATCTCTAACTCCTTCTCCTTGGGAAGGATGGACGATTTTATGGAAATATCGGCAGTCTTGGCGTTCAGAGTACGAATCTCTACCGTAAAGCTGCTACCGCCCGCAAGGCTTGCCTGAGCCTTGCCATATCCTGTCATTGATCTTAGTGCCATAGCTATTTTAAGCAAAAACCGGGAACAATGGTAATCCAAGTCCCGGTTTCTATCATTAAATCATCTTATTACTTTATGATACCCTGCTCCTTGAATACCTTTGTCAAGATAGCAACTGCCCTGTCAACCTGCTCGTTGGTGTGGGTTGCCATAAGGGCAAACCTAACCAGCGTATCCTGAGGCGCACAAGCCGGCGGAATTACAGAGTTGATGAACACACCGTTCTTAAAGGCTTCTGCCGTTACTATGAAGGTCTTCTCAAGGTCTCTTACATAGAGAGGGATGATAGGGCTTTCTGTGTCGCCAATCTCGAATCCGGCGGCACGGAAGCGGTCCAGTGCATAACGGGTAACCTTCCAGAGAGCCTCTATACGCTCCGGCTCATTCTGGATGATATGCAGGGCCTCAAGTGCGCTGGCCGTAGCGGCGGGAGTACAGGAGGCGCTGAAAATATAGGTTCTTGCGGTATGACGAAGATAGTTGATAATTACCTTGTTGGCTGCAATGAAACCACCTATGGAAGCAAGTGACTTGCTGAAGGTACCCATAATGAGGTCTACATCGTCTGTAAGACCAAAATGGTCGCATACGCCACGTCCCTGTTTGCCGAATACGCCCAGGCCGTGAGCCTCATCAACCATTATTACTACGTTGGGATATTTCTTCTTGAATTCTACGATCTCCGGGAGTTTGGCAAGATCGCCCTCCATAGAGAATACGCCGTCCACTACGATGAATTTCACAGCCTCGTCAGGCAGCTTGCTAAGGGTGCGCTCCAGGTCTGCCATATCATTGTGCTTGTAGTGAAGAGCCTTGGCAAAGGAAAGCCTGCGGCCGTCCACTATGGATGCATGGTCCCTGTCGTCACAAATAATAAAGTCATCCTTGGTAAGGAGCTGGGGAATTACACCGGAGTTAACAGTGAAACCTGTAGAGAAGCAAAGGGCTTCGTCTTTACCGACAAATGCGGCGAGTTCTTTTTCCAATTGAACGTGAATATCAAGAGTTCCGTTAAGAAAACGGGAACCTGCGCAACCGGAGCCATACTGACGCATAGCCTTTATACCGGCCTCAATTACACGCTCATCACCTGTCAACCCAGTATAAGCATTAGAACCAAACATCAAGACAGGATGTCCTTCCATCTCGACTTCTGTTCCCTGCTTGCTCTCTATTTCTCTGAAATAGGGGTAAATTCCTCTGGCAATCATCTGCTGGGGCAGAGTGTACTTCGCTAATCTTTCTTCTAAAAGGTTCATATTTTCAGGTCTTAGTAACACGCAAAGATAGTATATTCCTTTGAAAAGTACAAAGATATGACTTATTTTTTACTCGGGCTTATACGAATCCTTAAGCGCCGCCGTCTTGTTGAATACCGGGTGGCCGGGGGTACTGTCTTTATCCTTAAAGTAATAACCGGTACGCTCGAACTGCACTGCAATTCCGGAATTATCCTCAAGTAGAGCCGGCTCTGCATAGCCCTTTGCAACTATCAGCGAATCTGGATTAAGGAAGTCCTTGTAGTCCATATCCTCAGGAATATCACCCATATTTGCCTTGGTAAAGAGACGGTCGTACAGGCGGAGCTCCAGTTCTTTGGCGTGCTCTACGGACACCCAGTGAATAGTTCCCTTGACAGAACGCCACTCCTCGCTGCCTCCGGGACGGGTTGTAGGGTCGTAGGTGCACTTAAGCTCTGTGATTTCCCCGTTCTCGTCCTTTATAACCTCGTCGCACTTAATAATATAGGTATATTTAAGGCGGACCTCGCCGTCCGGCTTAAGGCGGAAGAACTTCTTGGGGGCATCCTCCATAAAGTCTGCCCTCTCTATGTAAAGTTCACCGGTGAAAGGCACCTTACGGGAAGCGCCCTCCGGCTCTGCAGGATTAAGAGGGCAATCGAACCACTCTACCTTTCCCTTTTCCCAATTGGTGATGGTTACCTTTACAGGGTCCTGCACTACCATATAACGGTTAGAGCGGGCATTAAGGTCCTGACGCACGCACCATTCCAGAAGCTGGATATCCATCAGCTGGTCGCGCTTGGAAACGCCAATCTTTTCGCAAAACATCTTAAGAGCCTCGGCGGTATAACCGCGGCGCCTTACTCCGCAGAGCGTAGGCATGCGAGGATCGTCCCAACCGGACACAATCCCCTTCTGCACAAGCTCAAGAAGCTTGCGCTTGCTCATAAGAGTATAGGTAAGATTAAGACGGGCAAACTCGTACTGATGGCTGGGATAAATGCCCAGAGTCTGGATAAACCAGTCGTACAGAGGACGGTGAACATCGAACTCCAGGGTACATATGGAATGGGTGATGTGTTCTATGGAATCGCACTGGCCGTGGGTAAAATCGTACATAGGATAGATGCACCATTTGTCTCCGGTCCTGTGGTGCGATGCATGCTTGATTCTGTATAGCAGCGGGTCACGGAACATCATATTGGGATGGGCCATATCTATCTTGGCACGGAGAACCTTCTCGCCGTCGGAATACTTGCCGGCCTTCATCTCCCTGAATAGTTTAAGGTTCTCTTCTACGCTCCTGTTTCTAAAAGGCGATTCTTTCCCGGGAGAGTCTATTGTACCGCGGCCCTCACGTATCTCTTCCTGGGTCTGATCATCCACGTAAGCAAGGCCCCTCTGGATAAGTTCCTCTGCCCAGGCATAAAGCTGGTCAAAGTAATCAGAAGCATAAAGCTCTGCAGCCCACTGGAAGCCAAGCCACTTGATATCCTCTTTAATGGAATCTACGTACTCTACGTCCTCCTTCACGGGATTGGTATCATCGTAACGCAGATTGGTTTTACCGCCATATTTCTGTGCCAGCCCAAAATTAAGGCAAATACTCTTGGCGTGGCCAAGATGTAGATAACCGTTGGGCTCGGGAGGGAAACGGGTGATGATGCTGTCCATCTTTCCTTCCTTGATGTCATTTTCTATAATCTCTTCAAGGAAATTGAGCTTTCTGGGCTCTGCTGCATTAGTATTTACAATCTCTTCCATTTCTAAACATTTATCTCACAAATATAGCAATAAATTCTTAATAGTGATTACTTAACTACCGGTAAATGAAGGGCGGTGGCCGTAAGCGGGCCACAGTGAAGGCTAACCTCTACCCTATCCTTACACTCAGGCAACTGAATCAAAGGGAACATCGTACTCTGAATCTGCACCATTATCCTATGCCCCACCTCAAAGTGATGGGCCACATCGGTAAGCGGCACATTTATAAGATAGCACTCTCCGGGCCTGGCCGGCAGAGGCATATCAAATGAATCGCGGAACCTTACCGGGATGGCACCAATCCTGACTGGAAGCTGGTAACCATCGGGCCGCACATCGATTAATTTAACAACAATATCGGCATCCTCCTTATCTATAGATATATTTAGGTCGATGCTTACCTTGCCCTCTACCTTTACCGGGCTGTGCAGCACGCCGGTGCTGAACACAAACACATCCTGCCTGCGCGCGGCAAACCGCTGGTCTGCCACAAAGGCCTCCCGCGAGAAATACTCCATAGGACCATCGACATAAGGCACAGGCCTAAGTGGATTGGAAGTAAAGGCCACGCTTGCGGGGGCAGCCACAGGCTCCGGGGAAAGAAGGCCGTCACACCTTGCAATAAAGCGGTCTTTAGCATATTCAGCGGCCGGCAAGTTCTGATTAGGACAAAGATAAAGGGCCAAATCTTCTTGCATCGGAGGCCAGGAATCATAACTCTTCCAGCACGGCTTAGGGCCATCCTTCGTAGTCTCTGCAGACGGCAGGACGCTCACCCTTGGCGGCAGAGCCTCCCCTCCGGCAAGATAATGCTCAAAGAACGGGAACTCAATCTCCTGCATAAAATGCTCCGTGCTTCCGGGAGTAAAATACGCATCCCCAAGAGCCGTGTAACCAGCCTTCTTCCAGGCGCCGTGATACCAAGGGCCGACGCAAAGAAAACTCTCCGTCTGCGGAGCCTGAGCCCTAAGGCTTCTGTAAACTTCAAAGGGGCCGTAACTATCCTCTGCGTCAAACAGGCCGGCCACCACAAGAAAAGCCGGAAGGTTTCCCTTAAGAGCAGCGGCCGCATTGCGCTCCTTCCAGAAAGAATCGTAAGAGGGATGCTGCATCATTTCCTCTACGAAAGGCAGCCTGTCCCGCAAAGACTCCAGCGGCCGTCCGTCCAAATCCAGGAAAGCATCGTAAATATCCCCCTGAGGCAGGTTTACAACCGGCGAAGGCCACCTTATGCCGCAGGCCTTGCGGGGCCTAAAGAACGAAGCTCCAAAGGAATAAGTAGCAGGCTGGCCGAGGCCGGAGATATGGACATCATCGCCCATAAACCAATCGGTGACAGGTGCCTGAGGCGACACTGCCTTAATGGCCGGATGTCCGCTCAAGGCCGCCATAGTGGCATAGAAGCCGGGATAAGACATTCCCTTTACGCCTATGCATCCGTTGGTATTAAGGTTTTCCGTGAGCCACTGCGCGGTATCGTAAGTATCCGTAGCCTCGTCTACAAGCCCGCCCAAAGGACGCACGTTCACAAATTCTCCCTCACTCATAAACTTTCCGCGCACATTCTGCCAAACAATTATATACTTGTTGGCGGCAAAGAGGCTCATATAAGTACGAAGATCCCTGGTAAAAGTTTTCCCGTAAGGATTTAACGGAAAAGGTGTCCTTATAACAATCACAGGCCGCGCCTGCGCGCCCTTGGGCTCATACACGGCCGTATACAGCCGCACGCCGTCCCGCATCGGGATCATCACTTCTTTTTTGACGTAATTCTCCTGCAGAAACTTTACAGTGACCTTCATACTAATTACATTTAACCCTTAAAGATAGCAATTTTTAAAAAATAATTAACGCGAGGTCTAAGTACTATTGTATGATGTACCGGGCGCCATCAGGCGCCGGCCGGAACGTCAGGAAGACTTTCGAAGGAAGTCGAACCAGTGGAGGCCAGGGGGGTTGGGGGATTGAAGATC
>CACYGW010000009.1 GCA_902774045.1 uncultured Bacteroidia bacterium
CTCCTTCCTACTTTTCCAAGTGCTTCAAGGAGTTATTTGGGCGCCAGCCCGGTGAGGGGCGCTATTCTATCCTGTCAAATCCGGTGTAAGAACGGAGGCACCCAGGTATCGCCTCACGGCGGCCGTCACCAGACAGCAAAACAGAGATCCCGGGTCAAGCCCGGGATGAGGGAGAAAAGGTGCCCGGGATGAGGGAGAAAGGTGACCTGGAAGCGCTGGTGTACGGAGGGGTGCATTAGTAATGACCCCCTGCGCACGAAAAAGGCCAAAATCGTACGGAGGGGGATGTTGGAAATTACCCCCTGCGTACGCCGCAGGATGTACCAAATCCTTTGGCGACATTTACCCCTTATGGTTATTTGCGGGCGTAGCGGACGAAGCGGAAGTCCAGGTTGTTTTCTGTGTCGTGCTGCAGGGGGGATTCCCAGACGGGCTGCCAGACGGCGGGAGAGATTTCCGGGAAGAAGACATCGGCGTCGGGAGCATCGGCATAGATGTGGGTGATGTAGAGGGTGTCCGATTTTTCCATTGCCTCTGCATAGGTGTAGGCCCCGCCAATTACAAAGCAGCGCTCTGCACCCGTAGCCTCGGCAGCTTTGTAGGCCTCTTCCAAGGACTCCACTATGACTATACCTTTGGGCGCATCCGGCCACGGGAAAATAGAAATCACTATGTTGGTGCGCCCGGGAAGCGGGCGGCCGATGGACTGGAAGGTCATAAAGCCCATAATAACAGGGCTGCCGGAAGTAACTTCCTTAAAATACTTAAGGTCTTCTGAGATGTGCCAGAGAAGTTGATTCTTGCGTCCTATTGCATTGCCGCCCGCCACGGCCACTATCAGCGATTTTTCCATATTCTAAATACCGAGTTCTTTCTTCATATCCCTAAGCAGGTCAAAAGCCTGCATAGGAGTCATATTATTAAGGTCTGCCTTGCGCAGGGTGTCGCGCAGAGAAGACAGCGTAGGGTCGTCCAGCTGGAAAAGCGACAGCTGAATTGCACCATCGGCCCCCCTGGCCCCGCCCCCGCGGCTAGCAGCCTGTGCGGCGTCCTTGGCCTCAAGGGCAGATAGCGTCTGCTCCGCCATATTAAGAACCTCGCGCGGCATACCGGCCATACGGGCCACGTGGATACCAAAACTGTGTGCGGTCCCTCCCGGCTCGAGCTTCCTTAGGAAAATTATCTTCTTACCCTCTTCCTTAACGCTAACGTGGAAATTCCGCACGCGGGTATAAAGCTCCTCAAGGTCATTAAGCTCGTGATAATGAGTGGCAAAAAGCGTCTTTGCCCTATGCCCGTACTCGTGGATATACTCCACTATGGCCCTGGCAATGGACATTCCGTCATAGGTGGCCGTGCCTCGCCCAATCTCGTCCAGAATAACCAGCGAGCGCGGGCTAAGATTATGCAGAATCATAGAGGTCTCCAGCATCTCTACCATAAAGGTAGATTCGCCCTTGGATATATTGTCCGATGCCCCTACGCGGGTAAAAATCTTGTCAAAATAGCCTATGCGGGCCGCCTGCGCCGGAACAAAGCTACCCACCTGGGCCATAAGCGCAATGAGCGCCGTCTGGCGAAGCAGGGCAGACTTTCCGGACATATTGGGGCCGGTAAGAATAACTATCTGCTGAGTAGTCCTGTCCAGGAAAATATCGTTGGGGACATACTCCTCGCCCGGCTTCATCGTGGTCTCTATAACGGGGTGACGCCCGGCCACAATCTCCAGCACATCCCCGTCGTCCACAACCGGACGGCAATACTTATTCGCCGTAGCAAGAGTGGCAAAGCCCGCCAGAACGTCCAGCTTGGCAATCTTGCCGGCATTTGCCTGAATAACGGGAATATAGGTCTGAACCTTGCGCACAAGTTCCCCGTAAAGCCTGGACTCCAGAGCGTATATCTTCTCCTCCGCCCCAAGAATAGCCTCCTCGTACTCCTTAAGTTCGGGGGTAATGTAACGCTCGGCAGAAACAAGGGTCTGCTTGCGAATCCACTCCGGCGGAACCTTGTCCTTATAGGTGTTCCTTACCTCAAGATAATAGCCAAAGACATTATTGTAACTAATCCTAAGCGAAGCAATCCCCGTGCGCTCACTCTCCTTGCGCTGCATCTCCATAAGATAATCCTTCCCGCCGCGGGAGATATTGCGGAGACTGTCCAATTCAGCATCGACCCCTTCCCTTATAACATCCCCCTTGCCGATTAGGGCGGCAGGATCGTCACACAGGGTTTGGGCGATGGTTTCCCTTAGCGCAGAGCAGTCCTGCATAGAAGACACCAGCGGCTCCAGGGCTGGATTCTCCAGGCAAAGCTCCTTTATGGGCACTATGTTGGAAAGGCCGCGGCCAAGCTGAACCACCTCGCGCGGGGCAATCTTGCCGGTTGCAGCCCGCGATATAATCCTTTCAAGATCTCCTATGCGGCCAAGATGCTCCTGAACGCCGGACAAAAGCTCGTCGTCAGAGCAGAAGGCCTCAACGGCGTCGAACCTGCGGGAAAGTTCTTCTGTATCCATAATGGGCATAGACAGATAAAGCCGGAGCAGCCTTGCTCCCATTGGCGATACTGTCTTGTCCATAACAGTAAGAAGGCTGTCGCCTTCTGAAGAAAAAATCTCCAGGTTGCGGACGGTAAACTTATCCATCCACACAAACTTGCCCTCATCTATTCTGGACACAGAGCAGATATTGGAAATGCCGCTGTGGAAGGTCTGCTCCAAGTAAACGAGCAGAGCCCCTGCGGCGCATATACTAAGTTGGCAGTCGTCTATGCCGTAGCCCTTGAGGCTGTCTACCCCAAGCTGCTTGCAAAGACGGTCGCGGGAAGAATCGTAAACAAAGGCCCACTCATCCAGGGTGGTAATATAACCAATCTCCCCTAAACTTTCCGCCGCGTGGGAGGAATCCTGTCTTGTGGTGATGGTTTCCTTGGGCCGCAGCAGGGAGAACAAGGTGCCAATAAACTCTTCCGACCCCTGAGCCAGGCGGAAGGTTCCGGTAGAAACGTCCAGGAAAGCCGCGCCGCAACCATCTTTGCGGAATACAATGCCCGCCAGGTAATTGTTCTCTTTCTGCTCCAGCATAGTGTCGCCAAAGGCAACACCCGGAGTAACAATCTCCGTTACTCCCCTCTTTACCAACTTGCGTCCGGCCAGGGCAGGGTCTTCCAGTTGGTCGCAGACGGCAACCTTGAGCCCGGCACGCACAAGCTTGGGAAGATACACGTCAAGAGCGTGATGCGGGAACCCCGCCATAGGCATATACCCCTTCTCTCCGTTGCTCTTGCGGGTAAGCACAAGGCCAAGGACCTTGCTTGCCAGAAGGGCATCGTCAGAGTAAGTCTCATAGAAATCCCCAACGCGGTACAACAGCACCGCCTCCGGATTCTGGGCCTTTACCTCGAAAAATTGTTTTAAAAGCGGCGTATCTTCTGCCTGTTTCTTTCCTGCCATAATGCGTGCTTGCAAAAAGCCTGTCTTGCAAATATAATCATTTTTGCCAAGTTTTTTGTACTTTTGCGATTGATGAAACGCGTTCTGGTAATATCGTATTACTGGCCTCCCGCAGGAGGCAGCGGGGTGCAGCGCTGGGTTAAGTTCTGCAAGTACCTGCCCGCCCAGGGCTGGCAACCTGTTATTTACACCCCGGAGAACCCCGAGATGCAGTCTGTAGATTTTTCGCTGGAAGGAGACATCCCACCGGAGGCAGAAATAATAAAACGCCCCATAACGGAAATTTACAGTATTTACAGAAAATTCACGGGCAAAGCGGCCAGCCAGGCCCAGGTAAATATGGTTAACTCCCAGAAGCGCAGTTGGAAGCAAAGGCTTATGATGGCCGTGCGCGGGAAGTTTTTTGTACCGGACCCAAGAGTAAGTTGGGTAAGGCCATCTGTCAAGTTCCTAAAAAAATACCTTAAGGAGCACCCCGTAGATGCAATAGTCAGCACCGGGCCTCCCCACTCCATGCACCTGATTGCCCGTAAGGTAGCTGCCTGGGCAGGAATACCCTGGGTAGCAGACTTCAGGGACCCCTGGACAAGAATTTTTTATTTTAAGCATCTTGGCCTTGGCAAGCGCACAACCCGCAAGCACCTGCGCCTGGAACAGGACGTGCTGGATAACGCCACGGTGGTGGTTGCAGTATCTCCCCTTGTACAGGAAGAGTTCCGCACAATGACAAAAACCCGCGTGGAACTCATAACCAACGGATTTGACCCTGACGACTTTTCTTCCCAGCAAACCAGGCTGGAAGACGGTTATTTTAACCTTACCCACACCGGGCAGTTTGCCTCTGACGGCAACCCGGACAATCTTTGGCTCGTTCTTGGCAAACGTTGCAGGGAAGATGCGCAATTTGCCGCCCGCCTGAGGATTCGCCTTGCAGGAAAGACAGACTCACAGATTATAGAGTCTATCAAGGCCGCTGGGCTGGAGGGCAATCTTGTAGATAACGGCTACGTGGCCCACGAGGTGGCCGTACGTGAGCAGTCCGGCGCCAGCGTACTGCTGCTTCCGTTAAGGAAAGAGCCCGAGTACAGGGCTACTCTTCCCGGAAAACTCTTCGAGTACCTTGGAGCCCGCAGGCCCATTCTTGGAATTGGGCAGACAGACGGGGCAATGGCAAAGGTTGTAGAAGATGCCGGAGCCGGCTTTACCGCCGGATGGGAAGATGCCGCAGCCATTGACAGTTTTATAGAAAAGGCCTGGGAAGCCTTCCTCCGCGGAGAGTGCAATCTTGGAAGCGGCGGGCTATTCCCCGGCGGAAACATAGAAAAGTATTCACGCCCCCAGACGGCAAAGAGTATGGCCGCTCTGCTGGACAGCATAATTTAATTCTTATATGAAAGACCTTAAGAAGAAAGTACTTCTTTACGCCGGAATAGTTGCGGCTTTTCTTGTAGTATCCTACGGCTTTGTGCCGGAGGTGCTTGGCGGAAAGATAGTTAACCAAAGCGATATCACCGGTTACATCGGTATGGCCCACGAGACCAACACCTGGAACGCAGAGCACCCGGACGACAAAACGGCCTGGACAGACTCTATGTTCGGCGGTATGCCAACCACTATGCTTACGGGAAATGACGGGGGCGATGCCACCCAGGGCCTCTTTGATGCCTTCCTTATAGGAAAGCGCCCAGCCAGCTACTTTTTCATTTCCCTGCTTGGGGCCTTCCTGCTTATGCTGGCCCTTGGGGTAAGCCCTCTTCTGGCCGCAGCGGGAGCAGTTGCGGTAACCTTCTGCTCCTATAACCTGCAGATTATCCAGGTAGGCCACAATGCCAAGATGCTGGCCCTGGCCTGGGCTCCCTGGGTGCTTGCCGGAGTAATCTACTCTTACCGCAAGGCTCTGGACACCAGGAAGGTTTCCCTTATCGGTCCCATACTCACCGCCTTTGCGCTAAGCTTCCAGATTAAGGCCAACCACGTTCAGATTTCCTACTACATAGCCCTTATAATAGGCTCGTACTTCATAGTAAAACTCGTAACCATCGGCCTAAAAGAAAGGGAAAAACTAAAACCCTTCCTTATTACCACCGGGCTTTTGATTGCGTTTGCCGCCATTGGAATAGGTACAAATGCCAACAGGCTTGTTCCCACGTGGGAATATACCCAGGAGACTATGCGCGGAGGGTCAGAGCTTACCCGGGACGATGGTGCCACAAAGAGCAAGGGGCTTAATTTTGAATATGCCACCCAATGGTCCTACGGTCTTGAGGAGCTGCCCAATATAATGATAGCCAACTACAACGGTGGTTCTTCTACCGGGGCGGTGGATTCCAAGAAATCAGAGACGGCCAAACTTCTGCTCAAGGCTGGCTACAAGCAAAAAGAGGTAGATAGCATAACCAAGGGTCTGCCAATGTACTGGGGCCCTCAGCCCTTTACCGCCGGGCCAATGTACATAGGAGCCATCACGGTCTTCCTGTTCGTTCTTGGCCTCTGCCTTCCCAAGTGCAAAGAGAAGTGGTGGATTATAATTCCTTCCGTCCTGGGAATCATCCTGGCTATGGGAGGAGCCTATGGCGGCACCGGCTTCATTGCCAGACTGGTGCGGGCCTTTAACTTATTCTGGTTCGAATCCACCCCTTTCTACAGCAAGTTCAGGACAGTGTCAATGGCCCTTGTCATTCTGCAGTTCACAATGCCTATTCTGGCCTTCACCGCCCTTGGCAGGGTACTCTCCGGCCAATATGAGCGCAGGCCGCTGGTAAAGGCCCTTGGAATATCGGCGGGCATTACAGGAGCCTTCTGTCTTTTGGTATGGCTGTTCCCGGGTATGGCAGGGTCATTCTCAGCCCCTGTGGACGCCCAGTACGATGATATTCTGGTAAAGGCATTTATGGCAGACCGGGCTTCTCTTCTGAAGGCCGATGCCTTCACGGCCCTTGTCCTTATTCTTGCTACCGGAGGCCTTATTTTCTGGTCGATGGTGCCGGGGGCCAAGCCTACAAAACTTGGGGCGGACAAGCGCAGGATTATAGCTGCAGCCGGTATCTGCCTTCTTGTATGCATAAACCTTCTCTCTGTAGGAAAGCGATACCTTAACAGCAGTCATTTTGTAACAAAGAGCAAGTTTGACTCGCACTTTACCTTGAGGCCTGCCGACAAGAGCATTCTTACGGACAAGGCCCTATCTTACAGGGTTCTGGACCTTACCGCTAACATATTCAACGACGCTACGCCAAGTTACTGGCACAAGAACGTGGGAGGCTATTCCCCTGTTAAACTCCAGAGGTATCAGGACCTTATAGACAACTATCTTACGGGCGAGATAAGGAAGATTTACGGGTCGCTTTCGGGAGTAAAGACTCTTGACGAGGCTCAGGAAAAACTGCCCTCCCTGCCCGTTCTGTCTGCCCTCAACTGTAAATACATAATCATAGACGAAAGCGCCGCTCCGGCCGTAAACCACGATGCCTTTGGGCCTGTATGGTTTGTGGACAGCACCGTTACGGCCGCCACTGCAGATGAGGAGATTGCCCTTCTTGGCGGCGTTCCTCTGGACAAGGTTGCTGTTGTGCGGGAGTCTCTCTCCGGCAGCCTGGCCTCTCTTGGCGCCGGTACAAAAGAAGACAGCATTGCTCTTATCGAGTATGCTCCCAATCAGCTAAGGTATAGCTACAAGACCTCCGCAGAGCGCCTTGCTGTGTTCAGTGAAATCTGGTGCGCTTACGGCTGGAAGGCCTGGACAGAAGATGCCTCCGGCAACAAGACCGGAGACCTTGACCTTCTTAGGACGGACTGGACTCTTCGCGGGGCCGTCATTCCCGCGGGAGAAGGCTATGTCGTGATGCGTTTCCAGCCCGACAGCTACGCTACCGGCCGCACACTTTCTGCAGTGTGCAGCTGGGCTCTTATACTTATGCTTCTTGGAGCCGCTGTCCTTCCTAAATCTAAACAGCTACAGGAGCTTTTATCGCAGGCCAGGGGTCGTAACCGGTAAGGGTGAAGTCCTCGTATTTAAAGTCGAATATACTCTTTACATTGGGGTTCAGCTGCATCTGCGGCAGAGCCCTGGGTTGTCTTGAGAGTTGCTCTTTTACCTGTTCCATATGATTCAGGTACAGGTGGGTGTCGCCGGTTGTATGCACAAACTCTCCGGGTTTGAGCCCGCAGACCTGGGCAATCATCATAGTAAGCAGGGCGTAGGAAGCAATGTTAAAGGGAACGCCCAGGAAGGTGTCGGCGCTGCGCTGGTATAGCTGGCAGGAGAGTTTGCCCTCGGCCACGTAGAACTGGAACAGGCAGTGGCAGGGAGGCAGGGCCATATTTTCTACCTCCGATGGGTTCCAGGCCGTTACCAGCATCCTGCGAGAGTCCGGGTTCTTCTTTATTGTCTCTATTACCTGCGAGAGCTGGTCTACGGCTTTGCCGCCTGCGGAATTCCAGCTGCGCCACTGATGGCCGTAAACAGGGCCAAGATTACCGTCAGCATCGGCCCACTCGTCCCAAATCGTCACCCCGTGTTCCTGAAGCCAGCGGACATTGGTGTCGCCGGCAATAAACCACAGTAGTTCGTAGATTATGGACTTGAGGTGTACCTTCTTGGTTGTAAGCAGAGGGAAGCCCTGGGAAAGGTCGAACCTCATCTGGTGGCCGAATATGCTCTTTGTTCCAACGCCGGTGCGGTCTTTTTTAACCACACCCTGGTCCATTATTTTTTGCAGCAGGTCTAAATATTGTTTCATCGTACAGAGAATTCAAATACAATTGCTTCTTCGTAGGTCTGGCCGGGACGAAGTTCCGCAGTGGGATAGTCCGGCTTGTTGGGAGTGTCCGGGAAGTGCTGGCACTCTATGGCTACGGCATCGTAGTCGTGATAGGTGAGGCCGTGCTTGCCGGCGGGACAGCCGTTAAGCCAGTTGCCCGTGTAAATCTGAACTCCGGGCTGGGTGGTGTAAACGTCTAGGGCGCGGCCGGACGCGGGGCAGTAAAGGCTGGCGGCCTTCTCTAACTGGCCGGGGGTGTAATCGTCTATCACAAAGCAGTTGTCGTAGCCTTTGCCGTACTTAAGGGCCGGGAAGTCTGCCTCTATGTCGCGGCCGATGGGCTTGGGAGTTACAAAGTCCATAGGGGTGCCGGCAACGGGCTCGGAGTCTCCAAGGGGAATCAGGGTCTGGTCCGTGGGCAGGTATTCCGATGCTGCCAGGCAGAGTTCGTGGCCCAGCACGTTCTCCTTGAAGGCAGAGAGGTTAAAATAGGCGTGGTTGGTAAGATTAAGGACTGTTGCGCCGTCGCTGACTGCGGTAAAGGTGAGCTTTAGGGCGTGATCGTCCCCCCACTCGTAACGGGCCACTACCTTAAGGTTGGCGGGGTAGCCGCACTCTCCGTCTGCAGAGAAGTAGAGAAACTCTACGGCCTGGCCGTCTATGCGGCTGTCCCATACCCTGTTCTGGAAGCCCTGGGGGCCGCCGTGAAGGTGGTTGGGGCCGTTGTTAACCGGGAGGGTGTACTCCTTGCCGTCAAGGGTAAAGTGCCCTTTGGCAATCCTGTTTGCAAAACGGCCGGGGCATTTTCCGGCGCAGGGACCGTCGGCAAGATAGTCTTCTGCCTTGTCGTAGCCAAGGACAACATCGCCCAGAACCCCGTCCTTATCCGGTACGCATACAGACACTATGGCTGCGCCAAGGGAACTTAGTTCTACGTATGCTCCGTCTGCGGCGGTGAGCTTGTATTTGTAAATTTCTTTTCCGTCAGGGCCTTTGCCCCAGATTTTTCCTTCTGTTGCCATAGTGTTCGTTGTTAAAAGAATATTGCATATAACTGTTCCATAACCTCCTGCACGGATGCGTCCTTTAGCATTACTGTCTTGTCAGAGTCCAGCAGGTACAGGGAGGGAATGGCTCTTATGTTGTAAAGGTCGTTAAGGACCGTGTCTTCGTCAGGGTAGGCGTTAACTACGTAAATGTCTCCGGCGGAAATTTTGGCGGCTATCTCCCGGTCTTCTTCAAATGCCTCTTTGTACTGGGTGCAGGCCGTGCAGCCGGGGTTGCCAAAGAAAATGAGCGTTACGGGAGCCTTTATGCCGTGAAGGGTGCGGCGAGTTCCGCCGGCGTCCGTGAAGGCAAAGTCTGCGGCCTTCTCCCCTATCCTGTTAAGCGAGCATTTTTCCAGGGCCAGAAGATAGGACGGCCTTGAAGACTCTTCCGGAAGGGCGCCGCCCAGAATTTTTTCCAGCAGGTGAAGATAGGCTTCCTCGTTACGCGTAGGGGAGGATGGGTCGTATAAGAATTTGTCTGCCAGGGCCAGGAGGCAGGGATAGGCCGCGCTGTCTGCAGCGGCCTTACGGCCAAAGGTCCTGACGGCTTTTTGCATTGAGCCGTAAGACGCGTCTTTTATGAAGGAGGCCCACATTGCAAATTTAGACTCCAGCTCCTCTGCCCCCACACCCCTTACTGCCAGGGAATCTGCGGCAGCCGGGCCAAAAGTCCCGGAAAGAAAAATATCCCAGAAGTGTTCTGCCATATAGTCTATTCTGGCCGGGGGCTCCGTTATTACGGCCGGAGCTTCCACCATTGGGAACCCGGCGTCTGCGGCCTTGGGAGCGCTGTTTTGCCCGCAGGAATAAAGGGCGGCAAGACAGAGCGCCGCCGCTGCGATAACTAAAAAACACCTCTTTCCCTTTATCATAAGACCACTGGCTTTTCTAAATACAAATATATTAAAATTAAGTTAGTATTTGTATTTTTGTGTTCAAATGACTTTACCGGATGAAACGCATTTTATTATCCATATTCCTGGCCGCTGCAGCCCTCTCTCCTTTAAGGGCCCAGTTCTATCTGACCGGCGACGACCCTGGACAGCTTAAGTGGAAATACATTCAAACACCCAACTATAAAATCATCTATCCCCGCGGCACAGATTCTCTGGCAAGGCGTTACGCTATTGAGCTGGAGACCGCCCGCCCCCTTGTGGGCCTTAGCGCTGGCTTTCTTCCGGGCCAGACCTACTGGGGCAAGACCCAGGTTGTACTTCATCCGTTCACGGGTGCGGCCAACGGCTCCGTTTCCTGGGCCCCTATGAGAATGGATCTGTACACGCTTCCGGAGGCATACAATCCGGAGCCTATGCCTTGGCTCAAGGAACTGGCCGTTCACGAGAACCGTCACGTGGCCCAGTTGCAGTTTGGCAACGACGGCCTGCTAAAGATTCCCTCCATCCTTTTTGGCGAAGCCGCTACCGGCCTTTTTGCCGGCCTCTTCCCAAGCACCTGGATGCTGGAAGGCGATGCAGTTGTGGCAGAGACGGCTCTTTCCCGTTTTGGCCGCGGCAGAAACGCAGACTTTCTTTCCTACTATATGATGGCCTTCGACAAGGGGGATATGCGCTCCTGGGAGCAGTGGAGGTGGGGTTCTTACAGAAGATATGCGCCCAATCACTACGCCCTTGGCTATCTTACCATTGCCGGGGCAAGATATCTTTACAACGACGCTCTTTTTACGCAGGATTATCTTAAGCTGGCAGCCCATCATCCCTTCAAGGCCTCCAAGGTAAGGAAGTGGTTCAAGGAGCGCAGCGGCAAGGGATTCGACGCTTCATTTGCCGATGTTATGTTGGCCTTCAAGGGCGTGTGGGACAGGGAGCGGGAAGCCCGCGGGCCCTTCGATGTCCAGAACCTTATAGTGGAAGACCCTTCCTGGTACACTACCTATTCCGGGCTGGCCCCGGACGGGAACGGCGGGGTTTACGCCGTTAAAAGTTCATTTACACAGGCGGCGGTACTCGTAAGTATCGCCCCCAACGGTCAGGAAAAGACAATCAGGCCCTTCGCTTCCAAGACCAGCGCCCTGGCTACGGAGGCCGATGGTTCCGTGCTTTGGACAGAGGCTGTCCCCAACAGGCGGTGGAGCCTGGCTGCCACCTCCCGCCTTCAAAGGCTGAAGGATGGGAAAATCTCTGATCTTTCAGGGGACAAAAGGTATTTTAACCCGGCGGTTGGGCCTGGGGAGGTTATTGCAGTTACGGAGTATCCCACGGAGGGCGGCAGCGCCATTGTCACCCTTGGCAAAGACGGCGGCGTCCTTGGCAGGATTTGCTCCCCGGACGGAATCCAGTTTGTAGAGGCAACCTGGTTGGACGGGCGGCTGGCGGTAAGTTATACAGGCCCAGGAGGCTTCGGCCTATCCTATTTACAGGCCGATGGTTCCGTGTCCGACTCCCTTCTGCCGCAGCAACCGGTAAGCATCAACCACCTTAAAAACATCGATGGCAAATTATATTTTATAAGCGATAGGGACGGGGTGTCCCAGGTTTATGGTTTTGGGGCCGATGGTGCCTTGACCCGGGTTACGAATGCCCGCTACGGGGTTACGGATTATGCCGTAAGCGGTGGTACGCTGTTCTATGCAGCCCGCTATCCCAACGGAAATCTTGTCTGCTCTGCGGCTCTGGAAAACCTGCCCGGAAGGCCCTCGGACGCTAATTCCTATCATAGTTATGCAATTGCCGATACCCTTTCTTCCCAGGAAAGAAGGCTAGCCCTTGCAAAGGGATTGGCCGCCCCGGACGATGCCGCCTGGGATGGAGAGATTTCGGAGCCCCGGGGTTACAGCAAACTTCTTAACGCAATAAGGATTCATTCCTGGGTGCCGCTAAGCATAGATTACGAGGCTGTATCCGATCTTTCCAGCGATGAAACCCTGGATAACCTGCGGCTTGGAGCCTCAGTTTTGTTCCAGAATACGCTGGGAACCCTGTCCGGACTGGCTTCCTATGCCTACGATTCCAACAAAAAGGGGTTCGCCGGCAAGAAACGCCATCACTCCTTCCATCTGGATTTTACCTATACCGGGCTTTATCCAGTCATTGAACTTTCTGCAGATTTGGGAGACAGGGATTCTTATCAGTACAAAAGGGTGATTGTGCGGCACAGAGGTTCCCAGATGGAGCGCCTTCTGGCCAATTACATAGACCAGCCCCATATAAGCGTGGAGCTAAAGTCTTATATTCCTTTTAATTTCTCGCGCAACGGGTGGAACCGCGGGATTATTCCCCAAGTTAAGTTTACTGCCAGCAACGACCGTTACCTTAAAGGAGCTTCCATAATTGACGGGGGCAACGGCAAAAGTACCGATGTCCTGTCTGTTTCTTACCAGGAAGGCCGCAATGTGCTTATGCAGGCGCTTAACGCCTCTGTTCGCGGTTATATTATGAGACCGGTGGCACATTCGCAGGTTTATCCCTCTGCCGGAATTGGCGCGGAGGTGGGCTATCATACCAGGCTTTCCTTATCTGACCTATACTCCCCTTCTGCCTATGGCTACGTTTACGGGTATCTGCCCGGCCTAAGAAAGGAGCAGGGGCTTAAGCTCACGGCCCTGGCTCAGGTTCAGTTCAGCGCCCTGCACGCAGAAAACGGCGTCAAGACCCGCCCGCGCGGCCTTAACTCTGACGACATCAATTCCTTCTTGTCCCTGTACACCAAGCGCCAGCTGCGTCTTACGGCAGACTATGCCATTTCTTTCTGGCTTGGTGATATAAAGGCTTTCAGCCCCTTGGCTTACATAAAGAATTTTGTATTTACCCCGCACGCAGACTATACCGCCTTCCGCTACGGGAACGGGCTGTCCGGGAACGGAGCCCTTTACAGCGTGGGAGCAGACCTTACAGCCTGCCTTGCCAATCTGCTGTGGTTCCCCTACGACTGCCAGGTTGGACTGTCCTTCAACTACAACGGAGGCAAGTCCTGGGATCTTATAAAAACAGGAGGTCTTTCGCCAGAAAGGACCTCCGTGTCTCTTGTGTTTAAAACCAGTCTGTAACTACTTGCGGACTAGCCGAAGACCTGCTCTGTCCAGTCAGAGTCTATCTTGGGGAAGAGACCCCCGGGTACTACCGAGGGGTTGCGGGCGAGTATGGCCCGGCTGTCCTCGTAAACGTTAAAGCCAACTTTTACGCTGTGCATCTGCCCGTTACGCGGGAAGATGAACTCCATCTCATTGTCTGCCCCGGCAAAACCGCGGAACCTCAGGCCTTTGGCGTTAAGTTCCTGCCCGGAGACAAACTTGCACATCTCTACGGCAGCATCGTCCAAACCGGCCTCAAAAATTCTTACCTTTTCTATGAGTGAGCCGGCGTCCTCTACCTTGCGCAGGGTGTAGCCTTTTAGGTCATCGGCCTTCATAGTGTCTGTGAAATCCTGGCCTTGTGCGGGGCCCTGGGGGTTGAGCCAGATGATGATTCTGGCATCCGGGTCGTGATAAAGAAGGGGGGCCAGCACCATATTCACCGCCCCGCAATGGGGGCAGACGCGGGTGAAGAGGGAGCCGTTTTTAATGTCTTCCTTGTACGATGGCTCCCGCCCCACGTTTATAAGGACGGGAAAGAGTTCTACTTCAAACGGTTTGCCGCATTCGCGACAAACCGCTTTCTGAGTTCTTGTTTCTGCCATTTTATTCTACGCAGCGGGCTCCGTCACTGATAACCACGTCGTAAACCTTGGGTTCGTGGCCGAACTTGGCCTTGAACTGTTCTTTTGCCGTGGCTATGAACTGGTCGTAAAGCTCATTCTTTACAAGGTTTATGGTACAGCCGCCAAAGCCGCCGCCCATAACTCTGGAGCCGGTAACGTCCATTTTGCGGGCCAACTTGTTAAGGAAATCAAGCTCCTCGCAGCTAACCTCGTACAGACGGCTGAGACCAAAATGGGTCTGGTACATCATCTCGCCCACGGTCTCGTAATCTCCGCGCTCAAGGGCGTCGCAGACATCAAGCACGCGCTGAACCTCTCCAATCACATATTCTGCCCTCATGAAGTCCTCTTCAGGAATTTCTGTGCGAACTTCCTCAAGCCACTGTCTCTTTGCGTCGCTGAGGGTTTCTACCTCCGGGTGATACTTACGGATTGCTGCAGCTGCGTTCTCGCAGGACTCGCGGCGTTTATTGTAAGCCGATGATGCCAGTTCGTGTTTTACGCAGGAGTCCAGAAGAACCACCTTGTAGCCCTGAGGATTGAAGGGATAGTATTTGTACTCCATTGTCTTGCAGTTGAGGCGGATAAGGCTGCCTTTCTTTCCAAAAATAGAGGCAAACTGGTCCATAATTCCGCATTTTACTCCGCAGTAGTTGTGCTCTGTGCTCTGGCCAATCTTTGCAAGCTCAAACTTGTCTATTCCATTCTTGTTAAGCTCGTTAATTGCAAAAGCAAAGGTGCTCTCCAGGGCTGCCGATGAGCTTAGGCCGGCGCCAAGCGGGACATCACCTGCAAACACGGTGTCGAAACCTGCCACCCTGCCGCCACGCTTGATGGTCTCGCGGCAGACGCCAAAGATATATCTGGCCCAGGCCTGTGCAGGAACATCTTCTTCCTTGAGGCCGAATTCTGCAAGTTCGTTGTAATCTAGAGAGTATGCCCTAACCTTGTCTGTGCCGTTTAGCTTAATCTGGGCCATTATGCCGCAGTCTATGGCTCCGGGGAATACGTAACCACCGTTGTAGTCTGTGTGCTCGCCTATGATGTTGATTCGTCCGGCGGATGCAAACAAATTACCCCCTTCTCCAAAAAGGGCTTTGAATTTTTCCTGAATTTTCTGTTTCATATCTTTGGATTTTTAGATTTCTTTTTTGCTTTGCGCAGTTCGTAAATTTAGTACATTTTTAAGTAGTAAACAAGAAAAACCGGCAGATGGTCAGAGACGCCGCCCGCGTATCGCGGCCCCACGTAGGTCCTGAAGGGTTTTTCTCCGGAATGCACGTTATCTCTTTCCATAAGGAACGGTGGCTTTTGAATCTGCATTTCCGGTGCCTGCGAGTGCCCGTCCGCCGGCGGCACAAAGAACATATCTATCATTTCCCATCGGCCCTGGTATCGGATGGTACCCTTCCCATCCCGCGCCAGCGGGGCGGCAAGATTTATAAGGCCCGTGTTTCTCTGGAAGGCGGCGAACAGGGTGTCCCCGGGGGTGTCGTTAAAGTCTCCCATTGCAATGAATACCGCAGCCGAATCCCTGGGCTCCAGGGCCACGGCCTCCAAAGTCCTCATTGCCGCGCGCCTCAGAGGTGCGCTCTTCCCCGCACCCCTGTATTTGGAGGGATGATGATTAACGGCAAACGTAACCATCGACCCTCCCGGTAGGGTAAAATCCACAACTAGAATATCCCTTGTGTCGATGGTGTCTCCATCCTCCGAGATGATTGGTACCGGGCGGGCGCGCGCGGGCCTAAGGGCGGCCTTCCTGTAAAGCAGGGCCACGTCTATGCCCCGGTGGTCCCTGGAATCAAAGTGGATAATGCCGTATCCGGCCTTTTCAAGGGCCGTGTGTTTTAAAAGGTAGCCCAGGACAAAGCGGTCTTCTACCTCTGCCAGGCCTATTACATCCGGAAGGCCGCCCTGGGCATCGGCACACCAGAATATGGTCTTGGCAATGTCCTGGCATTTCTTTCTGAACCGCCCGAAGGTCCAGCGCCGCTCCGCCCCTGAGGTAAAGGGGTTCAGTAAGTTCTCTACGTTCCAGAACATTACCCGCAGGGTGTCGCCGTGGCCCTCGGGCCCGGAAAAGGAGAGGAAGAGCGGCACCATCAGCCCGAAAATAAAAATTTTACATCGTCTCATAGGGGTGCAATATGGATATTTTCTCTTACAAATAAGGTAAGAATCGTATATTTTTATAATTTTGCAGAGCAATTGCTCAGAGAAGAGCCTAAAATTTATAAATCTTTAATTTCTATGTCTTTGAAATGCGGAATAGTGGGGCTTCCCAATGTGGGCAAATCCACACTTTTCAACTGTATAAGCTCGGGTAAGGCCCAGAGCGCTAATTTTCCTTTCTGTACAATTGAGCCCAACCTTGGCTCTACAAACGTGCCGGACAAGAGGCTTGAGGTGCTTTCAGATATCTGCAAGCCTCAAAGGACCATCCCGGCAACCGTAGATATAGTTGACATTGCCGGGCTTGTAAAGGGCGCCAGCAAGGGAGAGGGTCTTGGGAACCAGTTCCTGGCCAATATCCGTGAGACAGATGCCATTCTTCACGTGCTGCGCTGCTTCGACGACAATAACATCGTACACGTGGATGGTTCCGTAGACCCGGTTCGCGACAAGGAGGTTGTGGATGTGGAGCTTCAGCTCAAGGACCTTGAGACCGTGGAGGCCCGCCTGGCCAAGGTGCAGAAGCAGGCAAAGATTGGGGCAGACAAGGAGGCCCGCAAGCTTATGGACCTTCTGGAGCGCTACAAGGAGGCTCTTATGCAGGGCAAGAATTGCCGCAGCGTAGAGCCGGCCAACGAGGAAGAGGCCGCCATGGCCAAGGATCTTTATCTTCTTACCAACAAGAGGGTGATGTATGTGTGCAATGTGGATGAAGCTTCTGCGGCCAAGGGTAATGCTTACGTAGAGGCCGTGCGCCAGGCTACCAAAGACGAGAACGCAGAGATTTTGGTTATTGCCGCAAAGACAGAGTCTGATATTGCAGAGATTGAGGATTACGAGGAGCGCAAGCTCTTCCTGGACGATCTGGGCCTTGAGGAATCCGGCGTTACGCGCCTTATTCAGGGTGCCTACAGGCTTCTGGGTCTTCAGACCTTCTTTACCGCCGGGGCCGATGAGTGCCGCGCGTGGACTATCCGCAAGGGAGACAAGGCACCCAAAGCTGCCGGAACCATACACACAGATTTCGAGCGTGGCTTTATCCGTGCAGAGGTTATCAAGTATCAGGACTTTGTAGAACTTAAGTCAGAGTCTGCCTGCCGCGCCGCCGGTAAACTATCCACCGAGGGCAAGGACTACGTTGTCCAGGACGGCGACATAATGCACTTCCTCTTTAACGTATAAGGCTGCTCCTTAGAAATAAAAAAGCGACCGTAAGGCCGCTTTTTTTGTGGTATCTTAGAAGAATTCTAGAAATATCTTTCTCTGTAGTCCTTTACGTCGGCCTGCTGAATCATCACGGGGATGATGCCCTGGCTTGCGTATGCAGACTCCTGAGCGGCTGCGTTCTTAGCGTCGTCCTCTGTGTAGAAAGCGCCGGTGTCGCGGGCGGTCACCTTGAATACGTAGGTACCGATGTTGCCTGCAACGGGACCGGAAATCTTGCCAACCTCTGCAGCGCAGATAGCGCCTATGAAAGCATTGTCAAGACCCTGGCCGCTTCCGGTAGCGAAGGTAACGCCACTGCGGGAGCTGATAGAAGTATTAAGAGCCTCTGCAATCTCTTCAAGAGTAGAAAGGCCGGCAATCTTCTCTGCAACCTCTGCGCTCTTCTTCTCGCTGAGCTTCTGGTAGTAAAGCTGCTGACGGATGCTCTCTGCAACCTCTGCGAGAGTAGCTGTACCCTCTTCGTGGATACCGTTAACAAGAGCGACGATATGGAACTTGTTGTCTATGGTGATAACGCTGGAAACCTTGCCAACCTTCTTGCTGAAGGCCCAACGGGTAACCTCCTTGGCGTTATCTACGGAACCCAGACGGCTTACGCCCTCTGTGAGCTTGTTGTAAGGATGAGAGTAAAGACCAAGGGTGTCAACTGCCTTGTGGTAAGCTGCGGCACCGTCTGCGGCTGCAACGGCAAAGTTGCTTGCCTTTGCATAGGACTCTGAACGGGTCTCCCTGCCAGGCTGGGCAGTCTTGGCAAGAATAGCCACCTGCTTCTTGGTAACGGCCTTGGTTGTACGTACAACCTCTACGATATGGGTGCCGTACTGAGTCTTAACAATGTAAGGCTTGCCCTTTGCTGCGGTGAAGATAGTCTTCTCGAAACCGGGGATATTGCGGCTCTGGGTTAACCAGCCAATGTTTCCTATTACACCGTCGGCTACAGAATTCTCATCTGCAGAATACTCCTGGGCAACATCCTCGAACTTAGCTTTCTTGGAAGCAACTACGGCAAGAAGGCTGTCTGCCTTAGCAGCGTTTGCTCCCTTGAGAAGGATGTGCTTTACATATACAGAGTCCGGAATATGCTTGGAATCCATAATCCTTGCAGCATAGAAAGTGTTGCCGGAAGTAACCACGTCGGAGGTCTTGCCTACGGCAGCGCTCTTTACAAACTCGTCTATCTTGGTGTTGACGCTCTTAAGCTCTCCCTCCTTATACCAGTGACCGTCGTAGGAAACCTCAGAGGTAACCTTGGAAAGGAAACTCTTAACATTGTCGGTAGAAGCAAACTCATCATAGGATGCGTTAACATAGTCGCGGGTAGCCTTGATATCAGAGTTGGAAGGCTTAACCTCAAATACAACGTACTCTATGTCGCGGCTGCCCTGCTGCTTGAAAAGCTGCTTGTGGCTGTTGTAGTAAGCCTTGATTTCGTCGTCTGATACAACAACAGTAGTGTCACGGCTGTAGCCGAAGGGGACCATTACAAAATCTACGTCGTTGGTAACGTTGTTCTCTTCTATGCTCTTTGCAACCTTGAAGGGAGCTGCAGCGGAAGCATTGTTGAACAGAGCGTTGTACTTGCTCATATACTGCTGATTGTAAACCAGGTTCTGGATGTTTTCCCAGAAAAGACGAACCTGAGCGTTTATCTTGGAAGCCTGACCAATCTCAAGAACGTTAGCTACGGAGAAATTACCATTCTCGTCCTGGAATGCAGGGCTCTGGGCAATTATAGGAGAAATCATGCTGCCTGTCGTGAGGGCAACTTTCTCATCTGTGCCAAGGTTGATGCCTGCCTTCTTTGCATTTTTAATGAAGAGGTCTTTGAGGATGAACTCCTGCCAGGCAGCGTCCCTAAGCTGAATGCTCTGCTGCTCTGTAGGGCTTGCACTGCCAAGGTTCACAGCTGTGAGCCTGTCTACCTCGTTCATAAATTCATCATAAGAAATAGTTTTTCCGTCTATCTCGCCAACATTATTTTTAGGCTGGAAGAAGGTATCGATATCGCTGGGGTCTACAATAAACAGCAAAAGACCCAGAGCAATGATAATAGATGCTCCGATACCGAATTTTACGCGAATTTTTTCAAGAACCGCCATTGTTTATATAATTTTTTAGTTTTAACACATTTGGGGTGCGAAGATAGCAAATTTCCGTCAATTTCTATACAACAGAGCTATTTTTTAATCAAAGGACCTATGAAATTGGCCGAATCCACAGCTACTTTTGTTGTATCCTGAACTACAATGAAATAGTTGTTAAACGGCTGAAGTATAACCGCATTGGACGCCCTGTCGTCTGAACGCAGGCCGTAACCCTGGATGAATCCGTCCGGGGAATACAGCCTCACGTAGCAGTCGTTGTATATTTCTCCAAGTTTTCTGTCCCAGTAAAGGGTATCCGTTTCGATGGTTTCATTCTTGATTATGTTGCGCACCTTCACCCGGCCGAAAGCCATCCAAATCTCTTCTTCCCCTTTCTTGGCTTTCTCGTGGCGGGCCATGTCTGCAAAAAGTTCAGACTCCAGCAGGCCCTCCTCAGTGTAGGCGTACACCTCTATCCCCTTTGGGAAAAGTTCCAGGTCCATTGTGTCCGCGTCGTACCTTTCCATAACTCCGGCCTTTATTCTCATCTGCAAAAGACCGTCCTTGGACTGCACCACGTACATATTGTCCACAACCTGATAAGGGACTTCTTTCAGAGAAAGCTTATCGGCCGTGGAAAGGGATGAGCTACAAGAAATAACAACGATTGCAACCGCAAAAACGGTTGCAATCATAACTGCTATATTTTTTTCTCTTCGCAAGTGACTTTACTTTTGAGTCCTTACTGTGGTAACTGCGCGCATTCCGCCGCAAGCTACGGTGTAGGACATACCGTCTGTAAGGTCATACATAAAGGCCTCTGCAGTCTGGGGATAGTAAACCTTGTACTGCGCAATGAGCCTGTTGCAATCCTCTGCAAGTGAAGGATCGGCCTCGCGTGCTTTCTGTAGGAAGTCTACGGCTACCCAGTAAGGTGCACGGCGGGCGATATCGTCACCCTCGCAAGTGGTTGAACCCCAGAGGGTACCTATGATGTAGTAAGCCTTTCCGGCAAATGCGGGATTAAGTTCGGCAGCCTTCTGTGCGGCAGCGAAAGCCTTGGACTTCTGACCGTTCTTAAGGCAGTAGGTTGCATACTGGAGGGTATAATCTGCGGCATCTTCGTCTCCTGCCTCGGTAGCAAGACGAACGGCCTCCTCAAGGAAACTGATAGCCTCTGCGTCGTTGCCCTGCCTTGAGTTAAGAAGGTGGAGGGCATAAGCGCTCTGGGCAGAAGGCTCGTTCTTATGCATTGCGGTTGTAGCGCGGAGGAACAGGTCATTGCTGATACAATCCTCTGTCTTGGTCATCATCTTTACAATGTTAGTGGCAAGCTCTATATTGTCCGGGTCTGCTTCGTAACGGGGGGTAAACAATGCTATAAGGTTCTCGCAGCTGGCAACCTTGCTGGTGATGAAGATGCTCTCCATATCACCCTTTGCCTTGTCCAGCATATCCTGGGTTACTTCCTTGCCGGGCTCCATTGAAGCAACAAGGGCGATATTCCTCTCGTATGTGGCAATTACCTTCTCCGGCTCCAGTTTGCTATCCTGATAAAGAGCGATGGCGGTATTGAGGTCGTTGAAAAGAAGGCTGGGCTTGGTGTTGGTCTTGTTAACATCTATAATGCCTTCCAGTCCCTCAAATACCTGGACGGGATCTTTAACGTAGTTGATAATATCGCTTCCCTTGTTGTTAAGGGCCTGAACGGTGTAATTAGGGAAGTTCTTTACCCTAATATCGTAAAGATTAAGGAGGGTATCAACAACAGCCTTTACATACTCGGGCTTGCTCTTGTTTGCAGCTATGACGCGGCGAAGAATAACTGCACCGTCGGAATATACTCTCTGGTTGTAGTTGTGGGCGCAATACTTGTAAGCCTTTCTCCAGTTGGGAGTTGCGTCATTGTAGTTCTTCTGCTTGTAGTACTCTACATAGAAAGAAACGTACTTACGGCAGGAATCCACCGCTGCTTCTTGTGCATTTGCTTTGCTGCCAAGTGAGAAAACCATTGCAGCTGCAAGGAATGCAAATAAGATCTTTTTCATATTCTTTATGTTTAATTATTTTTTACTCGTATCTTGGTTTCTGGAACCAAACATCGTGGATATTGAATCCAATGGTAAACGTAACAAACCTTTCTTTTATGAGGCCGTTTGCCGTTTTGCCTCTCTGGCCCGCGTTCACCGCTACAGTAAGGCCGTTATACCATCTGAAGATGGGTAAGGTCATTCCGAAGGTTACCCCCATTGTGTTAACCGCGCCTCCGTTTACCTTGTAGTAAGCTTTGTCGTAGTAAAGTCCGGCCCGGTAGGTACATCTCCTGAAGTAATAACGGATATCGTTCTTATTGGGCGTGTACTCGAATCCGGCCCTTATGGACATTGCCTTTGTGGTTGTGAAAACGGCAGCATCGTTCCCGCTTGCAAACCCCTTGATTGCATCCAGATTGCTTCCAGACCAATCGGCATAAATAAAATCAACCTCGGCATTCCACCTGCTTCCGTTTCTTACGGAAATGCCTATTCCAGTCTCAGCGGCAAGGTGAAGCCCGGATTTTCCTTTGCCAAGGGTATCAATTGCATACCGGAGAGTATCGGCAACTGAAGACAGGGCGGCATATTTATAATCTGTCACTCTTCCCTTGAGGCCGGTACGAAGCCTATGAGTGACTCCGGCAGAAACCGTGAGGCCGTTGGAAAGGCGTTTTTCGTACTGGACGCCGAATTTTCCGGTAATGGCGTGAAGGCTGAGGTCGTATCCGGTATATAGGCTGTTGGTCGATGTTGACTCGAAACTGTATGTGTAGTCCTTATCCAGTTTTCCAAAATAATAAAGGAGTTGAGCGCCTACGGAAAAGTTTTTATTGATATCCATTCCAGCTCCTGCGAACAACTGATAAATACCACCCTGACCGGATGCCGTTCTTGTAATATAACCTGTCTGGGCAAGGAGTTCCTTGTTTACGCGGCTGGAAAAATCAAAGGCTACGTCGCTGAAAGGAGTTATTCCGGCTATGAAAGCAGACCTTTCGTAAATAGGAACAGTGAAGGATATCCCGCTAATATTAAAGGTGTTGTTTGCCGATTTTTTCCCGGTCTGGCTAAATAACTTGTTCTGGACGGACAGGTTGATGTCAGCCATAAAAGCCAGGGTGTCGCGGGCCGTAACAGCCGCAGGGTTAAGGTAATTGACAAATTGCCTGTTGCGCATTGCTACTCCGACTCCTCCCATTCCGTTATTCAGAGCTGTTCCCTGGGAATAAATGTCACCGATTCCAAACAGCGAGTACGGAGAATACGAGTTGTTGGCACTCTCCGACTGCGCACTCAATCCAACGCAAATCAGGGCTGCACAAACAGTCACAAATAATCTTCTACAAACTTTTGACATAATCGTCAGCAATTAATGCAAGGCCCATCAAGACCAAATTACAAACTACAAATATCGAGTTTTTCATCCGTTTTGCAAAATAAATCGCATCACCGCCTGTAAATACGATGATATTATCCGGATGTAGACTGATATACCCCTCTATTTCAAACATTATGCCCGATATAACTCCGGACATCAAACTTCCCTGAGAACTATGCCCTAAGACCTCTGATTTTTCCGGCGTATCCAGAAGAGGAAGGGCCCTGGAATACCTGTTCAGAGCCTTGAATCTGGTCCTGCACCCAAGAGAAATATTACCTCCTTCGTACACCCCGTCCCTGCTTATCAAATCTATAGACAGCGTGGTTCCAAAATCCACAACCGTGCAGCCTCTGTCCGGGAAAAGATACCTGGCCGCAAGAAGGGCGGCAGCCCTGTCATAGGTAATGTATTCCGGGAGACCTTTATTTGTAAGCGTCTGAGTATGAGCCTTGTCAAGTATCAGAAGGTGCTTACACTTACGGCTTAGTATTTTCTCGTCGTGGGAAGGTATTCCATAAACCGAAGACACCACAAGAACCTCCGGAGTTTCTTTTTCCAGAAGAGAGAGAATAAAATCCAGAACCTTTTCTCCCTGATATCTGAAGGTCTTGCCAAGGGTCATTCCGTCCGAGCGGGACGCCTTGACAGCGGTATTTCCAATTTCTACTATTAAATTGAACATAAATAATCTGTAGCCTGCAAATATAGAAATTTTATGTTAATTCGCATAGTGTGCGATAGGCTGTACCAAGAGAATTTACGTTTCTGGAGATTAACCTCAACTTCTGGTCCGTGTTTTTAAGCTCGAACAGACGTGCCTTCCGACTTATCATCGCCAGAATATTACTGAAGGTCTTTTCCCTATAGTAGGGGGACATTGGATTGGAGATAAAGAAGGCTATCATTATGCCGTTCTTTATGATTATTTTCTCAAAGCCCAGTTTTTCTCCCAGGTGGCGGATTCTAACAACGTACATAAGGCTCTCTACCTCCGGAGGGAGGGTTCCGAACCTATCCCCAAGCCTTGTTGCAAGGGCGTCAAGCTGGGAGTCGCTTACAGTTGAATCCAACTCCTTGTATATCCTTATTTTTTCTGCCGTTACGTCTATGTAATCGTCTGGTATAAGGGCGGGCTGATCGGTCTCTACCATACAGTCCTGTACGTAACCTGAGTTTACGGAACGGGTGAGCATTCCGGTTTCCAAACCAAGTTCTTCCATAGCCTCTGCGAGAATCTTCTGATATGTCTCGTACCCCATATCGGAAATAAAGCCGCTCTGCTCTGCACCCAGAAGGTTTCCGGCCCCGCGGATATCAAGGTCCTGCATTGCTATGTTAAAGCCGCTGCCAAGGTCGGAGAACGCCTCGATAGCCTTCAGGCGGCGACGGGCATCGTCGGTAAGAGTAGTTAACGGCGGCACAATAAGATAGCAGAACGCCTTCCTGTTAGAGCGGCCCACGCGGCCACGGAGCTGGTGAAGGTCGCTAAGTCCAAAGTTCTGGGCCTGATTGATAATAATAGTGTTGGCGTTGGGAATATCCAGGCCGTTCTCTATGATGGTTGTGCACAGCAGAAGGTCGTAATCGCCCTGCATAAAGTCCAGCATCTTGTTTTCCAGTTGCTTAGGCTCCATCTGCCCGTGGGCCACGCAAATCTTCATATCCGGCACTAGCCTCTGCAGAATATCGGCAATAGCTGGAAGTTCCTCAACTTTATTGTGAAGGAAGAAGATTTGACCGCCGCGGCGGAGTTCGTAGTTAAGGATATTCTGAATCTCTTCCTTGTCAAAGAGAATTATTTCTGTCTGGGTAGGAATCCTGTTTGGCGGAGGAGTGCTTATTATGGAAAGGTCGCGGGCTCCCAGCAAAGAGAATTGCAGAGTTCTGGGGATAGGGGTGGCCGTAAGGGTAAGGGTATCTACAGAGTGCTTCATCTGGCGGAGTTTTTCCTTTGCGCTAACCCCAAACTTCTGCTCCTCGTCTATTATGAGAAGACCTAAGTCCTTGAAATCAAAATCACTGGACAGTATCTTATGGGTACCAACAAGAATATCTATCTTACCTTCCTTTATTCTTTTTTTTATGTCCGATATTTCCTTGGCCGTGCGCAGGCGGCTTACATAGTCTATCCTGCACGGGAAGTCCTTAAGCCTTGATTCAAAAGTCTTGAAGTGCTGCAGGGCCAGGATGGTGGTAGGCACAAGGAGCGCAACCTGCTTGTTGTCAGCCACGGCCTTGAACGCCGCCCTTATAGCTATCTCTGTCTTGCCAAAGCCAACATCGCCGCAGATAAGCCTGTCCATAGGGCTTACATCCTCCATATCCTCCTTTACCGCCTTGGTGGCCGTCTGCTGGTCCGGGGTATCCTCGTACATAAAGGAAGATTCCAGTTCCTCCTGAAGGTAAGTATCGGCAGAAAAAGCAAAACCCTTGGATGCCTTTCGCTTTGCATAGAGTTGAATTAGTTCCTTGGCAATATCCTTTACCTTAGATTTGGCCGACGTCTTAAGGTTCTGCCAGGTCTTTGATCCAAGCTTGTGTATCCTGGGAGGCTCGGCATCCTTTGATTTATACCGGCTTATCTTATGAAGGGAGTGCACCGATACAAAGACAACATCGCCGTCACGGTACATTAATTTTACCACCTCGTGCATCCGGCCCTTATCGTCCTTCATCCTTACAAGACCCCCGAATATTCCAACCCCGTGGTCTATATGTACGATGTAATCTCCTATGTTAAAAGAACTAAGGTCGTTAAGGGTGAGTTGCTCGCTTTTATCCACCGACCTTCTTAGGATTACGCGGTGGAAGCGGTCAAAAATTTCGTGGTCCGTATAGATGCAGATTTTGTCGTCCACATCTATAAAGCCGTTATGGATATTAATTCCATTTACAAACTCCGGAAGTATGCCACCAGACGTAGTTATAATGCTTTTTAACCTGTCTGTCTGGCTCTCTTTTTCTCCAACTATGTAAACCTTGTAGCCTTCCTCTGTCTTTGTGCGGATATCGGAGGTAAGCAGTTCAAAATTTTTATTAAACACCGGTTGCGGTCTAATAGAGAATTTTACCGGCTGCGAGTCTATCCCGGCAATGGGCACCTCCAGAAACACTCTTTTATATTTTTTGGTCAGGGAGAAAAATTCCTCTTCCTTGTACATATCGGAAGAGTCCAGCCAAAGAAGAGTATCCTGCGGCAGCAGGGAAAGAATATTCACTGTTTCCGTACCCTCGGCGGCCGCAGTAAGGTCTGGATAAATCTGGGCCTCCTCTACTCTTTCTATGGACAGCTGGGTATTACAGTTGAATACATTTATTTTCTCTACCTCATCTCCAAACAAGGAAAGCCTGAAGGGGTTGTTGTAGGAATAAGAGAATATATCTATCACCGACCCTCTTAGGGCGAACTGTCCGGGGGCGGACACGAAGTCTGTTTTCTCGAACCCCAGGGCCACCAGGGATTTTTTTAGGTTTTCATAGTCTATTTCCTCCCCTTCCTTTATATTTATTACCGATTTTTTTATACTCCCGGTCGATGGTATCTCTTCCTTTATGGCATCGGGGTAGGATATGAATATTATAAAATCATCTTTTTTCAGGGCCGATAGTTTTCCTATTGCGGCGGTGCGCTGCACTGACAGGGACGATTTGTAATTGCTTTTTTCTATGTTTTTCCCGGTATCCGGAAGAAAGAAAACACGGTCACCATCGGTCAGGGCATATAAATCTACAGCGCAGTACTCCGCCGCCTCGCGGGTGGGCAGTATAACAAAGTGAACACCCCTGGAGGCAGCAACCTGGTTTAAAACAAACCATCGGGAAGATAAAAATAACCCGCTGCAATATACCTCCCCTATACTGGAAATTCTATTTTTTAAAGCCTCTGCTGCGGCGCTGCAAATTATCATTTTATCTGTTTTGGTTGTTGATAAGTGTGTTGATAACCCTGTGAAAAACTATTAATAACTTTTTTTTCTTATTTATTAAATTTTTTGAAGGCAGAATAGTTTTGAAATATCAAAATTTCCGGGCTTTTGTTTTTTAAAAAATTATCAGAAAGATATCAACAATTTTTAAAGGATTTAATTTATTAATAATCAAACAGGTGAATAAAGTTATCAACAAATTAACATCCTAAACATCATCATCAATAAATTAAAAATAATATATTTGTATTAATAATTTTAAAAATTCGCGATGGAAGAAGAATTGAACCCTTACGCATCGGCCGCCGACAAAGATAAGTATTTGGAAGGAATTATCCGTCCGCAGGAGTTGGAAGATTTTACAGGTCAGCCCAAAATTGTGGCTAATCTTAAGATTTTTATAAAGGCGGCTCTGCTTCGTGGGGAATCTTTGGACCACGTGCTGCTTCACGGCCCTCCCGGCCTGGGTAAGACTACCCTGGCGCATATAATAGCAAACGAGCTTGGGGTTAATATGAAAATTACTTCAGGTCCGGTTCTGGATAAACCGGGAGATCTTGCAGGGCTTCTTACTTCCCTGGAAACGGGAGATGTTCTTTTTATAGATGAAATTCACAGGCTTTCTCCGGAGGTAGAGGAGTATCTTTACTCTGCTATGGAGGATTATGTAATTGATATTATGATAGATAAGGGCCCAGGAGCCAGGTCTGTAAGAATATCTCTGAATCCTTTCACCCTTGTGGGAGCTACTACAAGAAGCGGTCTTCTTACAGCTCCGCTTAGGGCCAGGTTTGGAATTACCTGCTCTTTGGAATATTACGGAGCCAAGGAATTAATAAGAATTATAAAACGAAGCGCCTCTATTTTAAAGGTGGATATTGACGATGAGGCTGCAACAGAGATTGCCCTCAGAAGCCGCGGAACACCTCGTATAGCCAATGCACTGCTAAGGAGGGTTAGAGATTTTGCACAGGTAGAAGGAAGTGGCAAGATTGATATAGAAATTTCCAAAATTGCCCTGGATGCTCTTAACAGGGATAAGATGGGTCTTGATCTTATAGATAACAAGATACTCCACACTATAATTACCAAGTTTAAAGGAGGTCCTGTAGGTGTTAATACAATAGCAACGGCTGTAGGGGAGGATCCCGGTACTATAGAAGAGGTTTATGAACCCTTCCTTATAATGCAGGGATTTATCCAGCGAACGGCCCGCGGACGTATTGCCACAGACTTGGCTTACAGACATCTTGGATTAGAAGGCTACCGGACATCATCGGGTCCTGAAATAATAGAATCATCATTATTTTAGAATATGAAAAAGTACATACTTTCCTTTTTTGTTTTATTGTTTGCAATGCCGGCGTTTGCATGCACATCGGTTATAATATCGGGTAAAATGTCTGCATCGGGCAGACCTGTAATGTATAAACACCGTGATACTAGAAAATTGGATAATTTCATCGGAAGGTATACCGGAGAAAAATATACCTTCATAGGTCTTGTCAATTCAGAGACCGAGGGCTGCGAGGTTTGGATGGGAACTAATAACGTAGGGTTCAGTATTATGAATACCGCTACTTACGACCTTAAGGATGACGATGTTCCCGCTTCACAGATGGACCGCGAAGGTAATCTTATGTACCTAGCTCTTGGAAAGTGCGAGTCAATAAAGGATTTTGAAACTCTTCTGGATACTCTTTCACGTCCTATGGGTGTTGAGGCTAATTTTGGAGTTATTGACGCTCACGGCGGAGCTGCTTACTACGAGGTTAATAATCACAAGTGGGTTAAGTTTGACGTAAACGACAATAAGGTTGCACCCCTTGGTTATCTTGTTGTTACCAATTTTACCCAGACCGGACGTCCCCAGGACAGGAAGGGGGTCGATAGGTACGATAAGGGTTACGAGATTATGAAGTCAGTGGTTCCCGGCAAGAAAGATTTATTCTGCGACCACGCTTTTCTTCTTAATAGGTTCTCACGTGAAGGAAAACCTATTTTAAGGAGTATTACTTCTTCTGCCATTGCTATTGAGGGAGTTGCCGATGGCGGTGATCCTACAAAATCTGTTATGTGGACTATCTGTGGCTACCCTACCGCCACTCCTTGTATTCCTCTTATGGTGCTTGATGTAGATTTTATTCCTTATTATCTTAGGGCCGGGGACGATAATCACAGCGTTATCTGCGATATTGCCATGAATTTTAAGTCTCAGGACAAGGATTTATCTAAGGTTTGCCGCGATTTGGAGAAGTTTATAGACAAGGGTTTTTCTAAGATTTACAATGATTGGGTTAGTCAGAAAATAACCGACAGCCAGTTTAAAGTGTCATATAACTCTCTTCTTTCTAAATTATTTGAGAAATACGAAGAAAAATTGGCTAAAATTTATTAAAATTGCAGACCTTTTGAAATAACTTATAACAATTATACAATGGCCGATAAATTAATTTCCAAAATTCCTGAAGGACCTTTGTCTCAAAAGTGGACAAAACGTAAGTCAGAAATCAGACTTGTAAGCCCTAACAACAAAAGGAAACTCGAAATTATTGTAGTAGGTACCGGTCTCGGAGGAGCTTCCGCAGCTGCTTCCCTTGGTGAACTTGGCTACAATGTTAAGATTTTCTGTATCAGTGATTCTCCGCGACGCGCACATTCAATTGCAGCACAGGGAGGTATCAACGCCGCCAAGAATTATCAGAACGACAATGACTCTGTTTATCGTCTGTTCTACGATACAATCAAAGGTGGAGACTACCGTGCCCGTGAAGCCAATGTATATCGTCTCGCAGAAGTAAGTGCTTCAATTATAGACCAGTGCGTAGCACAGGGTATTCCTTTTGCCCGTGAATATGGCGGATATCTTGCAAACCGTTCCTTTGGTGGCGTGCAGGTAAGCCGTACATTCTATGCCCGCGGACAAACCGGACAGCAGCTCCTTCTTGGTGCTTACGCTTCCCTTAACAAGGAGATAGCAGCGGGAACCGTCAAGAGTTATCCCAGGCACGAGATGCTTGACCTCGTAGTTGTAAACGGAGAGGCAAAAGGCATTATAGCCCGTAATCTTGTTACCGGTGAACTTGAAAGATTCGGTGCACACGCAGTTGTAATTGCTACCGGTGGTTATGGAAATACTTATTTCCTTTCTACCAATGCAATGAATTCCAATGGTTCTGCTGCTTGGCAGTGCTATAAGAAGGGTGCTTATTTTGCAAATCCTTGCTTTGCCCAGATTCACCCTACCTGTATTCCTGTACACGGTGACCAGCAGTGCAAACTTACACTTATGTCAGAGTCGCTTCGTAACGACGGACGTATCTGGGTTCCCAAGAAGAAGGAAGATGTAGAGAAACTCCGCAAGCATGAGATTAAGCCTTCCCAGATTCCAGAAGAGGACAGGGATTACTATCTCGAGCGTCGTTATCCTGCATTTGGAAACCTTGTTCCCCGTGACGTTGCTTCCCGCGCCGCCAAGGAAAGATGCGATGCCGGCTTTGGTGTAAACGAGACAGGTCTTGCAGTATTCCTTGATTTTGCAGATGCTATTAAACGTCTTGGACATCAGAGAGTTGCAGAGCGTTACGGCAACCTCTTTGATATGTATCAGAAGATCACAGCTTCTTCTCCCTGGGAAGAGCCTATGATGATATATCCCGCTATCCATTATACAATGGGCGGTATCTGGGTAGATTATGACCTCCAGACCACTATCCCCGGCCTTTATGCCATTGGCGAGGCTAACTTCTCCGATCACGGCGGCAACCGCCTTGGCGCTTCTGCACTTATGCAGGGTTTGGCCGATGGTTACTTTGTAATTCCCGTAACCATTGGTGATTATCTTGCAAGCAAGTTTGCAGAGCCTAAGACCGATACTTCCATAGAGGAGTTCGATGTTGCCCAGAAGGCTGTTCAGGAGCGTATAGACAAACTCTTTGCAGTTAAGGGTACCAAGACCGTTGATTCTCTTCATAAGAAACTTGGTCACATTATGTGGGAGTATGTTGGTATGGCCCGCGAAGAGGAAGGTCTTAAGAAGGCTATCAAAGAAATCCAGGAACTCAAGAAAGAGTTCTGGAGCGAAGTCCGTGTTCCCGGAACTCAGTATGAGTTTAACCAGGAGCTTGAGAAGGCACTCCGCCTGGCAGACTTCCTTGAGATTGGCGAGCTTATGGCCCGCGACGCTCTTAACAGACAGGAGTCCTGCGGCGGACATTTCCGCGTAGAGAGCCAGACAGAGGAAGGAGAGGCTAAGCGTGACGACAAGAACTTTATGTACGTTGCTGCCTGGGAGTATAAGGGCGAGGATAAGGAGCCTGAACTCCACAAGGAGCCTCTGAAGTATGAATTTATTGAGGTAAAAACCAGAAACTACAAAGACTAAGAAGCTATGGAATTCAATTTAAAGATATGGCGTCAGAAAAACGCTAAGGAAAAAGGACATTTCGAGACATACCATATTTCCGGGATTGAAGAAGATGCTTCTTTCCTTGAGATGCTGGATATTCTTAACGAGCAGCTTATCCGTGAAGGAAAAGAGCCTGTGGCTTTTGACCACGATTGCCGCGAGGGTATCTGCGGTGCCTGCTCTCTGTACATAGACGGCCGCGCACACGGTCCGGACGACCACGTAACCACCTGCCAGCTGTTTATGCGTCATTTCAAGGATGGCGCTACCATTACAGTAGAGCCTTGGAGGAGCGCCGGTTTCCCTGTAATCAAGGACCTTGTAGTTGATAGATCTGCTTTTGACAAGATTCTGCAGGCAGGAGGCTTTATTTCTGTACGTACAGGATCTGCTCAGGATGCCAATAATATTCTTATCCCTCACGACAAGGCAGAGAAGAGTATGGATGCAGCCGCCTGCGTTGGTTGCGGTGCCTGCGTTGCAACGTGTAAAAACGGCTCTGCAATGCTCTTTGTAGGTGCAAGGGTAAGTTCATTAGCTTTGCTTCCTCAGGGCCGTCCTGAGGCCCAGAAACGAGCCCGCGCTATGGTTGCCAAGATGGATGAACTTGGATTTGGTAATTGCACTAACACCCGTGCTTGCGAGATGGAGTGCCCTAAGGGTATTTCCGTAGAGCATATCGCCAGACTTAACTATGAGTTTCTGGCTGCCAAATTTAAACAGTAATCTCTTGATTATTAAATAGAAAAAGAGGCTGACCCAGTTTTGAGTCAGCCTCTTTTTTAAACGAACACTTCTTTGTTGTCATTTCGACCGAGCAAAGCGAGTGGAGAAATCTTTAAATGGATTACCACAGAAAGTTATTAAAAGGATAGCGGCCTGCGTGAATCTCTGCCACCATCTTGTAAATATCGTTCCGTAATTTGGGTATTCCGATTTTTTCCTTTGCCGATATAAAAATACAAGGGGTCTTCTCCCCTGCTATCCAGCTGTTCTTTAATTCATCCAGTGACAGGTTGTACTTTTCCTTTGGTTCTATGCTGAACTCATCGTACTCCTGGTACTGGTAAGTATCAATCTTATTGAATATTACGTAAACCGGCTTGTTATCCGCCTTGATATCCCTAAGGGTCTTTTCTACCGTTGTCATCTGCTCCTCGAAATCCGGGGCCGATATATCCACTACGTGAATAAGTACATCTGCCTCGCGAACCTCGTCAAGAGTGCTTTTAAAGGCCTCTATAAGCTGGGTAGGTAGCTTTCTTATAAAACCTACAGTGTCGCTGAGCAGGAATGGTACATTATCTATGACTACCTTTCTTACAGTAGTATCCAGCGTGGCAAAAAGCTTATTTTCTGCAAAGACATTAGACTTGGAAAGAAGATTCATAATGGTACTCTTTCCCACGTTAGTATAGCCTACAAGCGCCAATCTTACAAGGCTGCCTCTGTTACCCCTCTGGGTTGCCATCTGGCGGTCTACCTTCTTTAAATCCTCTTTAAGTTTGCTTATCCTGTCCTTGACTATACGGCGGTCTATCTCTATCTGGGTTTCACCCATACCACCTCTGGTTCCTACGCCTCCCCTCTGCCTCTCAAGGTGGGTCCACATACCTGCCAGACGCGGCAGCATATAGTTGTACTTTGCCAGTTCTACCTGCATTTTGGCGTAGGAGGTCTTAGCCCTCTGCGCAAAGATTTCCAGAATAAGGCTTGTACGGTCTATAACGGCCGTTCCCTTTATAACCTTTTCTATATTCCTTTGCTGAATACCGCTAAGTTCATCGTCAAAAATAACGTAGTTAATGGAATTATCGTGGCAATAGTCGGCCACTTCCTGAAGTTTTCCGCTCCTTATGTAAGTGGAACTCTCCGGCCTTGACAGTTTCTGGATAAACTGCCTATCTCCTTCTATACCAGCCGTTTCTGCAAGAAACTGAAGCTCGTCAAGGTACTCTTTTACCTTACGTTCAGTTTCTCCTTCGCGGATTATTCCCACGAACACCGCTTTTTCTGCTACCTGTATTTCTTCTTCTGCCATTCTCTCTTTAAAAATGGGCGATGACCGACTCCGGCCACCGCCCTCTTTTTTTAATCAAAAAATCTTCTTTACCTAAGTTGGAAGATAACCGGGAAGGTATAATTTACCTTAACGGCGCGGTCTCTCTGTTTGCCGGGTTTCCATTTAGGTGATTTGGAAACGACTCTTACAGCCTCTTTGTCAAGTGAAGGGTCTACTCCACGAAGAACAGTAACGTTGGATACTGAACCGTCGGCATTTACGGTAAAGCGCAGTGTTACACGACCCTGCACACCGTTCTCCTTTGCAATCTCAGGATACTCCAGGTTTTTGTTAACCCACTTACTGAACTCATTGGCATCTCCACCGTTGAACGAAGGCTTCTCCTCTACCATGTAAAAATCGATAGGGGCATCGTCAATGTTCTCTTCTTGTGCCTCTTCTACATAGTCGATGATATCTACACCCATTGATGCATCATCCTCAAGGCTCTGGAACATATCAGAGTCTACCTTGATGTCATCATCAACAATGTTGATTTCGTCAGAAAGCACGGGAATCTTTGGAGCAAGCTCGGGCGGCGGAGGAGTAGACTCAGTAATAGGAATGATCTCCTCTTCCTCGGCTACCCTCTCATCTGCCTCAAGGGTAGAAACGATAGCCTCGCGTGAGGTGTGCTCGAAGACTCTCCATACAATGAAGAGAGCGGCTACGAGACCAATCTCAAGAAAAAGCAGCCTCTTTGCGTTAAGACTGGCTTTTTTGGACTTTTTGATTTCCATAATTAAACTTAATTAATTTTGGTTTGCGTTGCTAAAATAGGGACATTTATCCGTAATTCCAATTATTTATACTTTTTATTGTATTTTTGCATACTGAAAAACAACTTACTGGTATGATTAGTTACTTTTTTGAGGATACAAAGTTTGTTTTCCGGAACAGGAGAATCTGTAATGCCTGGCTAAAGGCTGTTGCAGAGTCTGAGATTAAGAAAATAGGCGCAATAAACATTATCTTTTGTTCCGACAATTACATTCTTGACGTTAATCAAAGGTATCTGCAGCACGATTATTTTACAGACATCATAACCTTTGACTATTGTGAGGGGAATACCTTGTCCGGGGATTTGTTTATAAGTGTTGATTCTGTCCGTGAGAATTCCATTTTTTACAAGACCGAGTTTACAGAAGAACTAAACAGGGTGATAGTTCACGGTCTTCTTCATCTGATAGGTTATGACGATCATACCACATCAGACCAGGAAATGATGCGCAAGAAAGAGAATTACTACCTGGATGTTAAAAGGCAGATGTTTCCCTAGTTGATACTTATGGTTCAGGATTACAATATCATTGTTATTGGCGGAGGTCACGCCGGCTGCGAGGCAGCGATGGCCGCTGCCACTATGGGCTCTTCCGTTCTTCTAATTTCTATGGATCTTGACGGATTTGCCAGGATGTCCTGTAACCCCTCGATAGGTGGAATTGCCAAGGGTCAGATTGTCCGGGAGATTGATGCGCTTGGCGGATACACCGGATTGGTAACAGACCAGGCAACCCTTCAATTTAGGATGCTTAACCGTTCAAAGGGTCCGGCAATGTGGAGTCCGCGTGCTCAGTGCGATAAAAGGGCCTTTTCTCTTTACTGGCGGCGAATTCTTGAAACTAATTGTAAATTAAGCACTTATGGAGATTTAGCAACGGAATTCCTCTTTGAGAATCAAAAAATTTGCGGTGTCCGTACTCTCACCGGGGCAATTTTTAACTGTAAAGCAGTAATTTTTACCGCCGGAACCTTCCTTGGAGGAAAACTCTTCATTGGACTTAATAATTTTCCAGGAGGCAGAATAGGAGAAAAATCTTCTTATGGTCTTACCGAACAATTGGTCCAAAGAGGTATTCCTTCTTATCGGATGAAAACCGGTACTCCTCCAAGAATTGATATAAGAAGCGTAGACCTTTCAAAGTCTACAGTTCAAAAGGGCGATGAAAAGCCTGAGAAGTTTTCTTACCTCCCCTACCTCTCTCCTATTCAGAACGGAACTCCTCAGATGGACTGCTATATTTTTCATACCAACGAGGAAGTCCATTCTACTCTTAAGGCGGGGTTCAAGGACTCCCCTCTTTTTACCGGAATGATTCACGGAAGAGGGCCGCGTTATTGCCCAAGCATAGAAGATAAACTTCATACTTTTTCTGATAAGGATTCGCATCAGTTATTCCTTGAACCGGAGGGTAGGAATACTTACGAGTACTACCTTCAGGGGTTCTCTTCTTCCCTTCCTTTGTCTGTGCAGTTTGATGCCCTGCGCAGGATTGACGGCTTCCAAAATGTCAAGTTGCTAAAGCCGGCCTATGCCGTGGAATATGACTATTTTGATCCTCTCTATCTCAAGGCTTCTCTAGAGTCTAAGGTTGTGGAGAATCTGTTTATTGCCGGGCAGCTTAACGGTACAACCGGGTATGAAGAGGCCGCTGCTCAGGGTCTGATGGCCGGAGTTAATGCTCATCTAAAACTTTCAGATAAGGAGCCTTTGGTTCTTTCCAGAGACCAGGCTTACATAGGGGTTTTGATAGACGATCTTATTACAAAGGGAGTAGATGAACCTTATAGAATGTTTACTTCCAGGGCAGAGTATAGAATTCTTTTAAGACAGGATAATGCCGACTTCAGGCTTACAGAACTGTCTCATAACATTGGCCTCAGCTCTGATTTAAGGTATGATTATACTTGTAAAAAGTATAGAGATACAGTGTCTGTAACTGAGCTTTTACCCCAGGTTAAAATTAAGCCTACGGCAATTAATGAGTATTTAAATTCAGTAGCTTCTCCTGAGATTTCCTCTACCAAGAGTCTGGAAGAATTAACCGCCAGGCCCAACACCTGTCTTTACGATATTTTGAATTTTGTTCCACGTGGAACAAAGGTGGATAAGGTCAAGGATGTTCCTCAATTGCCTTTTGAATTAAAGCCTCACGTTGATTCTTTCCCTTGTATTCAGGAAGTTATATCTGGGGACGATGGGTCTGATACTTATACCAAGGTGGCAGAAATGTACAGGTCTCAGGTTTTGGACAGTGTGGAAGTTAGTCTAAAATATAAGGGATACATCGATAGGGAAAGAGTACTTGCCGATAAGCTTCGGAGGTTGGAGTACATAGTTATTCCGGAGGGTTATGACTTTAGCAAGATTGCCGGTTTGTCTATAGAGTGCCGTCAGAAATTAGAAAAATATCGCCCGGCCACGATTGGCCAGGCGTCCAGAATTTCCGGGGTCTCCCCTTCTGATATTTCCGTTCTTTTAATCTATTTCAATAGATAAAATTCTTTCCTTAAAGGAGATTTCTCGACTTCGGCACTTCGTGCCTACGCTCGAAATGACAAAGAATGTCATTAACAAACTATTTTCATTGTCATTTTAATTGCTCAATTATTTCTGTTATTTCGATTGCTTAATTATTTCTGTCATTCCGATTGCTCAATTATTTCTGTCATTTCGACCGAGCGAAGCGAGTGGAGAAATCTTTTATATGAATAGTTTATAATCTTTTTAAGGCTTCTTTGATAAGGGCCTCTACCTTTATGCCGGGAGAATTGCGAATAATTTCCGGCAGAACTTTGTAGATATTTGCCTTTGCAAAGCCAAGCATAACAAGAGCGGTTGCGGCCTCTTCTGCAATAAGAGAGTCTTGTCCGGCGGTAACCAGCGCGGCGGCAGAGTCTGCTCCCCCACCCTTCACTATCTTATCTTTAAGCTCCAGAACCAAACGCTGGGCGCTCTTAAGTCCAATGCCCTTTACGCTCTTAATCCGGTGAATATCCTCTGCAATTATAGCGTTGCGAATTTCCTCTGCAGTAAGAGAAGAAAGCATCATTCTGGCAGAACTTACTCCAATTCCGGACACGCTTATAAGGAGTTTGAACAGCTCCCTCTCGTCCTTGTCAGCAAAGCCGTAAAAGGTATTCTCATCCTCTCTAATATATTGATATACAAATATTTGCGCCTTTTCCTTCCCTTGCAGGTACTCGTAAGTCTGCAGAGAAATAAGCATCTCGTACCCTACTCCCCCACACTCTATCACGGTGCGTGCCGGCTGCAATTCTACAATGTCTCCTTTTACATAATCGTACATAATAAAAACCTCCTAATATAAAGAATACGACAGGTCTGTCTGCAAAAGTAATGAAAATTTAATAAATTTGCAGGCTATGGAAATTCAAGAAATAAGAAGCCACTTCCCTATTCTGTCCCGCACCGTTGCGGGCGGCCGTCCGCTTGTGTACCTGGACAATGCAGCCACAAGCCAGAGGCCAAAAGAGGTTATAGATAAGTACGCTTCCCTATCTTTAGAGAAAAACGCCAATATTCACAGGGCTGTTCATACTCTGGCAGCCGAGGCTACGGATCAATACGAGGGTGCGCGGGCCGCTGTTGCGCAGTTTATCAATGCAGCATCGGCCAAAGAAATAATATTCACATCGGGTGCAACGGCCTCTATAAACACCGTGGCTTATTCCTATGGGGAGGCTTTCATTGGGCAGGGCGACAATATCATAGTTACGCAGGCAGAGCATCACTCCAACATTGTTCCCTGGCAGATGCTTGCCTCCAGAAAGGGAGCAACGGTAAAATATATCCCGGTTGATGAGGAAGGGCATCTTGAAATTGAAAAACTGGAGACCCTGATTGACAGCCATACAAGAATGGTTGCTATCTCTCATATTTCCAATGTGTTAGGTCTTGTAAACCCGGTAAAGGAGATAGTAAGGACAGCGCACGGCAGGGGAGTACCGGTTTTGGTTGATGGTGCCCAGGGTATAGTTCACGAGCAGGTTGACGTTCAGGACCTTGACTGTGATTTCTATGCCTTCAGCGGCCACAAGATGTATGCAACCCCGTTTACAGGCGTGCTTTACGGAAAGAAGGCGCTTCTGGACAAGATGCCGCCGTTCCTGGGTGGGGGAGAGATGATTGCTACGGTTAGCCTTACCAAAGGGACAACCTTTGCCCCGGTTCCCGGAAAGTTCGAGGCCGGCACGCAGAACCTCTGCGGAGCCCCGGCCCTGGAAGAGGCTATCAAGTTTGCCAAGTTGCTAAGAACCAAGGAAGTAGGGGAGTATCAGGAGCAGATAACGGCCTATGTTATGGAGGAACTTCAGCGGGACAAAAGAATTAGAATCTACGGTGTTCCACGCGGAACAATAACCAAAATTCCGCTTTTCTCCATCAGTGTAGAAGGGGCGCATCATGAGGACCTGGCGCTTATTCTGGATAAGATGGGCATAGCCGTAAGGTCTGGCCAGATGTGCGCAGAGCCGCTTATGGACCGCTTTGGAGTAACCGGAATGCTGCGGGCCTCGTTTGCACCGTACAATACAATGGAAGAGGCAGAGGCCTTTGTAAAAGGGCTTGACAGGGCTATTAAAATGTTGATATAGAATGGAGAGCATTCAGGAAACAACAGCTGCGATAATAGAGACCTTCTCTATGTACGACGAGTGGCTGGACAAGTACGAATACCTTATAGAACTTGGCAAGGCGCTGGAGCCTTACCCGGAAGAGGATAAGACAGAGGAGAATCTAATAAAGGGTTGTCAGTCAAGGGTTTGGCTGGACTCTAAGTTTGACGGGGAGCGCCTGTGGTTCAAGGCCGACAGTGACGCAATAATCACCAGGGGTATAATCTCTTTGCTTATAAGCGTTTACAGCGGACGCACCCCCGGAGAGATACTCTCCGACGACTTTTCCTTCGTGGAAAAAATAGGCCTCAAGGAGAACCTGTCGCCCACAAGGGCAAACGGCCTTGTGTCTATGATAGAGACAATCCGCAGCAGGGCGGGGGAGTGTGCTTAGAGAAGAATAGAAAAGATATAAACAGAGAGAAAGAAGATGAGCGATAATAAAGAAGTGCTTACGGCAGAGGATCTTAAGGAACTGGCGCCGCTTTATTCCAACGTTGTGCTGGCCCTTAAGCAGGTTTACGACCCGGAAATTCCGGTTAACATCTACGACCTGGGCCTTATTTACGAGCTGCAGATAAATAAAAAGCGCGAGGTGCACATAGAAATGACCTTCACCGCGCCCAACTGCCCTATGGCCGACGAGGTGCTTGCAGAGGTAAAAAACAGCGTAGAAGACGTTCCCGGCGTGACTTCGTGCCAAATAGACCTTACATTTGAACCCCCGTGGGACCAGAGCATGCTCTCTGAGGAAGCGCGGGTAGATCTTGGATTATGAAAACTCTTTATCTGGCACTTGGCTCCAATCTTGGTAACAGGGAGGCCAACATCCAGGAGGCAAAACGCGCTCTTGAGGCCCTTCTGAAGGTGCCGGGCCAAATGTCGGATATAATTGAAACCCCCTCCTGGGGCTTTGTGGGCGAGGATTTTTTAAACAGCGTGGTAAGGTTCGACCTCCCGGAAAGCGGGGTTGACGCAGAACTTTATCTTACGGCCCTGCTTAGGGAAATAAAGGCCATCGAGGCGGGGATGGGCCGGAAAATAGAAAGTATCGGCAATATACACCCGGATGTAAAAAGGGAGTATGGGAACAGAACCATCGACATAGATATTATATTTTTCGATAGTTACAGGGTTGATACTTCCCTTCTTACCGTCCCTCATCCACGTGCGGCGGAGCGTGATTTTGTGATGATTCCGCTGCGCCAGGTGGCCGGAGATAAGTTAAAGGCTGATTTTCCGGAATATTTCGGTGGAAATGCGCGGAAATGATTACTTTTGCAAGATAAATAAGAAAAACAACAAATTAGATATGACACAGGAAGAACTATTTAAGATTCTGGTAGCTCACTGCAAGGAATATGGCTTTATTTTCCCTTCCAGCGAGATTTATGACGGACTTGCCGCCGTTTACGATTACGGCCAGATGGGCGTAGAGCTCAAAAACAATATCAAGAGGTACTGGTGGGAGGCAATGACCCGCCTTAACGAGAATGTAGTTGGTATTGATTCCTGCGTGTTCATGCACCCTAAGACCTGGGTTGCATCCGGCCACGTAGCTGCCTTCAACGACCCTCTTATAGACAATAAAGACTCCAAGAAACGCTACCGCGCAGACAATCTCATAGAAGATTATCTTGGCAAGATAGAGGAAAAGATAAATAAGGAGGTGGCAAAGGGCCAGAAGAAGTTCGGAGATGCCTTTGACGAGGCTCAGTTCCGCGCAACCAACCCCAACGTGCTTCGCGAGCAGGCTAAGTACGACCAGGTACACGCCCGTTATCTTGCCGCCGAGGAAGCCAACGATTTGCAGGCTTACAGGGATATTATCATAGACTGCGGCATCGTCTGCCCCATTTCCGGTACTGCAAACTGGACGGAGGTAAGGCAGTTCAACCTTATGTTCGCCACCCAGATTAGCAACACCGGTGCATCTGACGACAAAATCTATCTTAGGCCGGAGACTGCACAGGGTATCTTTGTAGAGTACCTTAACGTGCAGAAGACAGGCCGTATGAAGCTTCCCTTTGGTATTGCCCAGATAGGAAAAGCCTTTAGAAATGAGATAGTTGCACGCCAGTTCATCTTTAGGATGAGGGAGTTCGAGCAGATGGAAATGGAGTTCTTCTGTCGTCCCGGAACAGAGATGGAGTGGTTCAGGAAGTGGAAAGAGAATCGTATGGCCTGGCACGTGAACCTTGGTATGGGAGCAGAGAATTATCGCTTCCACGACCACGAGAAGCTGGCCCACTACGCCAACGCAGCCACCGACATAGAGTTCAATTTCCCGTTTGGCTTCAAGGAGCTTGAGGGTATCCACAGCCGTACGGACTTCGACCTTGGAAACCATCAGAAACTCTCCGGAAAGAAGATTCAGTACTTTGACCCCGAGACCGGCGAGAGCTATGTTCCTTACTGCGTAGAGACTTCTATTGGCGTAGACCGTATGTTCCTTGCAGTGCTCTCACATTCCTATAAGGTAGAGGAGCTCGATGGCGGAGACAGCCGCGTGGTTCTTAGCATTCCCGCACCGCTTGCACCTGTTAAGGTTGCAGTTCTGCCTCTTGTAAAGAAGGACGGTCTGCCGGAGAAGGCTCAGGAGGTTGTAAACGAGCTTAAGTACGACTTTGCTTATCAGTACGACGAGAAAGACTCCATCGGTAAACGTTATCGCCGTCAGGACGCAATTGGAACCCCCTTCTGCGTAACTATAGACAATGAGACTATGAGCGATAATTGCGTTACCGTACGCGACCGCGACACTATGGAACAGACCCGTGTTCCCATTGCAGAGCTTCGCGAGCTTATAGACCGCAAGGTTAATATGCGCAACCTGCTTAAGAATCTCTAAGAATCTTTAGGTGAGACGATGTATTCTACTGTATCTTGTTCTTCTGCTGTTCATTCCTTGCAGAGTGGCGGCAGAAGACTCCTTACAGGTGAATTACAGTGCCCGTCTGGCGCCTAGCAGGATAGTAGCCTATCAGGAAGAGGAAAAGCCCCTATACAGGGATTTCCACGAGCTGGAGCTGCTTCTGGAGGCTTCCAGGCAACGTATGGTCCTGGTACGTATTATCTTTGTCGCGGCCCTTATAATCGTAGTGATGCTATTCCAGTATCTCCGTCTTAGGGACAGACGTCGCATAGAGGCGGAGAGGGAAGAGACAGAGAGGATTCTGTCTATAGTCGAGGATCTTAAATCCAGGCTATCGGAAAAGGAAGCATCGGCCCATAAAACATCGATGATGGAGAAAATGGGCTTCAGTGTGCTGGAGAGGCTGTGCGAGCAGTACTATATCTACGAAGGTACTGATAATCTTCAGCCTAAGCTGCTAAAGGAGGCCAAGGCCGTGATAGAAGACCTGAGGGCCGGTACGGACCAGCTGGAAAAGACTCTGGACGGACAGAAAGACGGGCTTATTACCAAGTTCAAGGCCCAAATTCCCAGGCTGAAGGAAGACGATGTGCGCCTCTTCTGCTTCCTTGCCGCCGGCTTCAATTCCACAACCATTTCTACTCTTATGGAGAAGGACAAGCAGTATATCTACAACAAAATCTGGCGCCTTAAAACCCGTGTTGCGGAGTCTTCTGCGCCGGATAAAGAACTATTTCTTTCTTATTGGAATTAACTTCTAAGAGAGCAGCAGCGTAAGGGAGACAAAGTCTTCTACGCCAAGGCGTTCCGGTCTAAGGTCAAAGACCGTAGAGGCGGTAAAGGCCGCCTGTGCCGCTGCATCCCATCCTTCTTTTTCTGTTTTTTTCTGGATAAGGGGCTTAAGGGAGTTCCTTAGAGTCTTGCGCCTTTGCCCGAAGGCTGTCTTTACAACGGTCTTGAACAGGGACTCGTCGCAGCCAAGGGAGGTGCGGGAGCTGCGCCGCAGGCGAATTACGGCAGACTGTACCTTGGGCGGGGGAGCAAAGCAGCCGGAGCCCACGGAGAAGAGATATTCTATGTCGTACCAGGCCTGAAGCAGTACGGAGAGTATGCCGTAAGTCTTGCTGCCGGGCTTTTCTGCAATGCGTTCTGCGACTTCTTTCTGAATCATACAGACAACCTCCGGCACTCTGTCCCGGTTGTCCAGAATCTTAAAGAAGATTTGCGAGGAAATGTTGTAGGGGAAGTTGCCTATTATGTTAAAGGAGCCGGGAAAGAACACGTCTGACGGCACTTTAAGGAAATCTGCCTGCAGAAGTTTGCCGTGAATGGCCGGAAAGTGTGTTACGAGGTAGTCTACGGACTCCCCGTCAATCTCTACGGCCTTAAGGTTAATATCTTCCCGTGTAAGAAGATATTGAGTCAGAACCCCCATTCCGGGGCCTATTTCAAGAGCGTCTCCTCCTCCCAGCGCATCTACAATTGCGCGGGCTATGCTTTGGTCTGTCAGGAAATGCTGCCCCAAAGACTTTTTTGCCCGTACTTCCATACGTATAATCAATGAAAATATAATCGGGGATAAATGTACAATTTTATTTTCAATTTATTAAATTTGCGGTTCAGAAAACAAAAATCGCAAAATGTACAGAACACACACTTGCGGGGAGCTCCGCATAGAACACGTAGGAAAGACCGTCACTCTTGCAGGATGGGTTCAGAAGTCTCGCAAACTTGGAGGTATGACCTTCATAGACCTCAGAGACCGTTACGGCATAACACAGTTGGTAGTTGAGGCAGATGCCCCCGCCGCCCTGGTAGATACGGCAACGGCTCTTGGAAGAGAGTTCGTGATCCAGGTAAAGGGAACAGTTCTGGAGAGACAGTCCAAGAATGCCAAGATGGCCACAGGCGATGTAGAAATAAAGGTAGAGGAAATAAATATCCTTAACAAGGCTGCAACTCCGCCTTTCACCATAGAAGATAACAGCGACGGCGGCGACGACCTCAGGATGAAATACCGCTATCTTGACCTTAGGCGTAATCCGCTCCGCGACGCTCTTATGCTAAGGCACCGCATTGCCCACGAGGTGCGCAATTACCTTGACGGACAGGGCTTTATGGAGATAGAGACTCCTTATCTCATTAAGTCTACCCCTGAGGGCGCAAGGGACTTCGTGGTTCCTTCAAGAATGAACCCCGGGCAGTTCTACGCCCTTCCTCAGAGCCCCCAGACCTTTAAGCAGCTGCTTATGGTGGCAGGTTATGACCGATACTTCCAGATAGTACGCTGCTTCCGTGACGAGGATCTTCGCGCAGACCGTCAGCCGGAGTTCACCCAGATAGACTGCGAGATGAGCTTCGTAGAGCAGGAGGACGTTCTTAACACCTTCGAGGGTATGATGAGAACCCTGTTCAAGAATGTGCTTGACGTAACTATCGACAATCCCATACCTCGTATGAGCTGGCAGGTGGCAATGGATAAATATGGCAGCGACAAGCCCGATATCCGCTATGGAATGACCATCCACGAGCTCACGGACCTTGCAAAGGGCAAGGGATTCTCTGTTCTGGACGATGCTGCCTACATTGGTGCCATAAGCGTTCCCGGGGCTGCAGAATACACCCGCAAGCAGCTTGATGAGCTTACCGAATGGGTTAAACGTCCGCAGGTGGGCGCCAAGGGTCTCATCTACATCAAGGTAAACGAGGACGGAACCTATAAGTCATCCATCGATAAATTCTATACCCCCGAAGACCTTGAAAAGCTTGCCACGGCGGCAGAGGCTTCCAAGGGAGACCTTATCCTTGTTCTTTCCGGAAACAATCGCATCAAGGTGCAGACAATGCTTGGTGTGCTGCGTATAGAGATGGGCAACCGTCTTGGCCTAAGGGATCCCAAGGTGTTCGCTCCTCTTTGGATTGTGGATTTCCCTCTTCTGGAGTGGGACGACGAAACCCAGCGCTTCTACGCTATGCATCATCCCTTTACCGCGCCCAAGCCGGAGCACGAGAAATGGTTCTACAGCGACAAGAAAGAAGACCTTGAGAGGGTATGCGCCAATGCTTATGACTTTGTGCTCAATGGCACGGAGCTGGGCGGCGGAAGTATCCGTATCCATAATGCAGATATGCAGAAGCGTATGTTCGAGGTTCTTGGAATCGGGCCGGAGGATGCAGAATATAAGTTTGGCTTCATAATTAACGCCTTTAAGTTCGGAGCCCCGCCTCACGGAGGCCTGGCATTCGGCTTTGACAGGGTTTGCGCCCTGTTTGGCGGAAGCGACTCTATCCGCGACTACATTGCCTTCCCCAAGAATAATCAGGGTAGGGACGTGATGATAGATTCTCCTTCTCTCATAGACAAGGAGCAGATGGAAGAGTTGCAGATAGCATCAACCGTAAAATAGAGACTATCGGTATTTTTCGTAATCCGATAATCCAATAGATGAGGTGAGGTCGTTATAGGCCTCACTTTCTTTTGGACAGATGAGAAGCACGTCGTCCGTATCCACGACAATGTAGTCCTTGAGCCCGCGGATGGCCACAAGTTTTTCTTTGTTGCCGGTAAGGATAAGGCTGCCAGTGTTGTCCTTTAGGATTTTGTGTCCGGCGTTGCAAAAGTTTCCGTCGCTGTCTTTGCCGGATACGTTATTGTAAAGCACCTCCCAGTTGTCCACGTCTGTCCACTTGAAGTTAACAGGGTATATCCACGCCCGTGAGGTTTTTTCCATAACTCCGTAATCTATGGAGAGCTTGGGGCTGTCGGAGTAAACCTTTTGTATGAAAACATTTTCCGAGGGGGTGCCAATGTTATCTTCCCAGCCTGCGAACAGGGCGGTTATCTGGGGGATGTAGGCCTCGCATTCTTCGCGGAGCACAGAGGCCTTGGCAAGGAAGATACCGCTGTTCCAGAAAAACTCTCCGCTGCGCACGAAGGCCTCGGCCACGGAAAGCTCGGGCTTCTCCGTAAAGGTTTTTACCGGTACCGGAACGTTGGAATTGCGTGCGGCCTTTCCTCCCATTACCTGGATATAACCGTAGTTGGTGTCTGCGCGGGAGGGGATAACGCCCAAAACCATTAGTGCGTCTCTTTTTGACGCATCTACCATTGCTTTTTTAAGGGTAGAGCAGAAGAGATCTGTTTCTTTTATTACGTGGTCTACCGTAATCATTGCAATTACGGCGTTGGGATTTCTCTTTAGTATGGTGTAGGTGGAGTATACCGTACAAGGGGCTGTGTGACGGCCTACAGGCTCCGGAAGAACGTTTTCTGACGGAATCTCCGGGATTTCTTCCCTGACGCGGTCACGGTATTTTTCAAGGGTAATTATAAGAATGTTTTCTGATGGCACTACCTGAAGGCATTGTTCGTAGGCCATTCTTACCATGGAATGTTCTGACGGGCTAAAAGGAATGAATTGTTTGGGTTTATCTTCCCGGCTCCAGGGCCACAGTTTATCACCGAAGCCACCGGCCATAAGCACGCAGTAGAAATTGTTGTCAAGCATAAGTCCTTTCTAATACATTAATGGTATGAATGCGTTTGGAATGTACTCTATCTGTGGGGAGCCATCGTCCAAAATAACGGAGGCAACATCAAAAAAAGCCTCTACCTGTCCAATGTTCCGTCCTTTTGTGCCCAGAAACCTAAGAGCTGCTTTGGTAATATTCTTTTGCTTTGCCGCCCCAACGCTTTCCCGGGGAGAAAAAGGACTGCCCTGTTGCCTGGTCTTTACCTCTACAAAATGTAAGCCGAACCTGTCCAAAGTAATGAGATCTATCTCTAAATGTCCGCTTCTCCAGTTTTTTTCAATGATGGTGTGCCCTTTTTCTGTAAGATATTGGGCCACAGCTTCTTCTCCTCTTCTTCCTTTCTCTACGTTTCCTTTCATTGTCCAAACTTCACAACTGTTACTCCGCTGCCACCCTGCTGTATATGCTCATCTTTAACCTCGGCCACACCGCTCATAGTCTTTAGCAGTTTCTGAATCTCCTGATGAAGAACCCCGGTGCCCTTGCCGTGGACTATACGCACGGAACTCATATCCAGCATAAGCGCGTCGTCTATGAACGAGATTACTTTTTCCAGAGCATCCTGAAGCCTTTCGCCCCTTACGTCCAGTTCCGGCTTAAAGTTAAGTTTACGCTCCATTATCATAGGGTCCTGCCTCTGTAGGGGCCTAGCCGCTGATGTCTGGCTCTTTGTGGCTGCCTTGAACTCGTTAGAGGATATCCGCTCCAGTTTGTCAGGAGAAAGCTTGGTGGTTATGTTGCCCACAATTACGGTAACGGCTTTTCCGGACACTTTTGACACCTCTCCCACCATTCCGTTAGACAGAAGCCTTACTTTTTCTCCCACCATAAGGGGGCCGCTCCTCTGGATTGTCTCCTGAACCGGTGCTACGGGCTCCTCCTCCTTTCGCTGCCTGCCTCCCTGCCTTGCGGCCTTGCGTGCGTTGCGGTCTTCCAGGCGCCGAAGCTTTTCCTCTATGTAGTGGTCGTGATTATTCTGTTCTGCCTCTTTCTGCCTGCCAAGGGCTGCCATAAAGCCCTGGAGCTGCGAGCGGGCCTCTTTGGTGCGCTCTTTCTCTGCCTGGGCCTCCTTAATTGTACGTATGGTATTCTCTACCTCCTTGTTGGCGCCCTTTACAATATCCTCCGCCTCTTTTTTGGCCTGGTCCAGAATGTCTTTTTTCTTCTTCTTTATTTCTTCCAGTTCTTTCTGGTAACGGTCGGTAATACTCTCAAGAGCCTTGTCGGTATGGCGGATTCTCTCCAATTTCTCGTCCAGAGCCCTTCTGTTGCGCACAATCTTGCGCAAGTTCCTCTCTATGCCCACGTACTCTTCTCCGGCCCTCTCTTCTGCATCCTTTACTATCGCCTCCGGAAGCCCCATCTTGCGGGCCAGTTCAAAAGCAAAGGAATTGCCTGGAAGGCCCATCTCAAGGGCAAAGAGGGGCACAATATTCTTGGCATCGAACTGCATTGCGCCGTTTACCACGCCAACTCCCTCGCGGGAGGCATAGAGCTTTAAATTTGTGTAATGCGTGGTGATAACTCCGTAAACCCCGCGCCTATCCAGCTCGCTTAAAATAGCCTCTGCAATTGCCCCGCCGGCGGCCGGTTCCGTGCCGGAACCAAACTCGTCAATGAGCACAAGCGTTTTACTATCGGCCTGGGCCAGCATATCCTTCATAGAGGTCAGGAAGGCGCTATAGGTACTAAGGTCGCTTTCCAGGGACTGCCCGTCGCCAATATCTACCATTATTCTGTCAAAAATGGGCAGTTCGGAGGTCTCCGACGTAGGAATCAGCATTCCCCACTGAAACATATATTGCAGCAGGCCCACGGTCTTTAGGCAAACGGACTTTCCCCCGGCATTGGGGCCGGATATGAGCAGAATATGCTTGTCTTTGGTGAGGGTGGCCGTCAGCGGCACAATGGGCTTGCCCTCTTTCTTGAGCGATTTTTCCAGAAGCGGATGCCTTGCCTTGCGCAGGTTCAGCTGCCCGTCCTGTGATATAACCGGCATTCCGGCTATGTATTGCAGGGCCACCTGGGCCTTTGCCATAATGAAGTCCAGTTCCCCTATGCAGACGGCACCTTTTATGAGTTCCGGAACGTAAGGACGCAGAAAATCGCTGAAGGCGGCCAGGATTTTTGCAATCTCCCTTTGCTCCTGGAGGCGCAATTCTATTATCTCATTTTCCAGAGCTACCACCTCTGCCGGCTCTATGTAGGTAGTTTTTCCCGTTGCGGACTCATCGTACACAAACCCGGGAAGCCCCCTTTTACCGGAGGAATTAACTGGAATAAGAAGCTTTCCGTCCCGGATGGTAACGGCGGCATCCTCTGCGGCTATACCGTCGGCCTGGGCCTTTTTTAGTATGGCCGATGCTTTCTTGGACAGGCTGCTTTCCTTCTCTTTAAGGGACTCGCGGATTTTTAGAAGGTCGTCCGATGCCGTATCTTTTACATTTCCGAACTTGTCTATTATGCGGTCTATCCTGCGCTGCACCTCAGGGAAATAGTTCACCTTTGAGACAAAGCGCTTCAGGTTGGGATAAACCCCGTCTTTTATGGTACCAAAGAAGGCCGTTATCTTGCGCAGGGTCTCCGTCATCGTGCGCAGCTTTCCAAGAGAGAAGAGGTCTATGACGGCGTTCTGGTTCTCAAGATTCTTAAGGAAGTCAAGGCAGTCTATGTACCCGGAAGAGGGAAAGGACTCCTCGAACATAACGATAAGGCGCATCTCGTCCGTGAGAAGCAGCCTTCTGCGTATTTCTTTTTCTGACGTGGAAAACTCTTCAGCTCCTGCCCTGGCGGCAGCATACTCTGTGCTGCAGCAGTCGGACACGGCCTGACGCACTTTGTCGAACCCAAGTTTTGCCTCGCTATTCATTGTCGCTGTTTGTCTGTTTATCCGTAGCGATTGCTGCGCCAAGCTTGAGCTTTAACTCGTTCATATTCTTTATGCGGGTAACCTCGCCTCCCCGGACAAAGGAAACTCTTCCGGTCTCTTCCGATACCACTATAACGTCTGCGTCACATTCTTCCGATATGCCCACGGCGGCCTTGTGGCGCATTCCGTAGCTGGCGGGAAGGTTTGTCCTGGAGGTTATGGGAAGGGTGCATCTTGCGGCCCAGACCCTGTTGCCCTGAATAATCATAGCCCCGTCGTGCATAGGGGAGTTCTTAAAGAAGATGCCAAGAATAAGGCGGCGGGTTATGGCAGCATCGACAATATCCCCGGTCTCTATAATATAATCCAATGAGTCCTTGTGGGGGAAGACGATGAGCGCCCCGGTTTTTTCGTCGGACATCGTTCGGCAGGCTTCGGCAACCTCGTTTACCGCCTCGGAGTCCATCTTGTCTTCCTTCTTTCCAAAGAGTTTGGCCATGAAGGCGCCTCCCGTAGAGCCTATTTTGGTCTCGGAGCCTATTCTGGAAAGGAAGTGCCTTATTTCCGGCTGGAAGATGATAATAAGGGCCAGCACTCCTACGTCTATGAAGGTGCCAAGAAGCGAGCGGACCATCTTCATATTAAAGGCCTCTGCCAGCACCATCAACACATATATGAATAATATGGCGACGATGATATTTGTGGCCGATGAGTTCCTCATCCACCGGAATACCACAAAGATTAGCAGGGCAACTATGATTATGTCTATGATGTCGGCGACCGACAAGTCCAAAAATCCAAAAATAGCGGGCAGCATACGCTTCAAATATAATTCATTGCAAATATAGGTTTTAGTAGCCGAATAAAAAAACAAGTCTTGGTTCTGTTGAAAAAAATGTTGAAAAGTGATTGAAAAACAGAATATAATCATTACCTTTGCAGTCCGCGAAAAATGTGCGGAATATGTAAAGTATTAATAAACAATTAATTAACAAAACCAATGCCTGGATTAATTGGAAAGAAAATCGGAATGACTTCCGTTTTTGGTGCTGATGGAAAAAATATTCCATGCACCGTAATTGAGGCTGGTCCGTGCGTTGTTACGCAGGTTCGTACGGTAGAGAAAGATGGTTATGCCGCCGTACAGCTTGCCTATGACGAAATTTCAGAAAAGCACGCCAGCGCCCCGCTTAAAGGGCATTTTGCAAAGGCAGGAACCACCCCTAAACGTAAACTTGTAGAGTTTTCTGCAGATTTCAAAGGGGAAGTTAAGCTCGGTGACACTCTTACGCTTACAGACGTTTTTGAGGACGTTGCGTTCGTAGATGTCGTTGGAGTATCCAAAGGTAAAGGTTTTCAGGGCGTAGTTAAGCGTCACGGATTCGCAGGTGTAGGCGGCAAGACCCACGGTCAGCACAACCGTCTTCGTCACCCCGGTTCCATGGGTGCATCCTCCTGGCCTTCACGCGTATTCCCCGGAATGCGTATGGCCGGCCATATGGGTTGCGACAGAGTAAAGGTTACCAACCTTGCTGTGCTTAAGCTTATTCCTGAGAACAATCTCATCGTAGTAAAGGGCTCCGTTCCCGGAGCTAAGGGTTCTTATCTGATTTTGGAGGCATAAGACTATGGAATTGAAAGTATTGAAAATTGACGGAACAGAGTCTGGAAAGACCGTAGTTCTTGATGAGAAGGTGTTCGGCATCACTCCTAACGATCATGCCATCTACCTTGACGTAGTCCAGTATCTCGCAAATCAGAGACAAGGAACAGCAAAGACTAAGGACAGAAGCGAAGTTGCATACAGCACCAAGAAGCTTGGTCGTCAGAAGGGCGGCGGTGGCGCACGTCACGGTTCCCTCAAGGCCGGTATCTTCGTAGGTGGCGGTAACATTCACGGTCCCAAGCCTCGCGACTACAGGTACAAACTGAACAAGAAGCTCAAACAGCTTGCAAGATTCTCTGCCCTCTCATATAAGGCTCAGGATAATGCTATCAAGGTAATCGAGCCTTTCCAGATGGAAGCTCCCAAGACCAAGGAGTTCATGGGTATTCTCTCTGCAATCAAGGCTGGTGACCGCAAGGTTCTCTTCGTTCTCCCTGAGAACTCTGCAAACATTTATCTTTCATCACGTAACCTCCCTGACGTAAGGGTTATCACTGTAGACGAAATCAACACCTACACCATTATGAATTCTTATTCTCTGGTGCTTGTTGACGGCGTTCAGGATATTCTCGCTTCCAGGGCTAACAGCTAAAATTTTTGAGAGATGGGAATTATAATTAAGCCAATAGTAACAGAAAAAATGACGGCTCAGGGCGAAAAGTTGAACCGTTATGGTTTCATAGTAGACCGTTCTGCTAACAAACTTCAGATTAAGGAAGAGGTAGAGCAAAAGTACAACGTGACAGTTTCTGAGGTTAACACCGTTAACTATCACGGTAAAAAGAAACAGCGCTTTACCCACGCCGGTCTTCTCCGCGGACGTACAAACCACTTCAAGAAGGCATACGTTACCCTCGCAGGCGAAGACAAGATTGATTTCTATGCAAACATATAGGAGGGATAGGCAATGTCAGTAAAAAAATACAAACCGGTAACTCCCGGACAGAGAAACAAGGTTATCAGCGCTTTTGACGATATCACTTGTCACAAGCCCCACAAGGCTTTGCTTGAACCCCTCAAGAGAACCGGCGGACGCAACAACACCGGTCAGATGACTATGCGTTATATCGGCGGCGGTCACAAGAAGATGTACCGCATTGTCGATTTCCGTCGTGACAAAGACAACTGCACAGCGACCGTTCTCACTATCGAGTACGACCCTAACCGCAGCGCACGTATCGCCCTTGTACAGTACGAGGATGGTGAGAAGAGATACATCATCGCCCCCAACGGACTCAAGGTAGGACAGGTAATCGCTTCCGGTTCCGGTGTTGCTCCCGATATGGGCAACTCGCTTCCTCTCGCAGAGATTCCGGTAGGTACTCTGGTACACAACATCGAGCTCAGGCCCGGACAGGGTGCCGCTATGGCACGCAGCGCCGGTACTTTCGCTCAGCTTGCAGCCCGCGAGGGTAACTACGCTGTTCTTCGCCTTCCTTCCGGCGAGACTCGTATGGTTCTTGTCGCCTGCCGCGCTACCGTTGGTACCGTTTCCAACCCTGAACACAATTTGGAGTCTTACGGAAAGGCTGGCCGCAGCCGCTGGCTGGGACGCCGTCCCCACAACAGAGGTGTTGTTATGAACCCTCATGATCACCCTATGGGTGGTGGTGAAGGCCGCGCCTCCGGAGGTCACCCTCGTTCACGCAAGGGCCTTCCTGCAAAGGGATACAAGACACGTAATCCTAAGGCTACTTCAAATAAGTTCATCATTGAAAGAAGAAAGAAATAATCGGAATTAAACTTTAGGAATTATGAGTCGTTCATTAAGAAAAGGTCCATATATCCAGGAAGCCCTGGAGAAGAGAATTCTTGCTATGAATGATGGTAGCAAGAAGAAAGAAGTTGTCAAGACTTGGTCACGCGCAAGTATGATCTCTCCTGACTTCGTCGGCCACACCATCGCTGTTCATAACGGAAAATGTAACAGAGAATATGGTTGGTCACAAGCTTGGCGAGTTTGCACCTACCAGAAATTTCAGAGGCCATTCGGGCAACAATAAGAAGTAAAATTTAAAAGATTTGAAATTATGGGAGCTCGTAAAAGAATAATGGCCGAAAAGCTGAAAGAAGCTAAAAGGCAGACAGCTATAGCAAAACTCAATGATGTCCCCACATCTCCCCGCAAGATGCGCCTTGTCGCAGACACCGTGAGAGGTTTGGAGGTCAATCATGCCCTTGATATTCTCAAGTTCTCCAAGAAGGCCCCTTCAATCCCTCTTGAGAAACTTCTCCGTAGCGCAATCGCTAACTGGGAAGCTAAGAATCCTGAGAATTCCAAAGAACTTGACAATGGCAACGTTATCGTTAAGACCATCATGGTTGGCGAAGGCCGCACTCTTAAGAGAATCCGTCCTTGCCCTCAGGGCCGTGCCGGACGTATCCGCAAGCGCAGCAATCACGTTACCATCGTTCTTGATGTTAAGAAAACCGCAACAGCAGTGGAGGCATAAATATGGGACAGAAAACTAATCCTATCAGCAACAGAATCGGTATCACCCGTGGTTGGGACTCTAACTGGTGTGGTGGTAACTATGCGGAGAAAATAGCAGAAGACTATAAAATCCGCAAATATCTCGAGAGCCGTCTTGCAAAAGCAAGCCTCTCCAAGATTGTCATCGAAAGAACCCTCAAGCTTATTACCGTTACCATTCAGGCTGCAAGGCCCGGTGTTATCATCGGTAAAGGCGGTGCAGAGGTAGACAAACTTAAGGAAGAGCTTAAGAAGGTTACCGGCAAAGAGGTTCAGATTAACATTTACGAAGTTCGTCGTCCAGAAGTTGACGCCCGCATCGTAGCTGACTCTATCGCTCGTCAGATCGAAGGCCGCGTTTCCTACAGAAGAGCTATCAAGATGGCAATCGCATCTGCAATCCGCGTGGGTGCAGAAGGTATCAAGGTTCAGATCAGCGGCCGCGTTGGTGGCGCCGAGATGGCCCGCAGCGAGATGTTCAAAGAAGGACGTACTCCTCTTCACACATTCCGCGCAGATATCGACTATGCTCTTGCAGAAGCACATACCAAAGTTGGTGTTCTTGGCATCAAGGTATGGATCTGCAACGGCGAGGTTTACGGAAAGAAGGATCTTTCTCCTAACGCCGGTGTAGCAGCATCTGCAGCCCAGGCTCAGGGACAGAACCGTGGTGGTCGCGGCGGTGAGCGCGGTGGCCGTGGCGGTGCACGCCGTCCCCGCAGAAGTGGTGAGAACAGAGGCGAGTAATTTTTGAAGTAATAAGATTATTCGCTACATTTACAACCTGTTCCGCAAAGGTTTGCGGAGCAGGTTTTTTAACATGGATGTAAGAGAGAAAATAGCGCTTTTTCCGCACTCCCCGGGGGTTTACAGGTATTACGATGCCGCCGGGAAGATAATCTATGTAGGAAAGGCCAAGGACCTCCACAAAAGGGTGGCCCAGTACTTTGTTTCTCCCGAGCGTCTTAACACAAAAACCCGCATCCTTGTATCCAAGATTGCGGATGCCCAGTATTCGGTTGTGAGTTCCGAGGCCGATGCCCTGCTTCTGGAAAACAACCTTATAAAGCAGTATAAGCCCAAGTACAACATACTTCTCAAGGACTCCAAGACTTATCCGTGGATTTGCATTACTTCCGAGGATTATCCAAGGGTTTTTCTTACCAGAAACCTGCGTAAGGACGGCTCCCGGTACTTTGGCCCGTACAGCAGCGTAATGCACGCCAGGGTTATGCTGGAGCTCTTCAGCGAGCTATACCCCCTGCGTACCTGCCGTCTTAACATAACGTCGGACGCCATTCTGCGCAAGCGCTTCAGGCCCTGCCTGGAGTTTCACATAGGCCGCTGCAAGGGCTGCTGCACCGGCGCGGTTTCCGTGCAGGAGTACAATGGCTACATTTCAGAGATTACAAGCCTTCTGCGGGGCGGCGGCCGCGAGATGATAGCGCACTATCGTTCCCTTATGGAAGAGGCCGCTGCGCGGCTGGATTTTGAACAGGCCGCGGTATACAAGGAGAAGATGCAGCGCCTCAGCGAGCATTATTCCAAATCTATCGTCACCTCCGCCTCCGGCGGGGATGCCGATGTTTTTTCTCTGATTGCCGATAGTGCCGATTCTTACGGTAATTTCCTTCGTATAAGGGGCGGCGCCATCGTGCAGTCTATCAATCTTGGGTTCAAGATGAACATAGAGGAGGAGCCTGCGGCCGTGCTAAGCGAGTTCATAGCAGAGGTGCAGAGCAAGTTCGGGGCCCTGGCAAAGGAAGTTATTGTTCCGTTTAAGCCGGACGTAGAGATTCCGGGCATCAGTTTTAAAATTCCCGTAAAAGGAGATAAATTGGCTCTTCTGGAGCTCAGCGCCCGCAATGCCAAGGAGTATAAGGCCAATCATCTGCGCCAGAAGGAAAAGGCAGATCCCGGAGAGTATCGCGCCAAGGTGCTGGAAGATTTGCGCAAGGCTCTTGGTATGAAGGTGCTTCCGGAGCATATGGAGTGCTTCGATAACTCTAATATCCAGGGTACCAATCCCGTGGCTTCGTGCGTGGTTTTCCGTGGGGGAGTGCCGTCCAAGAGCGATTATAGGCGGTTTAAGATTAAGACCGTGGTGGGGGCCAATGATTATGCTTCTATGAAGGAGGTTGTGAACAGGCGTTATTCCCGTATGCTTGCAGAGGCTCCGGAAGACCTGCCTCAGCTTGTGGTCATTGATGGTGGCAAGGGGCAGTTGGAGTTTGCTTATCAGGCTCTGGCAGAGCTGGGTCTTACCGATAAGCTTACCGTGATTGGGCTTGCCAAGAGGCTGGAGGAGGTTATCCGCGTTGGGGACCCTTATCCTCTTTTTATAGACAGGGATTCGCTTGCGCTTAAGGTGTTGCAGCAGATTCGTGACGAGGCTCACCGTTTTGGCATTACTTTCCACAGGAATCTGCGGAGCAAGGCTCAGATAGATTCTGCGCTTAGGTCTATCAAGGGAGTTGGGGAGAAGCTGGAGCAGAGGCTTCTTCTGCATTATGGGTCTGTGGCGCGCATTGCTGCGGCCTCGGAAGAGGATTTGGCGGCGTTTATAGGTAACCGTCCTTTGGCAGAGCGTATAATGTCGTCATTTCGACCGAGCGAACCCTCTTTGTCATTTCGACCGAGCGAACCCTCTTTGTCATTTCGACCGAGCGAACCCTCTTTGTCATTTCGACCGAGCGATCTATTAAAAAATGAACGAAAAGAAATTCAACAAACTATTTGGCACCATTCTAATGACTTTGATGGTTATAACCATCGTCATAATAACATCGTATCGCATTGTAAACCAGCGAGATGCAAATGTGGCGCTGCTGATAATTGCTTCTTTTGGTACGCTGATGGGCTTTGCGGCGGCGTTGCTTTCTGCCAATGGTATAATCTGGACATTTCTTTTTGGGATTCTGGACGTTGCGGCCTGCGTGGTGGTGACGTCTGACAATGGGGCCTGGGGAGACTTTGGGCTGCATCTCTTCTATCTTTTGCCTATGCAGTTCGTTGGTATCTGGCAGTGGAAGAAGCTGGGTGCCAGGGGCCTTAAAAAAGAGGTTACGGCCCGCCGCCTTACCTGGGCGCAGAGGGCGTATATCGGCTTGGGCTCAATAGTGGTTCTGGCTGTAGCCTACGTAATACTTCTTAGAATACAGAGCGTAACCATCGACCCGGGAACAGAAATAAATAAAACAAAGGTGTTCTTTGATGCTGCTGTTCTTACCTTTAATATTGTTGGCCAGATACTTATGTCTATGGCTTATATGGAGCAGTGGGTGCTTTGGAATATCGTTAATGTTTCCAATATCGGGCTCTGGGGGGTTATTATGTTTACTGAGCCGCAGGG
>CACYGW010000010.1 GCA_902774045.1 uncultured Bacteroidia bacterium
ATATGTTCCTACCCCTTGACGCAGATATCAAGGTTAAGATAGGAGATTTCACAAGGGCTTGCGAGACTGTTATCGCCGAGCTTGCTCCTGCTCAATAAGAGAAACAAGAATATCCGGGGCTTCTGTATCCGGAATGTGTGAGGCAACCGGGGTCTTACCTTTATATATGGTAACCTTATGGTTGCCTTCTCCTACATATCCCCAGTCGGCATCGGCCATTTCTCCCGGGCCGTTCACTATGCAGCCCATTACGGCAATTACTACGTCCTTTAGATGGGCCGTGCGGCTCTTCACCTGCTCAAATGACTCCTGAAGATTGTACATGGTGCGGCCGCAGCCAGGGCAGGCTATGTACTCCGGCTTGTAGAATTTACGTCTGCAGGCCTGCAGAAGCTCGTTTTCCAGATACTGCGCAAGTCCGCTGGAGGCAATGTCTACAGGATTGCCGGCATCATCGGCATAAACCCCGTCAATTATAACCCTGTCTATCTTCTTCAGTAGAAGGTCCCTTCCAAAGTCGCAGGATACATCGTACAGAAGGCGGGAGCGCGACGGGCAGTCGTAGGTGGCGTAAACCGTCTTTTCCTCTGTGCGCGAGGCCTTAAGACAGGAGGTGAGGGTACCGTCGTACCTCCCGGCAAGGTAGGATGCGGCCTCAAGCTCGTTCTCCGGTTCTTCTGTAAGTGATACGCGGACAGTATCGCCCATACCCTCCTCCAATAGGGTAGAAATGCCCACGCAAGACTTTATCCTTCCGGAATCTCCGTTTCCGGCCTCTGTCACCCCAAGGTGCAGGGGAAAGTAAAATCCCTCTTCCTTCATCTTTGCAGCCAGAAGGCGGTAAGCCTCTGTCATGACAAGGGTGTTGGAGGCCTTGAGGGAAACAACGACCTGATAAAAATCATTCTCCTTGCAGAGCCGCAGCCATTCCATGGCGGCCTCGGCCATACCAACGGGGGTATTGCCGTACAGGGAGGTAATCCTCTGGCCCAATGAACCGTGGTTGATGCCAATCCTGATTGCAGTCCCGTATTTTTTGCAAACCTCTACCAGGGTGGCGAATTTTGCGCGGGCCAACCCGTGGTCTTTATGGAAATTTCCCGGGTTGATCCTTACCTTTTCTACGTACGGAGCCACTTCTATGGCAGCCTCTGCAGAAAAATGAATGTCGGCAACCAGGGGAATATCGTATCCGGCCTCTTCTATTAGGGCACGTATGGCGATGAAGTCCTTGACGTTCTGCCTGCCGGGGCAGGTAATCCTCACAAGACGGGCCCCGCCTTTAAAAAGCCTTACGCACTGCTCTGCGGTGCCCTTTACATCTTCTGTGTGAGTATTGCACATAGACTGCACCACGATGGGGTTGCCCCCGCCGATAACAAGGGTCTTTCCTATTTTAACGGGAATGGAATCAGTCGCCATAAACAATCCTCCTGGCTTCTCGCTTAAGATCTGATTTTGTTCTGCCGGTGCGCCTTCCAAGCTGATAGTGAAGGCCTACGGTAAGTATAAGGTCGAAGGGATAAGCAAAGCGGTAATACTCCCTGTCGTTATAGTCTGCCCTGTACAGAGAGCCAAGGCCGTATCTCATATTAAGCTTTATGTGAAGCTCAAGCGGGGAGAATACCAGGCCAAAGCCTGCGGCGGCCTTGAAACCATAGTCCCACTTGTACTCGTAATCTGTAAAATCATCCATCAGTTCCGGGAACTTAAAGGGTCCTTCGCGGTGGATTTTATATCTGTATCCGGCATACATGCCGGCATCTATCAGAATCTTGAAGCGCTCTGTATCAATGTGGAACTGCGCCACGAAAGGCACCTCTACAAAATCGTAGGTACAACTGGTGGCCCCATCAACCGTATAACTGTAATACCCGTCCTTGTTCTCCTTGAACTTATAACCGTCCTGACCGTAGAAAAGGCCAATCTGGTAGCCGAAGTACGGCATATAGCCAAAGAATTTACCATATTTTGTAAAGGTGATTCCAAAGTACCGGGGTATTTTAAGGGAACCCTGAGTCTTGGCCGGGTTAAACTCGCACTGAGCCCTGCCCATGCCATAGTTAACTCCTATCATGGCGTAGTCGTTAAGCTTAAGTTTGGTGTCCAGCTTAACGGTGTCCAGGAAGGCATTGCTTACAGTATCGCGGAATTCTATTTCCATTACTGCCGGCCTTACTTTTTCTACGTTATTAACCTTCAGGGTATCCGGGCTCTGGCCAATGGCGGTCAGTGGGGCCAACAGGGCGGTTGTTATGAATATCAGGGCTTTCTTTCTCATTTTTCAAACAATTTAGCAACGTCAATGGTCTGCTCCAGCTCCGTGCCTTCTTGGAGTGTAATAATATAACCTCCGTCCCTTAGAGTGAACAGCTTAACCTTTTCCGGAGCCCTGTGCTCCATAAGGTTTCCTGTATCTACACGGCCGTTCATATTCTTATCCTGGGTAAGCCTTATAACATACTTGCCGGCCTTAAGGTAGTTAAAGACTATGGGGCCGTCCTCTACCACGGTATAGGAATCCAGGATACGGGCCATTTTCTCGTCCAGAAGGTCAATTATGTACCTGTGATTCATATTGGTAAGATTAAGCTGTATAAGGCTAATCTTATCATCCTTGGGCAGGGACACTTTGGTCTCCAGGCTGTCATTATAGAAACCATTGATATCGCGGAACATACGATGAGGCACTTTAAGCACATAATCATAGCCCACCTGCATCTTGGCATCTATCTTTACATAGTAGGACCTTAGGTCGGTGGAGTCTTTCTCTATGTGGAAAGGAGCCGACGATTTCTGCTGGCGCGGGTTGATTGCCGTAAGTTTAAGCGAGTCAAAACCCTCGTTAATGATAGGGAAGTCGAAGCTCATCTTGAACCCCTGCCTTTCTACGGTTGTAGGCTCTGCCTTAACCTGCATCTTGCAGATTGTATCCTCGTGCTTAAGGCTGCTGAGCGAAGGCTTGCGGTAGCGTCCTCCCTCTATGGGGAGCCTGAAGTGCTCTGTAGAAGGAGCCAGAACTCCTGTTGTATCTGTCTTAAGATAATCCACAAAGAGGTGCAGGGTGTCCTGCGGACGGCTTCTGTCGTTAATCCATATAAGAAGGGAATCCCTTGTAGGATTGAACTCCATAATGAGCTTGTTCTGCGGCACATTCCTTATCCAGAGCGAGTCTATCTGCACGTCCGGGGCCATAAAGGAGATGAAGGCGGTCCTGTCTCCGGTACGTCCCTGGTTTTTAACCATCTGCTTGGAGGCCTCGTCCCTGAATAGATAAAGCTCGTATTCAGATTTTCTGGCCTGGCAGTGCAGGGTGTCCAGCATATCGTACTTAAGCAGTTCCGGCATAGTGTCATTTGCTACCATAACCGGGCGTATTACACTGTCTATGAAGGCTATCTTGTCCGATTCTATATCGTACTTGTTGTTTCCCATCTCGTCCATCATAGCGTAGAGTCGATAAGTAGTATCGGCTATATTCCTCATATAGAAATAGCCCCAGTCATCTGTCTTGGCAGCCGCAACCGGCAGGGACTTGAACAAGGCAGAATCTGACAAGTCTTTGTAAAGCATTACTGTAGCGCCCGTTACTGGGAGAAGAGTGCTGCAATCCCTTACAGTTCCAGTAACAACCATTGAATCCATCCTCGTCCCGGTAGAGAAAACAAGAGAGAATCCCAGGAATTTGTTGCCCTCGTTATTATCTGCAAGGGCATTGGATATGTCCAGAGTATAGGTTGTATTGCTATCCAAGTCTGAATCGAAATAAACGACCAGGCTCTTACCTTTTAACTTATGCTTAGGACCTTTTGACAAAGGAGGGGAGAGGAATATATTCTTCTGCTCCTTTACCGTCACGTACTCGTTGAAGGTAAACTTAATGGTTGTCTTGTGCGTGGGAACGTTTACCGACCCGGGCAGCGGGTCAATATCCACTATATACGGGGGGATGGTGTCTTTTTTTCCTCCGCTGGGGGCCTGGGTGGTATTTGCGCAGGAATTCTGGAAGAAAACAGCGCATAAAACGGCCGCAACCGGCAGCACGGGCAAAAAATTACTCAATTTCCTTGTTCTCATTGCTGATTATCTATACGTTCCACATTGGTTATACCCCTTATTTCCTTTATCATCCTGATGAGCTCTTCCAAAATCTGACGGCTGTTAATATAAAGGTCGATACGGCCATCAACTATGCCCTCAGATGCTCCCACGGTCAGACTCTTGATGTTTACGCCCAGGATTTGGGTGATACAGCGGGTAATCTCGTTCAAAAGGCCAATCCTGTCTATACCTGCAATCTTTATCCTTACCAGGAAGGTCTGGTGACGGTTAACGTTCCAGCGGGGCATCACTATCCAGTCTCCGTGTGTTGCCGCTATGTTCTCTGCCATGGGGCAGGTTTTCTTATGAACCATAATGCTGCCTTCCGGAGTAAGGAAGCCTACGATAGGGTCTCCGGCAATAGGATTGCAGCAGGCAGCTATCTTGAATATATAGTCCTGGTTGGAACCGTTTATTTCCAGATTCTCCCTGTCCTGCTTGCTAAGTTTCCTGGGCGCTGCATTGGCCTGAGTCTCTTCTATCTGCTTTAAAGTAGTGGCTACCTGCTCCTCAGTGATAAGATTTAATCCGTATCGGAACAGGAACTCGTCGGAGTTGTTAAAGCCCAGGCGGGAAGAAAGGCGGCCCAAATTCTTGGGAGTGTATTCTATTCCACGCTGCTCGAAATAGGCCTTACACAAAATCTCACCCTCCTTCCTGATATTGGCGAAATCGTTCCTGAACCAGTCTATGACGCGGTTTTTGGCAGTCCTGGTCTTAAGGAATTTAAGATATTCTTTCTTAGGCTCTGCATCCTCTGCGGTAATGACCTCTATGATGTCGCCAGTCTTGAGGGTATGTGAAAGGGCCACTGGCTTCTGGTTAACCTTGGCGGCTATGGCCTTGTTGCCTATTTCTGTATGCACCTGGTAGGCGAAGTCCAGTGCGGTAGAATTCTTGATGATGCTTTTCTGGGCACCCTTGGGGGTGAACACTATTATCTCTCCAATAACCAGGTCTTCGTGGATATTCTCCATAAATTCCTGTGAATTAATATTATCCGTAGGATTGGAAAGATAATTCTGAAGTTTTTCCAAAGCATTGGCCAGAGAACTGTTCTGCTCGCTAAGGTAACCTTCTTTCTTGTACATCCAGTGCGCGGCGATACCTCTTTCTGCAATATCGTCCATACGCTTGGAGCGAATCTGCACTTCTACGGTAAGGCCGGTATTATTGTCTATGAGCGTGCAATGCAGGGCCTCGTATCCATTGTTCTTGCTGTGACTCACCCAATCCCGCATACGTTCAGGCAGGGAATGGTAAGTATCGGAAATGATAGAGAAAATCTGGTAACACTGATCTTTCTCGCTCTGCCCGGTATCTTTTTTCTCGTTAAAGATGATTCTTACTGCAAACAGGTCGTAAATCTGCTCCAGACTCACATGCTTGGTGTTCATCTTGCGCCAGGTAGAGTAGGGGGTCTTTACGCGCGTCTTTATTTCAAAGTCGAACTTGCCCTGGAGAGATTCCTTGAGCTTACCCACGAACACGGACATCTGCTCTTCTCGCTCGTTCTTCTTTCCCTTTATCCACTCCTGTATATTGTTATAGGCCTGAGGCTCCTTGTACTTTAGCCAGATGTTTTCCAGCTCTGACTTTATGGCATACAGACCAAGCCTGTGGGCCAGAGGGATAAAGATGAACATTGTCTCTGACAGAATCTTGTCCCTCTTGTAGTCCGGCATAAACTCTATGGTGCGGCAGTTGTGAAGGCGGTCCGCCATTTTAATTAGCACAACCCTTACGTCGTCGTTAAGAGTGAGCAGAATCCTCTTAAAGTTCTCTGCCTGCGAACTGTCTGTATAGTAATCTTTTATCCCGTCCTCCTCTGTCTGGTTCTCAAATACGTTCTTTATTTTTGTAAGCCCGTCAACCAGGAGAGAAATCTTCTCCCCAAACAGGCTCTTTATATCCTGTACAGTGTAATTTGTATCTTCCACCACGTCGTGCAGCAGGGCGGCAGCCATTGACTTGTAACCAAGACCAATCTCGTCTACGACTATCCTGGCAACGGCAATGGGATGAAGTATATATGGCTCTCCGGAGCGGCGCCTCACGTTCTTATGCGCATCATTGGCAAATTCGAAGGCCTTCTTAACTACCTCGAACTCCTCTTCGTCGGCACACCTGCGCCTGGCAGATTCCAACAGGGGCTGCACCTCCTTCTGGATAATCTGGAAGTCCTTTTCGTCAAACACAGTAGAACTCATACACTATAAATTACATATCAAACAAACTTTCGGGGTAATAATCCTCATCTTCCGGGTCGATGGTTTCCTGAGCCGGTGCCTGTGCAAGCCCTATCATATCATAGAACTCCGCCTCTGACACAAGCCTTACCCCCAGTTCCTCTGCCTTGCGCACCTTTTCCGGCCCGGGCTTCTCCCCGGCCAGAATAAAGGATGTCTTGTTGCTTACTCCCGATGAATTTTTGCCGCCGTAACTGATAACAAGGTCCTTCATCTCATCCCTTGAACGGGAGAAAACTCCGGATACAACAATGGTCATCCCGCTCAGGGGGCCATCCTGGGCCGATGGTGCCACAATCTCCATACTGAACTGCAGCCCGGCATCCTTTAATCTCTGAAGCTCTTCTGCTTCCTGAGGGTTCCTGAAGTAGTTGAACAGGCTTGCAGCCACTATTTCTCCAATATCCTCTATCTGCACAAGTTCTTCCATACTGGCCTTTGACAGAGCCTCCATGCTGCCGAACCTGCGGGCCAGCATGGCTGCCGTAGTCTGGCCTACGTGGCGTATTCCTATGGCAAAGAGAACTTTATCAAACGATACCTTCCTGGACTGCTCCAAACTGTCCAGGAAACGATCGGCCATTTTATCCTTCCATCCCTCCAGAGAAAGGAGCTGCTTTCTGGAAAGCCGGTAAAAATCCGACGGCTTGCGTACATAGCCCCTTTCGAAGAGCTGGTCTATCGTAGCCTCGCCGCAAATAACGTTCATAGCCTTGCGGGAGAGGAAATGTAACAATCGGCCCTTGATCTGAGTCCTGCAGCCTATGGAATTGGGACAATAGTACTTGGCCTGCTCTTCTTCCCTTACAAGGGGGGTACCGCAATCCGGGCAGACCGTTGGGAAAACCGGCACAAGAGAGCCGGGCATCCTCTCCGACAGTTCCACTCCGGTAATCTTGGGGATGATTTCTCCTCCCTTTTCTACCCTTACCATATCTCCTACACGGATATCCATCGCCCTCATAAGGTCTGCGTTGTTAAGTGTAGAGCGCTTAACCATTGTTCCGGACAGGAAGACAGGCTCCAGATTGGCTACGGGAGTAACCGCGCCCGTTCTTCCCACCTGATAATCTATGGAAAGAACTCTTGTAAGCGCTTCTTCTGCTTTGAATTTATAGGCTACTGCCCAGCGGGGAGACTTTGCCGTATAACCCAGGCGGCGCTGATGGTCAAGGGAATTTATCTTTATTACAACCCCGTCCGTAGGATAGGGAAGTTTCTTTCTTTCTGTGTCCCAGTAGTTTATATAGTCCTTTACCTCTTCTATACTGTTGCAGAGTTTTCTGTCGGCGGAAACGGGAAGACCCCAGGAGGCTGCGGCGTCAAGGGCCTGGAAATGCCCTTCGAACATAGGTATATCCTCGCTGGGGATATGATAAAGCGTGCATATAAGCCCGCGGGAGGCCACTTCTGCACTGTCCAGGAGCTTAAGGGAACCGGATGCCGCGTTGCGTGGATTTGCGAAAGGCTCGTCACCATCGACCTCCCTCTCATTGTTAAGTCTCTCGAATGAATCGTAGGGCATCAGGATTTCCCCTCTTATCTCAAAATGCTCCGGGTAGCCCTTGCCCTTGAGTTTGCGGGGGATGTTGGATATACCCAGGATGTTGGCCGTTACGTCATCGCCCACGGTGCCGTCGCCCCGGGTGAGGGCGCTCAAAAGCTCTCCGTTGCGGTAGGTGAGGGAGATTCCGGCACCATCGAATTTTAACTCACAGCTATAGGTAAAGGGGGTGTCTATTATTTTCCCGGCCCTGGCGGCAAAATCTTCCACCTCCGAGATGTTGTAGGTGTTGCCAAGAGAGAGCATAGGATACTTATGGGCCCTGCGTACAAAATTGCCGGTCTTTTCCTGTAAATCGCTGCCAACGTGATGGGTGGGGGAGTCTGCTTTGTCCAGTTCCGGGAACTGGGCTTCCAGCTCTGCAAGGCGCTGCAGCATACGGTCATAATCATAATCACTTACTACAGGAGCATTCTCTACATAATACTTCCTGTTGTTCTCTTCTATCTGCTTTCGCAGGGCAGAAATTTCCTTTATTGCCTCATTCTTGGTCATAACTTACAAATTTAGTTAAAAATGTGTAAACAGCCCACTTTTTTTATTATATTTGCGTGATTATCCATGTATAATAATTAACAATAACATAAAATGAAAGATTCTATCATTATCCTTTGCGGAGGCGGTCCCGCTCCGGGCATGAACACAGTCGTTTGTTCAGTTGCCAAAACATTCCTTTCTAACGGTTACAGAGTGATTGGCCTTCACGGAGGTTATTCCGGACTGTTCAGCAAAAATGCTCGTTATGAGGATCTGGACTTCTTTAAGGCCGATGCTTACTTTAACAGGGGTGGTTCCTACCTTCAAATGAGCCGCTTCAAACCTACTGACGAGGACTTCCAGAAGAACTTCAACCTGGCCCTTTTCCAGGACAACAACATAAAACTCCTTGTTACCGTAGGTGGTGACGATACCGCATCAACTGCAAACCGCATTGCCAAATACCTTGAGGCAAAGCAGTATCCCATCAAGAACATCCACATCCCCAAGACCATCGACAACGATCTTCCGCTGCCGGCAAACGCTCCTACCTTTGGCTTTAACTCCGCCAAGGACGAGGGCGCACACCTTGCCCGCACCATATATGAGGATGCCCGCACTTCCGGGAACTGGCTGCTCATTTCTGCAATGGGCCGTTCCGCAGGCCACCTTGCCCTTGGAATAGGCGAGGCTACCCACTGCCCTATGACCATTATCCCGGAGATGTTCAACAAGACAGCCATCGGTATTGATAAAATCATCAAGCTGGCCATCAGCACCATAGTTAAACGCAAGATACTGGGTATCCCTTACGGAACCGTAGTAGTTGCAGAGGGCGTATTCCACGACCTTGACCCTGAGGAGATTAAGGCAACCGGTGTTAATATGACCTATGACGAGCACGGCCATCCCGAGCTTGGCAAGATATCCAAGGCAGTTCTCTTTAACGACGTGCTGGAGAAAGAGTTCAAGAAGATTGGCCTTAAGATAAAGACCCGTCCCGTAGAGATTGGCTACGACGTACGCTGCCAGGATCCTATAGCCTACGACCTTACCTACTGCTCAGAGCTTGCAATGGGTGCCTACGAGCTGTTCTCCAAGGGAGAGACAGGCTGCATGGTTTACGTAGACGCAGACGGCAACGCACATCCCCTCTATCTCAAGGACCTTCAAGGCGCAGACGGCAAGATTCCGCCCCGCCGCGTGAATATCCAGAGCGGTACCGCCCAGAACTACTACAACCACATCTGCCACTACATCACCGAGGCAGACTATGAGGCAGCCAAGGCTTACGTACCTAATCCTCAGGATTACGACTTCAAGAAGATTCTTAACTGGTAGCAGGTTTGTTAGAAGGTAAAGCCTTAATTTATCAAGTGCTTCCGCGCCTTTGGGGCAACGGACACCTTTCATCCATAGATGCCGGGGTTCTCTCATACTTAAGGGAGACCCTTGGCATTTCTTATGTCTGGTACACCGGAATAATCCGCCACGCCTCCGGGCAGCTGGACTGGACAAAGGGGGAGGCAGGCTCTCCTTACGCCATAGAGGACTACTTTGATATTAATCCATATCTGGCTGATGTTACGGAAGATAGAATGGACGAGTTCAAGGACCTCGTTAAGCGTACTCACGCAGCCGGACTAAAGGTAATAATTGACTTTGTGCCCAATCATCTGGCCCGTAACTGCACCCCGTTCTTTGGCGGAAAAGACGACAAAACAGTGCATTGGAAGCCGGAAAACGACTTTTACTACTATCCCGGACAGAAATTAAAGCTCCCGGTAGAATCTACCTGGGAAGAAGACCCGGCCAGGGCCACGGGCAACGCCTTTACTCCTGAACCCGGAATAAACGACTGGTACGAGACCGTTAAATTGAATTACTGCGACTTCCGCACTCCCACGTGGGACAAGATGCTCCAGGTACTAAAGTACTGGAAGGCAATGGGGGTCGATGGTTTCCGGTGCGATATGGTGGAACTCATCCCCCGGGAGGCAATCTCCTTCCTTATTGAGGAAGTACGCAGGGATTATCCAGGAACGGTATTTATCGCAGAGGTTTATAATGTCGATAGTTACAGGTACTACGCCCTGGAGGCCGGCTTTGACGCGCTCTACGACAAAAGCGGTCTTTACGACTGCCTCTTTGCCATAGTAAGGGGGTACGGATCGGCCAGGGGAATAACAGCCAACTGGCAGAGACTGGGTGATATCCAGCCGCTTATGCTAAACTTCCTGGAGAATCACGACGAGGTCCGCCTAGCCGGAGACCTTTTTGCCGGCAGCGCCTCCAGATCCTTTGCGGCACTTTACGTTTCCCTACTTTTCAATACATGTCCCTTTATGCTTTACGCCGGGGGAGAGGTAGGAGAAAAAGGCCCTACAAGCATCTTTGACTGGCAACATCCAAAGAGCCTTGTTCAGCTGGAGAACTATATAAAAGGTGCCAAGTCACTGCCAAGAGAATCAGCTTCTGTATTAAAGCGTTATATAAGTTTACTTAAATATTCGCAAGAGGATATAATCCGCTATGGCTCCACCTACGATCTGGCCTATTGCAACGGCAACGAAGACAGGCACTTTGCCTTCCTTCGCTCCTACAAAGGGGAGAGCCATCTAATCTATGCCAACTTCTCCCCAGAGGATGCAGACGTGCAGGTATTCGTACCTGGCCGGGCACTATCGACCGGTAAAGACAGGACAGTATCGGTAAAAGTAAAGGCCTTCGACGGTAAAATCATCGAACTTTGAAAATTTGGCTTAATTGAGTAATTTTGCCATAAAGTTCCCGAAATGAGAAAAAAACTACTATATATATTTTGTGCAGCCGCCCTGCTTGCCCTTGCATCCTGCAGTACCACAAGGCTGCTGTCCGACGGTCAGTATCGGCTTGTAAATAATGAAATTATAGTAGTTGGGGACAATGAGTTCGAGACCTCCAAGATTGCCCCTTACATAAGGCAGAAACCCTCCTGGAACCCCATGATTTACGTTTACAACTGGTCTGGAAGGGATTCCTCGTGGCTGAGCCGCTCTCTAAGGAAAATAGGTACGGCCCCCGTAGTCTTTGATTCCCACCTTGTAAGCACGTCGGCAGAGAATATGACAAGGCAGATGGAGTACCTTGGCTACTATCACAGTTCAGTGCTGCCGGAGATAGAAATCAAGGGCAAATCTGCATCGGTTAAGTATGTGGTAAGGCCCGGGAAGCGTTACGTTGTAAGTGACTTTGGGTACGACGTGCCTAATGACTCTACTCTAAGGGAGATTTTCTTCAGGGATACGGTAAACGTTACCATTAAAAAAGGACAGTTCCTCTCACTTGCCGCCCTGGAGGCAGAGACTATCCGCAGCGCTGCCTATCTTAGGAACAACGGCTATTTTGATATTGACAAGAACGTCTTTTCCTTCCTGGCAGACACCCTTCAGAGCAGCGGTACAGTCTCGCTTGTAATGAAGATAGACCTTAAACAGAACAAGCCTGTACAGTATAAGTTCGGTAAGGTGGCAATTTCCTATCCTTCCAGCCTTAAGTTCAGGAGTTCGGTGCTTAAAAAGCTGAACACCATAAAGCCCAATCACCCTTACTCGGAGACAATCATCAACAATACCTACTCGCGCCTGTCGGCCCTGGATGCCTTCAGCGGAGTAAGGGTTACGGTAGACAGGTCGCCGGACAGCCTTGGACTTGTAGATTGCAACATAGAGCTTACCCCGTCCAAGCAGAGGGGTGTAAAACTTAAGTTAGAGGGTTCTTCCAACTCAAACGGACTTATAGGTATCTCTCCGGAACTTACTTGGTACAATAAGAATATCTTCCACGGCAGCGAGACCCTTAACCTAAGTTTCCTGGGAGACTGGCAGTTCAAGCCTGGAACCGATATAAAATCTACGGAGTTCGGAGTGTCCGGAAGCATCCAGCTCCCACGCTTCCTGCTGCTTTCTACCGGTATTTTCAAGGACAGGGTACTGCCTACAACCATATTGAAGGCCAGCTTTAATACCCAGAACCGTCCGGAGTACAATAGAGAACTGTTCTCTACCTCCTATACATATCTTTGGTCAATGGGCAGGATGTATTACCAGCTTACGCCCATAGGCTTCAGTTTTGTAAAACTCCACGACATAGACTCTGAGTTCTACGAGGGTATCTCCGTAAATCCCTTCCTCAGAAACGCTTATCAGGACCACCTTGACATTGGTTCCAGTATGACCTTGTACTATACTACCGATGCCTCCGTGGTGCCCCAGGGCTCTTATTATTACGCGCGTCTGCAGATGGACCTGTCCGGAAACGTGATTAGCCTCTTCAATTCCATGCTTAACAAGAACGAGTCCGGGGCTGCACTTATCTGGAATACTCCCTATTCCCAGTATGTAAGAGGGGAGTTGTCCCTGGGCCGCACCTGGACCCTGTGGGAGGGCGGCACAATTGCCACAAGGCTGCTTGCGGGCGCAGGCTACGCCTACGGCAACTCTGAGGCGCTGCCCTTTGAGAAGCACTTCTACAGCGGTGGCGCCAACAGCCTTAGGGGCTGGCAGGCCAGGGGAGTGGGCCCCGGCTACGCCAAGATGGACAAGACCTTCGTTATCCCCAGCCAGACGGGAGACCTTAGGCTGGAGGCTAATGTAGAGCTAAGGTTCAAGCTTTACGGCCTGCTTTCGGGAGCAGTGTTTGCCGACGCCGGAAACATCTGGACCATTAACAAGGGAGCCTCAGAGGCACCGGAGGGCCGTTTCTGCGCGGCTAATTTCCCGGGCAGCATTGCAGCGGACTGGGGGATTGGTCTAAGATTCAATATGAAGGTGATTCTTCTGCGTCTGGATATGGGTCTAAGGATTCACGACCCTGCACTGGAAGGCAGCAAGTGGCTTGGCCCCGGCAAGTGGTTCCACTCCGGCGGAAATGCCATTCATATAGCTGTGGGCTATCCTTTCTAGAAAACGGGACTATTCTTCCTTTTTTGCAGTACCGTAATACTTTGGCCAGCAGGCCTTGAGATAGGCGCTAAGAGTGTCTTCCTGCCTGTTCTGTGCAGGATGATAGAGCACGGTACCGGCCAGCTCCCCGGGCATAAATTCCAGATCTGTAAAATGCCCCGGATAATCGTGAGCGTACTTGTAACCATCGGCATACCCTAAATTGGACATCAGCTCCGTAGGAGCGTTCCTTAAATACAGCGGCACGCTGGCGGTGGGGTTGGCCTTTACTGCCTCAAAGGCATTGGCTATTGCCATATAGGCAGAGTTGCTCTTGGGCGACGAGGCCAGGTAGATTGTGGTTTCTGCCAGGGGGATTCGGGCCTCCGGCATTCCTATGGAGTTTACCACGCGGAAGCAGGAATCGGCCAGAAGAAGTGCGTTGGGGTTGGCCAGGCCTATATCTTCCGACGCAAGTATGCAAAGCCTCCTGGCAATGAACAGCGGATCTTCTCCGCCGTCAAGCATCCTGGCAAGATAGTAAACCGCGGCATTGGGATCAGAACCCCTCACGCTCTTTATGAAGGCTGATATTACATCGTAGTGAAGTTCGCCGCCCTTGTCGTACTTGGACACATTTTCCTGGAGATACTTCCCAACCGAATTGTTATCCAACACTATAGGTTTATTTTTGGGCGATGCGTCAACCACTATTTCCAGGGCGTTAAGCAATTTGCGGGCATCACCCCCGCTGAAGCGGAACAGGGCCTCGGTTTCCTTTACGATTATTTTTTGGGCCGATAGTAACGTGTCGGTTTTTAAAGCACGTTCCAACAGGGCTTCCAAGTCCTTTACGTCAAGAGACTTAAGCACAAAGACCTGGCAGCGGGACAGCAGAGGGTTTATTACCTCGAAGGAGGGATTTTCCGTAGTTGCACCAATAAGGATGACCAGACCTTCTTCTACGGCTCCCAGAAGCGCGTCCTGCTGGGCCTTGTTAAAGCGGTGAATCTCGTCTATAAAGAGGATAGGGGAGAGCGAACTTCCGGCAAAGACAGAGTTCTTGTCGGCCTTGGCCCTGTCTATAATATCCCTTACGTCTTTTACCCCGGCCGATATTGCCGATAGCGTATAGAATTGGCGGTTGGTTACGTTGGCGACTATCTTTGCAAGGGTGGTTTTGCCCACGCCGGGAGGGCCCCAGAGAATGAAGGAAGACAGATTGCCGCTCTCTATCATATTGCGCAGCACGGAGCCTTTGCCAACCAAGTGCTCCTGGCCTGCGTAGTCGTCAAGGGTTTGGGGTCTCATTCTCTCCGGAAGGGGAGGGAGCACTCCTGTGCGGCCTTCTTCCATTGCGTGTGTCTTTATGCGCTTTTAAACTGTGCCTGTGTAAATTCTGCGGCGCTTCTTCTGCTCTGTCTCGAACATCTGCCACTGTCGCTGTACGCTGTCGTTGGTTTCCAACTCTGCGTTGGTTTCTCCGTAGACGAATTTTCCTTTTCTCATCCTTGGAATTAGGTCATAGAAGATGAGGGCCATAAGGCCTTTGTTCCTGTAGTCTGACTTAACACCTACAAGGAGGAGTTCAATGGTTTCTTCGTGCTTGAAGTAGAAGGATTTAAGAATATGGAACCACCCAAATGGGAAGATTTTTCCGCGGCATTTCTGAAGGGCATGGGCTACGGACGGTACTGCTATTCCGTAGGCGGCCATCTGGCCTTCCGGGTCTTCCACAACCGTAACGTATTCTAAATCAAGTATTTTAAGATAACCGTCAATATACTTGTCTATCATGTCGTCCGGGAGGGGAGTGAAGTTATAAAGCTTTGAGTATGTATCGTTTACAAGATGGAATAGCTGACGTCCCAGGCCTTCTTTCTTTATTTCTTTAAGGGTGAGTTTCCTTATCCTGAAACCGTATCGGTTTGTTACTATGTCCGTTACTTTCACAATCTTTTCCGGCATTTCCGAGGGGATTGTGATTTTGTATTCTATCCAGTCTATTTCCTTTTTATAGCCTAGTTGTTCCAGTATCTGTGGGTAATAAGGGTAGTTGTAGATCAGTGCCATAGTGCAGAGGCGGTCAAATCCGTCTACAAGCATTCCTTCGGGGTCGAAGTCGGTGAAGCCAAGGGGGCCGGAGATGATTTCCATTCCCTTGCTCCTGCCGTATTCTTTAACCTTATCCAGCAGGGCTTTGGCAACATCCACATCTTCTATAAAGTCTATCCAGCCGAATCTTACTTCTTTGTGGTTCCAGATCTGGTTGGCTTTATGGTTTATAATAGCGGCTATGCGGCCGGCCAGTTTTCCGTCTTTATAGGCCAGGTACAAGTTGGCTTCGCAGAAGTTGAATGCGGGGTTTTTCTTTGGATTGAAGGTGTTTTTTTCGTCAATAAATATTTTGGGTACAAAGTATTTATTTCCTTTGTAGAGCTTATTTGGAAAGTCTACAAATTTTCTTAGTTCCCGCTTGGTTAGTACCTGTTTTACTTCAATTGCCATACTGAAACGTTTATTTTGGCAAATTTACTAAATTTTTCTTAAATCATCTTTCTTTATATTTATGTACCCGAATCCTTTGGCTCCTGTCGCTGGCGCGACCCTAGCCGGGTAAATGTCGCCAAAGGATTGGGTACAACAAATAATAGAGTCTGTCAAATCGTCTAAAATCACATTTTGTCATTTCGACCAAGGGTCGAAGACCCGCGTGGAGAAATCTTTATTTAAAATATGTTCTTTATAATTTATGTACCAATACTTTGACTCCTGTCGCTTCGCGACCCTAACCGGGTAAATGTCGTCAAAGTATTGGTACATCATATAATAGTAACATAGTATGTTTAGGCAGAGACTGTGCCCTTCATTTTATCTTTAGATATTTCTTTGTTTATATAATATATATCTAAGGAAATTGTGTAATTTTGCAAGATGAACGCTGATGGGTGTATTTGTTACACAATTTATATTATGTTAAGTTAACTATCAGCCCGAAATAAAGAGATAATAGAGATTCTGTCCCCTATGGCAAGAAAAAACAAAGAAGTGTATTTGACAGACGTCCTGATCGAGGATGTGGCAGCGGAAGGAAAAGCGATCGCACGAGTTGATTCGCTGGTTCTCTTTGTTCCTTTTGCCGTGCCCGGAGACATAGTTAACGTAAAGGCATACAAAAAAAGAAACTATATGGAGGGCTACATTACAGAAATTGTAAAGCCCTCGCCACAGAGGCTCCAGCCATTCTGCCAGCACTTTGGAACCTGCGGCGGATGCAAATGGCAGCCACTTCCTTATGAACTTCAGCTAAAATACAAAACCAGCCAGGTATATGATCAGCTGGTAAGACTTGGCCATCTGGACGTGCCCGAGGTCTCCCCTGCTATTGGCTCTGACAATACTACATTTTACCGTAACAAGCTGGAATTCAGCTTCTCTGACCGCAGATGGCTGGATTTCGGGGAAGATCCTGAGGCATTTACCCCCCAGCAGCGATGCGGACTGGGCTTTCACGTAGGAAGATTCTTTGACAAGGTTCTGGATATAGAAAAATGCTGGCTGCAAAAGGATCCCTCCAACGATATTCGCCTGTTTATCAAGCAATTAGCCATAGAAAACGGCTACTCATTCTATAATATAAGGCAGAACCAGGGCTTTATGCGCAATATGTTCGTGCGCAGCAACGAGGCAGGAGAATTCATGATTGTGGTCTGCTTTGGCTACGAAGACAAAAAGGCTATAAAAACCATTCTGGACGCCACTGCAGAGCGGTTTCCGCAAATTATATCCATTTATTACGTAGTTAACCGCAAGCTTAACGATTCTATCTCCGACCAGGACTGCATCCTCTATAAAGGCACCGACGCACTGATAGAGACAATGGAAGACCTACGCTTCAAGATAGGCCCCAAATCCTTCTACCAAACCAACAGCGCCCAGGCCTACAAACTCTACTCTGTAGTACGCCAATTTGCAGGCCTCACAGGCAAAGAAGTAGTTTACGACCTCTACACCGGCACCGGCACCATAGCCCAGTTCGTATCAAAGGGAGCCTCCAAAGTAATTGGTATAGAATACGTTCCCGAGGCAATTGAAGACGCCCGTACAAACGTGCTCTTTAACGGAATAACCAACTGCGAGTTCTTTGCCGGGGATATGAAGGACGTGCTTGACGCAGACTTTATAGCCGCCCACGGGCAACCGGACGTCATTATACTGGACCCCCCGAGAGCCGGAATACACCCGGACGTAGCCAAGGTAATTATGGACTGCGCCCCACGGAGAATGGTCTATGTAAGTTGCAACCCGGCTTCACAGGCCAGAGACCTGGCAATATTCAAGGACAAATATCGAATCACACACGTGCAGCCGGTAGATATGTTCCCCCACACCCATCATATAGAAAACGTTTGCTGCTTGGAAATACTCTAACCTATGTTCACACACATATTCATACTGTTTGCAGGACTGCTCATGATTATAGCGGGAGCGGAGTTCCTGGTTAAAGGTGCCTCCGGAATAGCCAGAAAGGCCGGAATAAGCGAGTTCGTAATTGGACTCACTATAGTAGCCATAGGCACATCCGCCCCGGAAATGGTGGTAAGCCTTGTAGGCGCCTTCGAAGGCAACTCAGATGTAAGCGCAGGTAATGTACTGGGCTCCAATATATTCAACGGCCTGCTAATCCTTGGCATCACCGCAGTACTGACCCCCATTGAACTAAAGAAAAACAACAGATATTTTGACATCCCCCTGTATTTTATTTTTACACTCGGGTTGATGTTTACCGCACAATCGTTCACCTTCTTTGGCCTTGGCGGGTCCGACGAACTTTCCCGCTGGGAAGGCCTTGCAATATTTGCGCTATTCGTTCTGTACATTTACCTGACCTATAAGAGAGACTCTCTGCCCGATTCTGAAAAAGAAGCCGGAAATCAGGAAGACGATACCAGTTCCTGGCTTTACGCTATAATACTCACCGCCGGACTGGGTATGCTGACCTTAGGAGGAAGTTTATTCGTGGACGCAGGTGTAGAAATAGCCCATATTGCCGGCATGAGCGACAAATTCATAGCCGTTACCATACTGGCAGTAGGCACTTCCCTCCCGGAGTTCGCCACCTGCATAGTAGCCGTCATGCAAAAGAAGTCCCAGCTGGCACTGGGAAATATACTAGGCTCTAATATTTTCAATATGCTCCTTATTCTGGGCACATCGGCAATAGTTCACCCCATCGACTTCAGGAATATCCAGGTATTCGATTTTGCCGTTCTGCTCGTAGGAGGAGCCATTCTCTGGATTTCTGCACTTGCAAGAAAGGAAAAGAGAATTACTTACATTGAGGGAGCCCTCCTCCTTATTACATATGCAGTATTTATGATAAAAACCTTCAACAATTTATAATAGATGCTTATAACCGATTTAATACCCCAGACTCCTATAGATACAGTAAACGTAGCTGATTCTGCAAAAGTAGCCGTTTTAGAGCTGTCAGAAAAAATCTCCTCTGACCCTCAGGGCTTCTTTGCCGGACTTCTGCAGGATTTTATTAAATTTGGAATCAAAGTAGTCATCGCCCTTGTCATTTACATTGTTGGCGCCTGGCTAATAAGAAGAATTAAAAAAGGCCTTCAAAAACTCTTTGTCAAGAGAAACACAGACAAGACCATTGCCACCTTCGTGAGCAGCCTTGTAAGCATTACTCTTACAGCCCTGCTTATAATTATAACAATAAGCGAGTTAGGCGTTAATACCACTTCGCTTGCAGCCATCCTGGCAGCCGGCGGCGTAGCAATTGGTATGGCCCTCAGCGGCACCGTACAGAATTTTGCAGGCGGACTTATGCTGCTTGTCTTCAAACCCTTCAAGGCCGGCGATTACATAAAGGCCCTTGGCTATGAAGGTATCGTAACGGAGGTGAACATAGTAAATACCAAGATTTGTACTGTAGAAAACAACACCATCATCCTGCCCAACGGTGCCTTGTCCGGAGGCAATATAGACAACTTCTCCCACCTCCCCTACCACCGCTGCACCTGGTGCATAGACGTAGATTACTCCTCAAACCCAGACATTGTCCGTTCCGCGCTACTGGGAATAATTAAAGGAGACGAAAAGATTCTGGACACCACGACGGAAGGCGTTCCCTCAAATCCCGTAGTATTCCTTACAAAACTTAAGGAATCGACAGTGGAATTTCAGTTAAGAGCCTGGGTAAAGACAGAAGACTACTGGCCCGTACTGCTTAAGTACAACGAGGAAATCTTCAAGACACTGCCACAGATGGGAATAGCATTCGCCTTCCCTCAGATGGACGTACATATTAAGAAATAGGGCTAAACCTTGGCGGTAACGGGATTGGCGTAAATCTGAAGCAGAATCTCGCGAAGCTCTGCCCTGTCAAGACCCTCGCCTTCTACCTTGTCCAGCTGACCATTGATATAGGCGCCGAACTTTTCAAAGTCATCGGCGCTATATTTTTTCTTCCACAAAGAATCGCCGCTAAGCATATCGCAGGCCATATAATTGGTCTTCCACAGCTTGTAGCCGGCGCGAACCCTGCGGTCTACTGCGTGACGGATAAATTGATAACGGTCGTTTCCGGTGCAGAAAGAAGCCTCGTAAATCTCATCGTGAGTAAGACGGGTACCTATGTTAAGGTGTATGCCACCCTTGAATTCTTTTATACCCGTGACTATGCTTACCAAATCTTCATTCTCTGTCTTTACGTAAGGCCCCCTCCTGGAAAGATAAAGTTCGCGGGCCTTAAGTATGTCGCAAGGCTCGTATTCATAAGAGATGCTAAGAGGCACTATATTAAGCTGCTCGAAGTTCTCTACAAAGTCTCCGTGGCCGCTCATATCCAGCATCTTCAAAAGACCCTGCTCCGTAGTATCCAGACCGTTCTTGGTGCGTCCCTCTCTCTGGGCCAGCCAGATAGAGCTTACGCCCTCTGTTATATTGCGCCTTATGTATTTACTGAGCAGCTGAGAAGACAGGTAAAGGGTCCTGGCGCTGATGCCTCGGATAACCTTGATCATCCTGTTGCTCCTTATAAGGATTTCTACATACTTATTGCTAAGAAGATTGTCTCCGACAGCAATCTGGGTCATAGGAAGATTGTTCTGCCCAAGCATATACTGGGTAAGAGCCGGGTCAAGAATAATATCCCTGTGGTTAGACATAGCCAGATAACAGCCCTTAATTGCCTGAATATTCTCCAGTCCATCGTAAGTAAAACCAGAAGTAGAGGTTGTAATAACCCACTCTACAGCCTTAAACATCACCATCTTCTGGAATTCCTCTACGGAGTGAATCTTCTTAAGGACATCCCTTAGGAAGGTCTCTTTTTCGTTAGGGAAAATATACTTGGAAACAGCAGTTACTGCAGGATGATCTGCAACTACCGCAAGAGCTTTGGCAGTTTCTTCGTCTGTATAAGGGCAAATGCTCTCAAATTCATTTGTTTGCTCACACATAGGTTTAAGTCAATTGTGTACACTCTGGCAAATATACCCAAAAAATGCCCAAAATACAAGGTTTTTATTCTCTTATAAGCAGAGAACTGTCTCCGTAACTAAGGAATCTGTATTCGTTTGCAAGGGCATAATCGTAAACTGGCCTCCATTTCCCCTTTAAGAAGGCAGACACAAGCAGAATTAGCGTGCTTTCCGGCTGATGAAAATTAGTAACCAGCCTGTCTACAAGGCGGAATTGGAATCCCGGGACTATTATTATGCGTGTTCCGGCCACAAGACGCTCCAGCCCCTTTGCATCCAGATATTCCACAATGGCCTGCAGAGCCTCTACTGTGCCAGCAGAATACTCTCTCCGATACGGAGCCCACTGCTCCACGTCCCTGGGCGCCCCCTCCTCAAGAATGGACATTCCTATATAATAAAGAGACTCCAGAGTCCTTACAGACGTTGTACCCACCGCCACCAGCGGTCCCTTATTATCTATAAGCTTCTGTACAAACTCCTTTGTAACCACAAAAGGCTCCCTGTGCATAATATGCCGGGACACCTGGGAGTCCTTTACCGGAAGGAAGGTACCGGCGCCAACGTGAAGACAGATGGTCTGCGTATCTATACCCTTGCGGCGTATATCCTCCAGCACGCGGTCTGTAAAATGAAGCCCTGCAGTAGGAGCAGCCACGGAACCCCTTATCTTGGCATAAAGGGTTTGATAACGCTCGTGGTCGATAGCTTCCGTTTCCCTGTCGAGATAGGGCGGTATAGGGATATTTCCGCAGATTTCCAGCACCTCCGAGAAGGGTTTGCCACCATCCCAGGAGAACTCTACAGTACCTGTCTGGCCCTCTTTTTCTATAAGAATGGCCTTCAGGCCCAGAATATCAGTCTTATCTTCGGGTTGATTGTTTCCGGTATAGTAAGAAAGCGGTTCTCCCTTCCAACGCTTGGAATTACCTATTACGCACTCCCACCGGCAGCTGCTTGTAGAGGCAAAAGCCAAATTATACTCTGCAGGAAGTACCGGCCTTAGGCAGAAAATCTCTATAATAGCCCCTGTATCTCGCCTGAAATGGAGCCTGGCGGGAACAACTTTGGTATCGTTAAACACCATAAGAGCATTATCGGGCAGTAAATTTGGTAAATCCCTGAATGTATATGTGGAAATAACTCCCTTATTACAGTACAGAAGTTTGGAGGAATCTCTTTCTGCAAGCGGATATTTGGCAATTCTATCCGGAGTAAGGGGATAGTTGTAATCTTCTATTCTAATATCTTCTATCATAATGCAAAGTTAGAGTCAGTTTAAATTATTTCCAATAATTTATTCCACAAAAACGCCTTCCTATGCATTTAGGACAAATGTTAATTCACTTTTGTAAACAGATTAACAATTTACAATATTATATTGTTAACAAATATAAATATTAACATATGTTAAATAAGTAAATTTAATCGATAAAATTAAAATCTTATAAGTAGTGATAAATCAGTTAGTTATATAGTATTATTTGAATTTACACATTGTTTATTAAATGTAAATAGTGTTCAATTATATGCCTCCTGTATATACGAAATAGGGTTAATTATGGCATAAGTTGTGGATAATCAGTACTTTATATTATTCTATTTAAATTTTTACTTTGTGGGGTTTACCAGCGGTTTACAAAACTATCTTCAAATAAATTGTAAAATTACTTTTGGAAATCATTAAAATTCTGTTTATAATTGTGAAAAATTTACAGTTTAACATTATGAACACTCGTTTGACTCAGTTTCTTTCTGCAGAGAATATTACACAGTCACAGTTTGCAGACACACTTGGCGTGGCACGCGCAAGTATCTCCCATATAATGGCAGGAAGAAACAAGCCTGGCTATGAGTTTATTACCAGTCTTATAAAGTGTTATCCAAACCTAAATATAGAATGGCTGCTGCTTGGAAAGGGCAAGATGTACAGGAATAACGATGTCTCGGACTCCCCTATAATAGAAGAAGATATCCCGGATAATCTCTTTTCACCCAAGCCGGAAGTTAAACCAACGCTTCAGGTAGATCCGGCTCCGGTAATCTCTCAGGAACCGCAGCCTGTGGTTGTAAAACCAAAGGAAATACCGCAGGAAGTTAAGACACCATCGGTAAATAAAACAATACTAAAGGTAATCGCCTTTTACACTGACGGTACCTTTCAGGAGTTGAAATAAAGCATATTATCCCGATTTTCTATGTAAATCAGGATTTTTTGTGTATGTTTGTTCTATTATGAACATATCCCTTCGTCCACTACTTTCTTTGGGCCGATATCGCTTATTCCGGCCGCTTATAAGACTCCGCTACAAGAAGTCTTATCCTACGCTCAGAAAAGAGTTGTTCGGCCTTGAATTCCCCAATCCCGTAGGGCTTGCAGCCGGTTTCGATACCGACGGGCAATATATCAATCAATTGGGAAACATGGGCTTCGGCTTTGTAGAAATAGGTTCCGTGACTCCCCTGCCTCAGTCCGGCAACCCCGGCCCTCGCTATCACAAGCTGCGCCGGGACAAAGCTGTAATCAACAATACCGGGCACGACAACAAAGGAGTAAAGGAGGTAATAAAAAACATAAAGAAAGCCCGTCCCGGGGTTATCGTGGCCGCAAATATTGCAAAAAACAGCATAACGGAAGGTGACAACATTACAAAGGATTATTCATTTGTATTTGCAATGCTGTACGACTTTGTAGATATGTTCGTAATAAGCCAGCCGGAGATTAGCTACCTTGAAGACATCATTGACGAACTGCTTCAGATAAGGCTTAGCCTGGACGCGTACAAGCCTATTATGATAAAGATTTCGCCCGATATGGGTACTAATCAGATAGACGAAATCCTGGACCTTGTACGCCTTTCGGGAATTGACGGTCTGGTTGTGGCCGGCCCCACCAAAAAGAAGGAGGGCCTACGGACAAGAAACAAAAGAATAGAGTCGATAGGGCCAGGAGCCCTTTCCGGAGCTCCCCTCTTCCAGAAAAATCTGGAGCTTGTAAAATATATTAACCAGGAAACCAAGGGCAGGCTGCCCATCATTGCCTCCGGTGGTATTATGAATCCGTCAGATGCCCTCCAGATGCTTCAGGCGGGAGCATCCCTTGTAGAAATTCACTCCGGCCTGCTTTACAAAGGCCCCAAACTGGTAAAGAAAATTAACAAATATCTTCAGCAACACAATGCTTAAGGCTTCCATTTGTACTATAGGAGACGAACTCCTTATTGGCCAGGTAATAGATACCAACTCTGCAACAATATCAAGGGCGATAGGCACTATAGGTGTAAAAGTAACCGGAATGGTTTCTATGCCCGATGATACCAAGTGCATTATTTCCACCCTTCAGGAGCAGCTTTCGCTAAACGACATAGTTGTAACTACAGGAGGCCTGGGGCCCACCAAGGACGATATTACAAAGCCCGCTCTGGCCACCTTGTCCGGCTCTGAAGGCTACGTGCTACACGAAGGTCAGCTGTCCATAGTAAAGGAGATTCTTCACAGCCGCGGCCTTGATATGCTGGATATCAACCGCGCCCAGGCCCTGGTTCCAGACACCTGCGAGGTTATCCTAAACAAAAGAGGTACGGCTCCGATTATGGTTTTCAGGGGTCTTGGAGGCGGAAATTCCACTTTGTACGCAATGCCGGGAGTTCCATTCGAGACAGAGGCCGCCCTTGGCGATGTACTCTCTGATATTAAGGCCCACTATCCCCTGGACAACATACTCCATCACAATATAATGACCTACGGGATTGCAGAGTCTGCCCTTGCTAAGATGATAGCCCCCTGGGAAGAATCCCTGCCAAAAGAAGTTCATCTCGCCTACTTGCCTGACCCTCTGAAAGGAGTACGTTTAAGACTATCTATTTATAGTGGAACTTTAAGTAATGAGAAAGAGATAATAGACAGTAAGATAGAAGAACTCAAGGCAATTCTTGGGGACTATATCTATTCCTGTGATGATGATACGCTTGAGGGCCGGCTTGGAACTCTGCTTAAGGAATCAGGCAAAACCATTAGCGCAGCTGAATCCTGTACAGGCGGGGAAATTGCCCATTTAATTACTACGGTTCCCGGCTCATCCTCCTATTTTCTTGGCTCAGTAACTTCTTATTCAATAAGCGTTAAGGAGGGTGTACTTGGAGTAAAAAAAGAAACTATCGACACGTATGGGGTCGTCAGTGAAGAGGTGGCCCGGGAGATGGCCCTTGGGGTTAAAAAGCTTACCGGAAGTGATTATTCAATTGCCACTACCGGCTATGCCGGACCTGGAGGCGGAGATGCCGCCAATCCGGAGGGTACGGTATGGGTAGCTGCCGCCACCCCGGATGGGGTTTTCACCAGGAAATACAGTTATCACAACGACAGAAAGCGGAATATCCAGAGATTTGCGGCGTCGGCCCTCTATTTTATGCTGATGCAGATTCTACATCCGCAAAAACCCTAAGGAAGTGGGCTCCGGCTATTTTTTCTATGGCATCGTCGCTGTAACCGCGGCGGTGAAGTTCGGCAAACACAAGGCCTAACTTTGATACGTCCTCCATCCCCTTAGGGGAGATGTTTATTCCATCAAAGTCTGTCCCTATGCCCACACTCTCCATGCCGGCCTTGTTTACCGCGTGGTCTATGTGGTCTGCTATAAGGGTGTAGGAGGGTCTGTCTACCAAAAGCAGCTTCTCCCTCATTGCATCCCAGGCGGCCTTGCGCTCTGCAGAAGAGGGGTCCTCTATGAAGGCCAGCTCCACGGCGTCGGCCTGGTCGCAGAGGGGGTTGGCGCCAAATGCAGCGGCAAAACTGTCAGAAAGGAAGGTGGGATAGAAATTTATCTGTATAACCCCGCCCTTTTCTGCCAGAGCGCGGAGCATATCGTCGCTCATATTCCTCCTGTGGGAAGCAAGAGCCCTGCAGCAGGAATGGGTAGAAACTATCGGCGTACGGGAAGCCTTCAAACAATCGTAAAAAGTCTTATCGCTGGCGTGGGCAATATCCACAATCATTCCAAGACTGTTCATCCTTGCAACAACCTCCCGCCCGTAGGGGCTGAGGCCGCCCCAGGTAGTACCCTGAGAGGCGCTGTCGGCAATCTGATTGTCCCCGTTGTGGGTGAGCGTCACATACCTTACTCCCTTTTTATAAAGGCCGTCAAGAGCCCCAAGGGAACTACCTATGGGCATTCCATTCTCAAGGCCAAAGAGTATCGAAACCACCCCCTTCTCCTTGTTCTGCAGTATATCCTTTATGCTGCCCGCCATAGCCGCCCCGGGGTAAGCATCAACCTGGGCCACGGTGGCGTTAATCATCTTGTCTACATAGGCCGCCGCCTTGTCCTGCGGCATTGTCTGGGAGGTAAACAGCGCAAAGAAGCTGGCATCCACGCCTCCTTCCTTTAGTTTAAGAAAGTCTACGTGGCCAAGACGGGTGCGCTTGGAAAGGTCCCTTAGCCTTACCACCTGAGAAGGCGTGTCGCAGTGTGAATCAAGTATTATCATAGTTTTCTACCAGTTTTTCCCATTCTTCTGTCTTATAGTCAAGTTCCCTTTTGCACTCCAGATACTCGCGGGTAAGCTCCATAATATCGTCTCCCTGTCCGGGCGCCGCAAGCACCTTCTCTATATCTTTCATCCGCAGAGAAATCTTGTCGCACTCTTCTTCCAGGAACTTAATCCTGCGGGCTATCTTGGTCTGCTCTCCCCTTGCGCTCTTCATTTCTTTATAAGACGCAGCCTTCTGCTCCTGGGTCTGTGCAGGCTTTGGCTCCGCAGGGGCTTTGCCGGCAGGGAGCGCAGTCCTTTCCAGATCAGAGAAAGCATCAATGTCAAGACTGCGCAGAAAATCGTTTACATCGCCAGGGAAGGTCTTCACTCTGCCGTCCCTGTAAACATATATTTTATCCACCAGGCCATCCAGGAAGTCCCTGTCGTGAGAAACTACCACAAGAGTGCCGTCATAGGCAAGAAGGGCCTTTTTAAGCACCTCCTTGGAGCGGATATCCATATGGTTGGTAGGCTCGTCCAGAAGAAGGCAGTTGCAGGGCTCCATCATAAGCTTGGCCATTCCCAGCCTCGCCCTTTCCCCTCCGGAGAGCACCGACACCTTTTTGTCAATATCGTCCCCGCTAAAAAGGAAACGCCCCAGCAGGTCCCTTAGTCCGGGCCTTGTAACGGCCGTTGCAATCCTGTCCAGCGTGCCATAGACAGTATCGTTCTTGTCCAGGATATCCTCCTGATTCTGGGCATAATAGCCATACTTCACATTATGTCCGGTGCGGGACTCCCCTTCCAGAGGCTCCAGCTCTCCTGTCATAACTCGCAGCTGGGTAGTCTTGCCCTCACCGTTACGGCCTACCAAGGCCACCTTCTCCCCTCTTTTAATCTCTATCTCCGCCCCGCGGAACACGGTTTTACCCGGATAGCCGGCTCCCAGCTCCACGGCCTTGTAAACCACGTCACCGCTGCGCTCTGCCGGCGGAAACTTAAAGGAAATTGAGGAAAGGTCAAGCTCGTCCACCTCTATTCTCTCCAGTTTCTCCAGAGCCTTAATCCTGGACTGAACCTGATTAGACTTGGTGGGCTTGTAGCGGAACTTCTCTATAAACTCCTCTGTCTTTTCTATCATCTTCTGCTGATTCTGGTAGGCTGCCATCTGCTGCTGCATCCTCTCCTGCCTAAGAATCAGGTATTTACTGTACGGGACCTTATAGTCCCAGAGTTTTTGGGCCGATAGTTCCAGAGTCCTTGTGGTAACGTTGTCCAGGAAGCGCTTGTCGTGCGACACCACTATCACGGCCGATTTGCACCCGCCAAGATACTTTTCCAGCCACTCTATGGACTCTATGTCAAGATGGTTGGTGGGCTCGTCCAGAAGCATTACATCCGGGGCGGCAAGCAGAATCTTTGCCAGCTCCATACGCATATTCCAACCCTGGCTGAAGGTTTCTGTATTACGGGAGAAGTCCTCTTCCCTGAACCCCAGGCCCTTTAGCACCTTGCCGGCCGCCACGCGCGGAGGCTCGCTTCCCATAAGTGCAAGGCTGTCAGAAAGGGAGTTAATCTTCTCTATAAGCTTTGAATAAGAATCCGACTCGTAATCTGTCCTGGCAGAAAGCTCCGCCGTAGCGGCTTCCAGAGACTTTTCCAGCTCTGCACGCTCCTTAAAGGCGGTAAGCACCTCATCCATTAGGGTCCCCCCCCTGTTATGACTCATTATCTGAGCCATATAACCAAATTTAATACCTTTGGGTTTGTCGATACTTCCGGAAGTCGGGGCCGCAAGACCGCATATTATTTTAAGAAGGGTTGTCTTTCCCGCCCCGTTCTTGCCTGCAAGACCTATCTTTTCCCCCTCCGTGATATGGAAGTTTACATTGTCAAATAGAGTCTCCCCGCCAAAAGAAACATTTAAAGAATTAATAGAAATCATACCTTCTTACTCTATTTAGCACAAACAAATACGCTCAGTTCATAAAGAAGGTATAATGGGGCTGCAGCAATTAGCATAGACATGGGATCTGCAGGGGTTATAATTGCAGAGACTACAAGCACTGCAACTATTGCGTGCCTCCTGTACTTCCTTAACATTCCCCTGCTCACTATACCAAGTTTTGACAGGACAGCCAGCACTGCAGGAAACTCGAACACCAGCCCGAACAACAGCACCAGCGAAGTCATCATCGATATATAAGACTGGAGAGAAAAGGTATTTACCACGCTGTCGCTGATGGAATAGCCCTGGAAAAAATTCAAGGTTACCGGGAATACAAATATGTACCCCACCGCCACTCCTATATAGAACAGGAGCGACGCAAAGGCGAAAGCCTTCCTTACCGCAGCCTTCTCGTTCTGATAGAGGGCCGGGGATATGAACTTCCAGATTTCGTATATAATATAAGGGAAAGTAAGGGTGAGCCCAAGCACAAAAGAAATCTTGATATGCGTGAAGAACTGTGCTGATATATCAAGATTTACAAGATTTAAATTAAAGGATGACTTTAACCAATCATAAACAAAGAAATCACCCTTTGCCGGGGCAAATACTATATAATCGAACACCCAGGTCTTAAGGAAGAAGATGCCCACAGAACAAAGAAGCACCGCTACTACAATACGCACCAGTGCTCCCCTAAGGACATCCAGATGGTCCCAGAAACTCATCTCTGAGTCACCAGACACGGGCATCCCTCCTACTCTTCAGATTTGGCAGACTTTTCCGGCTTTTCTACTTCCTTTTTAGCCTTGTCCAGCTCTGTTTCAACCTCGTTCATTCCCTTCTTAAAGCTCTTTACACCTTTTCCAAGGCCTTCCATAAGCTCGGGAATCTTTTTGCCGCCAAAAAGAAGAAGAATAACTGCCAATACTATGGCTATCTCCCAAAAACCAATGCTCCAAGCCAATATAGTTTTCATAATATGAAGATATTAAATGTTTTTCTGAATTATATCCCTTAGTATCTCCGGACACCTTGCGGGATGGCCGGTCTCCTTGTTAAGAAAGCCAAGAACAACAAGGCCCTGAGCACAGAGCACTCCTTCCTGATTATACACGGCCTGCTCTACCTCAAGCTTAGCCATAGGAGCCTTCTTGATTTCTGCCACAGCCTTTACGGTATCCCCCATTCTGGCCGGATACTTATAATGACATTCCACCTTTACAACTGGAATGGTAATTCCGTCCTCTTCGCACTTCTGAATAGGATAGCCAAGGGTCTCCATCATCACATTTCTGGCACACTCGAAGTAGCGCACATAGTTGGAATGATGTACTACGCCCATCTGGTCCGTCTCGTAGTATCTTACCGGAAATTCTGTCTCAAAAACCATCTATTTTTCCCTTTAACAAAAATGTTATTATATATAACTTTTATGTTTTACTTATTATTTTTCAATTGATTAATCTGGCTTATATAACTCTCTATTTTAGATAGGGAATCTGCCTCCTTTTTACGCTCTGCAGCCACTACGTTTTCCGGTGCATGAGCCACGAAATTCTGGTTTGAGAGCTTCTTTCTTACAGAATCAAGGAAGTTCTGCTGATATTGAAGTAACGCTTCAAGTTTGGCAATTTCCTCCTCGGTATTAAGAAGCCCGGACAGTATAACCATCATCTCCGTGGTGCCAATCATAAAGCCGGCGCCGGACAGTCCTTCAAAATCGCTTCTGAACTCTATGGTGCTGACGTTGGCAAGTTTTTTAACAACCGGCAGAAGTTCCTCCTGGAACTCCCCTTTTATCTTTAGCTCAAGTTCGTTCTTGGGAGAGATATTCTTCTGCTGACGGATGCTTCTGATACTACCTGCCGTTTCCTTAGCCCTTTCGAAGGCCTCTATGAAGGCTTTGTCGTAAGTTGCAGCCTTGGGAGTGCTCTCGTACATAATGGTACTTCCCTCTTTTCTGGGCTCCATTGCCTGCCACAGTTCCTCTGTAATGAAAGGCATAATAGGATGAATGAGCTTAAGAAGCGAAGAGAAGAAGTCAATAGTGCACTTGTAGGTCTTTTCGTCTATAGCCTGGCCATAGGCGGGTTTTACAAGTTCCAGATACCAGGCGCAATAGTCGTCCCAGAAGAACTTGTACAGAGCCATAAGGGCATCGGATATCCTATACTTGGAATAATGGTCTTCTACTGCCTCAATGACCTGCGACAGTTTATTACCAAACCACTTGACTGCAACCTTGTTAACGTCGCTCTGCTCAAGTGAAGCATCAACACTCCAACCCTTAATCAGACGGAAGGAATTCCATATCTTGTTGCAGAAGTTACGGCCCTGCTCTATCATAGACTCATCGTAGAAAATATCGTTTCCTGCAGATGAGCAGAGCAGCATACCTATACGTACTGCGTCTGCACCGTATTTATCTATCAGTTCCAGAGGGTCCGGAGAATTACCAAGACTCTTGGACATTTTGCGCCCTAGTTTGTCGCGTACGATACCGGTAAGGTAAACGTTGGCAAAAGGCTCCTTGCCCATAAACTCCCCTCCTGCCATAATCATCCTGGCCACCCAGAAGAAAAGAATATCCGGGCCGGTAACAAGGTCATTGGTTGGATAGTAATATGCAAGGTCTGCGTTGGGAGCCTTGTCCGGATTGCCCGGCTTATGAGGGTCGAACACAGAAATTGGCCACAGCCAGGAGCTGAACCAGGTGTCCAGCACATCCTCGTCCCTCTTAAGATCTTCTGCCTTAAGGCCGGGAACAAGCTTGCGGGCTTCTTCCAGAGCCTTCTCGGGAGTAGATTCCACTACTATGCGGCCGTCCGGCAGGTAATAGGCGGGAATCTGCTGGCCCCACCAGAGCTGGCGGCTTATGCACCAGTCCCTTACAGTCTCCATCCAGTGACGATAGGTATTAAGGTATTTATCCGGGATTAGCTTTGTGCGTCCGCTTTCTACAGTCTCCAGGGCGGCTTTTGCCAGCTCATCCATCTTAAGGAACCACTGGGCCGAAAGGCGCGGCTCTATCACTGCGTCGCTCTTCTCCGAATAACCTACCGGAGAAACATACTCCTCTACCTTGACCAGATTGCCCTGCTCCTCAAGCATTTTAACAATCTTCTTGCGGGCCACGAAGCGGTCTTCCCCTACAAGAATCTGAGCCTCTGCGTTAAGGCGTCCGTGCTCGTCAATTATATCCAGTACAGGAAGATTGTGGCGCAGTCCAATCTCGTAGTCGTGTACATCGTGGGCCGGGGTAACCTTAAGGCAGCCCGTACCGAAGTCCATCTCTACATAATCGTCCTCTATAACCGGTATTTCCCTGTTGATAAGGGGGATAAGCACTTTTTTGCCCCTTAGCCAGTGATGTCTCTCATCCGCGGGGTTGACACAAATGGCAGCATCGGCCATAATGGTCTCCGGACGGGTGGTGGCAATTACAAGATATTTGTCCGTGGGCTTGCCGTTACCGTCAGAAATAAAATATTTAAGATGATAGAAATGGCTCTTGGTATCTTTGTGGATAACTTCTTCGTCGCTTACTGCAGTGCAGCGGTCAGGGTCCCAGTTAACCATACGGACACCCTTGTATATCCAGCCTTTCTTATAGAAATAAACAAAGGTATTGATAACAGCGTCGCTAAGTTCAGGCTCCATTGTAAAGCGGGTACGGTCCCAGTCGCAGGAAGCGCCAAGTTTGCGCAGCTGCTTAAGAATAATTCCGCCGTACTTTTCCTTCCACTGCCAGGCATATTCAAGGAACTGCTCGCGGGTAAGGTCGCTTTTCTTAATCCCCTGCTCCTCAAGCATTTTAACCACCTTATTTTCAGTGGCAATGGAGGCATGGTCAGTTCCAGGAACCCAGCAGGCATTGCGTCCGTCCATCCTGGCCTTGCGTACAAGCACGTCGTTAAGAGTATTGTTAAGCACGTGGCCCATATGAAGAATCCCCGTCACGTTGGGCGGAGGTATCACAACCGTATAAGGAACCCTGCCGTCGGGCTCTGAATGAAAGAATTTATTTTTAAGCCAGTACTCGTACCACTTATCCTCTACTGCTGAAGGCGCGTATTTTACATCCAGTTCCATAAATCAAGATTAGTTTATACAATCTACAAAAATACAAAAATATTTGTTAGTTTTGCACTCTGTAATTACTAATTGATCAATCAGGTTATGGAGCAGAATAACAATCCCAATCAGAAATCCCAACTTAGCATAGACATAAGCAAAGACATCGCCAAGGGCGAATACTCAAATCTTGCAATAATCACCCACTCCCGCAACGAGTTTATAATGGACTTCGCCTCCCTTCTGCCAGGTTTCCCAAAGGCAGAGGTACTGGAGCGCATCATTATGGTTCCGGAGCACGCAAAAAGGCTTCTTAATGCATTGCAGGACAATATTGTAAAGTACGAGAGCAGCTTTGGAATCATTGATGTAGACGGTGTAAACAACAGGGAGCAGCGCGGCGGCAACACCTTCAATCTGGGCGATTTCGGGCCCTTCGGCGGCGGAAAGCAGTCCTAGCCCGGCATGACAGATCTCAAGGATATAAAGGCCTTTGCCTTTGACATAGACGGCGTTTTTACGAACGGTGGGGTTTTATGCGACCTTAAAGGAGAACTCTACCGCACTTTTGACGCCAAGGACGGCTTTGCCGTCAGGATGGCATTCATGAACGGATATCCTATGGCGATAATTACAGGAGCCCGTTCCGTCTCTATCATAGAGAGGTTCAGGACCAACGGCATAGGCCCGGAGAACGTATTTCTTGGCTCCCGCGACAAAGTGGCGGACCTGCTTAAATTCTGCACAGCCCACGGCATAGAGCCAAAGGATGTACTCTACATTGGGGACGATCTTCCGGACCTTCCAATCTTTGGCGTATGCGGCGTATTCGTATGCCCCTGCGATGCCGTACAAGAGGTTCTGGAGGCCGCAGACATAGTTTCCCCCTACCCCGGTGGCAAAGGTTGTATAAGGGAAATTCTGGAGCGTGTAATGAAGATTCAGGGCCGATGGTCATTTGACGTTCAGCAATACAAGAAGGATTTTTAGGGGCGATGGTTACAGGAAAAAGACTAATACTATGCAGCAATTCCCCAAGGCGTCGCGAGCTTTTATCCGGCCTTGGGATTGATTTTGAAATAGACACCCGCAGCAGTTTTAACGAAAGTATCGGCCCGGAAAATACAACTCCGGAGGTGCTTCCGCAAATACTTGCCAAAGGCAAGTCCCTTGGCTTCCACAGGCCTCTGGAAGAGGATGAAATACTTCTGACGGCCGACACCCTGGTAATCTGCGACGGGCGCATAATGGGAAAGCCCGCAAATGAACAAGAGGCCCGCGAAATGCTGCGGTTCCTCTCCGGCAAGACGCACAAGGTAGTATCAGCCCTGTGCCTAAGGACCAGCGCCGGCATTAGAGAAGCATCAGACACTGCCCTTGTAACCTTCAAAGACCTCTCAGAAGAAGAAATTACCTATTATATAAATAGGTATAAGCCCTTCGACAAGGCAGGAGCCTACGGAATCCAGGAATGGATAGGCTACATAGGGATTCCTGGGATAGAGGGCTCATTCTATACGGTTATGGGGCTTCCGGTCCATCTGGTATATCAGCTTCTGCAATAGATTACAAGTTCCAGGTTAAGCCGCAGAATAGCAAAAAAGCCGACTCCAAAGAGCCGGCTTTTCTATTAAAAAACTTTTACTTAGTCGATTATACGAGTAAGAGTAAAGTTCAGAGGAACAATATCCCAAGAGGAAACAACGTATGCTCCACCTGCAGTAACAGAATAGAACTGAGCCCTGATTGCAGAGAAAGTAATGTCTCCTGTCCTGATTAGAGGAATACAAGTTGCGCTGTTGGAGTCTTCGCTAAGGACAAGATGACCGAAAGGCAAATTGTCGTTAGCAACCGTGGTAGGAGAAGAAGATCCAGCCTTGAAGTAAAGACCGACCATTCTCATATATGCCTCCGGATGAGAGGTGCTATAATTGAAAACATCCTCTGTCCTAGCCTGGTACCTAATATATAGAGAGCCATCGGTTTCATCAAAGATGAAATTGAACCAGTCTTGATTAGCATCAACGATACTTGCCGTAGTAATATTGAAGAGGCCTTTAACTATTACATTCTCATTTATTGCTTCAGGATTAATGCTGATAGTGATAGTTTCATCAATTACTTTCTGTTCATAATTAGTACCTTGGAGTCTCCATTTGCCCTCCCAACGATAATATGCAGGACGCACATCCTCGATGTTGACGGCAAGATACTGATACTGTCCACTTACAAAGGTGTTATCTCCGTATCCAATAGCGATAAGATAATTCTTACCTACTACGATGTTCTCGAATTTAACATCCTGGGAACCGCTGTACAGATAATCTGCAAACTCTTTACCGCTTTCCTCCATATCTGCAAGAATCCTGTTTCTTTCCTCTACGGCGATGGTGTTGAAGATATAGTCGTCGATATTTTCAGCATCAACCTTAGACTCAGGAAGAAGGAGGAGCAAATACTTATCGGTTGAAGGGATAGTAACAGAGGTCAACTGATTGAAGTCAGGATACTCGAATTCAGTAGTACCGGCAACAAGATTCCAATTGGGATCCTTTGCGATAGGAGGATACTGAGTTACGTTAACGGAACCGACTACGGAACCAGCTTTATATGTAATAACACCTGTACGGGTACCGGGAGCGGAATTCTCGTCGATAGTGATAGTTACAGTAGGCTTTTCATACTCGGGATGGATCCAATCCTGCTCGGTTTCAAACTCGATATTTACGTTGGTATTAACGTCGAAGGTGATAACGCCGCCGTCAACCTTTGCTGTAATATCGCTGAAGCTGAGGCCTTCTATAATCTCGCCATACTGCTGAACAGTAATAGCGGTAGAAGTACCGTTGCAGGTAAGGGTAATCCTTGCATAACGGGTCTCGTTGCTGAGATTAGGCTCGCAAGATACATTTACAAGATTTCCTACCAGAACTGCAGAGCACCAAGCTTTGTCTGAACTTACAGAAACAGAGCCGTTGGCATCGAAAGCGATATAGCCTTCGTCGCCGCCGGTGGGCTGGAATACAAGCTGAGAATCAGTGATAACCACGTTCTGCACTATGCTAACCTCGCTACCCTCTCCGTCTTCACAGGAAACGGCTATAAAAGAAAGCGTGAATGTAGCTAAAAGTATATAAAATAATTTTTTCATATCAGTTTACTTTTTAGTGAGGTTGTAAACATAAGGCAGGATAGTAACACCGGTTTCGGTTACGACATCTTCATTCCAAACAGCGCCAAAGCCAAAGCCGCTCTCGGGAACAAGTGAGAAACGATCAGTGGTTCCGGTTCTGCTGGAGTAAGTGTGAATGTACCAGGAGTTGGCAGCACGTGTCTTGGAAGAGGAAGACCAGGTATAAGTATTCCTTAGATTTATGACAGTCTCGTCAACATTAAAGTAATCCCATATGAAGGAGTATACGCAGTTTTCGTAAATTGTTCCGGATACTGCACCTCTGATGTTTGCAACTTCGCCATAAGGTTCTGCCTCAAGGAAATTGAAGTATGAAGCATCGGCAAAGCAGAAACGAGGATAAGCAGTCTGCTCCTTGGCGTTCTTTGTAGAAAGTCCAAGATCCTGAATTCTCAGGTAAGCTACTCCACTCCACTGATCGTATGTAAGATTAACCTGCCACTTTTCGTTAAGACCCTTAAGGATAAGTCCGTCTTCCGTCTCGTTAACTTCAAGAGTAAGGTCGATTGTCTTAAAGTCGGTATCGCCTTCCCAGGATTTCTCATAAGTAAGAGTATAATCACCGGCAAAATCCTCAAGACTCAGATAAGTGAGAGGTTTTGTGAAGCGTATATCCTCTCCATTGACAGGAACGATACTGGTCTCACCAACTTCAGTAAAGTCAACCTTGAAATCACGTACGGAAAGATCGTTGTAGTTAACGTTCTTATAGAAACGGATACGGTCTGGGAGATAAACGAAGGCCTTGGTATCAGTAACAGTTCCACCATCTTCTCCGGCATAAGAGAACTCTATGTACCTTGCAGGATTGCTGGTTACTTTTCCAAGGTTACCGTCATCTACAAATTCTGCATTAAGCGCAGAACCGTTCCACCTAACACCAAAGAAGATATCCCTGTTGGAGCTTCTGTAAGCAATACATTCTTTAATGTATGACTCAGGATCCTGCTCAAGAGGATACATCTCTATGCGGCCTCTGAGACGCTTTCCTTCGCATACAATCTTATCCTTAGATACTTCCATGAATACAAGGTCAACATCACCGCCACGGCCCTTATAAAGGTCTCCGGAAGCAGCAGGAGTTGCCCAATAATGATAAATGGAGTTGAAGGTATCGAATGACAGGCAAGGACCGTTGTCATTATTAAGCCTGTAATATGATGTAGCTGTATCTTCGCCATTTCCGTCGCGCTCGCTGCGGAAAGTAACAGAAGTGCCGTCAAATTTAGCAGTATATATGAATCCGGCAGTAGGAGAACCGCTGTAAATGGGGAAAAGGTACATAACCCAACCATTCTCAGGGGCCTGAAGAATCTTATTTACATCATTAAGATACTCATTCATTCTCTCTGCAGGAGTTTTGTCAAAGACATCTTCCTGGTCTTTAAGACAGGACTGCATAGAGAACAATACTGCCAGAGCTGCCGTTAAAAAAGCAATTTTTGTATAGATTTTCATAGTGCAGTCTGTTTAATAGATTTCTACGCTGGTAAGGTCTACCTGACCATCTACCACTTCCTTTTCCCTCCTTAAGATTGTAGAACGGAGTTTGTCAAGATCGATATCGAAAGTATCCATCATATATTCCCTTACAACCTTAAGTTTATTGTCTATAGCTGTACCGGCAACTGAGTTGATTCCACCAGCAGATTCAATATAACCATCCCAGGTCTCCTGAGTATTGGTTACATAGATAGAAAGCATCTCTGCAAAATCCTCTCTGTCAGAGTGACGGGCATACCTTGAAATAAAGCCATTCTCATAGCAGTTTTCACTTGTAGAACTCCAGTCGTCCACAATGTAAAGGGTAGGAGTTATCTGGCTAAAGGTTACAGGGAAGTCCTTTGTCTGGTTAAGGATATGGGTGAACTCGTGGTGGATAGTCTTAAGATAGTAGTGGTTAAGACTGGATGCGCCACCGGCAAGATGCTCGTTAAGGTAGTTTACACCTGCGAGGAGAATCTTCTTTCCACCTTCTGCTGTACCAAGGATGAAAGTACCGTTATTCTTGTACTCCCACTCACCAATAAGGAAGAAGTGCTTAGGGAAGAACTTACGGGTAAACTCTATTCCGGCAACCTCATCGTATGCATCGATACAGGTGTATTTTACGATATGAGCAAGCTTGATTGACTGCTCGTAATCGGCAGGAACAGTGTAGTAGGAAAGAGAAGACTCGGTAACCTCATAACGATACTGGAAGTTGATGTTATAAGGATATACGAAGTTCTGGTCCAGCCAGTAATCAAACGGGGTCTTCTCATGCTGGTCTGCCACAATGATAGTAATGTTCTCATTGGGAGTATCCTCTTTCTGGCAGGATGTATTCAATGATACAACAGCTGCCAAAACAAGAAGTATATTAACAAATTTCTTCATAGCTATCATCTTTATTTGTTGCGGGGATTAGCTTCCAAACCGGCAGTTCTAACCTTCACAGGAATCTGAATAGCCTGTCTAGGATCGCGGGCCTGCATAACATCAATAAAGTGGTCAGGGCTTCCGGCCATATTCATAACTCTGCGGTAAATGGTGATACCGTAACGTTTGATATCGAACCACCTGAGGCCGAATCCCATATTCTCAAGACGGCGGAGGTTAACAACAAGCTGGAGCATAGACTCCTTTATGCTGCCCTCTTCTCCTGTATCGAGTGTAGAATTGAATCTCTTCTTAACAGTACCGGAATTCCACTCTGCATAACTTACAGTATCATAGAATCCCTTAATCTGCTCGGGAGTAAAGTTGTCTTCGCAGTTTGTAAAGTTATGGATGAAGATATTCAAATCTTCTGCTGCACCCTCGTAGTCGCCAAGATAAATCTTAGCCTCTGCGCGGTTAAGCAAGCACTCGTCTGTAGTGAAAGCAGGGTAGATTGTCCTGGAATAACCTGTACCTGCAACAGCATTGGTGTACTGGAAAAGGTAAGGAACCCTGTAGAACATAACGCGGTCGAAAGAACCGGAGAAGGTATGAGGAGAATCCTTGCCGGAGTAAGGAGATGTACCGGAACCAAAGATCTGGGTAGCCTTCAAAGTCTCTGTTGTTGCAAGATAGTTTCCATGATTAAACTTAGTCTGGGTGGTGTAGTTAAGCCAGATAGCATAATGAGTGGAATAAGCTGTCATAAGCAGCAGGTTTGCCGGCTCATTGGAAGAAACATACTGCGTAGCACGGAGGTTTGCAGTACTAGGCATTGTTCCAAATATGTCATAATCTCTGAGCACAGCCTCAGGATTAGCGCCAAGGCACTTGTTTGCACACTCTATAGCCTTTGCCCACTCCTCGTGATAGAGGTAGAAACGGGTTGCAAAAGCATAGGCAGCCTGACGGTTGAAGTGATACTTAGGAACAACAAGGTTGTCGTCACCGATAAGAGGAAGTCCCTTTTCGATATCGGCCTTGATCATATCGTAAGTCTCGGCAAGAGTTCCACGCTCATATTTAGGGTTGAACTCTTTCTCAGGCTCAGTTGCATAAGGAATACCAAGGTCTTTGTCTGCATACTGGCTGGTGTAAGCCATACAGAAGATATTGGCATTGATAAAATGAGCGTAAGCACGGCAGATTAGAGCCTCGCCCATTGCCTGACGGAGGGTTTCGTTATTTTCCCAGTCAAGATCATTCTCCATAGCCTCAATAGCATGGTTTGCACTGGAAGCAGCCTCGTAATTGGATCCCCAAATGTTTTCAGGGCTCTCGTTATTTGACTCTACGCCATCTTTCCACTCCCAAATCTCGTCACGGAAGCGGGTGGTTTTGGTATACTGGATACTGTAGTCATCCAGGTTATCGGAGCTCAAAGTAGCGACACAGATATAATCGTGTGTAGAATAAGCAGAAGCGACAAGCTTAACGGCTTTTTCTGCTGTATCAATCTCTGTACGATTATCAGGGTTGGTGTCAAGGAATTTATCACAGGCGGCTACAGCAAAAACGCTGGCACCGGCAAATATTCCAAGTAATATCTTATTGATTTTCATAAGCTTCATATCTATTAAAGTCCCACCTTAAGAGTGAAAGTGAACTGCTTTGCCATAGGCACAGCCACACCACCGGTATTGAAGAATTCAGGATCCTGACCATTTAGCTTCTTGTCTGCGTAAAGCAGGAAGAGGTTGGTAGCCTGAAGCTTAAGAGAGAGAGAATTAACGCTGAGCTTCTTGATAAGCTTGGAAGGGAACTCGTAGCTTAAGGATATCTCCTTAAGTCTTATGAAATCGCCCTTTGCAATACGCTCTGTAGAGTAGTTGTATGCATTGTAAGCATAGCTCAGGTTAGAATAACGGTTGTTCTGGATACGGGAAGCAATAACCGGAACGGTGGTATAGTTCTCGTCACCGGGAACAACCCAACGGTTATTGAACTCCTTAGGCATAGCAACAAGGTCGTCGTAACGATTCTTGAAAGCTGCGTCCAGACGTACTACGTTACCGAATGAACCGGTAATAAATACATTAAGTCTCAGGCCTTTATAAGTAAAGGTGTTACCGATTGAACCTACGTCGGTGGGATCTGCGGTACCGGAATACTGTAAGAACTTAAGGGCTTCAGGGTCAGACTCCTGGAAGTAAATACCGGTAACAGAGATAGCACCGTTCTGATCGAGGAAGGTAGGAAGACCCTCGTCGTTAAGCCCCATGAAAGGAATGGAGAATATACTGTGGTTAGGATATCCCTCAAGTGCGAAACCGGTTCCCCTGATAAGGTCAATCATCCTTCTGTTGGAGAGGAGTTTGGTAACCTTGTTGTGGGAGTGGGAATAAATGAAGTTGGTGGTCCACTTGAAGTTCTTGGTCTTAATATTGTCTGTTGTGAGCGAGAGCTCATAACCATCGGACTTCATAGTTGCAATGTTACCATACTTGGTAACTTCACCACCTACACCCTGGGTGTTGGTAGGACCCACAAGGTCGAAGTTGTTACGTTTGTACCAGTCACCGGCGAAGTTGATTCTGTTGTCCAGGAAACCTACTTCCAGACCTACGTTGAACTCGTGCTTCTTTTCATAAGTAAGCTCCGGGTTAGCAAGGTCGTCAATGTAGAGGATAGTCTCCCTGTCTTCTGCAGAGTTCTTCCAACGAGTGGTTGCTGCGATAACCGCCAGAGAGTTATCAAGAGGTCCTCTTTCTGCGGTAAGGGAATAAGAGAGTTTAAGAGCAGTGTGAGAAATAGCAGGTTTAAGGCCTTTCATAAATTTCTCGTCGCTGATATTCCATCTGCCGGAAACGTTCCAGGTAGGGAGCCATCTTGCACTGCGGCTCTTACCAAGCTGGTTGGAACCCTCGTAACGTACGGTACCGGTTAAACTGTATTTGCTCTTGAAGCCATAGGTTGCAGTGGCAAAGAAGGCAGCGCGACGGTCGCGTGTGTTGGAAATACCATAATAGTTGGTACCTTCCTCTGCGAACTTCTTGAATGCGTGCCAGTCAAAGTTAACCTTCTCACCCATTCCGTACTGCATACCAAGACCGTTCGACCAAGCATAGTGACGGTCTGTAGCGTTGGTTTCCAAACCACCGTAAGCGCTAACTGCGTGATTGTCAAATTTAGCGTTATAGGTAGCGGAGAAACGCATATCCCAGCCGAACATCTTGTTGTCGTAGCGGTTAAAATAACCACCTTGAGGGAGGATAGAGATAGGCAGCGCATACGGATTATCCGGGTCTGTGTAAAGACGAGAGTTGGCATCACGGATGGCGGTTGTCTCCATAGCCCTGTAAGAGAGAGCCTGGTTGGAATTATCAAGAATGTAGTGCTCACGTGTTGTAGAAGAATATTTTACAGCACCGAGGGCAGAAATCTCAAGGTTTTTGATAGGAGTGTATTTGAGCTCACCCTGGAAACGAATGCTGGTTACGTCCAAATTAAGGTAGTTGTTCTCCAACTCGTGAACGATGTTGAAGGGAGCATAGTTTCTGGTATAATACTCGTTAGGATCAAGGGCACGTGAAGTATTCAACGCATAGGAATACGGGTTTATATCGAAATCACGGTTAACCTCGCCGCTCACCACGTTAGTTTTGGAAGAGATAGTACCAGGAGCGCGTTGCTTACGATAAGAAGCGTTGCTTATTATATTAATGGAAACCTTGTCGCTTAGACGATGGGTGGCATTGAGGTTCCCTGTAAAACGCTGAACGCGGCTCTGGAGTGTCCAACCCGGATCGTCCATAACAGAAAGGGATGCATAATAGTTACCCTTGTCTGTACCACCGGACATACTTATGGAGTGGTTATGCTGAACAGAGTTCCTAAACAAACGCTTGAACCAGTTAGTGTTTCTATATTCAGCCTGACGCAGATAGGCGGCCTTTGCCTCATCTGTATTTGCAAGACCAAACTGGCCGTTGGAAGCATTATATTCGGTTATCAACTGGAACATTTTTCCGTAGATACCGCTGTCGGAATCATTGGCTGTTGATGCATAGTTAAGATAACCCTTCTGCTCCAACTCCTGGTAGATAGCCATCTGGTCCTGGGAGTTCATAATATTAAAGGTGCTGTATGTAGGCTTAAGACGTACTGTGTACTCACCGTTGTAGGTAATGCGGCTGTGGCCAGATTTACCCTTCTTGGTAGTAACCACAATCACACCTGCCATAGCACGTGCACCGTAAATAGAAGTTGCAGAACCATCCTTGAGGATATCGAAAGACTCGATATCGTCTGAGTTAAGTCCTGCGATGGCAGAGGAGATAAGGGTATTGGCATCTCCTGAAGACAGGTCTTCGGCATCTACCTCTACAACATCCTCCATAATAACTCCATCCACAACCCACAACGGCTTTGAAGAACCGTAAATGGAAGTAGCACCACGGACGCGGATTTTAGGAGCTGTACCAAAGGTACCGGAAACGTTCTGTACAGACACACCGGCCACACGGCCTTCCAGCGAACGGCTGATATCAGCCACACCACTGATCTTAGCCTCTTCTGCATCAATCTTTGCAGTTGATCCAGAGAACAAACGGCGGTCCATCTTGGTCATACCGGTTACAACGGCAGACTCAAGAACCTCGTCATCTGGTTTTAGTGTTACTTGAACGTTGGCAGAAACAGCTACTCTCTCCTGTTTATATCCCATAAGGTTGATCAGCAAGAACTTTGCTGTTCCAGGGACCTTATCCAGAACAAAGTGGCCATCAAGATCTGTAACCGCACCAACATTCTGTACCCCTTCGACCGTAACATATGCTCCGATGGCGGGAAGCCCGTCAGCTTCAAACACAGTTCCTTTTACGGTCTTGGTTTGTGCGCTAGCCTGCCACCCGCCTCCGAAGAAAAGAGCAGCAAAGCTAATCAAGAATAGTACTTTGAATCTCATAAATTAGTAATTTAGTAAATAAATGATATGACTAACTCATATTTCACGTAAGTGTTCTTTTTCCATCATGTGGATTCCCCCATAACTAGGCAAAAATAGGTAAAATTATTTGAATTTTAAAACGATTTTATGATTTATTTAACGATTAAAAAGAGGAAAAATCATAAAAATAATAATCGACCAGGAAAGGGTGTTGATAATCAAAGATATAGAAAAAAGAAAGAGCCGGACCATACGGTCCAAGCTCCATCCTTACAGGTTTTTGACGCTCACGCGCGAACTACCTGCGAAACCACATAATTAATAACACTAAAACTAATAACCAAAGAGTCACAAGGAATCACTACCCCTTTAACTCCGAGGCAAAGATAGTTTAATTCTATTAAATTGCAAATAATAATGAAATATTTTTTACGTAAAACGTTTAAAGTTCTGATTTTAAGAATATTGACACTCTTACAGTTTGAAAGGATGAAATAATTTAGAATTGATGTTTTGCATATTAATTTTAATTTGCTACCTTTGCAATCCTTTTGGTGCGATGGCCGAGCGGTTAGGCACAGGTCTGCAAAACCTGCTACAGCGGTTCGATTCCGCTTCGCACCTCCAGAAAATAACGGTGGCACTGCAGAGTGTCACCGTTTTCTATTTTAACAGAATTTTATTCCACGAAAAGCAGCAATCCTTTAAGATACTCCCCTTCCGGATGATAGATAGATACAGGGTGATCCGGTCCCTGGCATAGCCTGTCTAAAATCCTCACGCTCCTGCCCACAGACGCCGCAGCGGAAAATACAGCCAAGGCAAAAGCCTCTTTATCAACTACCTGCGAGCAACTGAAGGTAAATACAAGCCCGCCCGGAGCTACCTTTGCAATTGCCTGGGCATTAAGCCTTTGATAAGCTCTTAACGCATTCCCAAGGGCACCCCTGTGCTTTGCAAAGGCAGGAGGATCCACGATGATAAGATTGTACTTGTCCTGAGGAGATTTTTTAAGGAAGTCAATGGCGTCCTCGCAATAGCTTGTATGCTGCCCCAGGGTAAAATCATTAAGCGCGATATTTTTGTCTACCATAGACATCGCCTTGGCGGAACTGTCAACGGAATCTACATGCAGCGCTCCGCCACCAAGGGCATATACAGAAAAACCTCCTGTATAGCAGAAAAGATTAAGCACGTTGCGTCCGGCAGCATACCTTTCTACCAGTGCACGGTTCTCTCTCTGATCCAGGAAAAATCCGGTTTTCTGACCTTCGGACCAGTTAACCAGGAATTTATGGCCGCCTTCAGTTACGACCTCCTGTTCCAAATCAAACCCATCGGCCTTATAAATATACCCGTCAACCAAGTCCAGACCGGCCTTAAAAGGAGCTGTTCCGGAACTTTTATCATATACTGCTTTTAATTTGTTACTATAAACTGCGCAAAGAGCCTCACAAATCTTCTTTTTTGCCCTGAACATTCCAACAGAGTGCGCCTGAAGCACGCATACTCCATTATAATAATCTATAATCAAACCAGGAAGACCATCCCCTTCTCCGTGAACAAGGCGGTAACAGTCGGTATAGCCGGAGCCCACGAAACCACAGGATTTTCTAACCTCTAAAGCACTGGAAATCTTATCTTTCCAAAAATCCTCCGGGAGAGACTCGTGCTGGAAACTAAGCACTCTTACAGCAATACTTCCAATTTGATAGTGTCCTATGGCAAGAGGATTACCCTCTGCGGAGTAAACAGATACAACGTCACCCTCCAGAGGCTTGCCCACAATCTGAGCTATAGCTCCGGAGAAAACCCAGGGATGGAACCTAAGCAAAGAGTCTTCGCGGCCCTTTTTTAGAATTACCTTATACATTATCTTCTTCTATAAGAGGGTTTTTATGCGCAGAAAGCAGGGATTTATACATCTGACGGCAAACCCAGGCATCAGTGGCAGCATATTTTTTCTGAGCCTCGGACAACTCCTCGGCCTCCCAGTTAGACAGCTGCTGACTCTTGGATATACGTTTGCCAAGTATAATGGCAGACATCTTCTTTACGCTCTTATCCTTTATCCCCCACTCCCACACAATTTTTTGCAAATCCACAAATCCGCCGGGTTCAAAATGCTTATAATGCTGAAGCCCACGGATATCATCGGCCACGGCCGCCCCCACCTTTATTATATTACGGTCCGACAGTATCCTGCACAGCGACCTTAGCATCCCCAGGGATTTAATCCTGAAAAGAAAGGCCTTTTCTGCACCGCTAAGCTGCAGGAGAGACACTCCGTAATGGGGCTGGGAAGCGCTGAAGCAAGGTCTTGACTCAGTATCAAAACCTATTATTTTCTTATTTTTAAGGTATCTTATAGCATTGTCAAGAGCCTTTCCCTTCTTGTCTATCACCTCTATGGTACCCTCGAAGGTAGCCATGGGCAGAAGGGCAATCTCCTCGTTCTCAATACTCTTAACGAACATAATCAGAATACAAATTAGGAGTATGAACTTCCAGATAATACTTCATCTGTGAAGAAATATATTTATCTTTAAGCTCAAGAGTGATGTAGGTAGAATCCACCTCGGAGGCATATGTGGTATATATCTTGGATTTGGGGAATTCTATATTGTGGGTAAAGGCATTATTGCCGCGCAGATGTCTGAAGCAAGCGGCTGCAACCGATTGTCTTAACTCTACAACCTTAAGATTATTTCCAAGAATGCCGTGGAATGTTATATACTCGTCTTCTTCTACAGACATAATATCTGAAATACAAGACTCCAGTTCCTTCAAATCTACAAAATAATTATCAATCACTATAACATCCAACGGTTTAGCAGAAGGCTCCTGGATATATCGGCCAAGAAAACTCAGAAAACTTTCCCTGGTATCAAGCAGTTTTACCTCGTCGATAAGAGTAATTGAATCGTTAAGCCCGGCCCTGTGCTTGTCCAGTGAAGCAAGGACAGTTTCATATAACTTAATATCATCGGGATTATTAACCCAAAGTCCTATGTTGCAGGAGGTATTGCGGCCCGCAAGCGCGTCTGAAAGCACAGAATGGATTGGAGACACCACATTAACCTTGGAAGAAGACAGAACCCGGAGGGTGTCGATATCGTCATAGGCATAGGCCGACGAATAGAGGCTGGAGAGTACAACAAGCTTTGCAGGAGTCTTTTTCTGAGCCTTTTCCGTATCGAAGGCGTTCAGATGGCAAGTATTATCCAGAGCCGAAACAAAATTCTTTATGGTAACTTCTGAAATTTTGTCGCAGGTAGAATCAACCAGCTTGTAATATTGGTCATTGAACATATCCAGAAGAGGGCAGATAAGCTCGCCGGAGAAATCAGGCAGCCCGTCCGGATTGGTTTTTCCGTCTATATTATTGAAATTATCACAAGACATAAGGTAATTGCCAAGCTGAAGGGAGAGAATGGGCTCTCCTGCAAGCACTATCGACCCGTAAACATCGGCCTTTACACTCCTGGCAATTATACCATATTCTACAGAGGTAGTATCTTCCAAAAGCCTCATGGCATAGGAGCCGATATGTCCGTCGTTTACAACTGTTTGCCCGCAAGAGGTGATACAAACCGCAACCAGGGCGCCAAGGGCCACTTTAGATAATTTTACCATAACAAAAGATTTCTGCAAATTTAGTGTTTTTGCAAAACAAATAAAATAGAAGGCATCAGCAAGGAAAGCACATACTCCTCTTCCATAAAATGAGTGCCGTCGTACATAGTTAGGGCATCACCATATAAATCTCTGTATTTCTTAATACTTACTACACCCCACTTCAAGTAATGGTCACGCTTTCCAAAGAAAGCGTGGATGTTTATATTATTTGTATTTACGGCCAGGTTATGGTGGAGCCGATACTTTCTTAGTATTCGCCAGGTAAAGTGAAGTTTCTGTCTGTGTCCTTCCCTGGGCCGATAGAGCCAGTCAAGAAGCGGGGTAATTCCTGGAATAAAGGACAGATAGCCAAAAACCCGCAGCCACCGCGCAGCCCCGAGCGACGGGGACACAAGTAATTTAGGAAGATTTTCTATCCTGAGGGCGTGAAGAGCACCCAGGGACTCTCCAATTACCAAATCCGGCTTAAATTCTTCTACCCAGGAGGAAATCTGGGCTTGAGCAACCTCGGGATCAAAATCATAGGTTCTTACCAGCAGTTCTACGTCTGCCGGCAGATTGGATTTAAGTATGGAGGGTATGCGGCTGTCACTTCCCCCGCCCATACCGTGTATGTAGATAATTCTGCTCACTGTTGTAAAAATAACAAAAAAAACATAAATTCGCAATTGATACGTCAATCGTAGACAAACACATCTTATATAAACATAGTATTATGAAGAAATTTTTCTTTGCAGCCATCGCAGCTGCCATCGTACTTCCCTTCCAGGCTTCCGCTCAGAAAGCACCGGATCCCGATCTTACCTTCACGGTAGTTAAAGAAAACCCCATTACTTCAATAAAGAACCAAAGCCGCTCAGGAACCTGTTGGTGCTTCTCTGCAATGGCATTCCTGGAGTCAGAGGCCATCCGTATCAACAACCTTAAACCGGAGGATTATCCTGATTTTTCAGAGATGAACGCAGTTAGCCTCTCCTGGCAGGAAAGAGCCGTTAAATATGTACGTCTTGACGGACATCTTGTATTTGGACAGGGCAGCCAGTGCGAGGACGTAGTTCACCACGTGCTTAAAGACCACGGTCTTGTACCCAACGAGGTTCAGCCCGGTCTTAACTATGGCACAGATCTTCCCGTATTCGGAGAACTGGCAGCTTTAGCAAAGTCTTATGTAGAAGTTATCAACAAAAACCCCAACAAGGTTCTCTCCACTGCCTGGCAGAAGGGCTTCAAAGGCATTATGGATGCTTATCTTGGCGAGTGCCCCACAGAGTTCGAGTACAAGGGCAAGACCTATACTCCCCAGTCTTACAGGGATTCCTTCAAGCTTAACGCAGACGACTACGTAACCCTTACTTCCTTTACCCATCACCCCTTCTACACCAAGTTCGCAATTGAAGTTTGTGACAACTGGCGTGGAGACGAGGCCTACAATGTTCCTATCGACGAGTTGATGGAGGCCCTCTATTATGCTCTTGAGCACGGCTACACCACAACCTGGGGCGGCGACGTAAGCGAGTCCGGCTTTACCCGCAATGGTACCGCACTCCTTCTTGCTCCCAAGAATGTATCCGCCGGCTCAGACCAGGAGCGCTGGGTTGGAAAGGCAGAAGAGGTAGCAGCAGCTAAGGAAGCCGGAAAGCCCGTAGAGCTTGTTCCTGACCAGGAATACCGCCAGGTAACATTCGACCAGAAGACTACTACCGACGACCACGGAATGCAGGCCTTTGGTATTGCTACAGACCAGTTTGGTAGCAAATACATTATGATTAAGAATTCCTGGGGCCTCAGTGGCAAGTACGAGGGTATCTGGTACATGTCAGATGCTTTCTGCCGCGGTAAGGTTCTTGACATTATGCTTCACAAGGACGCTCTCCCCAAGGCTCTCAAGAAGAAACTCGGTCTTTAATCAGAATGTCTGTAACTAAATATATTCCCGATACTATCACCTCAATGAACCTTCTTTGCGGGGTCATTGGGGTGATTTTCACTCTGGACGGACGGCCGGACATTGGTTTTATCCTAATGCTTGGCGCCGCCGTGGCAGATTTTTTTGACGGTTTTGCAGCCCGCCTTCTGCACGCTTATTCAGAACTTGGCAAACAACTGGATTCGCTGTCAGATTTGGTAAGCTTTGGCGTTTTGCCGGCCCTTATGCTTCATAGTCTTATAAGGGGTGGGTCGATAGTGGCAGGATGGGTTTCCTATCTGCCCCTGCTCTATGCAGTTGGAACGGCTTTCAGGCTGGCCAAATTCAATATCGACACCCGTCAGCATCATTCTTTCCTAGGACTTCCCTGCCCAGCAGCCGCAATGATCTGCGGCTCGTTTGCATATATTGCAACCGTTGCTCCTTCCTCTATTTTTAGCACTTTGAGCACAAGCGCGTGGTTTGCTCCCGCCCTTGCAGTGGTGCTTTCCCTGCTTATGGTTAGCGAAATACCTATGTTCGCCATGAAGTTCGGGGGCGGCAAGGGAGAAAAAACGCCTCAGGATACACTGGAATCCATCAAAAGAATTACTTTCTTCAGTATCGCAGCAATATCGCTCATAGTGGTTATCCTCATTGGACTTCCCTGGGCCGCAGTGGTATTGTTTGCTTTTGTTTCTTACATTATAATAAACTTAGTATTTCTTTTAAAACGCAAAGATTATGGCCAAATTAGTTAAAGAGATTCACCTGCCATATATGGTAGTATTCGACAGGCTATACAATCTTATTCCCAGTGTGGGCTATGCAATTAGCGAGGCTAATCCACAGACAGGCGTAATTAAGTTCGACGCTCCGGTAAACGCTATGGACTGGGGGTTCTTTTTTATGGCTCAGGTTGGCGCTTTGGGTCCCGAGGACACTCAGATTTACTTTACAGGGCATCCTAAATTCGGCTTTGACCTGTTTGGAAGGGGGAACAAGAAGCTGGAGCAAATGATGAAAAAGTTTTAAGAAATTGAAAACTCTGTTTATTTCTTTTACTTGCATAGTCCTTTCCTTAGGGCTATGCAGTTGTTTTTCCGGTTGTCAGAAAAGGACTCTTACACTGGTATCCTATAATGTAGGAGCTTTCAGCAAAGAAGATGAGGATAGCAGCCAGGATATCGCAGTATTTCTAAAAGATATTGACGCATACACCGCTGGACTTAACGAGGTAGATAGTTGCAATATGCGTCATAATGTTAATCAGGCCGCAAATCTTGCTTCTCTTCTGGGTCCGGAGTGGGGTTATAGTTTTGGCCGGGCTATTGAGTTCGCCGGTGGATCTTACGGCAACGCGGTAGTTTCCCGCGAGACTGTTTTACGCGGCGGCAATCTTTCCCTGCCGCAGCTTGACGGATGCGAGCAGCGTTCCTGCACATATATAGAAACGGCAGATTATGTTTTTGCGGCCGTGCATCTGGATCACGTTTCAGAGGAGGCCCGCCTTGCCCAGCTTGCCATTGTAACATCCTCTATGAAAGAGCTTTACAAGTCTTGCCGCAAGCCCGTATTCCTTGCAGGGGATTTTAATGCAGAGCCCGGGAGCGTTACTCTTAACAAGGCAGAGGAGGACTGGGATGTGCTTACGCCGGCGGAGTATTCTTATTCTGCAAAGAATCCCAGGAAGTGCATCGATTACATTATGCAGCTTAAAGGTTCCGGTAAAATAGAAGTCATTGCCGCCGGCACCCTTGCCCCAACCACCGCCACCGGGATCCCCCTCTCCGATCACCTTCCCCTTTACATAAAAATTTCTCTATAAAAAAATATTCTACACTTAGGCAGAGCCAGCTGCCCTTCGACCCGGTACGCCCCTTCGGGGCTATCCCACCCCCGACCTACGGTCGGCGGTCCCCCCACTCACTTTTAGATTTGCATC
>CACYGW010000011.1 GCA_902774045.1 uncultured Bacteroidia bacterium
GATGTAGATATATCTTTGACTATTCATGACCCTAAGCCGAGTATTAAAAACCTGGCAGGAGACAGAATATACTGTGAAGATGGGAAACTATATATTGATGGAGACGTGATTGAGCTTCCGATTAGATTAAGCGATGCTCAGATATATGACTTTGAGGCTGGTTACATTTCTGCTTTATGCGATGCGTATGCGGATGCTCTGTCCAGAGACGCGGTGACAGTTGACGATATCCCTACGCTACCCAAGAAGTTTCAAACGAATTTCTATGATCAGCGCAAAGCATATCTGAGCGCGGAAAGCATCCAACGATCGATCCGTGAAGTGTATGAAGACGGAGAAAACCAGTTTGATATCTTGAAAGAGGACGCCTTCAGCGGGATAAAGACTACCTATCTCGATGATTACGACAATGGATATAGACGACTGCTGGAAGTGTTAAAAAAGATCTCCGATGTACAGCTGACTAAGTCAAAGTTGTCATTGATAAAGAATTTGATTGGAAATCTGGAAAGGCTTGGCATTGTTCACATCTTGGTGAACGACAAGACGATCGTGTCGTGGGTGGACCCGTATGCAGAATAAAGTCTTTAATACCACATTTGAGAATATGCTTCGTGTCTTGCTACTTCTCGAAACGGTAAGCATGCCGGTAAATGCGGATAGAATTGCTGCGCTGGATTTCATCTGCATTTACGGGAAGAAATGTAAAGTACTGGATAAAAATCTACACGGTGACAATGAATTCGGATTTGCGGAATTTACCAACAAACGCGAAAAAATAACCGAGGCCATTAAGCTCTCGGTTAAAAACAGTTTTGTTAATGTAGAGTATACGAATCAAGGCTTTTTATACAGCATCAACGACCGCGGCAGACAAGTCGTTCAAGGTGTGCAATCTCCATATGCGAGGCAGTATGTTTTAGGAGCAAAAATCGTATGTAGGCGCTTTTCCTCTTATACGGACGATGGCATTTTGCAATTCATTAGCGATAGGGCAACAGAGGCCAAGGAGGTGTAAGGATGCTTAACTTCATGATTGAGAGTCTCCGCGTATCCGGACCCGGGAAGATTGATGGTTTCATCAAATTCTCTGACGGGTTAAATATTATCCAAGGACGTTCTAACACCGGCAAAACATGGATACTGAAATGCATCTACTATCTCTTTAGTTCCGACACGCGCCCCTATTCTCCCCTGACAGGTTATACGGACATTGAGGGCGTCTTTCAGACAAAACGCTACGGCAGGATTACCATGACCAGAAAACTTGACGAGGAGAAGGTCACGGTTGTTGCCGAAAGCGAAGAAGTCGAAAACGGCGAGTATGACACGAATTATAAAAGGATTAGCACCAGATACCTGAATGATCTGTGGCTCCGGATCATCGGGCTGGATGAAACGATTGAAGTTCCCAAGTCTGCCCGATATGCTCGAGAGCGGATGTCATGGGCTAATGTTGCTAATGTTTTCTATGCCGATGAAAATGAGATTGACAAGGCTGAATCCATTGTAATAAAGGACCCGCGTTACGAGACGCCGTTAATTGCTTCCCTGTACTTCTTGCTTTCCGGAGACTACAAAAAAGGGATACCGGAAATCACAAAACCGGAAGTTGCTACAGCCAAGAAAAAAGCTGTTATTGATTACATCGATGAGCAGGTCTCATCCCTCACTCAAACACGTGTTAGCTACATCAAGCAGTTGGAGGAGCTTGCCGGGCTGGATATAGAGAGTGAGATGCACGCGCTTACCGTGCATATTGAAGAGGCGCAGCAGGATATTAAGGAACTGATCGAAGAGAACACTGCTATTGTCAGACAAATGGCCGAATACCAGCAGGAAGATGCAAACTGCCGTGTCCTTTTGGATAGGTACGAATCTCTTATCAGTCAGTATAAGGCAGACCTTCAAAGGCTGGACTTCATCTCAAAAGGCGAGCAGGCAGTGACGGGCCTCCCGGCAAATGGGATTTGCCCGTTTTGCGGTGGTCAGCTTCACCCGGATGTATACGAAGGTTACGTCGAGGCAATCGATGCAGAAATAAAAAGAATTGCTTCAGAGCTTGCTGTAATCGTAGCAACGGAAAACAGCGTGCGTGATGAGCAGGAATCGATCCGTCAGAGTATTGATGATCTGCAGCTCCGCAGAGCAGCTGTGAACAAAGCTCTCGATGATAAAAACCGTGAAATCCAGAGTTATAGATACGGTCTTCAGCGGTTTAAAGACTATACGAGGCTTCAAACGGGCATTAACTTTGTAAATGACCAACTCGAAATCCTCGGCAAGAAAAAAGTCTCTGAGTTGCAAAAGCAGAAGAATCCTCCACTCTATCATGCAAAGCAGGAATTTGAAGAAGAGGTTGGCACAGGGTTTAATGTGATCCTGAATCGAATCTTGAAAGAGTGCAATTATCGCTCTGTTGGCTACGCCAGTTGGGATTTTTCAACTTTTGACATTCTGATGGATGGCGTGCCAAAATCAGAAGACCAAGGGAAAGGATATCGGTCCTTCCTGAATTCGGTAGTTGCCTTAATGCTGTATGAATACTTCAATACTGATGATGTTTTTATAAAGCCAGGCTTCCTAATGATAGATACGCCGCTGCTCGGCTTCGATGAAAATGAAGATGCCTTTGAAGGCGATACCCCCGAGTTGCAGAACTGGCCCGCGGTATGGTACATCTTTGCGGGCTTCGCTCTTGTAGTAGGGCTTGCCTTTATGGTTCTGTTCAAGAATCCCGGCAAAGAAGAAAAAGTGGTAGCATAACGCAACTGTTCATAATTAAAAAAGCCAACCTTCGCGGCTGGCTTTTTTGTTTTAAGACAATTACTATAATGCTTTCGTATTAGAGATGTACCACAATCCTTTGGCTCCTGTCGCTGGCGCGACCCTAACCGGGGCTCCTGTCGCTGGCGCGACCCTAACCGGGTAAATGTCGCCAAAGGATTGGGTACATCATTTTATAGCTTTTTATGCCTTGTCCCGCGGGGAAAGGATAGTATCGACATAAGCTATGTCTGATATTTTTGTGGGAGTAAGACAATAAACTATATCAAAACACATCCTCATTTCCCTGTGCCCTGCCTTATAGCTGCAAGTTGAATAAAGGGGATTGAAACCCAGGAAGGACAGTCCTGTCAGGGGAAGTGAAGTAATCCCGGAAACTATCAGGTTACTAAGAATCCTGTAATTCTTCTCCAGAACGTGCGCTACTCTTAGTTTGCTGTTCCTGGTCTTGGTATGATGGCCGTTATGCCATCTATTTTTGCATTCACGGCTGCAGAACTTCCTGTCCGGTCTGCCGAAGGGCAGTTCGGTCCCACATTCAAGACAATATTCTCCGTATCCCTCACCGTCCAGGATACTGTATTCCTCATTGTACTTTACCATAGCACGGTCTTGGTTTTTCTTATCAGCGTAAATATCGCAGTTAGCCGCCAATCTGTCAAGGAATTTAAAGATTTGAGCCGCAGATTTTGTTAAAGTTTTAATTCCGGGGCCCTAAGTCACTTTTTTACGGCAAAAGTGACTTAGAAAGCAAAAATCAAGATTTAACAAAAATCGACTCAAGATTTGTAAAAAGGGCCCTGAGTCACTTTTTACCATTTTAATTTGCCCACGAAACTTCCGCCCCGTGGAGAGGCGGGCTTTGTAAAACAAATTAAACCAATAATTATGGAACAGTACAATCAAATTCAAATCAGAGGAATGGTGGGCAACGTAAGAGTTACCACTTTCCCGGATTCGGTTATGGGAAATATCTCCGTAGCCACAAACTATATGTATATGACAAGGGACGGTCAGCCTGCGGCAGAGACAACCTGGTTCACGGTACTTGCAAGAGAAGGAAAGGCAATAGAAAAGCTTTCAATGGTAAACAAGGGCTCTGCGCTTCAGGTAGTAGGCAGAATGCGTTCACGTTCCTACAAAGATGCAGAAGGAATAGATCATAACGTTATGGAGGTGATTGCCGCCAAGGTAGAAGTGCTTAACGAAACCCTCACAAACGGAACAGTGTGAAAGCCTTGTGTCTTATAGCTTCGGCCGCAGTTCTTGCGGCAGCCTGTACCCACGCAGGGAAGATAGCTTCTTTGCGAAGCGCGGGCACGGCTGCCCTGGCCGACCTTCCTCCGGAGATAAAAACTCCGCCCGCCATAACGGACGACACCCGTCCGTACTCTGACACCCTAAGGGTAAGGGAGGCTAACGGAAACGAGGTCATACTTATGCATGCCGTTAAAGACGAGAACGGAGAAATGGTTGCAGAAGACAGGATAAAGGCCGCCGTGGTAACAGCCCGCTTCAGGAATGTGGCAGAGAGGGAGGGAAAGGTGGATATCGTTTTTGACATAACGGTTCCGGGAGAAATGACAGACTCGGAGTGGATGCTCCAGATTACTCCCACTATGGCAAACGGGAAAGACACCATCGCCCTTGAGGCCCTCCAGATAACCGGGTCAAAGTACAGGAAGGCCCAGCTGGCCGGGTACCAGCGCTATAACAGGTTTCTGGAATCAATCGCCGCAGACTCGGCAAGGTTCATAGATACAAGGCAGCTGGATATCTTCATCAGAAGGAATCTGCCTCAGGTGTACAGGTTCAAGACAGATTCCTCTCTGGTGAGCGAAACTGAGTTCCTGTCTGCCTATGGGGTATCGGAACAGGAAGCTATAGACCATTACACAAGAGAATACATAGTAGAAAAGAACAGGCGCAAGATTGCCAGTAAAGAGAAGTATCGGCATAAATATATAAAGATGCCTATAGTAAAAGAGGGCCTAAGGCTGGATACGATAGTTTCCCAGGGTAACAGGGACATAACCTACAGGTATGTGCAGAGTCTTTCGGTCAAAGGAGAGATGAAGAAAGTATCGGTCCTCCTGGGAGGTAAAATTTACCAGGAAGACAAGATTCTTTACACAATGCCGCAGGACAAGCCTCTGGACTATTACATAAGCTCGCTAAGCAGTCTGTGCGACGATACGCCCCGCTTCCTCTCTACCATAATCTACAGGAACGCTACGGCTAACACGGCTTGCTACATAGACTTTGACCCGGGAAGCAGCAGAATAGACCTGGGGCGGGAAGGCAACGCATCGGAGATAGGCCGCATAGAGGCCAATCTAAGAGAACTGCTTACCAACGAGAAGTATGAAATGGATTCCATACTGATTACCGCCTCCTGTTCCCCGGAGGGCAGCCTGGCGCTTAACAAGAGGCTGGCAGCGGAAAGGGCCAGGGCAGTAAAGGGTTATTTTGAGAAATTCACCGCAGCCTTCAGGGACTCCGTCCTGCTCTCCTTTAAAAAGGAGATAATTGTAGGAGATGCGCCCCGGGAGAAGCCGGCATTAAAGAAGATTTCCTTTTCTACAGAAAGTGTGGCGGAGAATTGGCCAATGCTGGATGCTCTTGTAGAACGCGATACGCTTCTAAGGGCAGCAGACAAGGCTGCGTACCGGGAGTCTGCCCGGCAGGAAGACCCTGACAAAAGGGACAGACTGCTGTTTGGGCAGCCCTTCTACAAGGACCTTAGAAACAGGCTCTATCCAAGGCTCAGGATAGTTTCTTTCCGGTTTTTTATGCACAGGGTTGGAGTTATTAAGGATACCGTTTACTCTACCATCCCTGACACCACCTACGCCAAAGGCGTAAGGGCCATAAAAGACAAAGACTACCCTACGGCCGTGAGCCTGCTGAGGCCCTATAAAGACTACAACAGTGCGGTTGCCTACTGCGCCGCCGGATACAATGCCAGCGCAAGGGAGATTCTGGAGAGCCTTCCCAAAAGCGACAAGGTGCTTTATATGCTTGCCGTGATTCACAGCCGCCTTGGGGACACCAGGGATGCAGTGCAGAACTTCATTGATGCGTGCAGGCTTAACCCTTCCATGATTAACAGGGGCAATCTTGACCCGGAAATATCGGTACTTATAAAAGAGTACGACTTACAAAACATCTTATTTAATTTAAATCTAAACCTTTATTAAAAATGAAAAAATTTCATTTGGCAGCCCTGACGGCTGCAACAGCAATTCTTTTCACCACTTCCTGTTTAAAAGACAACACGGCCGGGCCCGGCGATGGGACTTCCGCTGAGAAAGGAGAACCAGCAGAAATATCGCTGACAATCAATTCCGCCCCCGGAACGAAGTCCGCAGGCGAGGGAGACTTTTTCACTGTAGAAGTCTTTGTCTTTGACGGAGATACCAATTCGGATTCATTCGGGATTCTTGAAGGATATGCAACTGCAGCTTCAGCCGATATCACAGCCAACTCTGCCACCCTTTCTCTTACAGTAAGTACAGGTGTAAAACGCATTTACGTTATTGCCAATGGGACCATATACGTTAAAAACGACGTGGGCACGGAAAACGAGCTTCTGGACGCAGCCTCAAGAATGGATGACAATTCCTGCTATTTTGTGATGGTAGGCGCCAAGGAACAGACTCTCGTGAGCAGCAGCGTAAATAATGTGGCCATAACCTGCAGGAGGCTGGTATCTAAAGTGACCCTGGGCACAATCGTGTCTGATTTCACCTCTCCAATGTTAAGGAAACAGCATTTTACAGTGGACAGGATATATCTTATGAATGTGCCCCGGCAGGTGCCCTATGTAAACGGAGGCGTCCAGGACGTAATGGGACAAAGCAACAGAAGTACAGCCTTTGTGTCCGGAGACAGTAATTATCCTACAGGCTTCGTAGGAGCCAGCACCGGCACCGGGACTCTTCCTTACTATAAATACCCCGTACCGGCAAACAACAATACATCCAACAGTGGTTTTTACAACTGGTACGATGCAAGCAGCTTTTCCTATGGAGAAACAGAGGTAGAAGTGGACGAAACAGTTGCTGATTTGACCTGTTATGGATATGAAGAAGATCCTATAACCCTATCTTCCGGGCAGGCAAATGCCCTAGCCGTGAATCACAATTTTTACACCTACCCCAATTCTTCTCCCGTAGCCGCAAATGCTACCACTATAGACAACACCACAAAGCTGGTAATAGAGACAACTCTGGATGTAGGCGACGGCTATAGAAAATTCTACTACCCCATAAGCATTCCCTACACCCAGCCAAACTACCATTACACCATAAACAATGTGACTATAAAGAGAGTGGGCAGCACTAATCCGGCCCGGCCCGTGACAAAGGCAGACTGCAGCTTTACAGTTACCATTGCAGACTGGGATACAGGAGAAATTGTGGGACAATACAACAATGAAACCTCTGAAGGATACTTTGTGTTTTAAAGCCGCGAGCCGGGGCCTGGCCCCGGCCGCTTTAGCGGTACTGCTGGCCTTTTCCTGCAGCATAAAAGAGGACAGGGTGGGATGCCCCTGCATACTAAGGATTTATCCGGATAAAAGCCTGGATGCAGACTACTATCTTAGTATTATGAACAAGTTCAGAATAATGGATGTACAGACTGGAGAGATTCATCTGAAGTCTGCCCTGGATGCCGCCGTGTTCGCAAAGGGAGAGCCTGCAGTGTTTACTATACCCAAGGGGAACATAGAGATGCTGGGCATTTTTGGAATAGAAGAAATGAAAGATGAGGGAACGGCCCTCAGAATAAAGGAAGGCGGCCAGGCAGACAAGGTTCTGGTTTACGGGAACGCTCTTGACTGCACGGGAGAAATGGCAAACGATACGCTTAAGCTGGCCAAACAGTGGTGCACTATGAGAATAAGCGTAAAGAAGACAGAGAGCGGGGTGCCCGGTAAGTGCCAGATTACAAGCCACTGGGACGGCTTTGACCTTATGACGCTCTCCCCTACTAAAGGAGGCTTCACCTTTGATGCCGATACTCTTCAGGAAGGAAACTATTCCGTACGGCTTCCGCGGCAGGGAGACAGTTCCCTTGCGCTGCGCCTAATTTACGACAAGGAAGAGACCGGGACGGATTATCCAATAGGAAGGCTTATAAGCGAGGCCGGCTACGACTGGAACAAAAAAAGTCTGGACGACCTTGTGGTCTACATTGACAGGTCCGACGTATCCATTGGTATTGTAGTGGCAGGATGGGAAAACGGAAAAGACTATGGAAATATTGAGATATAGGGCATATGCCCGCGCCGCTATAGTTGCTTGCCTTATGGCAGGATGGGGTTCCTGCACACGGCTGACATATATCAGTAATGAAAAAGAAGCCTCAATAGAAGAAAAGAAAGGTGCCGGCGAGACAACGGTAATACATATTTTCTCTGTAAAGAATTCTCCGGAAATAGAAAATATGGCAGTGTGGGTCTATGACGGCATGGACACCGCATTTGCTGCGCAAAGCGGCCAGAACGCCTTCCTTCTGTGCAATCCTTCTCCGAATGCAAGGGTCCTGGCTGCGGTAAATCTGGCCAGTAACATTGAAAGAATTACAGAAAACAAGGCGCTCAGCGATACCGTTACCGCAGATATTTCCAGAATGTCGGATTCCAGGATAACGGCTTTTGCCTCTGGTAGAAAAGTAATCTTGCCGGGAAGCAATTCCTTTAGCATTACCGCAAATAGGGCCATTGCAAAGGTACGGCTGGAACAAATTTGCAACAACATCTCTGAAGGGGCTTACTCGGGGAAACCAGTCACAGTAGAAAAGGTATTCATAATTAACGGCGTAGGAAGGTACAGGATTTTTCCGGGAGCTGAGACAGAAAATCATTCTCCAGAAAACGGCAGATGGTGGTTCTCCCCTTCCGGAATGGTGGATAAGGCAGACCTGGATAACATCTCTCCGGCAAAGGGAGAAGGGCTCATGGAAGCGCCGCCCCTTAGTTATTGCACAATAAATACTACCGTCGCATTCGGGGGAACGCTGCAGTTAGACATAGAGTTGTTTACCGGCCCCAACAGCATTTCCCAGGACAACTTCTCCAGTTCCGGGGCTTCACCCGTCCAGGGCATCTGGCAACCAAGGAAAACAAGGCTAGTAGTCCAGTGCAGCATAGACGGAGCCAGGTGCTATTATCCAGTAACTATCAGCGACATAGAGCCAAACAAGATTTATCTTGTAAAGAAACTTAACCTCGTAAACTTTGGTACCACGGCGCCGGACCAGCCCTATATTTTCCAGGAAGGAACCGGCAGTCTTACGGTAGAAGAATGGACAGAACAAAACTTAACGGAAAGAATCTGATATAAAACTTTGGAGTTACTGCAAAAAGTTGTACTTTTGCATCGGGGAAAGTCGTACACGACCAGCTCCCTCCAAACTCCCCCAGGGTCGGAAGGCAGCAAGGGTAGGAGGTTGTAGCGGTGCGATGTACTAAGCTTTCCCTTTTTTCATTTAGGAAAAGTCTTGAAGCCAAAGATTTGCATCGGCCTCTCAGGAGGCGTAGACTCTAGTGTTGCGGCCTTGCTCCTAAAGCAGCAGGGCTACGATGTGTTTGCAATGTTTATGCAGAACTGGCACGATGCAGACCCCACCCTGCACGGGGACTGCGAGTGGGAAGAAGACCGCTTTGTGGCAGAAATGGTGGCCCGCAAAATTGGCATTCCCTTCTATTTCACAGACCTGTCCGGCCCCTACAGGAAGCGCGTGGTGGACTATATGTTTGACGAGTATTCCAAGGGCAGGACGCCCAACCCAGATGTTCTCTGCAACAGGGAGATTAAGTTCGATGCTTTCTGGGAGGTGGCAAAAAACCTGGGAGCGGATATGATTGCTACCGGCCATTACTGCCGCAAGGAGCCGGCCCTGGGCCCTGACGGGCAGCCTCTCAAAGACAAGGACGGCAATCCCGTTTATAACCTTCTGGAAGGTACCGACCCAGGCAAGGACCAGAGCTATTTCCTGTGCCAGATTAGCCAGGAACAGCTTTCTAAGGCCGTTTTTCCCATTGGTCACCTGCTCAAGAAGGAAGTGCGTGAGATAGCAAAGCAGGCAGACCTTATGTCTGCAGAGAAAAAAGACTCCCAGGGCATCTGTTTCATTGGAAAGGTAGATCTGCCCACCTTCCTTAAGCAAAAGCTGGAGCCCCGGGAGGGATTGATAGTAGAAGTTTTTGACGCTTATTATACCGATGACGCCCAGTACCGCTTCATCTCCGGGACGATGAATTCAATATCGGAAGGCGGCGTGGCCAATTTGATAACAACCTATATTTCAGAGGACAAGGCCGATACTTCCGGAGCCCCTGTCCCCCAGAGCCGCATCATCCCCGAGCTTCTGGCCGCCCTTGACGATGACACCCTTCTGCGCCTCAGCCGTCCGGTACGGTACAATATAGAATTCCAGACTGAGACATATCGCAGCGGGAAGCGTCACGTAAAGAAAACCCGCTATAAAGAAAACCCCTACGGACGCATAATAGGCACTCACGACGGCGCTCAGTTCTACACTATAGGCCAGAGAAAAGGACTTGGAGTTGGAGGCCACAGCGAGCCAGTGTTCATAATTGAAACAGACCCTGAAAAAAACATCATATATGTAGGACAGGGCCACAGGCACAAGGGACTGTCCAGAAACTGCCTCAGAATAGCGCAAGAAGAGGTTCACACCCTTAGGGAAGACCTTCTCCCCGCCTTAGGGCAGATTAAACATCTAAAAGCCCGGATCCGTTACCGCCAGCCGCTTCAGGATGCCTGGGCGCTCAGGCGTGATGGAGGGCTCTTCCTTGTATTTGATCAGCCGCAAAGAGGCATAACTCCGGGGCAGTTCGCCGTGCTTTACGACGGCCCCATAGTTGTTGCCAGCGGCCCCATAGCATAAAATATCACAAACTAATCACTATGTATAATTTTGACAAAATCGTTGACAGGCGCGGAACAAACGCTTTTAAGTACAAGAGGCTGGATAAGTTCTTTGGCAGGAGCGATTTAATGCCAATGTGGGTTGCAGATATGGAGCTTGAATCTCCTGATTTTGTAGTAGAGGCACTTAAGAAAAGACTGGAACACCCCATATTCGGTTATACGGCCGATCCTGACGAGTACCGCCCCAGCATAGTAAAGTGGGAAAAAGACCGCCACGGATGGGATATAGAAGAAGACTGGATAGCTTATATTCCCGGAATAGTCAAAGGAATAGGAATGGCTCTAAGGGCCCTTGTAAAACCGGGAGAGAAGGTTGTAATCCAACCTCCCGTATATCACCCCTTCCGCCTTGTTCCCCAGGCCTGTGGCATAAATGTAGAGTACAATCCACTGATAGAATGTGAAGATGGTTCCCTTAAGATGGACCTGGAGGGGCTCCGCAAACTCCTGAGCCAGGACAAGGCCATCAAGCTTCTTATTCTTTGCAACCCTCACAACCCAGCGGGAATAGTCTGGGATGCAGAAACCCTAAAAGATCTGGCTTCTATCTGCAAAGAGGCCGGAGTTACCGTAATATCGGACGAGATTCACTGCGACATGGCCCTCTTCGGCCACAAGCACATTCCCTTTGCCAGTGTGAGCCAGGAGGCTGCGCAAATCTCAATAACCTTTGCCGCCCCGTCCAAGACCTTTAACGTGGCAGGCATTGTAAGTTCACACGCCATAGTCCCCGATAAAGAACTCAGGGAGCGATTCTTTGGTTGGATGGAATCCTGCGAGCTGTCAGACCCGGACATATTCGCCCCGATAACCACCATAGCCTGCTTCTCAGAGAAAGGCGAGGCCTGGAGAAAAGAGATGGTAAGCTATCTGGAAGGAAATATTTTGGCTGCAGAAGAATTCTGCAGGGAAAGGCTGCCGGAGATTAAGCCGCTAAGGCCACAGGCATCGTTCCTTATCTGGCTGGACTGCCGGGCACTTGAGTTAAGCCAGAAAGATTTGGTAAAGCTCTTCATAGACGAAGCCGGCCTTGCCCTTAACAATGGCGAAGACTTTGGCCCCGGGGGCAGCGGACATATGAGATTTAATATAGGATGTCCAAGAAGCCTTATGATTAAGGCCCTGGAAAAACTGGAAGAGGCTGTTGCTAGATGCTGTCGAAGATAAACGGCAGAACTCCTTCTACGTTAAAGAACTTAAGCACCTTACCAGACCCGCAAAGAATGACCTCCATAGGCTTTTTGCCTATCTTCTGATACTCGGCCATAACCTGACGGCACGCTCCGCAGGGTGTGGCCGGGCTTTCGCATAAGGAAAAATCCGGGCCGCCTGCCACGGCGATGGCTATCATTGGCACACCGGGATGATTTGCAGAGGCAGAGAACATTGCCGTGCGTTCTGCACAAAGGCCGGAAGGAGTTGCTGCGTTCTCCTGATTTGAGCCCTTTACAACAGTGCCGTTTTCCAAAAGGACGGCGGCTCCTACGTTAAACTTGGAATAAGGAGCGTAGGAAGATTTCTGGGCCTCAATCGCATCAAGGGCAAGGCTCTTGTCGCGGGGAGACAATTCTTCAATTGAAGAATACTCTATGTAAGGAATCTCTATTGTTTTTTCTTTCATAACAATTTGCGCACTTGACCAAAGATACCGGAAATTATGCAAATATCCAAATCATTGGCCTGAAATCCGCTTTGAAGCGGCTACAGCACAGTTAATTCCGTCAATCGCAGAAGAAACAATTCCTCCGGCATAGCCAGCACCTTCCCCGCAGGGATAGAGACCCGGCATTCCCTGGCACTCATAGCTCTCTTTGTTGCGCACCACCCTGATTGGCGATGATGTTCTGGACTCTACGCCAAGAAGAAGAGCATCGGCGGTGTAATATCCTCTCATTCCGTGCATATCCACAAGAGGGAACACCTCCTGCAGGCGGGTTGCTACGCCCTGGGGAAGCAGCTCGTGAAGAGGAGCGGACACGGCTCCGGGATGGTAAGATGTGGCAGGAAGAGTCTTTGAAACCTCGCCCTCACAGAAATCTGTCATTCTCTGGGCCGGAGCGGCCATAGGATTACCACTGTGGTTGGTTTTCACCCAATCGAACATCTTGCGCTCAACGTCTCTCTGGAAGTTCATCAGGGAGAAAGCGCCTGCGGCGCGGTATTCCTCCGGCTCATCTCCCGGTTCGATGGATACCACAACTCCGGCATTCGCCCACCTGGAGTTTCGGGCAGAATTGGACATACCGTTAAGGACGATGGTTTCCTGCTCGGTTGACGAAGGCACAAGTATACCGCCCGGGCACATACAGAAAGAATAAACTCCGCGCTCCGGAGCGTCCGAGCTGCCTGTAACCTGCTCTACAAAACTATACTCGGCGGCAGGCATTCCCTCTTCCCAAAGCCCGCGATAGCGGATCTTGTTTATAAGTGACTGAGGATGCTCTACCCTCACGCCCAAAGCAAAGCCCTTGGCTTCCAATTCAAGTCCCTTGGCAGAGAGCATCTCGTAAATATCCCGTGCAGAATGGCCTGTAGCCATAATGACGGCACCGGCGCTGTAAGAGGCCTCGCCCCCGGGAGTATCGGCGCAGACGGTAAGGGCGCCATCGGCCCCAACCGAAACATCCTTTACTTTGTTCTGGAAATGGTACTCCCCTCCGTGCTCAAGGATGCATCGGCGTATATTTTCTACCACTCGGGGTAGCTTGTCGGTCCCTATATGGGGGTGGGCGTCAACCAGAATGGACCTGTCGGCCCCGAACTCTACAAGTTGGTACAGTACTTCCCGGATGTCTCCCCTCTTGGAAGAGCGGGTGAAAAGCTTGCCGTCAGAAAAAGTACCGGCTCCACCCTCTCCGTAGCAATAGTTGGAATCGGGGTCTACCACGCCCTCGCGGCTTATAGCTGCAATATCCTTCTTTCTGCCGTGAACATCCTTTCCCCTTTCCAACACTATGGGCTTAAGACCCAGAGTAAGGAGTTTGAGGGCGGCGAACATACCGGCGGGGCCGCAGCCAACCACTATTACAGAAGGAGCATCGGTAACATCCTTATACTCCGGGAGTGCATACTCATCTACCGTCTCCGACGCCAGATAGGCCTCTACGCGCAGAACGGTCTTGGCCTCTCCCCTTGCATCCACGGACTTGCGCACAATGCGGCAGGTAGCATCGGCCCCCGACATAGAGGGCTGGAAAGACTTGGAGGGGTCTATCACGTTAATAACCGCGTTTCGCCTTAGGCGAAGCTCTGCGGCTGCCTTAACCCTGATATCATCAATCCTTGGCTCTCTTGGGAAGGGGCAGGATATTTCAAAACTCTTCATAACCTTAATAATCTGCAAGACGGGAAACCGGAGCCACATCCAGAGGGGCCCTTTCGCCCGATATAAAACTAAAGTAACCGGCAACCGCTATCATTGCGGCATTGTCGGTAGTGAATTTCAATTTGGGAAGATAGGTCTTCCAACCCCGCTTTGCTCCCTCAAGGGTTATCCTCTCCCTTAAGGCGCTGTTGGCGGAAACGCCGCCGCCTATGGCTATTTCCTTTATTCCTGTCTGCTTGGCTGCCTTTACAAGTTTGTCCAGCAGAATGTCTATGAGCGTTTTCTGGAAAGAAGCGCAGATGTCTTCCTTGTTATTTTCCATAAACATAGGGTCCTCTGCCATAGCGTCCCTGACAAAATAGAGAAGGGAGGTTTTTACTCCGCTAAAACTGTAGTCCAGGCCCGGAATATGAGGCTTGGAGAAAGTAAAACGCTCCGGATTTCCTTCCTTGGCAAGGCGGTCTATGATAGGGCCTCCGGGATAGCCCAGGCCCATCATCTTGGAACATTTGTCAAAGGCTTCTCCCACGGCATCGTCTATGGTTTGGCCCAGAATTTCATAATCCGTAGGACTGTTAACCTTGACTATCTGGGAATTACCTCCGGAAACCAGTAGGCAGAGGTAAGGGAAGGACGGCTCGCACACCGGGGTTCCCTCTTCCCTTATGAAACTTGCAAGAATATGTCCCTGAAGATGGTTTACCATAACCATAGGCTTGTCAATGGCTATGGAAAGGGTTTTTGCAAATGAAGTCCCAACAAGCAAAGACCCAAGAAGACCGGGGCCGCGGGTAAAGGCTATTGCATCTATCTGGTCCGGAGACACCCCGGCCAAATCAAGAGCACGGCTTACCACAGGCACTATATTTAGTTCGTGGGCCCTGGAGGCCAGTTCCGGCACCACCCCGCCAAAATCCTTATGAACCTGCTGACTGGCAATTACATTGGATAGCAGCCAAGTATCCTTAACCACAGCAGCCGATGTGTCGTCGCACGAAGATTCTATTCCCAGTATGATATGAGACATATTTTAAAGAACTTAATTTGACCGCAAATATAGCAAAATATTCAGTTTTATGACGTATCTTTGTAGATTACAGATGAAGAGATTCCTTAAGATAGTGGGTATTATAGCAGCCGTGCTGGTAACGGTTGTGGTTGTACTTATGGTTGTGCTTATGTCTCCCTCTGTGCAGACCGCTCTCACAAGGAAGGTTCTCTCCTCTCTGGAAGACAAACTGGACGGTCGCATAGAATTCTCTTCAATAACCGTAAGACCATTTGACGCAGTTGTAATAGAGGATTTTGCCCTTATTGACAACAATCCCTATTCTGACCCCGAGGTCCCCTGGATTGCCCCGGCCGACACCGTAATCACCGCAAAGAACGTAAGCCTTGTCTTTAGCATAGCCGGCCTTCTTAGCGGAGAAGCCGCCGTCATAAAAGACCTTAGGGTAAAGGACGGTTCCTTCTCCCTTGTAAACGAGCCAGGCGGGAACAACCTCAAGAGAATCTTCAGCAAGAATAAACTGCAGAAAGAAAAGAAGGAACTCGTACTCCCGGAAGGAGAAATCTTCAGGGCCAATTACCTTAGCATAGAGGGTTTCCGCTTCAGGATGAAGAACTTCAGAAGGCCCAAGCTCCAAAGGCCCGGAGGAATGAACTTCACAGACCTGGATTTGTACGACATTAACGTCACTGCCCGCAAAGTATCCATGAGTGGCAGCCAGATGAAGGTCAATGCTGTCATAGAACATCTCGAAGGAGTAGAAAAAAGCGGATACATTCTTAACCATATGCACGGCAAGGTAGAGGTAACCACTACCCAGACCTGGATAAGGAACGTTGTGCTAAGGGATGTATGGAGCGATATCAAGTTATCCGACTTCAAGATGATTTATCCCGACGGGCTTGAATCCCTTAAGCATTTCATAGAAGAAGTAACTCTGGAAGGCTCCTTCCAAAAGTCCCGTCTTAATTTCGAGAGCATAGCTTACTTTGCCCCCACCCTTCACAGGATGGACCAGGTAATGAACGTTTACGCCGGAAACGTATCCGGTACGGTGAGCGACCTAAGAGTTTGGGGATTAAGGACGAACACGCCCGACGGCTCTTTTTCAGGAGAAGTCGATGGTTCCATTACCGGCCTTCCCAGAATCTATAACACCCAGACCAACTACGACCTTAAAAACGCCCGCTTTACGACGGAGGGCCTGGACAAGTTCATAAAAGGATTCGCCCCCAACGTAAAGTTTGACTTTGCCCAGTTCGGGAAAGAAGACACGTTTACCTTCAACGGCACAATCCGCGGCCTTCTTAACTCTGCCAGGATAACCGGCACGCTGGAAGGGGACCACGGCGGTTCCGTAAGCACTAACCTGACGTTTGCCAACCTTATAGACCCGGCAAAGACTCTGTCCATATCCGGAAATATGAAAACCAACGAGTTGGACGCCGGCATCATTTCCGGCAACAAGTCTTTTGGCCCCTGCACGATGCACGGGAGCTTTAGCACAAAGATCAGGAAGGGCGACGTTTCCGTCAAGATAGATTCCCTTAGGATAGATAAGCTTAACGCCTTCGACTACGATTACCACGGCTTTATGGCCGCCGGAACCTACAGCGAAGAAGCCTTCAACGGCCTTATTTTCTGCAACGACCCCAACCTTAGTTTTATGTTCAAGGGGCTATTCTCGCTGTCCGGAAAGACGGGAAGCAGAGCGTATAAATTCAACGCCAACCTGGTTTACGCCAACCTTAACGCCATTCACATAGACAAGAGGGGTAAATCTGAGCTGAGCCTGCTTGTAGACGCCAATTTCAAGACCCTGGCAGACGGCGATATACTTGGGAACATAAAGATAAACGACATAGTCCTTGTAAACGACAAAGGTCCCAACGACATAGGAGGCATAGAGATAGACTCTTATATGAAGGACAACGTAAACAAGATTAACTTCGACTCCCGCTTTGCCCGCATAAGGTACAGCGGCTCGGCCTTCCTTGGCAGCTTCATAAAGGACCTGTCGGCCATAACGGTGGGTGACAACCTGCCTTCCCTGCTCAAGGGCAAGCCCATCAGCTGGAGCGGTAACAACTACACCCTTGATTTCAAAGCCGGCGACGCCATCACCCTTCTGGATTACATAGTCCCCGGTCTCTGGGTAGAAGACGGGTCCTCCCTGTCCCTTGGCATAGACCGCAGCGGCCAGATAAACGGCAAACTTCAGTCCAGGCGCCTTGCCCTTGGGGACAATTACCTTAAGAATGCAGACATCTCCCTTAACAACGTATCCGGCCCTCTGGAGGGATTCATTTATGCCGATGAGTTCAAACTGTCGGCCCTAAGGACCCTGCAGAACAGAATAAACATTGTAGCAGAAAACGACAACATAGGCCTCATCTATTCTTATGACAATGATGCCGATGGTTCCAATAAGGGGACTATCTCCATCGGAGGCCAGGTGATTCGAGACGATGCTGACCTGTCGATGAGGGCCTACCTCCTGCCTTCGCAGATTATAATGAACTCTGCAAAATGGAAGTTCAGTTCCACACCCCTGTCAATCAGCAAGGAAGGTATGAGGTTAAGCCAGCTGCTCGCCTACTGCCAGGACCAGAGTATGGAAATAAGCGGTGGAATATCAAGAGTGGTTGCCGACACCCTGCGCTTTAACATGAATAACTTCAACCTCAAGGCCCTCACCCCCTTCCTTCCGCTGAATCTGGAGGCTGGAGGAAACGCCACCGGAATAGTGATGCTACTATCCCCTCTGGAAAGCACACCCACAGTGCTTTCCAACCTTACTGTTACGGATGCAGAACTTGGAGGAGAGAAACTGGGACTGCTTAAGATGGGCTCCATGTGGGACGAGGGGCTCAAGGCCTACAAGGCCATTGTCAGGAGCACCGCTCCTGACGGCACCAGGACCCTTGATTTCTGGGGCAGCCTTAGCCCTAACAGCAGCAACGTAAACGCCACGCTGGAACTGAACAACTTCGCAATGGGTTGCGTAAGCCCTATAGTCACTTCCGTATTCAGCGACTTTGACGGCTCGCTCAGCGGCAAAATAACAGCCAAGGGTCCTCTTAAAAAAGGCATAGTCATAAATAGCCAGGATTTAAAGGTTACAGACGGACTTATCCGTCCGGTATTTAACAATGTCCCGTACAAGATGGAAGGCCTTCTTACCGTTAATAACGACGGCGCGTTCCTGCAGGACGTTATAGTGGAAGACCAGTTCGGGGCCAAGGGCTCGGCAACCGGAGGAGTAAGATGGAAATCTTTCAGGGACATAAAGATAGATGTAGGGCTGGACATAAAGAAGATGCAGGTTCTAAATCTGGAAGAGGATATGAACCCGGCCTTCTACGGTAAGATTAAGGCCACCGGAAACGCATCTCTCCAGGGCACCATCAACAATTTAATAATAAAGGCCAACGCCTACACTGTGGGAAGCGGAGAGCTGCACATTCCAATGAATAACAGCGGAGGAATGGCAAGGGCAGACCTACTTGTATTCAAGGAAGCCCCGGCAGAGCAGGAGCCAGACCGTTACGAGGTAATCCGCCAGAGCAGGAAGTCCAAGGAAAAGAGGGCTACAAGAGTAGAGATAGAGGCCTCCCTGGCCCCCCACGACGGCATAACCGGATATCTGGAGATAGACAAGACGGCCGGCAATATGCTAAGTACCAACGGCAGCGGAAACATCAACATAAAAGTCATCCCTTCAGAGGGTAAACTGGATTTCACCGGAAACTATAACATCAATTCCGGAATTTATCACTTCGCAGCCCTGGGCATCGCAAAGAGGGACTTTACAATTCAGGACGGCAGTAACGTGAAGTTCGGCGGCAACATAATGGATTCGGATTTGGACATCCGCGCCCTTTACACCACCAAGACAACGCTAAGCACGCTGCTGTCCGACACCACTTCCAACAATACCCGCCGCCTTGTGGAATGCGGTATCAACATATCGGAAAAGATACGCGCGCCCAAAATTCAATTCACTATCGACATACCCAACATAGATCCTACCACCAGAGCCCGCGTAGAAAGCGCCCTTAATACAGAGGATAAGCTCCAGAAGCAGTTCCTGTCCCTTCTGATTTCCGGTGGCTTCATCCCGGACGAGCCTTCGGGCATTGTAAATAACTCCGGTATGCTTGGCGCCACAATGGCAGATATGATGGCCAGCCAGCTTTCCAGCGTGCTGCAGAAACTGGATATACCAATAGACCTTGGTCTTGCCTATCAGCAATCTACCAGCGGGGCGGATATATTCGAGGTGGCCGTATCTACACAGCTGTTTAACAACAGGATTAGTATAAACGGTACATTTGGCAACCGCCAGACAAGCGCTACAGCGCGGGAGGATGTCGTGGGCGATATAGACGTAGAGCTTAAGCTTACGCGTAACGGAAACATCCGCGCCACGGCCTTCCACCACTCGGCAGACCAGTACACCAACTATCTGGACAATCTAAAGCGAAGCGGACTGGGTTTGTCGTTCCAGACAGAGTTCGACACCATCAAGGAACTTTTCCGCAACCTCCTGCCGCTGGCCTTCAAGTCATCGGACAGCAACGCGGAGGCGATAGTAGAAGAAAAAGAAAAGACCGTCATTATTATAGAGGCCGATGATTAAAGAGATTTACGATGAACAGTCCCGGAAAACTATACCTCATTCCTACTCCACTCGGAGATTATGATCCCGCCCTGGTGCTGCCGGCTCCGGTTTTGGAGCTCCTTCCCTCCCTAAAAACCTTTGTAGTGGAGGAGACCCGCACGGCGCGCAGGTTCCTTTCTGCCGCAGGGCTCAAAGGGCATATCCAGGACCTGGACTTTCACGAGCTTAACGAGCACACAGACCCTTCAAGCGTAGAAAACCTCAAGTCTCTGTTCCGGGACGGAAACTCGGTGGGCCTGCTATCAGAAGCCGGTCTTCCGGCCGTGGCAGACCCTGGAGCCCTGCTCGTAGCCCTTTGTCACCGCGAAGGCATAGAAGTAGTACCTCTTACCGGCCCTTCCTCGCTTATGCTGGCTCTTATGGCCTCCGGCCTTAACGGGCAGAGCTTTGCCTTCAACGGATATCTCCCGGTTAAGCCGGACGATAGGCGGGCCGCCATCCGTACAATAGAGAAAAGGTCCGCCACACTTAGGCAGAGCCAGATTTTCATAGAGACTCCTTACAGGAACGATGCCCTTCTGGCAGATATTCTGGCTACCTGCGGGGGGCGCACAAAGGTATGCGTAGCGGCAGACATCACGTTACCATCGGCCTATATAAAAACAAAGACGGTGGAGGCCTGGAAAAAGGATGTGCCCGCAATTGGTAAGAGGCCCTGCGTATTTATAATCCTGGCCGTATGAAAATAGCGCTTCTTACTCTTGGCTGCAAACTAAATTACGCAGAGACCTCGACCTACGAAAGGGGGTTCAGAGAGGCCGGCGTGCAGATTACCTCGTGGAGGGATACTTCGGCCGATGCCTACCTTATAAACACCTGCAGCGTCACACAGCATTCAGACAACAAATGCCGCAATATAATACGCAAGTGCCACAGGACAAGCCCTTCGGCCTCCATTGTGGTAACAGGTTGCTATGCACAGCTTAAAAAGGAAGAGGTAGAGGCCCTTGAAGGGGTGAAACTGGTTTTTGGCGCATCGCAGAAGAAGCTAGTGGTGCCCCGCACTCTTGAGCTTCTGGGCCTGCACTCCGTAAGCGGCATCCAGGACCCTCTTGGAGACAGCCCCAAGGACTACCCTCTTCAGGCCTATTCCAGCGGGGAGCGCACACGCTCCTTCCTTAAGGTCCAGGACGGATGCGATAATTTCTGCGCCTACTGCACCGTACCCTTTGCAAGGGGACGCAGCCGCAACACTCCAATATGCGAAGTTGTGCGTCAGGCCCGCGAGATTGCGGCCAAGGGCATAAAGGAAATAGTTCTTACCGGGGTTAACACCGGTGACTTCGGGCGCACTACCGGAGAAAGTTTTATGGACCTCCTGAAAGCCCTTAACGGCGTAGAAGGGATAGAACGCTACAGGATTTCATCCATAGAGCCCAACCTTATAACAGAGGAAATAATAGACTGGATAGCCTCCGGCACCAAGTTCCTGCCCCACTTCCACATACCTCTGCAGACTGGCTGCGACCATCTCCTTAAGGACATGGGGCGCAAATATGACACTGCCCTCTTTGCCTCCAGGATAGACTACATAAGGGCCAAGATGGGGCCGCGGGTATTCTTTGGAATAGACGTGATAGTGGGCCTGCCCGGAGAAAGCGAAGAGGATTTTACCCAAACCGTAGCCTTCCTTAAGGAACGTATCAAACCGGCCTTCATACATATATTCCCCTACTCCGTACGCCCCGGCACAAGGGCCGCCAAAATGCCAGGTCAGGTACAGGACAGCATAAAGACAGAGAGGGTGAAGGTGCTGGAAGACTTGTGCAGCGAGCTTAATGCTGCCTTTGTAGAATCCTGCAAAGGCCTTACTGAAAAGGTTCTCTGGGAGGGTGAGCACAAGGACGGCACTATGACAGGATACACCGGAAACTACATAAGGATAGCAAGGCCCTTTGACAGAGCAAAGATAGGAACCATAGAAACTATTCAGATATGATGCAGGCCAAACTTACCTTCCTTGGCACCGGGACCTCGCTGGGAGTGCCCATCGTAGGGTGCAGCTGCAATGTCTGCACGTCGCCGGACAGCAAGGATAAAAGACTTAGGGCCAGCGCTCTTGTAGAGTACGGCGGGCTAAGGATACTTATAGATGCCGGCCCGGATTTCAGGTACCAGATGCTGCGGCAGAACGTCTGCGCGCTGGATGCCATCTTCCTTACTCACAACCACAAAGACCACACGGGCGGCATAGACGATGTAAGAGCCCTTAACTATATAGCCCGCCAGGCCGTGGCCATCTGGTGCGAAGAGCCAGTGTACAAGTCCCTCAAGCAATCTTACGGCTACATCTTCTCCGACATCAAATATCCCGGCGCGCCCGAGGTGAACATCCACCTTATTGACGAGCGTCCCTTTATCATCTATCCCGGCCATTCTGACAAAGTATTGGACTGGGTACACGATGTAGGATATAGGTATCGTCTGGCCGATGGTTCCCTTGTCCCTACCGGCGAGCCTGTTGCCATTGCAGAGAAGGCCGATGATGCCGGGTACAGCGGCCTATGCAAGGGTTTAGGGGGCGATGGTGTAGAAATCATTCCTATCCGCGGCCTGCACGACAAAATGCCGGTGCTGGGTTTCAGATTCGGGAACATAGCCTATATAACGGATATGAGCAGCCTGCCCCACTCCGAACTGAACAAGCTAAAGGGCCTGGAGCACGTATCCCTTAACACGGTAAGTTACAAGCCCCATCACTCCCACTTCTCCCTGGACGAAGCCCTTGAACTGGCCGGGAGGATAGGCGCACGGAACACATGGCTCACCCATCTTAGCCACACCTTCCCCCGCCACAGCGAGTTCGAGGAGCAGTTGGCCCTGATGTGCCTGCAGAAAGGCATAAAAAACAAAGTCCGCCCAGCGTGGGACGGACTTGAGATTGTTGGATAGTAACCCGTTTAGTAAGCCATAGAAGCAACAGCACCTGTAGCTGCTCCAATGATGAGGAGGCTGATAAGAATTGATGCAAGGGAGATTACCAAACCTGCGATAGCCAAACCCTTAGGCCTCTTGAACATTCCGATGATGGAGAATACAAGACCAAGGATCCAAAGAATCCAGTTAATAACAGGGAGCCAGCAGAAAATGAGGGCTACAATTGCGAGAACAAAACCGGCTATGCCAATTCCGTTGCCTTTTTTTATTACATTCTCGTCCATAATTAGTGTTTTTTATTGAAAGTGTTAGTATTGGCATATGTTCACACAAATATATAAAACATTTTAAAAAGGTGTATCCATTTCCCCAAAAATTTGCATATTAACACATTACAAAAAAATCGCCCAGATTTTGTCCGGGCGAAATTTATAATGGGGATAATAATTTCTAGAGCTGAGGGCCGGCCTTAACAAGAGCCTTTCCTGCCTTGTTGGACTCGTACTTGTGGAAGTTCTTTATGAAACGTCCTGCGAGGTCCTTTGCCTTCTCTTCCCACTCCTGAGGCTTTGCATAAGTGTCCCTGGGGTCAAGGATACCTGTGTCCACACCTTCAAGCTTGGTAGGAACGGTAAAGTTGAAGTAAGGGATAACCTTGGTAGGAGCCTTGTCAATGGAGTGATTGAGGATAGCATCTATGATACCACGGGTATCGCGGATAGAGATACGCTTTCCTGTTCCGTTCCAGCCTGTGTTAACCAGATAAGCCTTGGCACCGCTCTTCTTCATCTTCTTAACCAACTCCTCTGCATATTTTGTAGGGTGAAGCTCAAGGAAGGCCTGGCCGAAGCAGGCAGAGAAGGTGGGAGTAGGCTCAGTAATACCACGCTCCGTACCGGCCAATTTGGCGGTGAAGCCGGAGAGGAAGTAGTACTTGGTCTGCTCTGCGTCAAGTATTGAAACGGGAGGAAGTACACCGAATGCGTCTGCGCTTAGGAAGATAACCTGCTTTGCTGCAGGGCCGTCGCTTACGGGGCGTACTATGTTATTGATATGATAGATAGGATAGCTTACGCGGGTATTCTCCGTTACACTCTTATCGTTAAAGTCAATCTTGCCCTTGGCATCTACGGTAACGTTCTCAAGGAGAGCGTCGCGGCGGATAGCATTGTAGATGTCCGGCTCGGACTCCTTGTCAAGCTTGATAACCTTGGCATAGCAGCCGCCCTCGAAGTTGAATACACCCCTGTTGTCCCAGCCGTGCTCGTCGTCACCAATAAGGAGACGCTTGGGGTCTGTAGAGAGAGTGGTCTTACCTGTACCTGAGAGACCGAAGAAAATTGCGGTGTTCTCTCCGTTCATATCGGTATTGGCAGAGCAGTGCATAGCTGCGATACCCTTAAGAGGAAGATAGTAGTTCATCATGGAGAACATACCTTTCTTCATCTCGCCGCCGTACCAGGTATTGAGGATAACCTGCTCACGTGAGGTAACGTTGAATGCAACGCAGGTTTCGCTGCGAAGACCAAGCTCTGCATAGTTGTCTACCTTAGCCTTTGCTGCACAGTATACTACGAAGTCAGGCTCCTGGTCGAACTCTTTCTGATTCTGAGGACGGATGAACATGTTGGTAACGAAGTGTGCCTGCCAGGCAACCTCCATGATGAAGCGAACCTTCATACGGGTGTCTGCGTGAGTTCCGCAGAAACCATCAACAACAAAGAGGCGTTTGCCGCTGAGCTGCTGCTGAGCGAGCTTCTTGACTACCTTCCAGGTCTTTACGGACATTTTGTGGTTGTCGTTGTGATAATCCTCGGTGTCCCACCAGATCTCACCTGGCTTGCCTTCCTTAGTGGTCTGATCGTAAACGATGTATTTGTCCTTAGGAGAACGGCCGGTGTAAACGCCGGTCATTACGTTGATTGCGCCAAGTTCTGTTACCTGACCTTTGTCAAAACCCTCAAGACCGGGTTTTGTTTCCTCATTGTAAAGAACTTCGTAAGTAGGATTGTAAAGGACTTCTTTTACGCCCTTGATACCGTATTTGCTCAAATCAAATTTAGGCATAGCTTTTACTTTTTATAGTTATTTTATTGTTTAATCATCCTGTCTTGCAAAAATACGCAAAATCACGGATTAATGCAGTAATTTTCTTACATTTGTGCTACAAAAATTTTGCCACCCCGCGCCGCCTTCAGAGGGTAAAATGTTTTATATGACAGCCTTAGATGTACTTAGGGAATATTGGGGGTACGATAGTTTCCGTCCCGGCCAGGAAGAGATAATAAACTCTGTCCTGAAAGGGCGCGATACCCTGGCCCTGCTGCCAACCGGAGGAGGCAAATCGGTCTGTTTCCAGGTGCCCGCCCTGATGAGAGACGGCATCACCCTGGTAATAACCCCGCTTATAGCCCTTATGAAGGACCAGGTGCGCACCCTTGAGGACAAAGGCATAAAGGCTCTGGCAGTTTATGCCGGAATGAGCCGCCAGGAAGTAGACCTTGCCCTTAACAACGCCTGCTACGGAGACTTCAAGTTCCTTTACCTCTCTCCCGAGCGTCTTTCCACCTTTCTGTTCCGCAGTTACATGCCCCAGATGAATATAAGCTACATCGTGGTGGACGAGGCCCACTGCGTAAGCCAGTGGGGCTACGACTTCAGGCCGGACTACCTTAGGATTGGCGAGATAAGAAAAGAGGTGGACGCCCCCGTAATAGCCCTCACCGCCACGGCTACGCCCAAAGTGGCGGAGGACATTATGGACAAGTTAGGCTTTAAGGACGGGCGACTGATCGGAGGCAGTTTCGAGCGAAAGAATCTAAGTTACATAGTACGCAAGGTCCAGAACAAAATCGGAGAATTGCTGTCTGTCTGCAATGGGGTGGATGGTTCCGGGATTGTCTATATGAGAAGCCGCTCCCGCACAGAGGAGATAGCTGCCCTTCTTAAGGCCAACGGCATCTCCGCGTCATATTACCACGCAGGCCTGGGCCACGCCTTGAGAAACGAAAGGCAGGAGGATTGGAGAAGCGGTAAAGTAAGGGTGATGGTGTGTACAAATGCCTTTGGAATGGGAATAGACAAGCCGGATGTGCGATTTGTAGTGCATCTGGACCTGCCGGACAGTCCGGAGGCCTACTTTCAGGAAGCCGGCCGCGCAGGGCGAGACGGCAAACCCTCCTACGCTGTTATGCTATGGAACGCCACCGACGTGCAGCGCCTGCGCCAGATAGAAAAAATCAGCTTCCCTCCTGTAGAATTCCTGTACGATATTTACCAGAAGGTTCACGCCTTTTACAATATACCTTATGGCGATGGTGCCGGGCGGATGCTAAAATTTAATCTGGAAGAGTTCTGCAAGCATTTCTCTCTTAACCGCCAGGAAGTTTACTACGCAGTAGTCTATATCGGACGCGAGGGCCACTGGACCTTCACGGAAGACATGGAGGTAGAAACCCGCGTAATGATAAAAGCCCCCCGTAAGGAACTGTTCGACATGGAATTCGACGACCCTTCGGCCGCTCCGCTTCTGGAGATTCTTATGAGGCGGTACGCCGGCATATTCTCCCAGTCTGCCCGCATAGAGGAAGACTACCTCTGCTCCAAACTTGGGATTGGGAAGCCGGCCCTGAGGCAGCTTCTTTACAGATTATCAATCCAGCATTTAATAAACTACATCCCCCAGGACAGGGCAGATATCATAACCATCGCCCACCCCCGCCTGGAAAGAGGGAACGTAGCCCTGTCGCCAAGGAGATATCAGAGCCTAAGGGACAGCTATCATCAGCGCAGCGCGGCAATGGAGGCCTATGCCGCCAATGACGCCGAGTGCCGCTCCCGTCAGCTTCTCTCTTACTTCGGGCAGGAAGACGCGCCACGGTGCGGCAGCTGCGATGTCTGCCGGCGGGGCAAGACCTCAACAAAAGAAAGCCCCGCGATTTCACAGGAGGAAATCGCAGAGGCCATAAAAGAATATGTACGCAGCCAGGGCGGGAACTATACTCTCCAGGGGCTTAGAACCCACTTCGGGCTCCCCTCCCGCTACGCAGAGCAGGACTGGGTTAGCGTACTAAGGCGCCTTATTGACGAGGGAGAGCTTCAATGACGGTCCTGTTGGCGTTGTAAAGGCGCGCGTTGTCCAGCTTGGGTATGCGGTCATAGGTCATAAGACCGTTAACCTCTATCTCGCAGTCGGTAGTCTGGGTATAGACAGCGGCGGAAACCCCGTCCCTGACCAACTTGGCCAAATCGGCCGCAAACTCCTCGTATTTAGCAATAACCTCATCTGCGGTCTTGTAGCCGATGTATCCCCAGTTACGGTCCGGCTGCCACAGATGGCCTTCCAGAGGCAGGCCAAGGCCGCCGTACTCTCCAAGCACGTCTATCATCTCGCCCTCGCTCGTAAACTTCATCACAGGACCGGGATAATTGTGGATATCCAAGATATCTCCGCAGTGACGGTAATTTCCTCCGGAGGCAGGATTAACAAGGCGAGTGGGGTCCAACTCCTTTGTAAGAGCTACAACTTTCTCTGTGTCGAACTGGCTCCAGGCCTCGTTGAAGGGCACCCATACCACAATGCAAGGGAAGACCTTTTGCTGGGCCATCACCTCCGGCCACTCCTTTAGATATGTATTTTTGGCCGATTGTGTCAGAGGGTAGTCATAGCCTGTGTCAAAGCCCCACTGTCCCCACTGAGGAGAATTACCAGCGTTAAGATTATCGGTCATCGAAGGCATATCCTGCCATACAAGCACTCCCAGACGGTCGCACCACCAATACCAGCGGGCAGGCTCGACCTTTACGTGCTTGCGAATCATATTAAAGCCGAACTCCTTTGTCTTTTCTATATCGTAGCGCAGAGCCTCGTCGGTAGGTGCGGTATAAAGCCCGTCCGGCCACCAGCCCTGGTCAAGCGGACCAAACTGGAAGTAGGGGCGGCCGTTAAGGCCAAGACGTTTGTGGCCATCAGCATCAATTATCTGGGCAACGGAACGCAATGCAGAGTAGGTGCTTACCTTGTCTGTAGGGTGGCCGTCGGCATCGTAGGCCGTGAGTTCAATCGCATAGAGATAAGGGCTCTCCGGGCTCCAGAGCCTGGGTTCCTTAATGGTTATGACAGCCTCTTCCTCTGCAAATCCAATCTTTCCGCTGGCGAGCACCTTGCCGCGAGGGTCTTCTCCGGCGGCGTAGCCAACCGCACCCTCGCATACATCAACCTTTACGTATCCGCCATCCGCAAACAGCTCGGGAGCCGCAACGGAAACCTTAAAGGAATTAAGTTCCGGCTGAGGCACGGTGTAGCAGGAAGCAATGTGTTTCCTGGGTACTGGCTCAAGCCATACGCTCTGCCAAATTCCCGTTACGGCAGTGTACCAGATTCCGTGAGGATTCGCCACCTGCTTGCCGCGGGGCTGCTCTCCGTTATCAGTACCGTCCTCTACGCAGACCTCCAGCACATTGGGGCCGGGCTTAAGGTAAGGGGTAATATCGTAGGTAAAGGCAGTATAGCCTCCTGTGTGAGTGCCGGCATTATTGCCGTTAATATAAACCGTAGACTTCCAGTCAACGGCCCCGAAGTGCAGCAATACTCTTTCTCCCGCAGGGGCCGTGAAGGTCCTTCTGTACCATAGGACATCCTTGTCGGTAACCTTGGCACCAACCCCAGAAAGCGCAGATTCTACGCAGAAGGGCACGAGTATCTTTCCGTCGCTCCGTGAGGGGAAGGACTCTCGCGAGGCGCTCTTTGGAACTATCGCATAGTCCCACTGGCCGTTAAGCGACTTCCAGGCCACGTCGCGTACCATCTGGGGCCTGGGATACTCCGGAAGAACGTTGCGCGGATCAACTTCCGAGGCCCATTTTGTCCTGATTCTGTTACCTGCCAGAGCTACTGTATCTGCAAAAGCGTGGGAATAGCCCTTTGTCTTTTCCCAGGCGCCGCGGGTAAAGTCCGGAAACTCAACGGGAGCGCTACCATTCTCTATTGACAGACGGGAGAGCTCGCTTATTGCACTCCACTCTGCAAGGTCATAGACATCCATATCCAGAGGAAGACCATTCTGCAGGCAGTAAACAAGCCTGTAATCCATAATGAAGTCCATTCCACCGTGCCCGCCAACCTCTTTTGCAAGGGCTTCCAGTTCGGGAGTAAGGAGCGGGCTGGGATAGCTGTCCATAAGTTCCTGGGCGCTGTCTCCGGAGTAAACCTCCTCAATCAGATAGGCTTTTTCTTCCGGATTCACGCTATTTCTAAGGCAGAACTGGGAGATGGGATATTTTGCGGCATAGCCCTCGGTCCCCACCAGCTGATACATTCTGGAGTATGGCCTGGGATTCATTACGTTATGCTCCAGAAGGATAGTCTTCCCTTTGGCAGTACGTATAAAGGTACCCGTGAGGTCTCCGTTAAGGAAAGTATCGGGCTCTACCCCATCCAGTCTCTTGGCCACAGCCGGTCCGTTGAAAGGGTCTGTATCCATTGACACAAGGGTGGTAAGGCGGTCTCCGCGGTGAATGTCAAGCACCTGGCATACGGGACCAAGGCCGTGGGTGGGATAAAGGTCTCCCCTGTGGGTTTTGTTGTATTCCATTCTCCAGGAATGCCAGTACTCGCCCCAGAACGGGTCCAGGTTATGGTTATATGCGCCCTCTGCGTGAACCACCTCTCCAAACAGCCCCTCCTGGGCCATAGCCAGGGCAGAGAGTTCAAAGAAGTCATAAACGCAGTTCTCCAGCATCATACAGTGCTTCTGCGTACGTTCCGCAGCATCTACAAGGGCCCATATTTCCTTAAGGTTAAGGCCGCCTGGCACCTCAACGGCCACGTGCTTTCCGTTATCCATTGCGCACAGGGCGATGGGAACGTGATTAAGCCAGTCCGTACAGATATACACCAGGTCTATATCCTCCTGTTTGCACAGGCCTTCCCAGGAACGTTCCTCCCCGCTGTAGCACTCCGGGGCCGGTTTTCCAAGCTCCTTTAGTATTTGGGCCGATTCTTCCACTCTTCCGGGCTCAATGTCGCAAAGAGCAGTTATCTGTACAGCCGGGAGGTAACTTAGGCGTCTCACTGCGTCGCCCCCCCTCATACCAAGCCCCACCACGCCAATTCTTACAACCTCCATAGGGGCCGTCCTAAGGCCTAGTACGTCCTTCTGGCCTGCCGGGCGCGAAGGCACGTCTGTCTTGATAACTGTGTTATGGGAGCAGCCCAAGGAGAGGGCCGCAACGCACAAAACAAAAGATAAAAGTCTTAGTTTCATTTTACTTAATGTTCAGATAATCCATCATTTCGCTGTAATGCGATTCTATACTGCGGTAAAGAGCCATCTGGGCCTTTGTCCTTACAAGGTTGTGCTCCGGATTGGCTATCTTGTAGTAGGTGTCTCCGTTAATATAGTCTGCCAGGAACCTTACCGCCTGCATATAAGCAAAGCGGAGGGCTGCATAGGGCAGGTGCTCTATTTCTACCGGAGTAAGGAAGGTGGCTGTCTCCAGGTAACCCTTGGTGAAGGCCTTGTAGATATCCATATTGAAGGTTACCTTGGAGGTATCCGGCTCGTCCTCGGCGGCGTTGTTGGCGGCCGTGCGCATAAAGTCTCCAAAGTCGGAGAACACGAAACCGGGCATTACGGTATCCAAATCTATTACGCAAAGTATGTTACCATCGGCATCAAATAATATATTGTTTACCTTGGTATCGCAGTGGCAGATTCGTTTGGGCAGAAGGCCCTGATTATATAGGGCTTCGGCCTTGCACATGGGCCCGCTGAGGGGCAGCATCTCGTCCAGGAGGGCCTGTACCTCCGGATTGGAGAGCCTTCCGGCGGCATCGGCGCTGATGGCTTCCTGCAATTGACGGGCGCGGAGTTCCATATTGTGAAAATCCGGTATGGTCTCGCCAAGCGGGGCATCCAAATCGGAAAGCATCGACTCAAATTCTCCAAAGGCCCGGCCTGCGTAATATGAATATTCCGGGTTTACGGTGTCGTGGGTATAGGAGTCACGGATATAGACAGACATCCTCCAGCAGCCTCCGTCTCCGTCCTGCAGCCAGGTCTTGCCACCGTCTTTTACCTGAAGGAATTTGAGGACCTTACGGCCTACCTCCGGGTCTCCGGAGAGTTTCTTCCTAAGGTGATCGGTGACGGCCACGATGTTACTTTGAAGCAGTTCCGGATCCTTGAAGATGGCCGTGTTTATCTTCTGAAGAACGTAGTCTTCGCCGGAATCGGCCTTAACGAAAAAAGTGTCGTTGATTAGCCCGCTTCCAAGGGGCTTAATGTCAACGACACTACCTTTTATAGCAAATTTTGAAGCAATGTTTTTTAACTCTTCCATAGCAGTCACTATTTTCCCAAAGTTACAAAATCTTTCCGTATATACAAAAGACTCCTGATAGTGACTGGTACTTTGATTAAAAGTCCAGGATAGTACCCTTCGATTAGCTTATTTCAGGTACGCCTGGCCAAGGGCTTTGCTGCAGCGGGAAAGGAAGTCGGAGAGGTCCTGTCCCTTGAGAAGCCCGTTAGAGAGAAGGGCCAGGTCTGTCACAAGACGCACGAGGTCGCTGCCCTTTGCATATTCCCCAACGGCAGTCTTTCTGGCCTCCTTGTCCTCCGGCAGTTCAAGAGCCTTCTTCTCCTCGAACAGTTTAGCCACAAGAGGATGCTCCATATTAACGGTAACATTGTAGCTTGCAGGAGCACTGCCAAAGAAATTCATTCCTCCGCCAAGAGCCGACATTTCGCGATACCTGCGCATAAACTCGTTCTGCGTAAGCAGGATAGGGTCACTATCGGCCCCAAGATTATCGGCCTCTACAATATAATCGTTGCCCTGGGGCAAAACAGCCTTGAAAAGATCTGTGAGATCTGTCTTTTCCTCCTCGGAGAGTTCCGGCTTTACGTGCTCTTCCTTAACTATCAGCTTATCTATCGCGTCCGAATCAACCCTTGCAAAACGAGTCTTCTCAAGCTTGGTCTCCAGGAAGTTCACATAGTGGGAATCCAGTTCGCAGTCAAGATGCAGAACGCTGTAGCCCTTGGACTTGGCCGCACTTATGAAGGAATACTGACTCTCGGGCTCTGTGGCGTAAAGCATAATAAGATTACCGTCTTTGTCGGTCTGAGCCTCCTTAACAGCCTCCTTATACTCGTCCAGGCTGTAGAACTTGCCCTCAGTGTCCTTTACCAGGGCGAACTTCATGGCCCTGTCGCCAAACTTCTCGTCAGAGAGCATTCCGTACTCTATGAAGAGCTTGATGTTGTCCCACTTCTGCTCAAGTGCCGGGCGGTCTTCCTTGAAAATCTCTTCCAGGCGGTCTGCCACTTTCTTTGTAATATAACCAGAAATCTTCTTTACGGCAGCATCGGCCTGAAGATAGCTCCTTGATACGTTAAGCGGGATGTCCGGGGAATCCAGCACTCCGTGAAGCAGGGTAAGGAAATCAGGCACGATGTTCTCTACGTGGTCTGTCACGAACATCTGATTGCAGAAAAGCTGAATCTTGTTCTTCTCTATTGCCATTCTCTCCTTAATCTTGGGGAAATAAAGAATTCCGGTAAGATGGAAGGGGAAATCTACGTTAAGATGAATCCAGAACATAGGGTCCTCGTGCATGGGATAGAGGGCCTTGTAGAAATCAAGATAGTCCTGATCCTTGAGTTCCGAGGGCTGACGGGTCCACAGCGGCTCCACGTTGTTTATTACATCATCCTCGTCGGTATCGACATACTTCTTATCCTTCCACTCCTGCTTCTTGCCAAAAACCACCGGTACGGGCATAAAGCGGCAGTACTTCTCCAGAAGCTGACGGATGCGGGCCTTGTTGCCGTATTCCTCTGCCGATTCCTTGTCCAGATGCAGGGTAATGGTAGTACCCCTTTCGGTACGGCTGCCCTCTGACATCTCATACTCCGGACTGCCATCGCAGGACCATTTGACAGCCTTTGCACCATCTTTCCAGCTAAGGGTGTCGATGGTTACCTTTTCTGCCACCATAAAGGCAGAATAGAAGCCCAGGCCGAAATGACCAATTATGCTGTCTATCTTATCTTTATACTTCTCAAGGAACTCCCCCGCCGACGAAAAGGCAATCTGGTTGATGTATTTATCTACCTCCTCCTCTGTCATACCTATTCCCCGGTCGATGATACTCAGGGTTTTATGTTTTTCGTCCAGGTCGATACTTACGTTAAGCGTGCCCAGCTCGCCGGTAAAATCTCCGTTAGCAGCCAGGGCCTGCATCTTGCGGCTGGCATCTACTGCGTTGGCTACAAGTTCCCTAAGGAAAATCTCGTGATCTGAATAAAGAAATTGCTTGATAACCGGAAAGATGTTTTCTGTTGTTACGCCAATCTTTCCCTTGTTTGATTTTGCCATATTATTGTGTTTTAATTTTCAAATCTTCAAACCTCCTTGAAACAAAATATATTCCACTGGCAATAAACTGACAAAATGTCACTATATTTGCAGCTATGAAAAGAAAACCGATAGTAGCTCTTATTTACGACTTTGACGGTACCCTTTCTCCCGGCAATATGCAGGAGTTCGGGTTCATCCAGGCAATTGGCAGCACTCCGGAGGAATTCTGGAGCATGAGCGACGTTATTGCCAAGGGGCAGGATGCCAGCAACATTCTGGCCTATATGAAGTTAATGTTCGACGAGGCCCGCCGACACGGCATCAAGCTGCGCCGCAGCGAGTTCAAGAAATTCGGCCGGGATGTCAGGTTCTTCGAGGGAGTGACCACCTGGTTCAAGGCTGTTAATGCCTATGGCTCCTCCCACGGAGTAAGAATAGAGCACTACATAAATTCCTCAGGCCTTAAGGAAATCATAGAAGGCACTCCCATAGCCGGCGAGTTCAAGCACATTTTCGCCTGCACCTATCTATATAATGAGAGCGGCGAGGCAGAATGGCCCGGAATCGCGGTAGACTATACGGCCAAGACCCAGTTTATGTTTAAAATTAACAAGGGTATCTTCTCTTCCAGAGATTCCAAAAGAGTTAACGAGAGCACGGCCGATGACAAGAAGCGTATCCCCTTCCCCCAGATGATTTACTTTGGAGACGGAGAGACCGATATTCCCTGTATGAAAATAGTAACAATGTTCGGTGGCAACTGCGTGGCTGTCTACAACCCTGAAAAGCCGGAGAAACGCGATGTTGCTGAAAGGCTCAAAAAACAGGGCCGAGTGACATTCACCGCTCCTGCCAGCTATACCACAGACAGCAAAGCCTTCCGTATAGTCTGCTCCATCATAGACAAAATACGTGCAGAGCAAGACCTAAAGAATCTATCCCGATAATATTTGGCAAAACTCTATAAAAAAACAGGTGGCTCGGAAGAGTCACCTGTTCTTATTATTCGGAGATTGTTACTTGATAACAACGCAGCGGTTGAGCTGGAAAGGATTTCCGAACTGATTGTTCTTGTCACCACAGTTTTCAACCTTAACGCGGTTAGCGTCAATACCCTTGCTTACGATGTAATCTTTAACAACGTCTGCACGCTTGCCGGCGATTCTGGTGTTGATAGCCTCGTTACCAGTGTTCTTGTCAGCGTGACCGTAAACGGTAACCTCATTGCTTGTCTTAGCAAGAACGTTCTCGATGTAGAAATCGAGGTGTGCCTTCTCGCGTACAGAAAGCTTGGAAGAGTTGCTGTCGAAGTAAAGAGTTGCAGGGCTTGCAATCATAACGTCGCGGTAAACAACCTCGGGAGCTCTGTTCTTAAGAGCAGCGATTTCGTTCTTAAGAGCTGCATTCTCAGCCTCAAGAGCATTTACGCGGTCCTGAAGAGCGTTGTACTGGTCAAGAGTGAAAGGAAGCGGAACTACTGCAGGAGCAACTGAGGTGTGACGTACGAAACCGGTCTTGCCAAAGTTGATTGTGAAACCAGCCTGGAGAGAGGTAAGACGTGCGAACTTAGACTCTGCGCTAGGATACTCATAAATGTTGTAGATCTCAGACCTGCCAACGTTGATGTTAAGGTCGATGAAGAAATCAACATGCTTTCCAAGACGGAAAGAGTTGATGAGACCTGCACCAAGACCCCACTCATTGTCAGAATCCTGTACCCTGAGGTAACCTGCCTGGAGGTAAGGGATAAGCTTGTAGAAACGAGTCTCTTTGTAGCCCCAGATAGCGTCGATAGCATTCCAGAGAACGTCGAAGTGTACATAGTGCTGATCGAACTCGGAATCTGCCATCTGAGAATTCCAACGATGACTCTTAAGATCAAAAGCGTTCTTTACGCCGCTGTAACCGAAACGGAGACCAACGGTAGGAGTAATCCACTTACCCACGCTAGCCTGAACACCAAGACCACCGATTTTGAAGTCAAGACCGGGACCGTATGTAGCGTTAGCACCTGCACCAACGGTGAGGAACCAGTTGTCCCAGAACTTGTTAGATTCATAAGAACCGCGAACAATGTTGCCGTTCTCATCACGATTTCCATTCTCCTGTGCGTTAGCATTGAGAGAGAATGTCAGAAGACCTGCTACTGCAAGTGCTCCAAAAATGGTTTTCAAACTTTTCATAATAAATATTGCAATAATTAATGAAAATAATATTCACAATTCGCCTGCAAAATGGCACAAACAACACGCAAAGTTACTATTTTTTTCTTATCCGCAAAATATTTGTTTCAAAAATAACCCCACCTCACAAAACTAATACGTTTTTAAATTAGAATACCTTTAAATATAGTTATATTTGCATTTATGAAATTCAAGCTTCAGGCCCCATACACCCCTTCCGGAGACCAGCCATCGGCCATAAAAGGACTTTGCGACGCCCTACGGGAAGGCGTAGGCGCAGTATCGCTCCTGGGTGTAACCGGCTCCGGAAAGACCTTCACTATGGCAAACGTCATAGAGAAACTCCAGAGGCCTGCCCTCATACTCAGCCACAACAAGACCCTGGCCGCGCAGCTCTACGGAGAATTCAAATCCTTCTTCCCGGAGAACGCCGTAGAGTATTTCGTTTCCTATTACGACTACTATCAGCCCGAGGCCTATATTCCGTCCACCGACACCTATATAGAAAAGGACCTTAGCATAAACGAGCAGATAGACAAACTCCGCCTTAGCGCCGCAAGCGCCCTGATGTCAGGCAGAAGGGATGTGATAGTGATATCCAGCGTATCCTGCCTGTACGGCATTGGCAATCCGGAAGATTTTCATTCACAGACAGTTATAGTAAGAAAAGGAGAAAGGCGCAGCCTCACCGCCCTGCTTTACCTTTTGGTAGAAGGACTTTACAGCCGCACCGAGGGCGATTTTAAAAGAGGCACCTTCAGGGTAAGGGGCGACACCGTTGATGTTTTCCTGGGCGGAGCCGATGAGGCCGTGAGGATTGAGTTTTTTGGCGACGAGGTTGACGATATTTCCCTCATAGACCCCCTCACGGGAGCCACGTTCGAGCACGTACAGGAAATTCCCATCTACCCGGCCAAGAACTTTGTAACCACAAGGGAGCAGAGCATAAGGGCCGTAAGCCAGATTCAGGACGACCTTGTAAAACAGGTAGAATACTTCCAGAGCATTGGTAAGAACCTGGAGGCCAAGAGACTGCAGCAAAGGGTAGAGTACGACCTTGAAATGATTAAGGAAATGGGCTACTGCCCCGGGATAGAGAACTATTCCCGCTACCTTGACGGCAGAAAAAGCGGACAGAGGCCTTTCTGCCTTGTGGACTACTTCCCCGACGATTTCATTACCTTCATAGACGAGAGCCACGTTACCCTGCCCCAGATAAGGGCAATGTACGGTGGCGATCATTCCAGAAAGAGTGTCCTCATAGAGTACGGCTTCCGCCTGCCTGCCGCAGCGGACAACCGGCCCCTGACATTTGACGAGTTCGAGCATATTACCGGGCAGACCGTCTATGTAAGCGCCACCCCGGCCGATTACGAACTGGAAAAGTCAGAAGGCCTTGTAGTAGAGCAGGTCGTGCGGCCAACCGGGCTTCTAGACCCTCCCATTGAAGTAAGACCCACCAAGAATCAGGTTGACGACCTTCTGGAAGAAATCCGCCGACGCGCAGAACTTGACGAGCGTGTGCTGGTAACTACGCTCACAAAACGCATGGCAGAGGAACTGGACGGCTACTTTACCAAGGTAGGAGTAAGATGCCGCTACATACACTCCGACGTAGACACTACGGAAAGGGTAGAAATCATAGAAGACTTCAAGAACGGCCTGTTTGACGTGCTTGTGGGAGTGAACCTTCTGCGTGAAGGGCTGGACATCCCCTCTGTGTCGCTTGTGGCCATTCTGGATGCAGATAAAGAGGGCTTCCTGCGCAGCGGAAGGTCCCTTACCCAGACGGCGGGGCGTGCGGCCAGAAACGTGCACGGCCTGGTGATTATGTACGCCGACACCATCACCTCCTCTATGCAGGAAACTATCTACGAGACCGACAGGCGCCGCAAGAAACAAATGGAATACAACAAGTTGCACAATATCACCCCTACCCAGGTAAGCACCAAGTTCAACGCCCTGGCCGGGGAACTTGGCAACGGCAGGGTAAGCGCAGCCAATTCCTACGACGACCCCACCTACATTCCCAGCCCCTCCGATTTAGGCAGGGGTAAGGTATCGGTGGGCCTGGGGCACGATTCCAGGAGGGAGACAAATTCTGCTTATACCGATGGTTTCATAAAGGCAGACCTGGCCGCAGTACTTCAAGACCCTGTTATCCGCTCAATGACCCGCGAACAGGTAGAAAAGGCGGTAGAGGAAGCAAAGAGCAAGATGCAGAAGGCCGCGGCAGACCTGGAATTCGCAGCGGCGGCCGCAGCCCGCGACGAGATGTGGGCCTTGCAGCAATATCTTAAAGTCTGGAAGGATTAGAGCCTGGAAACCTTCAGAATGTGACGCACGGCGCGCAGGCGCGACACTATCTTGTCCAGCTCCATATTTGATGGCACTGAAAGTCTCAGCGTTATATCCACGGTTCCGTCACGGCGGCTGTCTCCAAGATTAAAGGAACGCAGCGATGTCTTGAACTGATTGATCACATCCATAATATCCCCGGAAACACCCAACTCGGTATCGGCCACAAGGCGCAGCCCCACCTGGAAACTGCCTCCCGAGGGCGACTCTGTCCAGCGCACCTTTTGAATCCTGTAAGGATACATTTCTATAAGTCTGGCTGCATTGGGGCAGGATATACGGTGAATCTTGATACCATCGTCCCGGGTTACGAACCCGAATACATCGTCCCCGAACACGGGGTTGCAACACCTTGCCATCTTGTAGTCCAGGCCCTTGAGATTCTCTGCGTTTAGCACAAGGATATCGTCGCTGCCCGGACGGGCCGCCCAGACGGCGCGGGAGGGCTCGGCACCATCGGCCAGAGACTCGGAAGAAGAGGCGGACTCTTCCTTATTCTGCCAGCCCAAGACAAAGGTCTTTACGGAGTTGACGTCCAGCACACCCTCCCCTATCGCGGAATACATTTCCTTTAGCGAAGAGTAGTGGTTTTTCTTCATAAACTCCCCGCGGATATCGTCCGTGAATTCCAGCTTCCAGTTCTTAAGGCGCCTGTCCAGCAGCTCCTTACCGTCCGACGAAGCCTTGTTCTCCGCCTCCTTGAGCACCTGGCGAATCTTGCTGCGGGCCTTTGAAGTAACTACGAAATTAAGCCAGTCGGGCGACGGCAGTCGGGACTTTCCGGTGTGTATCTCCACCACGTCTCCGGTACTTAGTTTTTCCCTTATGGTTACGGACTTATTGTTAACCAGGGCGCCCACGCACTTAAGGCCAAGGTTGGAGTGTATGTTAAAGGCAAAATCCAACACCGTGGCCCCGGCCGACAGTATCCTTAGCTCGCCAGTAGGAGTAAATACAAATATTTCTCCGGGGGGCGGCTCCGGCAAATCATCGGCCGCATCGGAATTAGGATGCTCAAGGGCGTAGCGCACGGAATTAAGCCAATTATCCATTGTCTTCTCGTGGCCTATGCCCTTGTAGGCCCAGTGGGCAGCATTTCCGCTCTCTGCAATCTCGTCCATCTTCCTTGAGCGTATCTGCACTTCTATGGGCGAGCCCTCGCTGTTCTTGACGGTGATATGCAGGCTCTCGTAACCGTTGGCCTTAGGGGTGGTGAGCCAGTCCCTTAGACGGGAGGTGTCGCTCTGGTACTGCTCTGTCACATAGGAATATACGTCCCAGCAAAGCTTAAGTTCAGTTTCCCTTACAGGCTCGCAGTCAATTATGAAGCGAATCGCAAAAACATCGTACACTCCCTCGAAGGGCACCTTCTGTTTCTGCATCTTCTTGAAGATGGACCAGGCTGTCTTTGTCCTTGCCTTTAGTTTGTATTTAATTCCGGCCCGGGAAAGTTTCTCGGCGAGCGGCTTCACGAACTCTTCCGTGAGCTTCTCCCTGTCCCTTTCGGTTGCCTTAAGCTTATTGGTCACAGAACGATACTCTTCAGGATAAGCGAAGCGGAAGTAGATATCTTCCAGTTCTCCCTTAATGTTATGCAGCCCCAGCTGATGCGCCAGAGGAATGTAAAGCATCAGAGTTTCAAGGCATTTACGCTCCCGCACACCCTTGGACATAATGGAGAGGTTGCGCATAACCTCAAGCCTGTCGGCAATTTTAATTACGGTAACCCTGGGGTCCCTTGAGTACTGGACTATGAGTTTTTTGTAATTCTCTGCCTCAAGCCTTGTATCCCTGGGGTTGATGGTTGATATTTTATCCAGGCCGTCCACAATCTGCATCACCTCCTGGGGGAAATCTCCCATCAGGGATTTGGATTCAGGGTGGATCAGGGCCGATTCGTGCAGAAATACCGCGGCTACGCAAACAGGAGGCAGACCAATCTCGCCATCCACTATACGGGCTACGCCGACGGGATGCTCCAGGAAGGGAGCTCCGTTGTCGCGTGTTTTGTCGGAAAGAACCCGGGAGGCTATGTCGAAGGCCCTCTGCACCAGCGAGAGTTCCTCTCCCTCAAGGTGAGGGAACAATTCTTTGACAGTACTCATTTTTGCCGTTTTTAATTATTTGGCTGCCCTAAGCCTTATAGTAAGGGCCCTTTGGAATTCGCGGGCGTTGCGTAGATGCTCCGTGTAGGTTGACGCAAACTTATGGGTTCCGTCAAAAGCGGCATTGGCGCAGAAATAAAGATAATTCTTTGCCGTATCGGGGTTAAGCACGGCCTCCAGGCAGGCCCTTGTGGGCACGGCGATGGGACCGGGAGGAAGGCCCTTGTGAACGTAAGTATTGTAGGGCGAATTTACCTTCAGATTCTTTTTGAATATCCTGTTAAGCTGATAGTCGTAGCAAAAGGCAATCGTAGGGTCTGCCTGGAGCTTCATTCCCTTGCGCAGGCGGTTAAGGTACACCCCGGCAATCTTTGGCATCTCCGGCTCGTAGTTGGTCTCCCCTTTTACTATGGAGGCCAGGATGGACACCTGCTCTACCGTAAGTCCCTGAAGCGCAGCCTTACGCCTGTTATCATCGGTCCAGAAAGCATCGTAGGCCTCCTTTTGCCTGGAGAGTATGGTGCGCATATCGTCGGTCCACAGGACCTCGTAAGTATCGGGCATAATGAGAGAGAACACATTGTCTACCCTGAAGCCGAACCCTGCCAGAAGGGCCGTGTCTCCAAGGGCGCTTACCGCCTCTAGAGAGTCCAGCATCATCTGGGCGCTTATCTTGCGGGCTATGCCCCCCTTCTGGCGAAGCGTCCCGGAAAGCACAAGTTTTACCGGAGTCTGCCAGCCGTGAGAAAGCATCCTTGCAACGGCGGTGGATGTGTTCTCCGGAGTAATGACGTAGTGGCCCGGCTTAAGGGAAGCTCCCCTCTCTACTTCCTCCTTTACGGCACGCAGCAGGCTGGCGTTCCACTTAACCTGGCAACTGTCTGCGATATAACGGGAAATGCTGTCCCAGGAAACTTCAGGTGTAATGTACAGTTCTGTCCTTGCGCGGAAATTGGGAATCTTGCGGTCATAGTACTTCCTAAAGAAGAACCAATAGAAAACAAAGCCCCCCACCAGCAGAAAAGCCAGTATGCAGGACAGTATGATAAGTATTTTCTTTTTCTTTCTTTCCATTACTGAAGTACGCATTGTTTAACCCCGCGGCCGCGCAGCACTATAACATCGCCCTCCTTGGGAACGTAGTCCCCTGAAATCTTATTTTTCTTAAGAAGTGCAGAGAGCTTTACGCCGAACCTCTGGGAAATATCCCAGAGCGTCTCCCCTTCTTTTTCTACTATATGGACATCCAGTCCCTTGGCTGCATCCTTCTTCTTGGCCTGCAGATAAACTATGGTGCCGGAAAGAAGGGAACCGTCTGTCCTGACGTCGTTATAACTTAGAATTTCCCGCATAAAAAGGTCGTACTCTGCGGCTATGGACTGGTAAGTCTCGCCCTCCATGGCATAGACGAATGGTACGCCGTTTTTGGAATAGAGCTCGCGGGAGAGAGAGATCGTGAAGTGCTCCCTGCCGCTGGATGTATAGCCCACTGGCTCCTCTATTACGCTTGGAGCCGGAGGCGTGGTTTGGCCAAGGTCGTACTGATACAGCTGATACTCTTCTATAAGGTTTATAAGTTTTGGGGCATACTGGGGGTCCGTGGCATAACCTGCCTTGCTAAGCCCGTAAGCCCAGGCCTTATAGTCAGTTGGCTCCAGCAAGAAGAGGGATGCATACCTGTCCCTTCCCCTTAGGAAGAGAGAATGGTCCCGGAAAGAATCGGCAGCCCTGTCATAGGCCCTGAAGCACTCTCTGCGGGCATCATCGTCCGCTGTCATAGTCCTTCCGTTCCATCCGTGGCACTTTATTCCAAAGTGATTGTTTCCTTTGGTGGCCAGAGGAGAGGTGCCGCTTCGCGACTCCAGAATACCCTGAGCCAGGGTAATGCTGGCCGGGATTCCATAGTGATTCATTTCGCTTATGGAAATATCCTTGTAGACTCTGATATAGGCCTTCTTAAGAGCATCGTCGCCCTGGCCGGCAGAACACAGAAGCACTGCCAGAAAAGCCATCAGTGTAATATAACCTGTCTTTTTCACGCGCACGGTAATCATTTGAACGTGAAATATAGTAAAAACTTTTGAATTGGGGAAATTTCTTTGCCCTGCACCTACAAGTTATTTATGGCTCCGTCCAGCCAGGCCAGGCGGGCAGAGTACCAGTCCTTCATCCAGTCGCGGGCGTCCCGCCAGGACAGGAAGGCGTTGGGAGGGCTGGAATAGTTCCTGTTAGCGTGAGGATTCTTCCCGGCCTGGCTGTTATGGTCATAGGCCAGGGAATTATACTCGCACATCTTGTCAATATAGCCAGGGATAAGGTCCAGGCGGGGTTTAACCTGATTCCATCTGGCCTTCAGCTCGCTTACGAACAGAGGGTCCATAAACAGGTACTGGAAATATGTATCCTTGCGCCCGTGGTCCTCATCTGGATAGCCCCCGCGAATCTTTATAAACCATCCGGTGGGCCCGTTACCGGAAAGGGCGAACTCGCTGGTAAGGTAGTCGCAGTTGCCTATCGCCCTGTCGAAATCCCACACCATCGGTATAAAAAGTTTGGTATCGGCATCCTTGGCAAAATAGGTAGAAAGCCTCATGTTACCATCGATATTCATGGTCAGCTCCTCTACGATAAAATAATTTATAAAGGTCGATACTTCCATTACCGAGCGGTAACCGGTAGAAGGGTCGAACTGCTTGGAGAAGAGCCTCTGCTCCACGGCGTTAACATAATTCCTTATAAAGGTCTTCTGGTCGTTGGTGGGATTCTCCGGATCCTTGAATTTAAGGGTCTTGCCAAAGGTATTGGTAATAAAATACTTGTCGTCATCGGTCCTCATATCAAGCTCAAGGAAGTAGCCTCCGTCGGTGACCGTGCCCTCCACCGGGGTTACCGGCACCTTATTCTGCCTGTCGGCCTCCTTGGCCTCTACTATAAGGTAACAACCTGCGTACGAACCATTTATATATAACTCTGCCGTACGGAACTTTGTGGTCCAGGGCATACTTACCATTCTGGCTATACGGAACGATACTGCCGTGCGAAGCATCGTAGGGTCCAGCACGTCCGGCAGGAGAATCCAGTCTTTGTCGCCCTTCATTCCAAAGACCTTGCTGTGCTGGTCCAGTTTAATTCTGTAAGGGTTCTTTATGCCGCCTTCTGCGCCCCAGGTTGTGTTTCCGCGTCCTCTGATCTGCATGGTAAGAGTGCCCAGCGAGGTAACCTCGGAGTACATCTTTTTAGGGTCCAGGAAGGTGATTTTTCCCTTTTTAAATGTTGACAGACTGGTTATGGGATTGCCGTCATCGGTGGTTATGTTAATACGGGGAAAGTCAGACAATGACGCCACCTTATTATAAGTAGGATATGCCGGAAGGTCAGCCCCGGTATCTGTCCAGCGCTGGGGCAGAGGGTCTGTAGGCTGGGTGCCGGTGCCGGGATCCTGCGTACCGCTGCCAGGGTTGGCCGGGCTTTCGGGATCTGATTTGGAGCAGGAAACCATAACGGAACACAGCAAAGCCATAATTGCCAGTACCTTTAATATTTTTTCTTTCATAGCAGCCTGCAAATTTTATATCTGGAAAATATCTCCGTCAGAAGCAGCTACAGTATTTTGGAAAACAGTACAGCACTCGTTCTGATAGAGTTTTTTGTCTTTTTCTCTTGAGGAATAATGGCCTATTATAAGGCATTCAGCTTCTATATCACGGGCAACCTGGGCGGCCTGCACGGTAGTGCTGTGATGGCGGTCTGCCGCATACTCTCCGTAGGCCTTAAGGTAGGTAGATTCGTGATAGAGCGTGGTCACTCCCTTAAGCCAGGAGACTTCCTGGGGGAAGGGTGCAGTATCGCTTATGTAAGCGTAGGCTTTGGGTTTATAAGGCTCGTAGGCACACCTTGCCACAGTGAGCACGGTACCGTCCGGGCGGGTTACGTCGTTGCCCTTTTTAAGAGAGCCTATCTCTGTGAGGGAGAGCCCGAAGGCCTCTACCGCCCATTTGTGAACGTTAAGCGGCGGCGTTTTCTCCCTGAAAATGTAGCCGTAGGTCTCTATGCCGTGATTAAGGGGCACGGCCGTAACCTCCAGCGATTTTGTCTGATAGATGAGTTCCGGGGCGTTTTCCTTAAGCGGAAAGAAGCGCACCTCAAAGGCAAGGCCCTCTCCGTAATAAGAGAGGAAGAACTTTATGATTGGCCCAAGATTCACAGGGCCATAAATATTTATGGGTGCCGTGCGGCCCTTCATTCCAAGAGTGGACAGAAGGCCGGGAAGCCCAAAAACGTGGTCCCCGTGTATATGGGAGATAAAGATGGAGTCCAGCCTCATCATAGGTACCTTGAGGGCCGTCATCTGCTGCTGGCAGCCCTCACCGGCATCTATCAGAAAATAGCGCCCGTGTACGCAGAGTACCTGGGCGCTTTGATAGCAACCGGAAACCGGCATTGCAGAAGCAGTGCCGAGCATCCGGACATTGAATTCTCTATTCACCGCTCTCGAGTTTACCTTTCAGCGCTGCAAGCTCTGAAATGTCACCAAGAGTAGTTTTTTCTATATTGTTGTTAATCTTCTTTACAGCCTTCTTTGTATTGTCTGTCTCTGCAGCTGCCTTCTCTGCCTTTACCTCTGCATAAGTGCGGGCGTGGCTAAGAAGAACCCTACGGGTGCTGCGACGAAGTTCAACAACCTTGAAAGGAAGAGTCTCGCCAACGACTGCAGTCTGACCATCCTCTTTTACGAGATCGCGGCTGAAGCAGAAGCACTCTGTACCGTCCTCTAGAAGGATGTTGGCTCCCTTGTCGGTAGTGGAAGCAACTTTACCCTCTACGGTTGCGCCTACAGGATACTTGGACTCAAGCTGATCCCAAGGGTTGGGAAGAAGCTGCTTGTGGCCAAGGCTAAGCTTATGGTTGGTCTCGTCAAAGTCAAGGATAACAACCTCAATCTTGTCACCGGGCTGAACCATCTCTGAAGGATGCTTGATCTTGTCCCAGCTAAGGTCGCTGATGTGTACAAGACCCTCGATACCGTCCTCAAGCTCTGCAAATACACCGAAGGTGGTGATATTGCGTACGGTAGCTGTCTGCTTGCTGCCAACGGGATAACGCTCGCGGATATTCTCCCAAGGATTCTCTACAAGCTGCTTAAGGCCAAGAGACATCTTGCGGGCCTCTCGGTCAAGTGAAAGAATCTGTGCCTCAACCTCGTCGCCAATCTTAAGGAAGTCCTGTGCAATACGAAGACGGGGGCTCCAGCTCATCTCTGAAACGTGGATGAGACCCTCTACGCCGGGCATAATCTCTACGAATGCGCCGTAATCTGCGATGAGCACAACTTTACCCTTAACCTTGTCGCCAACCTTAAGGTCTGCGTCAAGAGCCTCCCAAGGATGTGCGGAAAGCTGCTTGAGACCAAGAGCGATTCTCTTCTGCTGCTCGTTGAAATCGAGAACTACTACCTTAATCTTTTCATCAAGGGAAACGATTTCCTCGGGGTTGTTGATACGGCCCCAGGAAAGGTCTGTTATATGGATAAGACCGTCTACTCCGCCAAGATCTACGAATACACCGTAATTGGTGATGTTCTTGACTGTACCCTCAAGGATCTGACCCTTCTCAAGTTTGCTGATGATTTCGCTCTTCTGCTTCTCGAGTTCGGCCTCAAGGAGAGCCTTGTGGGAAACTACTACGTTGCGGAACTCCTGATTGATCTTTACGATCTTGAAGTCCATGGTCTGATCTACGAATACATCGTAGTCACGGATGGGTTTGATGTCTATCTGGCTGCCGGGGAGGAAGGCCTCGATACCGAATACATCCACGATCATACCGCCCTTAGTGCGGGTCTTGACATAACCCTTGACAATGTCACCATTGTCGAATGCTGCGTTAACCTGATCCCAGGAACGGAGCTGGCGAGCCTTCTTATGGGAAAGAAGGAGCTGGCCCTTACGGTCTTCTGCAGACTCAACGTAAACTTCTACCTTGTCTCCTACTTTGAGGTCCGGGTTGTAACGGAACTCGGGGGCTGCGATAACACCCTCGCTCTTGTAACCGATGTTTACGATAACCTCTCTCTTGGAGATGGATGTTACGACACCTTCTACAACGTCGTTCTCTACGACCTTGGAAAGAGTCTGATTGTAAGCCTCTTCGATGGCGGCTTTGTCGCTTGCGCCATAGAGGTCTGCACCGCTTTCAAATGAGTCCCAGTCAAATGCCTCGGGAGCTACGGAAGCGTTGAGCTGCAATTTGTTAGTTTCTTCTGACATAGTTGTTAAAATAAATAATAACTAGTTGTTTAACATTATACTTAGTACTTTCGCCCACAGAGGGGCCAAAAAGCGGGCAAATTTAGGTATTATTTTTCTAATAACCAAAGATTCCGCACAACTTATAAACATATAGGAAATAATAAGTTTTATTTGTAAATTTGTTACGATAAAAACCAAGCATATGCAAAGAAGGGACTTTCTTAAAACGGCAGCCATTGCTGGAGCAGGCGCCGCTCTTATGGGTTCAGCGGCAGGCTGCGCCCTGGGTTCAAGCAATAAACCCCGTTCCTATAAGGTAGGGGGTAAAGAGAGGATGAAACTAAGCTGGGAACGCTACGAGCTTAAGCTGGCGCACGTGTTCACAGTTGCCTCTTACTCCAGGACAACCACTCCTGACATTCAGGTTAAACTGGAGTACGACGGCTTTACCGGTTACGGAGAGGCTTCAATGCCCCCCTACCTTGGCCAGACATACGAAAGCGTAGAAGCCTTCCTCTCCAAAGTAGACCTTAGCCGGTTTGACGATCCTTTCAAGATTGACGATATCCTTACCTATGTAGACAGTCTGTCCCCGGGCGATGCTGCCGCCAAGGCCGCAGTGGACATTGCCCTTCACGATCTCGTAGGCAAGCTGATGGGCCTTCCCTGGTGGAGAATCTGGGGTCTGGACGCAGCAAAGGCGCCCGACACCACCTTCACGATAGGCATTGACACCCCGGAGGTAGTACTGGAAAAAACAAAGGAATGTGCCGACAGATTCAATATCCTGAAGGTTAAGGTAGGCCTTGACAACGACTACGAGATGATAGAGACCATCCGCAAGGTTACGAACCTCCCTATAGCGGTGGATGCAAACCAGGGATGGAAGGACAAGCACAAGGCCCTGGAAGAGATTTTCTGGCTCAAGGAGCACGGAATAGTAATGGTAGAGCAGCCTATGCCCAAGGAGATGCTGGACGATACAGCCTGGCTTACGGAACGCAGCCCGCTGCCTATTTATGCCGACGAGGCCATACAGCGCCTGAAGGACATACCCTCCATCAAAGGAGCCTACAACGGCATTAACATCAAACTTATGAAGTGTACCGGAATGCGCGAGGCCTGGAAGATGCTTAACTATGCCAGGACAGAAGGAATGGACGTAATGGTAGGCTGTATGACAGAGACCTCCTGCGCCACCACGGCAGCCGCCCATCTCTCCCCTGCCGTAGATTTTGCAGACCTTGACGGGAACCTTCTCATTGCCAACGACAGGTTCCGAGGAATGGTAGTGGAAGGCGGCAGGATGGTCCTTCCCGACGCTCCCGGTCTTGGTTTGGAACTTCTTTAATTATCAACAGATACAACAAAAAAGGCGGCCCGCAAAGGCCGCCTTAATTATGGAGTTAAGTCTGTTACCAACCAGGGTTCTGACCAAGATTCTCATCAAGAGTAATCTGTCCCGAAGGGATAGGCTCAAGATAATACTTGTCATCCCAAGTTCTGCTGTTAACACCGGGCTCGTAAGCGCTCTTGTACTGGGTACCATCGATTGTTACAAAGTAATTCTTTTCGTCGATGGTATCTTCAGTTACGCTGTTGGCATTTGCATAAATAAGGATGAGGTTCCTGGATGCACCAACATAACCGGCAGGATTTTCTGCAATGTCAAGGTTCTTGCCTAGAGCCCATCTCATAAGGTCTGCGTGACGGAATCCGTCGCCCATAAGCTCGCTGCGGCGCTCGCGGCGAACCTCCTGAATAAGGACATTGGGTGCAGGATCGTTAGGAGCGGCTGTAATGGTTGTACCTCCGCAGGAAACAGTTGTTCCGCTAACGATAAGAGCAGGAATCTGACCGTGTTTTTCACGAAGAATGTTAACTGACTTGTCAAGATCTGCCTGAGTGCAGGAACCAAGCTCTGCGCAAGCCTCTGCATAGTT
>CACYGW010000012.1 GCA_902774045.1 uncultured Bacteroidia bacterium
GATGCAAATCTAAAAGTGAGTGGGGGGACCGCCGACCGTAGGTCGGGGGTGGGATAGCCCCGAAGGGGCGTACCGGGTCGAAGGGCAGCTGGCTCTGCCGACAATTTACCAGGCTAGGGGCTTGATAGCGACATGGGCCAATGGATTCGGGTACATTGATTACATTGAATATTATGGCTATATTATATGCAAAAAAATATGAATAATATTCATTAAAACGTTAAAATATGTAATTTATTTGCATAATAATTTAATTTTATTGTATATTTGCCCCCGAGTTAGTTATTAGTAAATTTAGGTGAAAAGGGGCATCAAATACGTATCGGCACGCGAAGCTGTAGCGCATGTAAAATCGCACCAGCACATACATTTGGGTGGTGTTGCAAATGTGCCCGCAATTCTTGTGGAAGCTTTGCGTGACCGGGCTGATGCCGGAGAACTAACAGACCTTCATTTCCATCACATTCACACAGAAGGCGAGGCCCCCTACGGCCAGCCGGAATATGAAGGCACTTTCTTTGATCAAGGATTCTTCGTTGGCGCAAATCTGCGCAAAAGTGTGAACGCCGGTTATGCAGACTATATACCCGTTCACCTTGAAGAAACTCCATATATGTACCGCAGCGGTGCTCTGCCCTGCGACGTGGCAATGATTCAGGTATCTGAGCCCGATGCAACCGGGCACGTATCCCTGGGTACATCGGTAGACTGCACAAAAGCTGCCGTGGAGTGCGCAAAAACCGTACTGGCGGTTGTTAACCCATCGGTTCCTTTCGCTTACGGAGATCTTATCGATATAGATGACATAGATTGCTTCGTTTACGACAACAGACCCCTGCCTACGGTAGAATTCCCGGCACCATCGGCCCTGGATATGGCGATAGGTCATAATATCGCCGGCCTCATTCAGGACGGCGCTTGTCTGCAAATGGGAATAGGCAGCCTGCCTAACGCCGTTGCCATGCAGTTGGAGGGCCATAAAAACCTGGGTATCCACAGCGAGCTGTTCTCTGATGGCATAGTGAATCTGGTAGAAAAAGGAGTTATAAACGGCAGTCTAAAAACTATAGATAGGGGTAAAATCGTGGCTTCTTTCCTTCTGGGCGGCCAGCGGCTCTATGATTTCATAGATCACAACCCGGACGTTCAGATGAGAGATATCAGCTACACTAACGATCCTTGGCTGATAGCCAGAAACCCCAATGTGGTATCCGTTAATTTTGCTACTGAGATAGACCTCACCGGGCAGGTGTGCGCAGACTCCATAGGCTCCAGGATGTACTCCGGGACAGGCGGCCAGCTGGACTTCGTTAAAGGCGCTCGGCGCTCGCCGGGAGGAAAGTCAATAATTGCAATGCCCTCGCGCACAAAAAACGGAAAATCTAAATTAGTTCCTATCCTCACTCCCGGAGCCGGAGTGGTTACCCCAAGGGCCGACGCCCAGTGGATTGTAACTGAGTACGGGGCCGTGAATCTTTACGGAAAGTCTCTCCAGGAAAGGGCAAAACTGCTTATTAGCATTGCCCATCCCTCAGACAGGGAAGCCCTTGAGGAAGCCGCCTTCCAGAGGTTCGGTGCCCACTATAAGGCCTTCTACGGTACTGCTGAGCCGGTTTTGGTAAATACAAGGTATGAGTAATATTTGTTTATTTGTGGCAGGGGAAGAACATCTTCCCCTTGTGCCGTCTGTGATACAGGCGTACGATTACGTAGCCAAGGAAAAGCCTTCTTCTGGTTTTGCAAAGAGGGAAAAGTCTCTGATAGAGCAGAAGATACTTCAGGGAAAAGCCGTGATTGCCCTGTGCGGTAATGAAGTGGCCGGCTTTGGCTACATAGAGCTCTGGGACGGGATGGTCTCTCACTCGGGGCTTATTGTACTGCCCTCTTACAGAGGCCAGGGCCTTGCATTTAAGATTAAACAGAAACTCTTCGAGTTAAGCCAGGAGAAGTATCCGCTCTGCCCTATTTTTGGGCTCACTACCAGCGGAAAGGTAATGAAAATAAACACCTCCCTTGGTTACGACACCGTTACCTACGACAAACTCCCCGCAAGCCCGGCATTCTGGAAGGGCTGCGAAGGTTGCCCTAACGTTGATATACTTAAGGCCAAAGGAGGAAAGGCCTGCCTTTGCACCGCTATGCTTTACGACCCTGCCGCCCCCTGGCGCAAATTTGCAGGAAAGAAGGTAGTGGTAGCCTTCAGCGGCGGACTTGACACCTCCTTTGCCGTAAAATTCCTTTCCAAGGAAGTAAGATGCGAGGTCTATGCCGTGTGTGCCGATACCGGCGGCTTCACGCCGGAACAGCTTAAGGCCAACCAGGAGCGCGCACTCTCCCTTGGCGCCAAGGCCTACGAGACCCTGAACGTCAGCCAGGAGTACTACGACAAGAGCCTTAAATATATGATATTCGGCAACGTGCTTCGCGGAGGAACTTACCCCATATCGGTATCTTCGGAGAGACTGTTCCAGGCCGTAGCCATTGCCAGATATGCCTCGCAGATTGGCGCAGCCGCCATTGCCCACGGCTCTACCGGAGCCGGCAACGACCAGGTGCGCTTTGATATGACATTTAAAATCCTTGCTCCAAAGGCAGAGATTATTACCCTTACAAGGGACCTGAAACTTAGCCGAAACCAGGAAATCAAGTACCTTAAAGAAAACGGGCTTGATGCAGACTTTGCCAAGATGAAGTACTCCTATAATATAGGTATATGGGGTACTTCCATCTGTGGCGGAGAAATGAACACAAGCGCCCAGGGCCTGCCGGACAGCGCCTACATAGGCCAGGTAGCCCCGGGACTAAAAGAAAAAACTATTACTATAGGGTTCAAAGAAGGAGAAATAACCTCTGTCTGCGGGAAGGATTACAAAGATAAGATAGAGGCCATAAAGGCTGTGGAAGCTCTGGCCGCCCCCTACGGAATTGGCCGCGACGTACACGTGGGCGATACTATCATTGGAATCAAAGGCCGGGTTGGCTTTGAGGCCGCTGCCGCCATCTTGATAATTGCGGCCCACAAGCACCTGGAAAAATATACCCTTAGCAAGTGGCAGCAGTACTGGAAGGCCCAGATAGGGGAGTGGTACGGAATGTTTCTGCACGAAAGCCAGTATCTGGACCCTGTAATGAGGGACATGGAGGCAATGCTGTCCTCTTCCCAAAGGCAGGTTTCCGGTACGGTAAACGTGAAACTTTACGCCAAGGGCTTTGAACTTGTGGGCGTAGAGTCCCCCTGCGACCTTGTTCACAACGACTTTGGCGAGTACGGAGAAGGTGCCAAAGGCTGGACGGCAGACGAAGCCAAGGGCTTCATAAGCCTTCTATCTACCCCTCTGAAGGTTTATTACTCTGTGCATCCGGAGGAAAAACTATGATGCCGGAACTACTGCAGGAGCTAATCAGGATTCCGTCTCCGTCGCGCCAGGAGGGCGCCGTGGCAGATTATCTGGAATTTTACCTGGAGGGTTTGCAACTGCATCCTTCCCGGACAGGAAACAACATCTGGTGCTCCTGCGGCCAGGGAGATTACTCCATCCTTCTAAACGCCCACATAGACACTGTGCCCCCCTGCGAGGGCTGGACCTGCGACCCTTATGGCGGCACCCTTACCTCCGATGGCAAGATAGTAGGCCTGGGAGCCAATGACGACGGCGCATCCCTGGTCTCATTGCTGGCAGCCTACGTACATTTATCCAAGTGCAACCTGCCCTACAGGCTTATTTTTTCCGCTACCGCGGAAGAGGAGGTCTCCGGTCACGGAGGATTGGATATGCTGCTCCCGGTTTTAGGACGGGTCGATTGTGCCGTGATAGGTGAGCCTACCGGCATGAAGATGGCAGTGGCCGAACGCGGGCTGATGGTGCTGGACTGCACCTCCCGCGGCGTTGCCGCCCACGCGGCCGGCGGCGGAGGAGTAAACGCAATTTACAAGGCTATGGAAGACATAGCCTTGCTTCAGACTTTCAGGTTTCCAAAAGTATCGCCCCTCCTGGGTCCCGTGGGCCTAAACGTTACCCAGATAAACGCCGGCAGGGCGCATAACGTAATCCCGGATCAATGCTCCTTTGTGGTTGACGTAAGAAGTAACGAGTGCTACACCAACCAGGAGATTCTGGAGATAATAAAGGGAAGTCTGGCGTCGGAGGTAAAGGCACGGTCTACCCGCCTGGAATCATCATCCATCAGCCTTGACCATCGACTCGTAAAAAAAGGCGAAGCCCTGGGACTGGAGGTTGTGGGATCGCCGACACTGAGCAATTGTGCCATCTGTCCCTTCCCTACATTAAAACTGGGGCCGGGAGAGTCGGCAAGGTCGCACAAGGCAGACGAGTATGTTCTTCTGTCCGAGATAGAAGCTGCTAAAGAGTTGTATATTAAAATACTTAGCGTATGAGTAAACTTTGGGACAAAGGCTGGTCGCTGGATGAGAAGATAGAGAAATTCACTGTAGGCAAGGACAGGGAACTGGACCTTCTGCTGGCCCCGTACGACATTCAGGGCACCATAGCCCACATTACGATGCTCTCCCATATAGGCTACATCACTCAGGAGGAGCTGGGGCTTCTTGTGCCGGAACTGGCAAAACTGCATGAACTTGCCCTTCAGGGAAAAATGGAAATAGAACCATCGGTAGAAGACATACACTCGCAGGTAGAACTAATGCTCACCCGCTCGCTTGGCGAGGTGGGAAAAAAAGTACACATCGGCCGGTCCAGAAACGACCAGGTGATGCTGGATATAAAACTCTTTACAAGGGACTCCATCCTTAAAACCACTGCTCTGGTAAAAGAGCTTTTCGACAGCCTTCAGGCAGCATCGGAAAAATACAAAGACATCCTGCTCCCGGGCTACACCCACCTTCAGGTGGCGATGCCTTCCAGCTTCGGGCTTTGGCTGGGAGCCTATGCAGAGGCTCTTGCCGACGACCTTGACCTTCTGCACACCGCCTTCAAGATGGCGGACAGGAATCCGCTGGGGGCTGCGGCCGGCTATGGCTCTTCCATCCCCATAGACAGAAAGGAGACAGCCAGGCTCCTTGGCTTTGGCGATTTGGACTACAACTCTGTCTATGCCCTTCTTGGAAGGGGAAAATTAGAGAAGACCGTTTCCTGGGCCTATGCCTCGCTGGCCTCTACACTTGGCCGCTTTGCGAGCGACTGCTGCCTTTATATGAGCGCCAACTTTGGCTTTATCTCCCTGCCTTCGGAACTAACTACCGGCTCCAGCATTATGCCCCACAAAAAGAATCCCGATGTCTTTGAACTTGTGCGGGCCGGGTGCAACAGGATTGCCTCCATCCCCCAGACATTGGGCGCGATAATGAGCAATCTGCCATCTGGATACTTCCGTGACACACAGATACTTAAAGAGGAGTATCTGCCAATGTTCTCCCGGATGGACGATATCCTGGAGATAGTTTGCTTTGCGACAAGGAACCTGGAAGTAAAGGACGATATTTACAAGGCCGATGGTGACAGATATCTATACTCTCTTAGCGTAGAAAAGGTAAATGCACTGGCTGCCTCCGGGGTGCCCTTCAGGGATGCCTACCGTCAGGTTGGGCTGGAAATAGCCTCCGGAAAGTTTGATATGGAAGTGCCGGAGAAAGTATCGGACCTCTCCCATACCCATATAGGGTCGATGGGAAATCTCTGCAACCCTGCCATTGCAGAGCGCTTCTATAAGGTTCTGGAACAGTTCCCTAAGGGTTAAAGCCTGTCTTTGATGTTGTATTTGTTCCTATCGTGTGCGTTACGCGACACAAGTTCGCAGACGAATCCGGCCAGGAACAGCATGAATCCCAGAATTACCGCCAGAAGGGCAAGATAGAAGAGGGGCTGTTCCGTAACCGCCCTGAATGGCTGGCCGTTTGCCTGGTGAATAAGTTTTGCGGCTATAATCCAGGCAGTCATTATAAAACCTGCCAGGAACATAAGAATTCCCGTGAAGCCAAAGAAGTGCATTGGCTTCTTTGCAAACTTGCTGGTGAAAGAAAGACTCATCAGGTCCAGGAAGCCGTTAACAAAGCGGTTGAGCCCGAATTTGCTTTTACCGTATTTGCGCTTCTGGTGCTGAACTGGTTTTTCTCCTATCTTGGAGAAGCCTGCATTCTTTGCAAGGTAGGGAATGTAGCGGTGCATCTCCCCGTAAACCTCTATATTCTTAATTACCTCGCCGGCGTAAACCTTTATGCCGCAGTTCATGTCGTGGAGCTTGATTCCGGTTACCCTGCGGGCGGTGGCGTTATATAGTTTGGAGGGGATGTTCTTTGTGAAGAGATTATCCTTGCGGCGCTTCTTCCAGCCGGACACTACATCGTACCCCTGCTCCGTTATCATTTTGTACATTTCCGGAATCTCTTCCGGGGCGTCCTGAAGGTCTGCGTCCAGGGTTGCCACCACTTCTCCGGCTGCGGCTTCGAACCCGCAGTGAAGGGCGGCAGACTTGCCGTAGTTACGCCTGAAACGTATGGCGTGAATGTTGGCGTCTTCCTTGGCCAGGGCCTGTATCGCGGCCCAGGAACCATCGGTACTGCCATCATCAACAAGTATGATCTCGTAATTCCAACCCTGTCCAAGGGCTGTAGTCCTTATCCTGGATACGAGTTCCGGCAAGGACTCTTCTTCGTTCAGAAGGGGTACTACAAAGGATATGTCTTTGGAAAACTCCATATTATTCAAAGGGGTTTGGGGTTCTTCCGGGAACGGAACGGGATATTATAAGCGAGGCAAGAATACCAATCAGGAAGCAGCTGCCCAGAGCAATGAAGAATGTAAAGAACGGGAGCAGTGAAATTGCCATACTAATGGCTTCTTCCTGAATTTCAGGGCTGTTCTGTAAGGAAGATAGCGCATCCCTTAGGGAGAGCTCTATCTGCTCGTTTCCCATCAGTTTGAACCTAAGCAGGGCGAAGGCGGCGCAGATTATTCCGGAAAACAGGCCTGTGAACATATTCAGGCGGAAGGTATGAGAGCGGGTTACGCCGTCGTATTTCTCTACAAGTTTCTTTGCAAAAACTACCATAAGCCATATGCAGACCACTGTTTTTGCAATGCGCAGAGTGTACGCCAGGGCGGTAATGATTGCCGCTGTCTTAACCGTGCCGTCCGGGGTTTGGGTAAAAAGTGCAGTCAAAAGCTCAAAACTCACCGTTACCGCGCCCAGAATGGCTCCGTACTTCATCGCTTCCTGGAAAATCAATTTTCCTCTTACCGGCGTTTTAATATCTTCCATAATTGCTTTAATTTCTGCAAATATATGAAAATTTTCGTATCTTTGCGGGCTAAACATCAATTGTGTTTGAATTATGATTAACATTACTTTTCCCAATGGCGATGTAAGAGCCTACGAGAGCGGAGTTACCGCTTACCAGATTGCACAGAGCATCAGTCCCCGTCTTGCAGCAGAAGTGCTGGCAGCCAAGGTGGACGATAACGTTTATGACCTTACAAGGCCCATAACTACAGATGCAACGGTACGCCTTCTCAAATGGGAGGATGACGACGCAAAACGCGTGTTCTGGCACTCGTCGTCACACCTTATGGCAGAGGCTCTGGAGTCCCTTTATCCCGGAATTAAATTCGGTATCGGCCCTGCCGTAGAGAATGGTTTCTACTATGATGTAGATTTTGGCGGACAGCCCTTCTCCGATGCAGACCTTGCCAAGGTGGAAAAGAAAATGTTGGAGCTTGCTCACGAGAAGCAGGATTTCGTGCGCATAGATGTTTCCAAGGCAGACGCCCTGGAGCACTTCCGCCAGAAGGGAGACCCTTACAAGTGCGAGCTTATCAGCGAGCTTGAGGACGGTACAATTACCTACTATGAGAACGGTGCTTTCACGGATTTGTGCCGCGGACCTCACCTTATGAATACAGAGGTTATCAAAGCCGTTAAGCTTACAGCAATCGCCGGTGCTTACTGGCGCGGAGACGAGAACCGTCAGCAGCTTACCCGTATCTACGGAATAACCTTCCCCAAGAAGTCTATGCTGGACGAGTATCTTGTTCTTCTTGAGGAGGCAAAGAAGAGGGATCACCGCAAACTTGGAAAGGAAATGGAACTCTTCATGTTCTCCCAGAGGGTTGGCCTTGGCCTTCCCCTGTGGCTCCCCAGAGGCGCCGTTATGCGTCAGCAGCTGGAGAGCTTCCTCCGCCGCAAACTGGACGAGTACGGATACCTTCCCGTGGTTACTCCCCACATTGGCAGCAAGAATCTTTACGTGACATCCGGTCACTATGCAAAATACGGCAAGGACTCGTTCCAGCCCATACATACTCCTCAGGAGGGCGAGGAATACATGCTTAAACCTATGAACTGCCCTCATCACTGCGAGATTTTCCGCAGTTCTCCCCGTTCCTACAAGGATCTCCCGCTAAGGTTTGCCGAGTTCGGTACCGTTTACCGTTACGAGCAGAGCGGAGAGCTCCACGGACTTACCCGCGTACGCTGCTTTACCCAGGACGACGCCCATATGTTCGTGCGCCCGGAGCAGCTGAAGGACGAGTTCAAGAAGGTTATAGACCTTATTATGTATGTGTTCGGGGTATTCAAGTTCAATAACTTCACCGCCCAGATTTCCCTGCGTGACAAAGTTAACCGCGACAAGTACATCGGAAGCGAAGAGAATTGGGACCGCGCAGAGCAGGCCATCATAGAGTCTGCCGCAGAGAAGGGTCTCCCCACCGTTACAGAATACGGAGAGGCAGCCTTCTACGGCCCTAAGCTGGACTTTATGGTAAAGGATGCCCTTGGACGCAAGTGGCAGCTTGGTACCATCCAGGTAGATTACAACCTTCCGGAGCGCTTTGAGCTTGAATATACAGATGCCGATGGTTCCAAGAAGCGTCCGGTTATGATTCACCGTGCACCCTTCGGTTCCATAGAAAGGTTCACTGCAGTGCTACTAGAGCATACAGCCGGACATCTGCCCTTATGGCTTGCTCCTGAGCAGGTTAAGGTACTTCCCGTCAGTGAGAAATATGCAGATTATGCAAAAAAAGTTTGTGAATTCCTGAATAATTCCGATATTCGCACTTCCGTGGACGATCGTAACGAGACCCTTGGAAAGAGGATCCGTGAGATTGCCCTCTTGCGTGTGCCGGTTCTGGCTATCGTCGGTGAAAAAGAAGTAGGCGATGGTTCAGTTTCGGTGCGCTTGGAGGGTGTAGATAAGGGTTCTATGTCCTTGGAAGAGTTCGGAGGCTGGCTAAAGAGCACAATGGCCCAGGAACTCGCCAATAAGTAATAATTTAATTAATAGGAGGTTATTTTATCGCAACGCCTTACAAACCTAACAACGGAGCCTTCAGGCCTTCGGGCCCCAGGTCGGGACAGTCTTCCCGCCCCTCCGGCAAGCCGGAAGAGAAGGGAGAGAATGAACTCTACATAAACGAGGAGATTACCGCATCGCAGGTAAGACTCGTGGGTGACAACATAGAGAACCCCGGCATCTATTCCTTTTCTGCGGCCCTAAGGATGGCCGAGGAAATGGAACTTGACTTGGTAGAGATTACTGCCAAATCAGACCCTCCCGTTTGCAAAATCCTTGATTATCAGAAGTATCTCTATCAGCAGAAGAAGAGAGCCAAAGAGATGAAGGCCAATTCTACCAAGATAGTAATCAAGGAAATCCGCTTCGGCCCCAATACCGACGAACACGACTTCCAGTTTAAACTGAAGCACGCTCAAGGCTTCCTCCAGGAAGGTTCCAAAGTTAAGGCTTCGGTATTCTTCAGAGGCCGTTCCATTCAGTTCTCGGATCAGGGAGAGAAGCTTCTTCTGCGCTTTGCAGTTGAACTTGAGGCCTACGGAAGAGCAGAGAGCATGCCTAAGCTGGAAGGAAAGCGTATGATAATGATGATAGCTCCTGTAAAGAAGAAATAAAAGCCCTTATGGGTAATGTATATTATTAACTATTAATTTTTTAAACGATGCCAAAGCTTAAAACCAACTCCGGTGCCAAAAAGCGTTTCACGCTTACCGGAACGGGTAAGATCAAGAGAAGACACGCTTATCACAGCCACATTCTCACAAAGAAGACCAAGAAGCAGAAAAGAAATCTTGACCACTTCGCCATCCTTGCAAAGGTAGACGAAAAGAGAGTTAAAGAACTTCTTGTCCTCTAATTATTTATTATCAATTATTGTTTAACGCCGCAAACAGTAGTAAAGAGCCTTCAGAAGAAAGGTCACTGTTTCAGGAAAAAAATTAAATTATGCCAAGATCAGTCAACTCAGTTGCCTCAAGGGCACGCCGCAAGAAGATTCTCAAGAGAACCCGCGGTAATTTCCTTTCCAGTCAACGCAGCCGCACGTCAGTACGGTATGTCTTATTCCCAGTTTATGGGCAACCTCGCAAAACAGAACGTAGGTCTCAACCGTAAGGTACTCGCAGACCTTGCTATGAACAATCCTCAGGCATTTGAGGCTATTATAAATTCTGTAAAATAAGTAGCGTTACTCTCCGGCAATGACATTCAGGGAAGCATATCACAACAAATGGGTTCGCACCGGTTTCTGGGGCCTGCTCTATCTGTTGTTTGTTATCTGGCTGGGAAATTACTGGTGGCTGCTTGGGTTGGGCATTATCTTCGACCACAACATTACCCGCAAGGTAAAATGGTTGTTCTGGAAGAAGACATACAAGCCCGGAGAACCCAAGGATTGGAGATGGGAGTGGCTCGATGCCATAGTCTTCGCAGTCATTTTTGTTACTTTCCTCCAGACATTCTTCCTTAGAGCATTCGTCATTCCTTCTTCCTCTATGGAAGGTACTCTCCTGGCAGGAGACCACGTGTTCGTAAGCAACCTTACCTACGGTCCCAGAATGCCTCAGACACCCCTTACCCTTCCCTTCACCCATAACGTAATATTTGGTAAGGAGTCCTATTCAAAGCTGATACAGTCAGATTACAAGAGGCTCAAGGGGTTCCGCAAAGTGCGCATCGGAGACATAGTGGTATTCAATTTCCCTCACGGAGATACCGTCCTTGTAAAAGATCCTACGGCAGACTACTACGCCCTTTGCCGTCAGCACGGAAAGAAATATGTACTTAAACACTACGGCCCTGTAAAGGTACGTCCCGCAGACAAGACAGACCATTATGTAAAGCGCTGTGTAGCCCTTCCGGGCGATACGCTTGAGATAAAGTCCGGTCAGGTTTACGTGAACTCCCAGGAGCAGACCGTATGGGAAGGCGTCCAGACTTCTTACCGTGTGGTAACAAAGGGAAGAAAAGGTTACAGGACAATGGATCTTTCTGCAAAGAAACTGGAAGAACTGCAGAATAACCCGGCTATAACATCCATTACCCCCAACGTTGATGTCTACCCTCCGGATTTTCCTGATACCTACAAGTCTATTTTCCCCTTCTCTCACGATTATAAGTGGACAAGGGACAACTTTGGACCTCTGTGGATTCCCCAGGCCGGAGACAGTGTAAAGCTCACCAAGACGAATCTTCCTCTTTACGAGCGCATAATAAGGGTTTACGAGAATCACCAGCTGGAGGTATCGGCAGACGGAACATTCGTCATTGACGGACAGAAGAAAACGCACTACGTTTTTTCACAGGATTATTATTTTATGATGGGCGACAACCGGCATAACTCGCTGGATTCAAGATACTGGGGCTTTGTCCCCGAGGACCACATTGTAGGACGGCCTTTATTTGTATGGCTTTCTACGGATCCTAACAGAGGATTTCCCGCCAACATACGATGGGGCAGGTTTTTCAAATTTCTCTAGTTTTCTTGGATATGCGAGATTTTTAACCGAAATTTGCAGCCCGCGTTTTAAACCAGAAAAATCAAAAAAAGTATAATAATATGGCAAAGGTTTGTGAAATCACCGGCCGCAGAAGAATGAAAGGCAACAATGTTGCCCATTCCAAGCTGCGCACAAAACGCGACTTCTCCCTTAATCTCAGGACCAAGAAGTTCTGGTCAGAGGAGGAGCAGAGATTCATCACCCTCAAGGTTTCCTGCAAAGGAATGAGGACTATAGCAAAGAACGGTCTTGAGGCTACTATCAAGAAGGCTCAGGATAAAGGATATCTTAATAACCTTGTTTAATTAATTACGATTATGGCAAAGAAAGCTAAAGGAAACAGGGTGCAGGTCATCCTTGAATGCACAGAGCAGAAAGAAAGCGGTGTTCCCGGAATGTCCAGGTATATCACCACCAAGAACAAGAAGAACACCCCCGAGCGTCTCGAGCGCAAGAAATACAACCCTTACCTCAAGAAGGTAACCGTTCATCGCGAAATCAAGTAATTATAGGAGGATACATATATGGCAAAGAAAGCAGTTGCAACATTCGCAGCCAAGGCCGGCTCCAGAAGCATGGTTAAGTGCATCCGTATGGAGAAATCTCCCAAGACCGGAGCTTACGTATTTACAGAGCAGCTCATCGAGTCCGGAAAAGAGAAAGAGTTCTTCGCAAAGAAGTAAAAGCATCTCTTATACTTTAAATTACGCCCTCTGTCAGGCACCTGCCCGAAAATGTTTGGGAAAGCCGGCAGAGGGCGCAGTTTGTATTTTGTTATGTGCTGGGATTTAAGTAAATTTGCAGGTTATAGATAAAGACATATGGGTATATTCAGTAAGGGCACAAAAAAGACCAATGAAGGCTTTTTCCAGAAGCTTTCAAGGGTAGTTGTTGGTAAATCCCGGGTTAGCGAGGACGTTCTGGACGCAATAGAAGAAGCCCTCATCGCTACTGATATGGGAGTTGATACCACCCTTAAAATAATAGACAACCTGGAAGACAGGGTAGAAAGAGACAAGTATATGTCTATGGACGAGCTCCTGGACATACTCAGGGAAGAAATTGGCAAACTCATCACCACCGGAGAGGAGGATAAGGTTCTGCCCTTCGATTTTACCAAAAAACCCTATGTTATGCTGGTAGTGGGAGTAAACGGAGTAGGAAAAACCACCACCATCGGCAAACTGGCCTCCCGCCTGGCCGCCCAGGGAAAAAAGGTTGTCATAGGCGCTGCCGATACTTTCCGTGCCGCAGCAGTTGATCAGCTGGTTGTCTGGGCCCAGCGTGCCGGAGCCGATATCGTAAAACAGCAGATGGGGTCCGATCCCGCCTCGGTGGCCTACGACTCGGTAAAATCTGCCGTTGCCAAGGGAGCGGACGTGGTGCTTATAGATACCGCCGGCCGCCTTCACAACAGGGTAGACCTTATGAACGAGCTTACCAAGATTCGCAACGTAATAAAGAAGGTGGTGCCCGACGGCCCTCACGAGGTGCTGCTTGTGCTTGATGCATCTACCGGACAGAATGCCTTTCAGCAGGCAAAAGAATTTGCAAAAGCTACGGATATCTCTGCCCTGGCCATAACAAAGCTGGACGGAACTGCAAAAGGCGGCGTGGTGATAGGAATATCGGACCAGATGAAGGTGCCCGTCAAGTTCCTTGGAATAGGCGAGGGCGTAGAAGACCTTAAGATATTCGACAAAAAAGAATTCGTGGCTTCATTGTTCCAAAAAGAAGATATAATAGGATAAATAACTCTGGATATGAAACTTTCTTACAGTTGGCTTAAAAATTATCTTGAATGTGACCTCTCTCCGGAGCAGGTTGCACAGGCGATGACCTCCATCGGAATAGAGGTGGATTCAGTGGCAGAACAGGAAGAAATTCCCGGCGGTCTGGCAGGCGTAGTAGTGGCCAGGGTGGTAGAGTGTGAAGAGCACCCGGATTCTGACCACCTGCACGTTACCAAGGTAGATGCCGGCACCGGCCTCCTTACGGTGGTTTGCGGGGCTCCCAACGTGGCTGCAGGCCAGAAAGTGCTGCTTGCAACCATAGGCACTGTACTTCCCGGAGACTTCAAGATAAAGAAATCCAAGATAAGAGGAGTAGAGTCAATGGGTATGATCTGTGCCCAGGACGAGCTTGGAATAGGTACGGACCACGCCGGCATTATGGTACTCCCGGAAGATGCGGTTGTGGGCACTCCTGCAAAGGACTTCCTTAAGTTAAAGACAGACGCTGTAATAGAGTACGAGATAACGGCCAACAGGGTAGATGCCGCATCGCACTGGGGCGTGGCAAGAGACCTTTACGCTTACCTTGTGAGCATTGGCGCCCCCTGCAAACTTAACAAGCCCTCCGATGCCGGTTACAAGGCTCCCGCAGCCGGGGAAGGCATCCCCTTCCAGGTTGATGATGTCCAGGCCGCACCCCGCTACAGCGGCATAACAATGAAAGGAGTAAAGGTTGCTCCCTCTCCGGAGTGGCTCCAGAAAGACCTTATGGCCATAGGCCTTAACCCCATCAACAACATTGTAGATATTTCCAACTTCATTCTCTTCGAGCTTGGGCAGCCCCTTCACATTTTTGACGCTGCCAAGATAGGCGGAGGCCGCGTTGTAGTGCGCCGCGCCGCAGAGAACGAGGAAATCAAGACTTTGGACGGCATAACCCGCAAGCTTAAGGCCACCGATATAGTAATTGCAGACGCTCAGAAGCCTATGTGCATTGCCGGAGTATTCGGCGGCGAGGATTCGGGCGTAAGCGATTATACTACAGATATTTTCATAGAAGGCGCCTACTTTGACCCGGCATCGATCCGCCGTACTTCAAAGACCCACGGCCTGCAGACGGACGCTTCTTTCCGTTTTGAGCGTGGGGCCGATCCTCAGATGGCCGCTTATGCGGCCAGAAGGGCAGCAGCTCTCATTGCAGAAATAGCAGGAGGCACCGTTGCGGCACCCCAGGTAGACTTCTACCCCCAGCCCATTGAGAAGAAGGTCATAGACCTTGACTACGGCAGAATCTGCCGCTTCATTGGCAAGGACATAGAGTATTCCACCATAGAAAAAATACTCACCGCCCTCCAGTATGATTTTATAGATAGAAAGGCCGATGGTGCCAGAGTTGCCGCCCCTTCCTATATGATTGATGTTTACCGTGAGTGCGACATAGTAGAGGAAATCCTTAGGATTTACGGATACAACAACATAGAGTTGCCTTCAAGCATGCACGCCTCCATTATGCCGTCTCCCCAGCCGGATCCCGAGGCCCTGCGCAACTATATCTCCGACTTCCTTGTAGCTAACGGCTTCACGGAGATAATGAACAACTCCCTTACAAAAGCTGCCTGGTACAAGGGCCTTGCAACCTTCCCGGAAGAGAACTGCGTTGGCATAGTGAACCCTCTGTCGTCTGACCTTGCAGTAATGCGCCAGTCGCTTATCCCCAATGCCCTTGAGGTTGCTGCCTACAACATTAACCGCCAGGTTAACACACTCTGCACCTTCGAGTACGGCTCTGTTTACAGCATAACACCGGACTCTGACAAAACAGTGCTGGATTCTTACCGTGAGTCCCAGTGCTTCACCCTTATGATGACAGGCACCTCTGACAAGACCTGGAACTGCGAGCCCAAGAAGGGAAGTTTCTTCCGCCTCAAAGGTTATGTGGAACTCCTGCTTGCCCGCTACGGAGCCGATGTTTATAATTTTGAGACACTTCCGGCCCCGACCGATATTTTCTCCGAGGGCCTCATCTATAAGCTCCCCGGAAAGGAAGGCCGCCAGGTGGCAATGCTTGGTACTGTAAATCCTGCCTATGCCCGCCGTTTTGACGTTAAGCAGCCCGTATTTGTGGCAGAGATTTCCTTCCCCGCCCTTCTTGCGATAGTACGCAGGGTAAAGGTTAAGTTCTCTGAACTGCCCAAATTCCCCGAGGTTCGCCGTGACCTTGCAATCCTTCTGGATGAGGGTGTAGATTACGCATCTGTGCGCGCCGCAGCTTATAAGACCGCAAAGAAACTGCTAAAGAAAGTTACCCTGTTTGACGTTTACCGTGGCGACAAGATTCCCGCCGGCAAGAAGCAGTACGCCCTTGGCTTTGTATTCCAGGATTTGGAGAAAACCCTTACCGATACAGAGATAGAAAAGACAGTTGAAAGGCTGCTCTCTGTATTCCAAAGCGAGTTCGGCGCCGTATTAAGATAATTTTTAAAATGCATTGCAGACTTTCATACAGGCTATTTGCCATTGCTGCCCTTGCCGTCGCAGCCATTTCCTGCGGCAGAGATAAAATTATCCCCAAGGACAATATGATAGAGCTACTGTCAGAGATGTACCTTACAGACCAATATATAAGGGAAAACATTCAAAGGCAGAGGATGGCCGACACTTCCTATGTGTACAAGCCTATAATAGAGAGCTTCGGTTACACGGAGGATGACTTCAGGCGCAGCGTAGACAAGTACATACAGGAACCTGCGGAATTCGGTGCTATGTTCGGCGCGGTGGCAAAGAACCTCAGGAACAGGAAAAAGGACGTAGATTTGTTGGAGAAGCAGGCGCACAAAAAAGACAGCCTTGCCAAGGCAATATCCGAACTTCCCATTATGAATCCGGACTCCAACAAGGTACTCTCCTTCTTGTTCCGCTTCCTTAGGGACACAACGCATACCGGAGGCCGCGGAATTGTAAAGCAGAGAATCATTTCACAGGACGATGTTCCCGACGCCGATGATGCGGAAGAAATTGTAGCAGAAGAGTTTGAAGAGGAAATAGAGGACGCTGTCAATTAGCAATGAGAAGAGTTTACTGCAAATATCTTTATACTCTGGACGGGCAGAAACCCGCCCCCGGCTTTGTGGAATTCGGGCCGGACGGAACCATATACCAGGTTGGATTCGTACCAATCGAGGAGGCTTCCCAGGCCGATGGTTACCTTGACGGGGCCATAGTGCCCGGCTTTGTAAACGCCCACTGCCATCTTGAGCTTTCCTATATGAAGGGCCTCTTCCGCCGCGGAACAGGAATGGCCGGGTTTATAGACCAGATTAACGCTCTTCGCGACACAGCCCCCTTGCAGGAGAGACTTTACGACATCAAGTTCTGGATGGAGAAGATGTGGCAAAGTGGGGTTTCCGCTATGGCTGACATTAGTAACGGAGAAGACTCCTTTGCCATCAAGGCAGCATCTCCTATGTACATCAGGACCTTCCTGGAGGTCTTCGGTACAGAGCCCAAGGACTGCGACGCGGTAATGGAAGGAGTTAGAAAACTACAGGAAAAGGCTCTTGGCTGCGGACTTGACGCGGCTCCCACGCCTCACGCCTGCTACACTATGAGCCCTCAGCTTCTAAGCGCAGTGTCTGCCCTTGGCCTGGAGAGCGGCTATCTGTCTTTTCACAGCGAAGAAACTCCTCAGGAAGAAGAGATGATTGCATCCGGGAGCGGCCCTATGTGGGAAAATCGCAAGGCTGCAGGGATGAGTACGCCGCCTGTTACGGGAGGTACTTCTCTGGAGTATTTTGTAGAAAGACTTTCCGCCGTAAGGCAGCTGCCCATCAGGGAACACGTGCTTCTGGTTCACGAGGTATGTATGGACCGCGGAGGCGCGGAACTTATAAAAAAGACCCTTCCCGCTGCCTATGTTGCGCTCTGCCCCAGGTCTAATATTTATATTCACAATGCCCTGCCTCCCGTTATGATGATGAGGGAAGAGGGCCTAAAGCTTACGGTAGGAACAGATTCCCTGTCCAGCAATGATTCCCTGGATATGGTGTCGGAGCTTCTTTGCCTTCAGGAGAACTTCCCGGAGGTCCCTACAGAGGAGTTGTTTACCTGGGCCTGCCGTAACGGCGCAGAATTCCTAGGGCGCGGGGAACTTGGCACCATCGCCCCCGGGAAAAAGCCCGGCCTTGTGATGATTAGCCATTTGACCGGAGAGGGGAGGCTTACAACCTCATCAGAATCTTACAGAATAGTATAATGTTAAGAGAAGAAATAGTATTCGGTCCAATTAAAAGCCGCCGGCTTGGCAGTTCTCTGGGTATTAATCTTCTTCCGGAGAAGGGGAAACTATGCAATTTTGACTGTATCTATTGCGAGTGCGGCTGGAATAAGGACGGTACGGAGGACAAGGTTATTCCTACTGCGGCTCATCTTAAGAAGGCTCTTGAGGAAAAACTCTCCCGGTGCGTTCAGGAGGGGACTCCTATAGATTCCATAACTTTTTCCGGCGACGGCGAGCCCACGCTAAACCCGCAGTTCCCGGAAATCATCGACATAACCATCGGCCTAAGGAATGAATATTACCCTGGTGCCAAAGTTTCTGTGCTCAGCAATGCCACAAGGCTGGCAGATGAGGCTGTGGTGGCTGCCCTTAAAAAGGTTGATAATCCTATACTTAAGTTGGATGCTGCCACCGATGAGGATGTCTGCATACTTAATCGTCCGCAAGGACATTATCACGTAAGTGAAGTTTTTGCAAATCTTAAAAAATTTTGTGGTAATTTTGTACTCCAGACGATGTTCCTTAGATCGAGTGATTTCGATTCATCAGATCCTGCCCGCCTTAATGCTTGGATGGATATTGTGAGGGAACTTCGCCCGAGAGAAATTATGGTTTATACCATAGACCGCGAGACTCCGTCCAAGGACCTTTCCAAGTTTACGGAGGAGCAGATGCGCGAGATGGTGCAACCGCTTATAAATGAAGGATTTAATATTCAGATAAAAGGCTAACAATTAATACTGACACTATGACAGATTTCAATACAAAGTACGGTTATACTCCCAACAGTGAAGTGATGGATGCTAATCTTCAGAAGATTTCGGCTGCTTCTGCGGAGCTTGCAAGCGAGTCTGTTCTGAAGAGTTGTTTTTCTATGATGGACCTAACAACTCTTCGCACAAACGATACGGCAGAGAGTGTGGCCGCACTTGTTAACAAGGTGGGTGCCTATGCAAAAGAGTATCCTCAGTATCCTCTTCCCGCTTCCATTTGCGTTTATTCCAATTTTGCAAAGGTTGTGGCTGCCGGCAGAATCACCCCTGACCTACATACAACCTGTGTTTCGGCCTGCTTCCCCTCTTCCCAGAGCTTCCTTGAAGTTAAGCTTCTGGAGTGCGCCATGGCCGTTAAGGACGGTGCGGATGAAATAGACGTAGTGCTTCCTTTGAACACCTTCCTTGCCGGAGATTACGATGCTGTAAGGGAAGAGCTTCGTGCTATTCGCAAGACCATTGACGAGGCCGCCCAGGGCCGCAAGATTACCTTTAAGGTCATTCTTGAAACCGGTATTCTTTCCAAACCTCAGCTTATTGCCAACGCTTCCTTCCTTGCAATGGAAGAGGGCGCAGACTTCATAAAGACTTCTACCGGAAAGGTAGAGATAAACGCTACACCTATGGCTGCCTACGTAATGTGCGAGTGTATCAAGGCTTATTTTGCAAAGACCGGCCGCAAGGTTGGCTTTAAGCCTGCCGGCGGTGTTTCTACCGCAGCAGAGGCCGTGGGTTACTACGCTATTGTAAAGAGTATTCTTGGCCCCGACTGGCTTAACAAAGACTTGCTGCGCTTTGGAGTAAGCCGCCTTGCAAACAATCTTCTTAGCGCCATAGAGCAGAAAACCGTTTCAATTTTCTAGAAAAAAGCGTTTTTTATAGAATAAGAACAGGCCTTGGAGATGTCTCCAGGGCCTGTTTTTGCACTTAATGGTTTACATTTTTTTGCAAACCTTTTTCTGTCTCTACTTTTGTCCCAGAAAAAATATGAGCTATGAGACAGATTAAACTATTGTCATTTTTATTGTTGATGCTTACTGCAGCCGGCTGCCTTAATTCCATAGATATGGATCCTTATTTTGGCGATGAGTCGGAATTTGAACAATTGTCGCACGAGATGATAGAGCTTGGAGACAAGCTGGAAGACCCCTACACGGTAGAAAACGTAACCAAGGCCATTGCGTCCCTTTATCCTACGAAGGCCTCAAGGATTGAAATAAAACCTACCGATATCTATGTGCGCTTCCTGCCTGCAAACGAGGAACAGATGGACCGTCTTATGGAGATTGGGGTGGAATTTCTGGACCATCCTATGGATTACACCATTAAAAAAGACGGCGATTACTATCACGACCCTGGAGTGGATGAGGAAGAAATTACCTGGCAGTATTGCGTTATGCCCAGCGGCTCTGCCTTCCCGGAAGGCATAACCTACGAGGTGCTGGATTATTGCTACATATCAGAGAACGACCCTGCTACCCGCGCGGCGGACATAGATTGGGATGCCGTAGAAAAAGAGGCCTTCCGCCTTACCGGGAACGAGAAACTCTACGTCCCCTCTACAAAGGCCTGGGAAAAGCCACAGGGCCGTATTACTATAGTGGACGAGGAGGCCAACGGAGGCAAACCTTTTGGCCTTGCGGGAGTTAAAGTGGTCTGCAATTCATTTGTAAAATTTGCAACCAGTTATACAGACAGGGACGGCTATTATAAGATGTCCCATCATTTTTCATCAAGACCGCGCTACAGACTGCTTTTCAAGAACAATGCAGGGTTTGCGATAGGATTCAACCTAATCCTTATCCCGGCCTCTATGTCCACTCTTGGCAAAGGTCCCAATACCGGATTGGATGTAACCATCGACAAAAACTCGGATAAAAAACTCTTCATAAGAAGTGCGATAAGTGCCGCCGCATACGACTACATTACAAGGTGCGAGGAGATGGGTATAAAAGCTCCTCCCAAATCCCTTAGGTTCTGGCACTTCGGAGGGCTGTCGGCTTCCAGCGCACCTATGCTTAAGCACGGGGCCGTAATAGATAATTCCATAATAGGGGAGTACCTGGGGGCGCTCTCTTCTTTGGTGAAACATTTTCTGCCGGATATTACAATGGGCACAAAGGATGAACATTCTTTTGCCGATATTTACAGGGAAACCTGCCACGAGCTTGCCCACGCCAGCCATTTTGCCAAAGTGGGGGTGAAGTACTGGGACTCCTATGCCAAATATGTGATAAAGTCTTTTATTTTCAAGGGGTTCGAGGCTTATGGCGATGGTACCGGTAGTGGTGCCGGATACTGCGAGGTGGGCGAGATGTGGGCCTATTATATGCAGAACAAGATGAGTAATGAAAGATATGGTGGGCCCATGCCGGTTGCCGGGGCAGATTTCTGGTTCCATCCTCAGATTTTCTCCTATCTGGACGAGAGGGGCCTTGGCCGCGATAAGATATTTGCCGCCCTTACAGAGGATGTAAAGGACTTGGAGTCGCTTAAGGGCAAGCTCTTGTCTCTTAATCCCCAGCAAAGTGAAATAATAAACCAGGTGTTCGACCGTTATGCAAAGTAGAATCGTAGTTTTGGCAGCCCTGGTCTGCCTGCTCTTCCCCTCCCGCTCCGTGGCTCAGGAATGGTCACTTTCTTCTAACATTGTTCAGGCTGCGGACTACGGGACCCTTAATGCAGAAGCCGCCTACAGCGTATCCAGGCACTGGACGCTAAATGCCGGAGTAAAATACAATCCTTTTTCTTACAACGATACCAGAAAACGCCAGCGTTCAGTATCGCTTGGTACAAGGTACTGGCCCTGGCACGTCTACTCCGGCTGGTGGCTCTCTTCTGCAGCAAGATATCAGGAGTATAACCACACCGCGGGTAAGAGCCCGGAGACCTCCGAGGGGGACAGGTTTGGCACTACTCTGGCGGCGGGCTATTCTTATATGATTAATTCTTGGCTTAATGTAGAACTTGGACTGGGCTTTTGGGGAGGCTGGGACAGGTACAAGATCTATGACTGCCCTACTTGCGGAGTTACCGTAGAGTCCGGATCAAAGTTCTTCATAAGCCCCGAGGATATTATTTTGGGAATCAGTGTAATTTTCTGACAGTTATGTGGCAAAGGCGTTCCTGTTTTCTTTTAATCCTGGCTTCTTTAACACTCCTCTTCTTCGGTTGCACGGTAAAGGAGGACAGGACTCTTTGCCCAGCTGTCTTGCGTCTGGGCTTCCCTTCTGCCAGCGATTCGTTAAGCGTGCTTTACGTTACGTTGGACAATCCTTCGGGAGAAGAGACAACCCATACCTGTACTCTAGAGCCTCTGCCGGTTCAGGTGTCTTACCCTGTTACCAGAGAGAAGTTCCCCCTGTGCATTGCTACAGAAAGTTTTGCCGGAGGCGGGTTTAGAATTAAAGAGGGCCGGGAGTGCCCCCGTCTTTTTGTCTATAAAGCCACTGCAAGGGTAGGTGGAGAGGCTGCGTTCCTCTCTCCTTCTTTGCGGAAAGAGTATTGCCGGATGGATGTACGTCTGGAGTCCGGGCAAAGGAATGTTTCTCTTTGTATAAGAGGGAATTATTGCGGAATGGATAAATCAGGGAAGCTTCTCCCGGGGCGGTACAGGGCAACTTTCAGTGGCGGCCAGCCCGTACGTGTACCGCGCCAGGGAGATTCTTCCCTTTTACTGGATGTGGAAGATAAGGACGAGGGGGTGTTAAGAAGTTTTGCCATAGGGGAATACCTTGCCAAGGCCGGCTATGACTGGAATTCTCCCTCGCTGGAAGACGTTGAAATAACCCTTAATTTTGCAGAAAGTACGGTATCTCTTAAGACAAAATTATGGGAGCATAACTTTACTATAGCAATTACTTTATAGCTTCCGTAAATGTTGAGGTTTACTGTTTGCAAATTCGAAAATAACTCCTATATTTGCAGTCCATTCTGAGCGCGAGTGGCGAAATTGGTAGACGCGCTACTCTCAGGAGGTAGTGCCTATTACTGGCGTGTCAGTTGCCGGTGGCCGGCCGTTTTTTAATAATATGAGTTATGAGAATTGTATTTCTTGATGCCCTCACTATGGGCGACACCCCTCTTACAGAGATAGAAAAACTTGGAGAACTTGTTTGCTACGAGTCTTCTACCGCAGAGCAGGCCCTCGAAAGGGTGAAGGGCTTCGATGTGGCCATCGTCAACAAAATTATAGTGAACGATGAGTTCCTGGATGCCGCCTGTCCCACCCTTAAAATGGTGTGCGAGGCCGGTACCGGCATCAATAATATTGATGTGGAGGCTTGTCAGAAGAGGGGCGTGCTGGTGCGCAACGTGGCCGGGTATTCCACAGATTCCGTAGCTCAGATGACCTGGATGCATATTCTTATGCTCTCCGGCCACGCCTTCTATTACAGGGACAAGGTTATGAGCGGGTCCTATTCTGCCGGGAACGTGCACACAGACCCTCAGAATCCTTTCTCAGAGCTGGTGGGTAAAACCATCGGCATAGTTGGAATGGGCGCCATAGGCCGGCAGGTGGCAAAGGTGGCCGAGGCCTTTGGAATGAAGGTTATCTATTATTCTACTTCCGGTACTTCCCATTGCACGGATTATCCCAGCGTGTCCATAGAAGAACTTCTGTCGCAAAGCGATGTTGTAAGCATCAATGCCCCGTATAACAATCGTACGGCCGGGCTGATAGACTACGGCAAGATGAAACTCATGAAGCCATCGGCCATAATAGTAAATACCGGTAGGGGCGGCATAGCCGTAGAGGAAGATTTGGCAAAGGCCATTGATAATGAGGTTATTGCCGGGGTGGGTCTGGATGTTTACATCAGGGAGCCGCTGCCTAAGGACAGCCCGCTGCTAAGGACAAAGTTCCCACAGAGGGTGAGCCTTACACCTCATACCGCCTGGCAGAGCATAGAGGCCCGCGGCCGTCTTGCCGCCGAAATGGCAAATAACATCAAGGAGTTGCTGTAATTCCCAAATTATCCACAAAGGAATAGATAACTATTGAATGGGAATGTTTATTCCCATTCGATAGTTGCCGGTGGTTTGGAAGAAATATCGTAAACTACGCGGTTAACCCCGCGAACTTTCCTGATAATCTCGTTGCTAACCTTATCCAGAAAATCGTAAGGGAAACGGAACCAATCGGCAGTCATAGCATCGGTAGAAACCACTGCCCTTAGGGCTACTGCGTTCTCGTACGTGCGTTCATCTCCCATAACCCCAACGCTGCGCACCGGCAACAGGATAACCCCCGCCTGCCAGATGGCATCGTAAAGACAAGAGGCCTTGCGGGTGGGATCGGATGCCGACGGGTAGTCGCTGCACTTCCATTCCCGGAGGTTGCGGATAAAGATATCATCAGCCTCGGCTAGAATTGATAGTTTCTCCCTAGTAATATCGCCAATGACCCTTATGGCCAATGAAGGCCCCGGGAAGGGATGGCGGCCAATCAGTTCCTCCTTGATGCCCAGGGCGCGCCCTACGCGGCGAACCTCGTCCTTGAAAAGCAGCCGTAGCGGCTCTACAATCTTAAGGTTCATCTTCTCCGGGAGGCCGCCCACGTTGTGATGGGACTTAATCTTTGCCGCAGCCCCTTTTATTCCGGCCGACTCTATGACATCCGGGTAGATTGTGCCCTGCCCAAGAAAAGCGGCTCCCTTAATCTTGCGGGCCTCGCGCTCGAAGGTCTCCACGAACAGGGTGCCTATGATTTTCCTCTTGGCTTCCGGCTCTTCCACGCCGCTAAGGGCGCTCAGGAAAGACTCGGAGGCATCCACCCCAATAACGTTAAGCCCCATATCCTTATAGGACTCCAGCACGCTGCTGTACTCGTTTTTCCTAAGCAGACCGTTGTTTACAAATATGCAGGTGAGATTACTCCCTATTGCCTTGCTAAGCAGAACGGCGGCCACCGTGGAATCTACTCCGCCGCTAAGCCCAAGAATAACCTTCCCGTCTCCTATCTGGTCTTTCAGGGCCTCCACGCTGCTGGTTATAAAACTCTGGGGCGTCCATCCGCCGGCGCAACCACAGATGCGGTAGCAGAAATTAGAAAGCATCTGCCCGCCCTCCTGGCTGTGGTAAACCTCCGGGTGGAACTGAAGGCCATATATTTGGGCCGATGCTATCTTGAAGGCTGCGTTGTCCAGGCCCTCAGTGCTTCCGATAAGCGTGGCACCCTCCGGCAGGGTGGATATGCTATCTCCGTGCGACATCCACACCGTTGTTCCGCTGGAAATCCCGTAGAATAAATCCTCGCCATCGGTCTTGAAGTCAAGAACAGCCCTTCCATATTCCCTGGAGGCGGAATTATCTACTGCTCCGCCAAGATGCTTTGCAAGATATTGGGCTCCGTAGCAGATTCCTAGAACCGGGACCTTGCCTTTGAAGGCTGTAAGGTCAATCTCCGGACAGTCTTTCTGGTTAACGGAACAGGGGCTGCCGGAGATGATGACTCCCTTAAGGCTGTCATCCATAGGCACGGGCTTGTCGTAGGGCTGAATCTCGCAGTAAATGCCAACTTCACGAAGTCTGCGGCCAATGAGGGTTGTAACCTGGGAACCGCAATCGAGGATAATTATTCTTTCCGTCATAAAAAATAGATGGCTTAATTCTGCAAAAATACTATAAAAATGTCATTAAGTTTCCCGGAATTGAGTAATTTTGTAAAATTTTTAATTATCGTATCGATGGATGTCAGAAACATTGCGCTGATAGCTCACGTAGACCACGGAAAAACTACCTTGGTAGACAGGATGATATATCAGGCGGATCTTGTTCGCCGCCCGGAGAATCTTGGCGAACTTATTTTGGATAATAACGACCTTGAGCGCGAGCGTGGAATTACCATTCTTGCAAAGAACGTATCGGTCGTATATAAAGGAGTAAAAATAAACATCATAGATACCCCTGGACATAGCGACTTCGGGGGTGAGGTAGAGCGCGTCCTAAATATGGCGGACGGCGTGCTGTTGCTGGTAGATGCCTTCGAGGGCTGTATGCCTCAGACCAGGTTCGTGCTTAACAAGGCTCTGGATATGGGCAAGAAGCCCATAGTGGTTGTGAACAAGGTAGATAAGCCCAACTGCCGCCCGGATGAGGTTCAGGAAGAGGTATTCGACCTTATGTTTGCCCTTGGAGCAACGGAGGAACAGCTGGATTTCAAAACCATTTTCGGAAGCGCCAAGCAGGGCTGGATGTCGGACGACTGGCGCACCCCTTCCCAGGACATAACCCCGCTTCTGGATGCAATCCTTGCAGAGATTCCCGCTCCTGAAGAGAAGGAGGGAACTCCCCAGATGCTTATTTCTTCCCTTGAATACTCTCCTTACGTGGGCCGTATTGCCGTAGGACGTATCACAAGGGGCGTAATTCGCAGCGGAATGAACATAAGCCTCTGCAAGAGATACGATATAATTGAGAAGCAGAAGATTAAACAGCTTATGGTATTTGACGGCCTTGGCAAGAAGAATGTAGACGAGGCCCGTTGTGGGGATATATGCGCTGTTGTGGGAGTCGATGGATTTGAGATAGGCGACACAATTGCCGACTACGAGAACCCCGAGGCTCTGCCTCCGATTGCCGTAGACGAGCCTACGATGAGTATGATGTTTTCTATCAATAACTCTCCTTTCTTTGGAAAGGACGGAAAATTCGTTACCTCAAGGCATCTTAAGGACCGTCTGGACAAAGAGTTGGAGAAGAATCTGGCCCTTAGGGTAAAGCCCGGTCTCAATGCCGATTCTTTTATGGTTTACGGCCGCGGTGTGCTTCACCTCTCCGTGCTAATAGAGACTATGCGCCGCGAGGGATTCGAGCTTCAGGTAGGTCAGCCCAAGGTGTTGGACAAGACAATCAACGGCCAGAGGTGCGAGCCTATAGAGGAACTCTCCATAGAGGTCCCGGAAGAGTTCGTAGGTACTGCCATAGAACTTTCTACTAGGCGCAAGGGCGCCCTTACCCATATGGAGCCCCGCGGAGACCGCACCCTTCTGGAATTTGATATTCCTACCCGTGGTATGATGGGGCTCAGGAGCAATATGCTTACCGCCACCCAGGGCGAGGCCGTAATTGCCCACAGATTCAAGGAGTATCAGCCCTACAAGGGAGAAATAGACCGCAGAAACAATGGTTCCCTGGTTTCTCTGGAGACAGGAAACGCCATTGCCTACTCTATGAACAAGCTTCTTGACAGGGGTAAGTTCTTTGTAGAGCCGGGAGAAGAGATTTACGCCGGACAGGTAGTGGGAGAGCATACCCGCGAGCGTGACCTTAACGTAAATATATGCAAGACCAAGAAACTCACCAATGTGCGTGCTTCCGGAAGCGACGAGAAGATCATGCTTCCTCCGGCAGTGAAGTTCTCCCTGGAAGAGGCCCTGGAATACATCCGTGAAGATGAATTGGTAGAGGTTACTCCTCATTATATGAGAATCAGGAAGGTTCTCCTTGACCCTCTGGAGCGCAAGCGTCACGGCGGTGGAGATTTTGAGGAATAATTTGGTATTTTTTGAAAAGATTTAGTATCTTTGCAGCCCCAAAATTCTGTTTATTGCTAAATGGGCGATATTTTGTTCATACAGCTTAAGGGAATGCCTGATGGGAACTCGCGTTTTCATTGGGATTTGGGAAAAGAGTTCTTTGCTTCGTTTGGGAATTCCGATATTCTGGAGGCTTCCGTAGAAGTAGATGTAAAGGTAGAGAAATCAGGTGAGAGTATTGCCCTTTACGTCCAACTAGGCGGCAAGGTCACTGTCCCTTGTGACAGGTGTCTTGCTCCGCTGGAAGTGGAGATAGGGACAGATTTTGAGCTGGACACCCAGCCCGGAAGCGACTGCCGGAATGAGGAAGAGAACGGGATAGACATCAGTCAGGATGTATATGACTACGCTTGCCTGAGTATCCCTATGCACCGGGTGCACGCAGATGGTCTTTGTGACCAGGACGTGGTCCGGTACCTCGGAGCAGACAAGGCTACAGTGAGCGGTGCAAATCCGTTTGAGTCACTGGGAGCTTTGCTAGAGAAAAATAAATAAAATTATATAGAAATGGCACATCCTAAACACAAACTCTCCAAGCAGAGAAGAGATAAGAGGAGAACTCACGACTTTGCAGCAGTTCCCACTCTTGCAAAATGCCCCAATTGCGGCGCAACTGTAATCTATCACCGTGTATGCCCTGAGTGCGGCTACTATCACGGTCGTCAGATAATTGTAAAGGAGGCTTAACCAGAGCCCCGTTGCGGCTCGATAGTTCAACGGATAGAACGGAAGTTTCCTAAACTTTAAATCGTGGTTCGATTCCACGTCGGGCTACAAAAAATGCCAGCCGTTTGGCTGGCGTTTTTTTGTTTAAAATCACAATATATTGGGATTATGAAAACGCCGTGAGTTTTTTACAGGTGGAATAGTGATATGGTCGAAGGGGATTGCCCCCGGCCATTAAATTCTTGGGAATGCAATGTTGTGGTTTTCTGGAAAATAATTGTTAATTTCGTGGTATGAAAAAGGCACTATTTATCTGCCTGGCTGCCATAGCAGTAGCTTGCGCGCAGGCACCATCGCATAAGTATTCTAACAGAGCGGAAGCCATTGCCGCTCAGATGCACGACCCTACCTCCGAATATGTAATTGTAATCTGCCATCGCGGAGACTGGCGTAACTTCCCGGAAAACTCCATACCGGCTATAGAGAGCATTATTCGTATGGGGGCGGACGTTATGGAACTTGACCTTAAAATGACCAAGGACTCGGTCTTGGTTCTGTCCCACGACGCAGACGTAAAAAGATGCACTAATTTTGGGAGCGTATTCAGAAACGAACCCGGAAAAAGCGCAAAAATCAGCGACCTAACTCTTGAAGAAATCAAGATGCTTTCTTTGAAGCGTGCCCACAACGTAACAATAGACACAGTTCGGATGCCCACGCTTCGCCAGGCCCTGGCCTGCTGCAAAGACAGGATTTGCGTAAACGTAGATCAAGGCTATGAATTCTACGACCAGGTGCTGGCCATTACAGAGGAATTGGGCGTGACGGACCAGATTCTTATAAAAGGCAGCAAACCCATAGAAGTAGTGGCGGCGCACGAGGCAAAATACGAGCACAACATGATGTATATGCCCGTTGTCGATATTCAGAGAGAGAAAGGAATAGAACTGTTTAACAGCTATATGGACCAGGGCGTAGTGCCCCTGGCCTACGAGATTTGCTGGCATAGCAATGAAGACGATGCCTTCCCTCAGGCCTGCCGCAAGATACGCGAGCAAGGCTCCAAGATTTGGGTAAACACCATCTGGGCCAGCCTTTGCGGCGGAGACGGCAATGACGACGATGCCGCATACATATCCGCCGACCCCGGCGAGGTCTACCGGCAGTATCTTGACCAGGGTGTAACGATGATTCAGACCGACAGGCCCCAGATGCTCATTAAATACCTTGAAAAACAAGGTAAAAGAAAACTGAACTAGGCTTTATATGCTTTTATATTTATGCATTATATGCATAAATTTTTGTTTGAATCGCTTAGTTTATTTATCTTTGCAAAGATACACGCATAAATACTAACAGTTAATGATATGATTAAGAAGCTATTCATCTCTGCCGTTGCCGTTTTAATGGCATCCGCAGCATCGTTTGCCCAGTTTACTGCAGCATCGTTCCTAGCCGACGGTGAAAGCCAGGCAGTTATTCTGGGAACATATCCTTCACAGGGCCAGAATCTTCCGGTCCTGGCTGCATTCCAAGGTCAGAATTACAAACTTCTGATAGGCGCAAAATCAGATAACGAGCAGTGCTTCCTTGTATTCCCAGACCGCTTCCGCACAGGCCTTGCCGCAAATCTCCTGAAGCTTAAGAAAGCCTTCGCAGAGAACAAGCAGGCCGCCATCAACGCTTTTTCTGTAAATGAAAATAAAGATTTGAGCGGCGCAGGAATCACATTCCCTCCTGTTTCTACCGTAAGGTGGATGCTTCTTGGAAACCTGTACAATGCAACACCGGCAGCTCCGGAACTGAAGCCGTTCTTTATTGTTGCAATGGATGGCGCAGGTAATGTAAGCTACACCATCAAGATGGAAGGCGACGCCAACAGCGCAGACTATGTATCTGAGCATTGGGCCCTTAGCTTCGGCAGCGAGGAAGAAATAGACCGTCTTATTGAAATCCTTAAGGTAGATCCCGCCCAGCGTTATGCCCTCTCTGACGAGGATATAACTGTTAACGGAATCACCTTCAAGATGATAGCTGTAGAAGGCGGCACCTTTACAATGGGTGCTACGCCCGAGCAGGAAGGTTCCCGTCCCAGCGACAGGGAGCGTCCCGCTCACAGCGTAACCGTTTCCAGCTTCTATATTGGCGAAACAGAGGTTACTCAGGCCCTTTATCAGGCAGTTATGGGTGCCAACCCCAGCGGTTTCAAGGACCCGTTCCGTCCTGTAGAGAAAGTTACCTGGGCAGAGTGCCAGGAGTTCGCAGCCCGTCTTAGCTCCCTTACCGGAAAAACCTTCCGTCTTCCTACAGAGGCAGAGTGGGAGTATGCTGCACGCGGCGGCAACAAGTCCAAAGGCACCAAGTATGCAGGATCGGCCGATATTAATTCTGTTGGCTGGATAGATGCCAATGCTGGTAACCAGACCCACGTTGTAAAAGGCCTCATGCCTAACGAACTGGGTATCTATGATATGTCCGGCAATGTATGGGAGTACTGCGCGGACTGGCTTGGAGCCTACAGCGGCGCCCCTCAGGAGAACCCCACCGGAGCCTGGTCCGGCACCGAGAGAATCCGCAGAGGAGGCAGTTGGAGACGCGAGGCCAGACAGGCACGTGTTTCTTACCGTGGACATTATTCACCTGTGGAACGAAGCAGTAATCTTGGCTTCCGCATTGTAATGGATGCAAAGTAATAATTATTTATGAAAGAGGGTAGACAGAGAGCGATTTTAAGAATTCTGGGACGTAACAAAGTCCGCAATCAGGAAGAATTACTTGAATATCTGAGGAATGAAGGAATAGTGGCCACTCAGGCTACAGTTTCAAGAGATTTGGCTCAGATGAACATTGTTAAACTCCGCGACGAGAATTCAGGCTCCTCGTTTTTCTCGGTACCGTCTAATTTTCTTCACGTTATTCCGGACGCAAACAAATCTGTGTCCGGAATCGTGAGTGTAGAGATATCCGGCCAGATTTGCGTAATAAAGACAAGCCCCGGCTATGCCAATATGGTGGGAGCTGTAATAGACTCAAAATGCTCTGGACACTCTATGGGCACTATAGCAGGAGACGACACTTTACTGGTTATGTTAAGGCAAAACATAGTTTTAGAGGATTTTATAAATAATTTGGAGCAGACCATCCCGGGAATATCTTCAAAATATATTTAAGTCGCTTTTAAACTATGCAGAAAAACGGGTTCAAGTTGCAGATTGGATTGGCCTTGGTTCTCTTTGCCGCGGTCTTGGGGGCAGTATTCTACCTATTCTCTGACAAAGAAAAAACCGATGCTCCAAGGCAGCAAAGGACGGATCTCACTTATCCGGGTCTGGCCAGCGTTCCGGGCGATGCCGTAATGGTCTTTGCCTCGCAGAGCGCAAGGTCCGCCCTGGATATTTTTGCAGAGAAATCTGCCTTTTGCAAAAACCTATTCTGCGGAACAGGTAAGCAGACGGTTGCGGCCTTCGTGGACAGCCTACAGACCCCATCGTTCAAAAACCTGGAGTGCCCGTTCGTTATATCCCTGCATTACAACAAGGTATTTGACCCGCTGGTTGTTTTTTCTGCCTGTACAGACACTGTGCTTACGGGAAAGATAATCTCCCTGGCATCAAAACTATCGCTTCAGACGGCAGTATCGCCATCGGAAGAAGGCCCCACCCTTCTGGTGAGCCCCTCCCAGGTAATACTGTCATCGGCAGTGCGCCACATAGGCGTAGGAGCCTCCATTCTGGACAACAAAGGCTTTGCGTCCCTGCTTCCCGCCTTGGGAGGAAAGGACGCAATAATAGTTTCCTGCAAGCTGGAGCCCAAATACGTTAACAACTTCCTGTCAAAGGAACTACAGAAAACTTTCTCTTTCCTGGCATCTTACACAGACTACCTGTCATTCGCCATAAGCCGCCAGGCCTCCGGATATCAGGTAAGCTACAACACTATGGGCAGGTCTAATCCCGCCTACACGGTTGGAGTCTATGATACGAAAGGAAAATCATCGGCGGCTGATGTGGTACCGTCAGAGACGGTTTTTCTGGTGTCGATGACTACTGGAGGTATCTCCTCTTATATAAGCCGTTACAGGACATATCTTGATGCCAACACCCACCTGAAGCAATACCCTGTAGAGGCAGGCAAGTGGGCGTCGGGCCTGGATATTACAGAAATAGCCAGGGCCGATGTAATGATAGAGGAAACCATCAACCCGATACTTCTGATAAAGACCGGTCCAAAACTGTCGGAGCCCGTACTTCTAAAAGACACCGACATAAACAGTCTGAGGGAATACAGGCCTGCAATAGTACCCTATGCCTATCCCGGCCAGGCAGAAGCTTTGTTCGGGAAGATGTTCTCCCTGCCGGAAGAGGAATATTTCTTCTACAAGGACGGGTGGATAGTGGTTGGCCGCAACAAGACTCTGGACTATCTGCTTACCAAGGGCTGGGAGCCGCTTTCAAAGGCAAGAAGGGACCTTGGGCTAACCAAGACTTCTCCTGTTATCTATTGCGACCTGCTTTCCAACTCTGGCCGCCTTGGGTCTTATGTGTCAGAAAAAATAGCCGGTGGAATAAAAAATTCCGTGCAGGGCCTTTCCGGAGACGTGGTTTTTGTAGGAGGTAACGATATTATCATAAAGCGCTATAAGATTGAGAGCTCGCAGGCCGTGGCCGATCCTTCTCTTGTAGAAGTTCCCAATGGGCCTTTTACGGTTACCAATTCTTATACAGGCAAGAAGAATAAGCTTTCCCAGGGGGGCGACAATTCCCTTACCCTCACCGACGATAAGGGTAAGACACTCTGGACCATAGCGTTCCCCGGCAAGCTTTGCGGCGCAGCCGGTGATGTGGATTTTTACAACAACAAGAAGATTCAGTTCCTTGTATCGGCAGGGAGCAAACTATATCTTATAGACCGTCTGGGGCGCTTTGTTAAGGGCTTCCCTGTAGATCTTGGCAAGGAAGTGCTTCTTGGACCGGAGGTTTATGATTTTACGGGAGCAAAGGGCTACAGTGCAATGGTTTTGCATACAGATAATACTCTTGGTCTTTACGACCTTCACGGCCGGGTTCGCCAGGGCTGGAAGGGAATAGCCCCTCCCGAGCAGATACTGTCTCTGCCTACCCTCGTAAATGAAGATGGCAGGAGATTGTGGAAAGTAGAAACTAAATCAGTACTATATACCTATCCGTTCAATGGCGGAGAGGCCGTAAAAAAGGAAAAAATAAAAAGGAAGTAATATGGAATTTCATTCTTTTAACAAAACTCTGGAAGCGAGTTTCAAGAAACATTGGGACAGACCTGCTCTCTCTAACTACCAGGGATTAACTCTTTGTTACCGAGATGTGGCCCGCAGAATGGCCAAATTGCAGATTGCATTTGAGCAGTGCGGCCTTGAGAAGGGCGACAAAGTGGCCATCTGTTCCAGGAATCAGTCTAACTGGGGAGTTTGTTTTCTTGCTGCTCTTACCTACGGAGCCGTTCCGGTTCCAATTCTTCACGAGTTCAAGCCCGGCAATATACATTACCTTGTGAATCACTCCGAGGCCAAGGTGCTTTTCGTGGACGATGTTATCTGGGAAGGCCTCACCGCAGACGAGATGCCGGATCTTCAGGTTATCGTGCAGATTAACACCTTCAAGTTCCTCTATGCCCGTACTCCTGAACTGTCAGAAGTACGCGAGCACCTGAACGAGAGTTTTGGAAAGAAATACCCCAATAACTTCGGGCCCGAAGACCTGGATTACTACGAGGACTCCGCCGACGAGCTGGCTGTGATTAACTACACATCCGGTACCTCGGGTTTTTCCAAGGGAGTTATGATTCCCTACCGCGCACTTTCCTCCAACGTAGAGTTTGCAAGGCTGGCAGAGCCGCAGATGAACTGTCATTCGGAGGTTGTGGCTATGCTGCCGTCGGCCCATATGTACGGAATGATGTTCGAGTTCCTTTTTGAGATGACAATTGGTGCTCACGTACACTTCCTTACCAGGGTGCCCAGCCCCAAGATTATTATGCAGGCGTTCTCTGAGATTAAGCCGCAGATTATTATTGCCGTTCCTCTTATCATAGAGAAGGTTTATAAGTCAAAACTAAAACCGATTCTGGACAGGAAAAAGATTTTCTTCCATATTCCAGTGTTGGACAAGATGATTCTTAAGAAGATACGCAAAGAACTTGTGAATACCTTCGGCGGCAGGTTCGAGGAAGTTATTCTTGGCGGCGCTGCCTTCAACCCCGAGGTTGAGGCCTTCTTCAAGAAAATCAGTTTCCCTTACACCGTTGGTTACGGAATGACGGAATGTGCCCCTATCATTGGCTATGTCCACTGGGACAAGACCCGTCTGGGCTCCTGCGGAAAGGTGGCTATAAACAACGAGATAATGATTGATTCTCCCGACCCGGAAAACACTCCCGGAGAGGTTCTGGTGCGCGGAGCAAACGTATTCCTGGGCTACTTCAAGAACGAGGATGCCACTCAGTCTTGCTTTACCCAGGACGGATGGTTCCGTACTGGCGATATGGGCGTGATTGACAGCGACGGCTATCTCTATCTCCGTGGCCGCTCCAAGTGTATGATTCTTGGCCCTTCCGGCCAGAATATCTATCCCGAGGAACTGGAGGCTGTAATTAACAACCTTACCTATGTGGTTGATTCTCTTGTTATAGAGGACGATGGTCTCACTGCTCTCATCTACCCTGATTACCATCAGGCAGAGCTTGACGGAATGAGCCGCGACCAGCTGGAAAAGAGGCTGCTCTCTGCCCTTCCGGAGCTTAACAAGGAAATTCCCAACTACGCCAAGATCAAGAAGATGGAGTTCCTCCCGGAGGACTTCGAGCGTACGCCCAAGCGTAGTATCAAGCGTTATTTGTATCAGAGATAAAATATGCAGAAGTTCGACAAAAGTTACCTTGAAATGGCCTCTGTATGGGCCAGGAATTCATATTGCAAACGCCGCCAGGTGGGTGCTCTCATCGTAAAGGACAAGATGATTATTTCCGATGGTTACAACGGCACACCTTCCGGGTTCGAGAATATCTGCGAGGATGAGACCGGGGCCACCAAGCCCTATGTGCTCCACGCAGAGGCTAATGCCATTTCCAAGGTGGCAAAGTCGGGCAACAGCAGCGAGGGCGCTACTCTCTATGTTACCTCCTCTCCCTGCCTGGAGTGCTCCAAGCTCATTATCCAGTCCGGGATAAAGAGGGTTGTATTCCGCGACCAGTACCGTCTTGACGACGGAGTGCAGCTTCTGCGCAGGGCCGGTATCGAAGTTGAACAGGTAGAAGACCCCGCATCCGATGAACAATAAATCTGCAGCCCACGTAATTGCCCTGCTGGGTATGGTAGTCGGCGTGCTTGGTACGCTGGCCGTAAGCTCCGTCGTAGGCGGAGGAAAGAGAAGGACTGCGCAGGGAGACTGGGCCAAGCTGAATCTTGTACTGGAGCAGGTCAAAGACAACTACGTGGATGAAGTTGACGTAAACGGCATTACAGAGGCTGCAATCGTAGCTGCCCTCAAGAAACTGGATCCTCACACCGTTTACCTTCCCCCGGTAGAGCAGCAGGAGGCCAACGAGGACCTAGTCGGCAACTTTGACGGTATTGGCATCCAGTTCAATGTACCAAACGATACGGCCATAGTGCTGGAGGTAATCTCCGGCGGCCCTTCCGAGTCTGCCGGTCTTCTTCCAGGAGACCGCATCCTTGAGGTGGACGGTAAGGTGATAGCCGGAGTAAAATACCCTCAGGACAGCATAGTAAAGCGCATAAAGGGCCCGGCGGGTACCAAGGTGAACATAAAGATTAGCCGCGAAAAAGAAACCATCGACTTTGAAATAACCCGCGGAAAAATCCCTCTACATAGCGTAGATGCCGCCTTTATGCTTAGCGACACGGTTGGTTACATACGCCTTACAAAGTTCTCTGCCACAACCTTCCAGGAAGTGTCGGCATCGGCCGCAGACCTTTTGGCAAAGGGGATGAAGAAGGTGGTCTTTGACCTTAGGGACAATACCGGCGGTTATTTTAATCAGGCCATACTCCTTTCCAATATGTTCCTTGAGAAAGGGCAGACCATAGTTTATATAGAGGGCCTGCACCGTACAAGGGAGATTTACACATCCAATGGTATGGGGCTTCTCCGGGGGATGGATCTGGTTCTTGTACTTAACGAGAACAGCGCCTCTTCTACGGAGATTTTTGCCGGAGCCATCCAAGACAACAAGAAAGGTGTCATTGTGGGCCGCCGCTCCTTTGGCAAGGGCCTTGTACAGGAACCTCTGTTCTTTAGCGACGGTTCTGCCGTAAGAATCTCAGTGGCAAGATATTATACCCCTTCGGGGAGATGTATTCAGCGCTCTTATGACGATGGCGAGGAGGCTTATTCTTCCGATATCTACAGGCGTTATACCGATGGTGAACTTTTTAGCCGGGACAGCGTGCACGCCGACGAAGGTGGTATTATGCCGGACATCTTTGTGCCGATGGATACTACAAAGGCGTCTGATTTCTATATCAAGTGTACCCGCAAGGCCGTGCAGATGAAGTTTGCCTCTTATATTTTTGATAACTACAAGGGCCGCCTTTCCGTGATAGATAATTTTGCAGATCTGGAGTCCTTCCTTGAGAATATGAACGTAGAGGGCCGCTTCCTTAAATACGCCGCTTCGCAGGGATTCAGGATTTCCACCTCTGAATGGGCAGATACCAGAGTCTATATGATGCCTCAGGTAAGGGCACTTGTAGGGCGCTATTCCAAAATGGGGCAGATTGCCTATTACAAGTTCTATCTCCCTATAGATGAGACTATAGAGATAGCAGCGGCGGCGTCCTTAAAGGATATTACTGAGCAATAAACTGGTAGATAATATCTCCCCTGTGATTTAGGGGGGCTTTAGTGTCGCGCGAGAAGTGCGACATTTTTGCTGCCCTTACGGCAAACTCTCTTAGGCATTTATCCTTGGAAGAAGTGGCGTCCTGAACCTTTGCCTCAGTGACGTTTCCGGCATTATCGACCACAATCAGAACGGTGACCATACCTCCGGCATAGCATCGGTAGGCCGGAATGGGAAGCCTGGAGGCCTTGCGCCCGTCAAGGGAATAGGATACAACGGAGGGGCCAGAATATTCTCCCCTGTGTTCTTCTTCCTTTTTGCCGGGGTCCGGGTCTGCATACTCCGGCTCGTCGTCGATATGTACCCCGTTTTTAAGCTCCTGGGCAAGCCTCTGTGCGTCCTGGTAAAGCTGGTTGGCATCGGTCCCCCTGTCATCCTTAAGAGCCTGCGTGCGGTCCGTAGCCGTATTCCTGAAGCTCTGGCCGGATTGCCCGGAAATAAGACTCTCTATACGGCTGGCTATCATCTCGTCAAAGTACTCCTGTTCTTCTTTGATGCGGTTGCGGGTTTCTTCCAGAGAAACGTCGTTGTCTTTGCTGAAATCCAACATAAAAACCTCTCCTCTGGAAACAAAGGAGTTAATCTGGAGTATAAGCAGGAAGATTACCACTACAAGATGTAATGATACCGTAAAATACAGTCCGGCCTTCTCTTCGCTGCTAAGGTTCATTTCAGGTGGGGGCTATTTTTTGACAATGCGGCTCATTGCCCTTTCTACGGTAGCAGAAATAACATCTATGGCAACTTTATTGTGGCCACCCTGAGGGATAATTATGTCTGCATACCGCTTGCTGGGTTCAATGAACTGCAAGTGCATGGGTTTTACAGTGTCTGTGTAGTGTTCTATTGCTGTTTCTATTGTTCTTCCTCTTTCTGCAATGTCGCGGACGATAATTCTCATAAGCCTGTCGTCATCATCGGCATCTACGAAAATCTTAATGTTCATCTGGTCCCTTAGTTCCTTGCAGGTGAAGATGAGAATACCTTCCACTATTATAACCTCTGCCGGCTCTACGGTTACGGTCTCTGTCTTGGAACGGGAACATGTAATATAAGAGTAAACGGGCTGCTCTATGGTCTTGCCCTGCTTAAGCTCCCTAATCTGCTGGCACAGAAGCTTCCAGTCTATGGCGTCCGGATGGTCGAAGTTTATCTTCTGCCTGTCTTCCGGGGGCAGATGGCTTGAATCTTTGTAGTAGGAATCCTGGGGAATCACTACCACCCTTCCTTCCAACTGGCGGGTAATTGCCTTAACTACTGTCGTTTTTCCACTGCCGGAGCCTCCGGCGATACCGATAACTAACATTCCTCTATGCCTTTTTAAAATTCTGCGTTCTTTGGTGTGCGGGGGAAGGGGATTACATCCCTGATGTTGGACATACCTGTAACGAAGAGAAGCAGGCGCTCGAATCCAAGACCGAATCCGCTGTGAGGCACTGTTCCGTAGCGTCTTGTGTCTATGTACCACTCCAGGTTTTTGCGGCTCATACCAAGTTCTGATATACGGGTCTCAAGTTTCTCAAGAGAGGATTCACGCTCCGAGCCTCCTATGATTTCTCCAATCTTGGGGAAGAGCACGTCCATTCCGCGCACTGTGCGGCCATCCTCGTTTTGCTTCATATAGAAGGCCTTGATATCCTTAGGGAAGTCTATAAGGATAACTGGTTTGCCAAAGTGTTTCTCTACAAGGAATCGCTCGTGCTCGCTCTGGAAATCCGTTCCCCAGTGTACCGGGAACTCGAACTTCTGGCCGTCTCGCACGGCCTGCTCCAGAATTTCTACTGCCTGGGTGTAGGTTACCCTCTGGAATTCTATTCCAAGCACGCTGTGAAGCCTTTCAATGAGGCCCTCGTCGTATTTGTCGTTGAGAAACTGAAGGTCGTCTGCACAGTTGTCAAGGGCGTACTGCACAAGGTATTTAACGAACTCTTCTGCCAGTTCCATATTGTCGTTAATGTCGTAGAAAGCCATTTCCGGCTCTATCATCCAGAACTCTGCAAGGTGGCGGGGAGTATTGGAATTCTCTGCGCGGAAGGTGGGCCCGAAGGTGTAAATCTCGCCCACTGCGGTTGCGCCAAGTTCGCCTTCCAGCTGTCCGCTTACGGTAAGGGATGTCTTCTTGCCAAAGAAGTCCTTGCTAAAGTCTACTTTTCCGTTATGTACGGGAACGTTTGCAAGGTCCAGCGTTGTAACCTGGAACATATCGCCGGCTCCCTCTGCGTCAGACTCTGTGATAAGCGGGGTGTGAAGATACACGAAGCCCTTGTCGTTAAAGAACTTGTGAATGGCAAAGGCCATTGCGTGACGAATCCTGAGTACTGCACCGAAGGTATTGGTCCTAAGCCTCATATGGGCCACTGACCTAAGGTATTCAAGAGTGGTATCTTTCTTCTGCAGGGGAAAGCGCATAGGATCGCAGTCGCCCAGAACCTCTATTTTGGAGGCCTGGATTTCTACGGCCTGACCGCTTCCTATAGACTCTGTAAGAATTCCTGTCACCTGAAGGCTGGCGCCTGTAGTAACTCTTTTAAGGGTTTCCTCGTCAATAACGTCGCAAGGGGCCACCACCTGTATGTTCTTTATGGTGGAGCCGTCGTTAAGGGCTATGAATTTTACCTGTTTATTGCCTCGTTTTGTCTTTACCCAACCCTTTGCAAGCACCTCGTTTCCGGGTGCGCAGCAAAGCAAGTCTTTTACCTTGGTTCTCTTGAGAGTCTGCATATAGATTAAGATTTGTTCATTCTTGCAAAGATAATGTTTTTACTACAAAAAAGAAAGCCCTCCGCGGTGGGAAGGCTTTCTTTTAAGTATTTAGCAGATTACTCAGCTTTTCTTGCCTGGTACATAATCTTAAGTGCCGAGCAGCGTCTGAGTTCCTGTTTGATATCGGTGATGATACCCATTCTGACATCCATATCTCCCTTGATGACCGTGGTCATATAGGAACGGTCTGCCTCGCTCTTGGAATCACGCTCTGCTGCAATAAAGTCACGGATATCCTGTACGGTCTTGAAGGAGTCGTTAAGCTGGATACGTGCGTCGGTTCCATACTGGCTCTGGAGAGAGCGGATAGGGGAACCAACGTTGATGTAAGCTGCTAGGTCTTTCCTTTCAAGTTTAACAACCTCCGATGCCTCGGGGAGTTTAACCATAACTTTATTTTCAGTTTCACGCAACTGGGTGGTAACCATAAAGAAGAACAGAAGCATGAACACGATATCAGAGAGCGAGCTGGAAGTTATAGCCGGCACGTCTTTCTTATTGTTGCTGCCACCAAATTTTGACATAATTATTGTCCTCCTTTATTTCTTTTTACCAGTATCCTTAGGCTCAGCCTCAGAAATATTCTGAGGGATGATCTCTTTTACAATCTTCTGCTTTTCCTCGTCAAGAGAAGCGAACTTCTTGCCGTACTCTTTATAGCAGAAGTCGTCACGAAGCTCGTTGATTGCTTTTACAAGCTCGTTCTGAACTGCTATATAAGCCTTATAGCTGGTACCACGGTCATTCTGCAAAGAAATGATACCCTTTGATACCTGAGCCTTGCCATAGTTCTCTATGTTCTTCTCTTCCTTCTCAGGAAGGTTGGGATCGTTAGCAGGGTTTGTAAGGAATTCTTTGATTTTATCTTTAAGCTGGCTGATGTCTAGGGCTTCACTACCGGCGAGAAGTCTGTCGTTTGCGTTAATCCTGACTACGATGATGTTACGACGGTTGATCTTGATATCCTCAACCTTCTGGTTCTCATCAGGCATAGGCGGAAGACGTCTCTGCAAACCAGTCTGTGACCCCATGGTTGTTGTCATGAGGAAGTAGCAAAGGAGCAGGAACGCTATATCCGCTGTTGAACTAGAATTTATCGCAGGTGTTTTTTTCTTACCCATAGTCTTTATTTATTGCGAATCTTGCTTACGATTTCACCATAAACAATAGCGGCAACTGCACCCAGTCCAGCTATAGCGGTAATAATCAAGATTGTGTCAGTAAGTTTGAGAGTTCCGTCTGTAACAGGCTCTCCGTTATATGCAACCGGCTGCGAACCTGCGGCCAAAGCGTAGGCAATGAGAACAAGAACAACGGCTCCGCCAAGTATTGTGCAAAGCTTTACGATGCTCTTCTTGTTGTTTTTTGCCATAATGAAGATATTGACCACTGCAAGAAGAATCACAGTGCCAATAACCATCCACTCTGTCCAACGAAGCAGCAGGTCAACAGTACCATTAGGGTCGGTAGGACGCTCAGGCAAACCTGTAAAGAAGCCTGCAGCGACAATGATGATGCTGATGGCCATCAGCGCCAACATTACCCATTTGAAGATTTTATTCTGTTTTCCCATTGTTTGGACAAATTACTATTTGTTGTACTTGGTGAGGATGTCTACGAGAGAGATGGAAGCATCTTCCATATCGATAGTGATGGACTCAATCTTTGCAAGGATGTAGTTGTAGAAGATCTGGAGGATCATAGCTACGATAAGACCTGCAACAGTTGTGATGAGGGCCACCTTCATACCACCGGCAACAACGTTAGGGGAGATATCACCTGCAGCCTGGATAGCATCGAAGGCCTGGATCATACCAATAACGGTACCAAGGAATCCGAGTGAAGGAGCAATGGCGATGAAGAGGGAAATCCAGGAAAGACCGTTCTCGAGGTTGCTCATCTGAACAGAACCGTAAGAAACGATAGCTTTCTCTACATTGTCAAGACCCTGATCGTAACGGAGGAGACCCTGATAGAAGATGCTGGCTACAGGACCACGAGTGTCACGGCAAACATCCTTTGCAGCCTCGATACCACCTTTTGCAAGAGCAGCCTCTACGTTCTCGAGGAGTTTCTTAACGTTAACTTTTGCAAAGTTCAGATACAAAATTCTCTCGATAGCAAGAGCAAGACCAAGGATCAAGCAAATGACGATAAGAGACATGAAGCCTGCGCCACCCTCGATGAATTTTGTTTTAATAGCCTGGTGTAGGGGAACTTCCTCACCTGAACTTTTGAAGAGATCAGCAGCACTTGTGGGAGCTTCTGCCTGAACTTCAGTTGCTTCGGGAGCTACATTTTCCTCCTCCTGAGCTGAAGCGATGTTTGCAGTGAAGGTCATAATACCTGCAACTGCCAAAAACATGAAAAACTTTTTCATAATTGTTTTTGAGTGTTTGAAATAAATAATTGTATTAAGTTAATAGTTACTTTCTGTAAAGTCGGTGCAATTTAATCAAAATAATCGAATTCACAAAGGTAAAAGGCTAAAATGTGGTTATTTCTCCTTTCAGATTTTGGCTCATCAAAGTCTTAACGCGTTCATTGTCACCTGTTTTGCCCATCAGATAAAAAAGCTTGCCAAGACAACTCTCCGTTGTTGAGTCATAACCGTTTATCACTCCCGCCTTCTGCAAGGATATACCCGTGGCGTAAATGCTCATATCTACGGTGCCGGACAGGCACTGCGTTACATTTACAAGAATCTTGCCCATTGCGGCTGCTTCTGCCACTATATCGATGAACCAGTCTTTAGAAGGAGCGTTTCCGGAACCAAAGGTCTCTATAATTACAGCCCGGGATTCCTGGCCGCACAGGATGTGTCTCACAACCTCCTTGGTAATGCCTGGGTGTACCTTTAATATTGATACCCTTGTGTCCAGATCTGTGTGAACGGTGAAGGGGCCCCCGGTGGGCTTCATTATGGCATCCCTGTTATATCTTATGTTGATACCGGCCTGCGCCAGGGCAGGGTAGTTGGGGCTGGAGAAAGCATTGAACTCCTCAGAGTTTATCTTTACGCAGCGGTTCCCCCTCATAAGCAGGGAATTAAAGTAAACGCACACTTCCGGCACAAGGCTCCTGCCCTCCGGGGTTTTTGCCGATGCAATCTCTATTGCGGAAATAAGGTTCTCTTTTCCGTCCGTGCGCGGCACTCCTACCGGCAGCTGGCTTCCCGTAAAAATGACCGGTTTGTCAAGGTTGTCCAGCATAAAGCTCACGGCCGATGCAGAATAAGCCATGGTATCCGTTCCGTGCAGCACGACAAACCCATCGTAAGAGTTGTAATTATCCCTTATTATGCAGGCCAGTTTCTGCCACATCCCCGGTTCTACGTCCGATGAATCTATCAGAGGGTCGAACGTATATACCTGGATATCAACGGCAAACTGTTTGATCTCCGGTACCTTTTCAAAAATCTGGTCAAAGTTGAAGGGCTTCAGAGTCCCTTCCGGGCCGCCCTTTGTCATACCTATCGTTCCTCCTGTATAAATAAGGAGTATGGAGGTTCTTCCTGTGTTATTCATAATTATGGTTTAATTCCAAATAATTCTAATGCCGATTGTGTGGTAACCCGTGCCACTTCTTCAATGTCTATTCCCTTAATCTGGGCAATTTTTTCTGCAATGAGGGGAATCATCGCCGGCTCGTTCCTCTGCCCCCTGAAAGGTGTGGGAGAAAGATAGGGCGAATCTGTCTCCAGCAGAATATCTTGCAGCGGAATCTCCTTTACACTCAAGGCTACCTTGGCATTCTTGAATGTCACCACCCCTCCTATTCCAACCTTCCAGTCCCCATATTTCTGAAGTCTCCGGTAGGTGTCGATACTGCCGCTGAATGCGTGTACGTTGCCGCGGAGCCCTCTTCCTTTAAAACCCTCCAGCACTGTAAAGAAATCATCGGTAGCGTCACGTACGTGTATGTTAAGCGGAAGCTCCAGTTCAAGGGCCAGCTCCAACTGGCAGCGAAGGGCCTCCTTCTGCTCCTCCTTGAACTCCGTAGACCAATGATAATCAAGGCCTATTTCTCCTATGGCGATGATGTCCGGAGTTATGCCTGCAAAAGTCTCTTCCACGTCCTTCTTCCAGTTCCCGTCCACAGACCCCGGGTAAAGCCCGGCCATAGGCAAAACCACGCCCGGATGGGCGCGGCAGATACTGCGGGCGCTTTCTCGCTCGTGCTTGTCTATATCGGGATGAAAAATCATTCCCACCCCGGCCGCGGCGGCCCTGGCAATGACATCATCAACCTCTGAAGGCCCGCCCTCGGGGTTATAGGACTCATCGTTAAGATGTGCGTGCGTATCTATGAATCTTGGAAGCATAGGATAGTCTTGGCGTGAAGGCAAAGATAGTAAAAATTACCCAAGAGTGTTACGTATAGAGCAATTTCCAAGTAAATCCCTGTAGATTAAATTCTCTGCCTCCATCAGAGGAAGAAGATAATTTATCTCGGTTATCTCCAGCCCACTTTTCTGGCAGAGCTCCGCCGTAGAAATCCCCCTGTTTCCGTAAATGATTTTGGCAATTGCCTTTATGCGTTCTATCTCTTCGTCGGGGAGCCTTCCGCGGAATATTTTTTCCGGCGCCAGGGCCGCCGCGGCCCCAAAACTCCGCCTTCCGCTGTGCAGCCCCAGTTTAAGCAGCAGGTCGTCCAGAGAACAGAAAGCCTCTGCCTTCCTCTGCGACAGCAGAAGATTACAGCCTCCGGAGCGCAGGTCGTCAATTCTACCCGGAAGTACGTAGACATCCCTGCTATATGTATAGGCCAGATGGGCCGTCATAAGCCCTCCGCCCCTCTCTTTAGACTCTACAAGAATGACGGTGCGGCTCATCCCGGCTATAATCCGGTTTCTCCTTAAAAAATTAAAGGCCACGGGGCTGGTCCCCGGCGGATAGTCGGTAACAAGGGCGCAGCCCTCCGTAGCGGCGATGACGGAAGCGTCATAGTTATGGACCGATGGGTACACTGCATCTATCCCGGTAGCCATTACCGCCACCGTGCGGGCCCCGCTTTTAAGGGCGGTCCTGTGGGCGACGATGTCCGTCCCTATGGCAAGCCCGCTCACTATGGGCGGCTTCTCCCTGGCCAGGGCGATGCCCGCAGTTATCTTGCCGCACCACTCAATACCATAGTGGCTGATATCCCTGGTGCCCACGATGGCAATGGGCGCAGCCCCCAGGAAAACATCCTCCGGAGGGGAATCACTCCGCACATACAGGCCAAGGGGCGCATCTTCGCACTCCCGAAGCATGGGAGGATAGGTTTTTTGGCCGATAGTTACGTAATAACAGCCTTTGCGCCTGAGCCTCTCCAGCTCCTGGGCGGTTTTCTCCAATTCCTCATTGTTAAGCTGCACCAGAGGATGCAGCCTGGCAAGATAGGCCGCATCCATAGAGAAAACATCGGCCACGTCCCCCACGGCCTCTATGAGTTTTATCCCTACCACGGGATTAAATCCAAATGCCTTTCCAAGCAGGCAGTAATATACAGTTTCCTTATCCATAGCGGCGCAATTTAGCTCTGCCGCGCAGTAAAAAAAAGAAAAGTGACTCGGGGAGAGCCACTTTTTTACGAATCTTTAAAATAATGCTAAATAATTAGCATCGCGTCGCCGTAAGGGCCAAAGCGGTAGTCTTCCTTCAGGGCTACCTCGTAGGCCTTCATCACGTTGGTGAAGCCGCCGAACGCTGCGACCGACATAAGCATGGTAGAGCAGGGCAGGTGGAAATTGGAAACAATCGACGTGGGAACACTGAAGGTGTAGGGAGGGAAGATGAACTTGCTTGTCCAGCCATCGTAGGGCTTAACCTCGCTGGTGGTGGTTACATAAGTCTCCAGACCCCTTATTACAGTAGCGCCCACGGCAAGTACCTTATGCCCCTGTGCCTTTGTCTGGTTAATAAGATTTGCAGTCTCTTCGCTTATTATAAGCCTCTCGGAATCCATCTTATGCTTGGAAAGATCCTCTACGTCTACCTTGCGGAAGTGCCCAAGGCCCATATGCATAGTAAGGAAGGTTTTGTTTATGTCTTTGAGAATCATCCTGTTAAACAGCTCGCGGCTAAAATGAAGCCCGGCTGCGGGAGCAGAAACAGCACCCTCGTTCTTGGCAAAGATGGTCTGGAAATTCTCCCTGTCCTCCGGAGTGGGTTTCTCCTTTACAAACTTAAGGATAGGAGTCTCTCCCAGACTGTAAAGAGTCTGCTTGAACTCGTCGTAAGGTCCGTCAAAAAGGAATCTGAGCGTGCGGCCGCGGGATGTAGTATTGTCTATAACCTCTGCCACAAGGCTCTCGTCCTCTCCAAAGTAGAGCTTGTTGCCAATGCGGATTTTGCGGGCAGGGTCTACTATAACATCCCAAAGCCTCTGGTCTCGGGCAAGCTCCCGGAGCAGGAAAACTTCAATATCGGCCCCGGTCTTCTCCTTTTTGCCGTAAAGCCTTGCGGGGAAAACCTTAGTATCGTTGAAAACGAAGGTATCGCCCTTGCCAAAGTAATTTATTATGTCCTTGAAGATTACGTGCTCTATTTCTCCTGTATCTTTGTGGAGAACCATAAGTTTGCACTCGTCACGCCATCTGGTGGGCTCTGACGCTATCTTCTCTGCGGGAAGGTCAAAATTGAATTGGGATAGTTTCATACTTAAAAAATTGACGCGTACTCTTTATTATACGTCAAAATCTCCAAAATGTTTCATTCCAGTGCAGGAAAACCAGGAAAAATCTTAAAAATCCTTAATTCTGGCGCGGAATACCTCTATGATGGAGGGAAAGGTATTCATAAGGAAGGGAGGCAGGCTGGATTTTGCCACCCACGCAGCCTTGGTGATGTCCTCTTCTTTCTGGGGCACCAGGTCCAGGGGAGCGTCATAGAACATATCGTACCACCAGGTATGCTTAAGATGCCAGATGCCATTACGGATATAGCAGTGGTCCGTAATGCAGATTAGTTTGCGAAGCTGGAGATTGTCTATGCCTGTTTCTTCCGCAACCTCCCTGATGGCCGTAGTGCGGATATCCTCTCCGGGCTCCTGATGGCCCTTGGGAAGGTCCCAGAGCTCGTTTCTCCTTATAAGCAGAAAGTCTCCGCGGCGGTTCTGTACCAAACCTCCGGCGGCGTTTACTTCCTTGAACTCTGCACAAAGCCTGCGGTAAATCTCTTCTTCCTGACGCCCCTCTGCCGGAATGTAAATCCTGGAAAGGGTGTCCGACGCCTCGAACATACCCACCAGGGCGTGGATATCAATTTTTTCTCCCATATGAAACTCTACGGAGTTAGGGTCTGCCAACTGGGACTCGTCGCTCCTGCAGATAACTATACAGCGCTTTTCAAAATATATTTTGTGCATCGATGCTTATTTCGTAGATTTGCGGGACACAAATATATTGATTTTATCTGAAATTATGGCAGAAATTAACAGTAAACACGGAATACTTTCGCGCGCACCGTACGAGGTTTATATGGCCTTTGCAGATCTTCGCAACTTCATGCCCTTTATCCCTGAGGATAAGAGAGAAGGCATCACGGCAGATTACGACAGTATTCACGGCCAGGTACAGGGTTTCCCGGTAGGAATAAGAATCACCGACCGCCAGCCCTATTCCAAGATTTCCCTGGCCGACGACGGGGCTCCCTTCCAGTTTACTGCCAACCTTTGTTTTGACGCCGTAGAAGGCGAATCCGGCAAGACGGATTTTCATATTGATGTTGATGCCGACCTTAATTTCATGATGAAGATGCTCTTGGGCTCTAAACTTCAGGAAGCCCTTGACAAGGCCGTGGATTCTATGGTCCAGATGTCCCAGAGGGTATAGCACTGCCGCAACGCTATGGAAGACTGGTTTAAGGACAGCAGTATAGAAGAATCTTTGCACAGCTTTCTAGGGGAACCTCACGAACCTTCTGTATCCGTGAGACTTAACCCCTCCAAGCCAGCGCCCCTTGACTTCGGTCTTGGGGACAAGGTGCTCTGGTGCTCTGACGGATACTTCCTTGACAGCCGCCCTCTTTTTACCGCAGACCCTCTCTTCCACGCCGGAGCCTACTATGTGCAGGACTCGTCGGCAATGTTCCCCGGACGGGTTTTCGAGGAAATTTTACCTTCCGTCAAGGCCGATGGTTTCCTTAGGGTGCTTGACCTTTGCGCCGCACCAGGCGGCAAGACCACATATCTTTTATCCGTTTTGGAAAAGGCTCTGCCGGGGAAATTCCTGTTAACCGCAAACGAGGTAGAAAACTCCAGAGCCACTATCCTTTGCGACAACGTGGCCCGCTGGGGAAGTTCCTCCGCCGTGGTAACAAGCGTAGATCCAAAGGCCTTTTCTCCCCTGGAGGGTTATTACGATATAATTTTGGCCGATGTGCCTTGCAGCGGCGAGGGGATGTTCTGGAAGGATAAAAAAGCCCTGGAGCAGTGGTCGCCGCAGACGGTGGACTTCTGCCAGGCCCGCCAGAGGCGTATCCTCTCCGATGTGTGGCCGGCTCTCAGGACAGGGGGAGTGCTGATTTACTCTACCTGTACCTTTAATAATAAGGAGAATGACCAGAATGTCTCCTGGATAGCCCGGACTCTTGGCGCGGAGGTAATAGACCTTAAAATCTCCTATCCGGGCATCATAGACACAAAGTTTGGCTTTGTTCTTGTACCGGGAAGTGTCCGCGGAGAGGGCCAGTACTGCGCGGCGCTCGTAAAAACATCGCCCGCAGGGCGAAGGGCGGCGGGAAAGGGCACTATCGGCCCTAAAAAAGATATCCAGGTTTATTTGCCTGAGCCTCTGGCCAAGGATGCTCCGGTGATGGAAAGGCTAAAGCCTCTTAGGATGGGTACGGCCGTGGGGTCCTACAAAGGAAAAGACTTTATTCCGCATCCGGACCTGGCTTTGTCCGGAGTGCTGGATAAATATGGATACGAGCGTGTAGAGTTGTCTCTTTATCTTGCGCAGAGTTATCTGCGAAGGGAGGCCATAGCGCTGCCGGACGCTCCGCTTGGTTACCTGGCCGTCACCTACAAGGGTCTGCCCCTTGGCTTTGTGAAGAATATCGGCAAACGTTGCAATAACCTTCTGCCTGCAGGCAGAAGAATTAGAATGGAATTATGAAAAAAGAATTATACGGTATGATGCTTAAGAGTATTTTGTCGTGCCTGCTTCTGGGATGCTTTATGTTTTCCGGTGCGGCCCAGACTACAAGCAAGGAAGAGTACAAGGACAAATATGACCGCCTTGTGGCCAAGGTAGGCGCCTCCGGCATAGGTGTGGAAACCCTTATCAAGCACTGGTTAAGGGAGTACCCCAACGATGTGGATGCGCTTATAGGAAAGTTTCTCTACAGTTACTCAAAGTCACAAACCTCGCAGGTGGTAGGTAAAACCCAGAAGAAGTATCTGGGACAGGAGCCGGTGCTCACCCTGGCCGACAGCCTTGGAACGGTAACTTATTATTTTGAGGAACTGTTTTTCAACGATATCCTTTTTAAACAGGCCATATCCGATATTGACAGGGTGATACGCCTGTACCCGGACCGTATCGACCTTAGATTCTACAAGGTTGCAGCCTATACCGGATACGAGAAAGAATCGCCAATTCAGGCTGCGGCCGAGCTTACCTCCATAATAGACTACAATGCCACCCAGAAACCCCAGTGGGAGCATCCGGAGTATGTTATTAACGACGATTATTTCTTTTCTGCAATCCAGGAATACTGCATAGTTTATTTTAAATATGCCACGGACGACGGCTATGCCGCCTTCTATAATCTTACAAAGAGGGTTCTGGATTACTATCCCAAGAACACTATGTTCCTTAACAATATGGGCTCTTACTATCTTGTGGCCCGTAAGGACGAGAAAGAGGCTGTCAAATACTATAATATGGTGCTGAAGCTAAAGAAGGACGACACCACGGCTATCCGCAGCTGCATCCTAATCTGCCGCAATTCCAAGGATGTAAAAGGAGAGAAAAAGTATCTGGAGATGCTTGTCAAGTACGGAGAGACCGATATAGAAAAGCAGGCCGCACAGGTGCGCATGGACTATCTTAATTCTCTTTAAGAGCGTGGTGTTTGCGATACAGCTCCCTGGAGTTATATAAATTCTGCCACAAGGCATAAAGACCGCCGGCTATGCTGGTTACAGGGGTAAGATAAGTGTATCCCAGCCAGATAAGGAAGCCGGTATTCTTTTGCCCAAGTGCCTGCCCCGCCGTAGTGTAGTCCTGGCTGTTTTTGCCACCGAACTTATGCCCGGCTGCAAACTGTATGGCCGTGCAGGCCAGGGATACCAGCACAATGCAGAAGATGCTTCCGGCAGAAAGGCTGCTCTCCATAAGGGCTTTGGTGGCAAGCAAAATGGCCAGATAGAGCCCCACTCCCCAAATGTAAAAAGAATAACCGCTCCACTTCACAAGAAATCTGTGAAGGCCCGGGAGCAGGAATCTTATGGCCCAGGCAAGAAGGCAGGGTACTATTAGCAGAGGAAAGATTTTGCCGGCCAGCAGTAGCACGTAGGCCCAGAAGCCAAGGTCTGTCGACGGCCTTACCATTGGAATGATGGTTGGAATAAGCAGGGTGGCCAGGGTGTTGATTATTATAAGGTAGGTTACCGTGTCCGATAGTTTCCCTCCCAGTCTTTCCGTGATAACTCCGGCGGCCGATGCCGTGGGGCATATAAAACAAATCATTGCACATTCAAGGAGAATGCGGATGTCGCTGCCCTCGGAATAGAGGGCCAGCGCGGCTATGCCCACGAAGAGGATACACTGAAGGGTAGCGGCGTAGAGATGCCAGCGGCGGAACTGCAGATCCCGCGGCGCAGTCTTGAGAAACTGGAAAAACAGGAGGAAGGCAATCACCAGCCTCTGCCCTTGGGAAACTACTTCCTTAAGTGTCTGGCCTGCAGGGGCCAGGGCGGGGGTGTTGTGATAGAAAATATAGGTGGCGGCCCCTGTAAGCATAGCCAGGGGCAGCATCCAATCCCTTAGAAATACTTTAATTCCCGTCATTTAAAAACGGCTTCACAATCTTGTTTACCAGAGGGTCGGTAACCTTCATGCATAGGCCTGTGAATATCGCCAGAATTAGGGTTCCTTCCCTGATAACTACGTTTGTTCCGTCGCCAAACATGTCTCTGAAGACCAACCATCCGAACAAGGCCGATATGGCAACAAGGTAAATATCGAACAAAACCTTGAAGTTGCTGAACTTTATTCCGGACTCCTCACTCATTACAACAGCTGTCTTCTCGCCTGCCAGCATCCACGCGTTGCCTACGATCTCCAGCCTTACGCCTATGGCCGTTACAACTACCGTGACTATGCATAACATCATCTGGGTGCCGTAGGTCGTTACCTGTACGTCCTTCAGAAGCCAGATGCAAAGGTCGCAGAGGTAACCGAATACAAAGGCGGCCGGAATCTGCATTAGGAAGGACAGCTTGAATCTGCGCCTTAAGACAATAATCTGCGTAGCAATCAGCACGAGATGCATCATCCAGGTAAAGGTGCCTACCGATATGGAGGTGAACTTAAGGTTAAGTATGGCCGGAGGGCATGACACCGGGGCAGTGCCAAGATTGGACTTAAGGGAGAGAGCTACGCCAAAGGCAACTATCACAAGTCCTATCGTGGCAACCAGATATCTTTTGAATAAATTCATGGTTAAGGTCAAATATTGAATATAATCACGCAAATATGGCCAAAAATTCATAACTTCGCAAGGTTTTACTTATTAGTGTTATGAAGAAGATTTTTATTTTACTTTCAGCAACTGTTTTACTTATGACGGCTTGCAATTCAAACAAGGAAGCTGGCGTTCCTGCCATCGACCTGGGAAATCTTGATACTCTTACCGCTCCCGGCGTTGATTTTTATCAGTATGCCACCGGCGGCTGGCAGGCTAAAAATCCTCTTGGCCCGGAGTTCGCCCGTTTTGGCTCCTTCGACCAGTTGTCAGAGAATAATATAGAAAGGCTCAATGACCTTTTTGCCTCTATGACAGAACTTGAGGCAGAGCAAGGCACCATCGAACAGAAAATATCGGACCTTTATAAAATGGGCCTTGACTCTGTCCGCCTCAATCAGGAGGGTGCCGCTCCCGTGAAGCCTTATCTGGAGAAGATTTTTGCCGTTTCTTCCCCGGCAGCGCTTGCCCAGGCAGTGGCAGAACTTCATAAATATGGGGAGACTCCTTTCTTTGGCGCTTATGTAGAGGCAGACCTCAAGGATAGCGGCAATCAGATTCTCTATCTTTCGCAGGGCGGCCTTGGTATTGGAAAAAGAGACTATTATGTAGACCCGGCCTATGCCAAAATCAAGGAAGGCTATTGCAACTTCATTGCAAGGATATTCGATCTTTGCGGCTATGACGGAAAGGCTATTGCCAAGGATGTAATAGCAGTTGAGGACCGCATTGCCGCCGTTTCCTGGACAGGAGAGCAGACAAGGGACGTTGTGGCCCAGTATAATCCCCGCAATACCAAGGAGTTCATAATGGCGCACCCCGGCGTTTTCTGGGAGGAGTATTTCTCTGAGAGGCAGCTTCCCTATATGGAGAAGTTCATTGAATGCCAGCCTTCGTTCTTCAAGGGTCTGGATGCCATTGTAAAAGAAATGCCTCTTTCTGTTCTTAGGAACTACGTTGCCGCTACGCTTCTTCGTGGCAGCTGCGGCGCCCTTAGCGACGATTTCATCGATGCCGAGTTTGACTTCTACAGCCGTCAGCTTCGCGGCGTGCAGCAGCAGAGGCCCCGCTGGAAGAGGGCTATGGCCGTTCCTGACGGTATTCTTGGAGAGGCTGTGGGCAAGATGTATGTAGAAAGGTACTTCCCGGCTTCTTCTAAGGAAAAGATGATTACCCTTGTAGAGAACCTTAGGGTCGCTCTTGGAGAGCATATCGACTCCCTTGACTGGATGAGCGACGAGACCAAGGCCCGCGCACGCGAGAAACTGGCTGCCTTCACCGTTAAGATTGGATATCCCGATGTATGGAAGGATTATTCCAGCCTTGATATTTACTCCAGTCTGTCTTATTTCGAGAATCTCAAGAGTGCTTCTCAGTGGTATGTTTCTGACAACATTTCCAAGATGGGCAAGCCCACGGACAAGACCGAATGGGGTATGAGCCCTCAGACGGTTAACGCATACTACAATCCTACCACCAACGAGATTTGCTTCCCGGCAGCCATCCTTCAGCCTCCGTTCTTTAACCCGGATGCCGATGACCCGGTGAACTATGGCGGAATTGGCGTGGTGATAGGTCACGAGATGAGCCACGGCTTTGACGACCAGGGCCGCCTCTTTGACGCAGAGGGCAATATGAGTAACTGGTGGACCGATGAGGACAACGAGAAGTTCACCGCCAAGGCAGAGGTTCTGGCCGCTCAGTTCGACAAAGTAGAGGTGCTTCCCGGCGTACACGCCAACGGACACTATACTCTTGGAGAGAATATAGGCGACCACGGCGGCCTTAGCATTGCTTTCACAGCTATGCAGAACGCCCTCAAAGGCAAGAAGGCAGAGCTCATAGACGGATTTACTCCGGAGCAGAGGTTCTACCTGTCCTACGCCGCAATCTGGGCCCAGAACATTACCGACGAGGAGATTGACCGCCGCACCAAGACTGACGTCCATTCTCTTGCCAAGAACAGGGTTAATGTCTCCATACGCAACTTCCAGAGCTTCTTCGATGCCTTTGGAATCAAGGAGGGAGACCCTATGTTCCTGCCCCAGGAGGAGAGGGTACATATCTGGTAAATGCGTGTATCCCACTTCATAGCGGGACACCTTAAGATAAAGGGAAGGATAGCTGTGGTATCCATAGCTATCTCTTTCCTTGTTATGATTATTGCCGTTGCGGTGACCGGAGGATTCAAAAAGGAACTCCGCAGCGGCATTTCCCAAGTGTTCGGGGATGTGCAGCTTAGCGCGGACGGGAACGGCTATCTTGGAGGGGACAATCCTGTAAAGGCCGATACTGCCCTTACCGCCCGGCTGCTTGGCCTCAGGGGCGTTAAGAAAGTAACCCCCGTAGTGTATAAGCCGGGAATAATCAAAAAGGGAGATAACATTCAGGGCGTTATCTTCAAAGGTACGCCCCAGGGCCCCGACAGCCTTGGCGTAAGGGTTCCCCGGCAACTCTGCTCTAAGTTAGCCCTTTCTCTGGGCGACAAAATGACCGTTTATTTTGCCGGCGAGAAGGTGAGGGTAAGAGTGTTCAGGATAGTTGAGGTCTATCCTGCAGCCCTGGGAGGGGAGGATAAGCTCATAGTGGAAACCTCTCTTTCGCAGATGCAGACCGTATGCGGCTGGTCTTCGGACGAGGTGTCTGCACTGGAGGTCGTTTTTGACGCTCTTCCCGCGAACTCCCAGGCACTGGAAGAAGCTACTTCCCTGGTGGGAACGGCCGCCTGGGACGCCACCCCGCAGGGTGAGAGGCCCCCTGTAGCCTCTTCCGTTTCAAACAGGTTCCCCCAGATATTCTCCTGGCTGGAACTTCTGGACGTAAACGTACTTCTTGTCCTGGCTCTTATGACCGCCGTTGCCGGTTTTAATATGATATCCGGTCTGCTTATCACCCTGTTCAGGAACATTTCTTCCATTGGGGTACTCAAGGCCATTGGAATGAAGAACAGGGCTATTGGCGATGCTTTCCTAAGGATGTCTTTCAGGGTAGTCCTCAAGGGAATGACGGCTGGCAATATTCTGGGCATAGGCTTCTGCCTGCTGCAAAAGCACACCCATCTTATAAAACTGGATCCGGAGAACTATTTCCTCTCCTATATGCCCATTAATCTGGATATCTGGAATATTCTTGTGACCGATGTGGCCGCTTTCTGTCTGATTGCTCTGATGCTGCTCCTGCCCACCCTATTTATTTCCGGAGTAGACCCTGCAAAGACAATTAAGGTACGATAACCTTAAGGGCTTGGTAGATGGAATCTACCCGGTCTACATAATTTACCGTTTCTCCCTTGTGATAGGCTTTGATGTCTTCCCATTTTGTGTTGGGAAGCCCTTCTTGGGCCAGCCTGTTAAGTATGCCCTGCAGGCGGTTCTCTCCTCCGTTGTAGGCTGCAAGCACAAAACGGTAGATATCGTCCCCCTCCGCCTTGCCGTCGAAAGTCTTTTTTATAAGCCTTAGGTATTTTGTGGCAACTATAAGACTTATTTCCGGGTCGATACTGCAGGCACTGTCGCCATAAGCCTTGGCGGTTGATGGGATGGTCTGCATAAGTCCGTAAGCCCCCTTGTGGGAGTTGGCCTCTATCCTAAACATAGATTCCTGCCAGGCCATTGCCGTGAGCATGCGCCAGTCGCAGCCAAGCTGCTGGGAATATTGCTTGAACAGGGCGTCGTAGGGGCTGGCGTTAGTGTAGGTGAGCCCGCTTCTAAGACGCGAGAAAGGCTCGTAAGAGGGTGTGAACCTGTTAAGTATAGCGGGATAATCTGTTCTCCCCCTTACTCCGTCCAGACCCAGGCTAAGAAGCAGAGGGGGAATGTTCCCGTCTTTGGGGATAATCCATACGGTGCTGTCTTCCATCACCGGACAAAAAGCAATTTCTGTCCTGCCTATAAGCGAGGAATCTCCGTAGGGGAGGACTGCTACGTCAAAGTAGCCGTTTTCCAGCGAGTCCAAGGCTGCTTTCTTGTCCTCGCTAAGCACAATGTCCATCTCGCAGTCCAGAAGGTCTCCTGTAAGCTTAAGAATCTCGTGGTTATAGCCCACGCTATAACGAATACTCTCGCTTTTGAATCCCGGAAGTGCAATTACGCATTTGGCCTGGGGCAAATCTACCCTCCAGGCCTCGCTTATGTGCCTGCGGCTTCTTGGCGTAAAAAGTACAAGGGGTACAATAATGCACACCAAATAGGGCAAAGCCTTCTTTATTAAGGGGATATAATTCAAAAGTATTATTTTCCAACACTGGAAGCTCTGTCGCTAAGCTTCCCGTTTTTGCGGTGCGATGTGTAGAAAGGAATCCATATGCCCAGCTTGAGTCCGCTTTGCGGGCGTATGTATCCTTGAGCGCTGAAGTAATCAGGAGACTCATTTGGCCATCCCATTCCTATGTTGGTGAATTTCACAAAAATGCAGGCCTTTTTCCATTGGACATTGACAAATGCATCTATGTAGGGGCAGTTGCCAATCTTTTCTATTGTCTGATTGTGGAATACTCCGGTAGACGGCCTGAAGGTGGGGGCATACCACTCCGGTGTCCAGGTGGTGTTGGCTCCAAGCTGCATCTTCATAACGTCCCCGCTTATGTTAAACTGGAAGTACCATCTTAAGTTAAGCGCAACGGGCGGCAGCGGAAGCACTTCCTTGTCCGAGCTCACCTGAACCAGGGCGCGGTTGTCAAAATGGAATTTCCACAATTTAAGGTTTTTTTCTACAGCAAGGCTTATCACGTGCATAGGGCTGGTGTTCTGGCGGGCTATTCCAAGCGTGTCGTAGAAAATATTGCCGTCCAGAAGCGCATAGCCGGCGCTTGCCTTAAAATCCCAGTGAGGAATGTCTATGGAACCCGTAATCTTGGTGGTGCTTATCTTCTTGAAATCGTTGTTCCACCTGTCGTGGTTGCCATAGTATTTTTTCTGGAAGAATTCCGGCTCGTCAAGACTGGTTTCAAAGCCCAGGCCTATGGTTACGGGACTCTTGCGTGCTTTTCTGAACGGGTAGAAGGAATAACCGGCTTTGGCCTTTACTCCAAAATCTCCGGACTCATCGCCAACGGCCACAAAGAATGCCTGGCCTTCCCACTGGAAGCCTCCCAGCATACCGCTGGCTCCTCCATAAATATAAGAAGAGTTCCAGGTGGTTTCCTTCTTCTTGTGCACGGCACTAAGTGGCTCCTGCATATAGTAACGCAGAATCCTGTTGCCAATCCCTACATCCAGGGTAGAAACCAGCGACTCGCGGGACCAGGGCTGAAGTTTGGCAAAAACCCTGTTCTCCAGTTTGGTTACGTGAAGCGAGTCGTAAGACACCCCGGGATTTATGTAGAACTTATTCCTGTAGTAGTTCTTTCCCCTGTCGCCGGTAATCTCGTCCTCGTATATCCTGCTGTAGTTGGAATACTCGCTGCTATGCCCCAGGAAGGCCGACGTTACGTCTACCGATGAAAGCGAATCTGTCTGTCTTCCAAAGATTTTTGCAAGGAAAGGGAGGGGGAACCTGTATTGCTGGTCTACAAAAATGGTATTCTTTACAATTTTGCTGGAAGCGTTTTCAAGATTCACGGGAATCTCTCTGGAACCCACCGTAGTATCCCTAATCCAGAAGCTGTCTTCCATACCACCGTTCTCGTGCTTCTTTATGCTGTTGTTTATTATACCCGCATGTGCCAGGTACTTCTTTCCGGCATAGTTAAGCCAGGCTGCAAAGGTGCGGTTGTCAACCCTTTCGTTATCAAGCATACCATTGGAACCCACCCGGTCGTACATAAGGCTCACGTTAAACTCCGGATGAATGTTCTGGCTGGCCAGAATGTGAATCTGGGACTCTTCCCTTTCTGTATTGGAGAATAGGTTGCCCCAGTAGGCCAGTTCCGTGTAAGGAGTCTTGGTATTGTACATGGGCAGGGTCTCTGGGCTGTAACTATGGCCCTCGTACTCCTGGTAGAAGGATACACCCTCGTGGTACTCCCGTTTAAAGTAATTGTATGATTGATAGGGAGAACCGATGGTTCCGGGATAGGTGGCGCCCACGTCTTCCCTCAGGAAGCGGTAGTCGTTGTACCAGTGATTGCTTGTGGTATCTATCAGCTTTGGATATACATTGGCAAGCAGGTTGTCCCTGTTCCAGTAAATAACCCTCTTGTACCACATTGAATCCGGCAGGGCGAAGGTCTCCAGAATTCTGGGAGTGTTCTCCCTGATGCTGTCCTTGACGTGCTGCAGGCTGTCTTTGATATTAAAGAGGCTGTCCAGCTGACGCTGCTGGCGCTTTAGCTTAAGATTGTCATTGTAGCGCTTGCGCTCTTCCTTGCTAAGGCTGTTGTACCACTGCTCGAACTTAAGTTTGGCCAGGGCAGTGGAATCTGCAAAGTAAATAGAGTCTATTTTTACCCGCAGGGAATCGTCTCCGGCGGCCTTAAGGGAATCTATAACCTGTCTGTGTGTAAGGGAATCCACAAGGGCAAGATACCACTTGTAGCGGAAGGGATCCGTGAATTTAAGAGAATCCGGAATCTTTATAGTGTCTCTTGCCAGAATCTCGGGAATGGAATCTGCTACGGAAAGTACTCCTTCCAGGGAGTCTCCTTCTGCCCGCGAGCCTCCTTTGCGGAATTTGATGTAAATGCGCTCGTTTTTATATATGACGGTATCGGCAGCATCGCCCCTCTGCCCGTCAATCCCTGATCGGGAAAAATCAGACCCCACCATCTGTATGCAGGCAAAAAATACCAGCAGCGCGGGGAACCATATTTTTGACAAAAACTTACGCATAACTCTATAGGCCCTGCAAATCTCTTAGTTTACCAGCGAGGTATTCTGGTTCCAGGACAGTGTCTTGTAATAATTCTTTATGAAGGCGTTGCCCACGGTGGGAAGATACATGCTCATACCGGAGAAACTCTCAATCTGGTGCAGCCCGTCAATGCTGCTGTAATACTGCCCCGTGTGGCCCTTGTAAACTACGCATTTGGCCAGAATCTCTTCCAGGCGGGTTTTCTCTTCTGCGGATATGCCTGCCTTAACAAGAATGTCTTCCAGGTCAAAAAACCAGGCCTCGTCTCCTCCAAAGAAGGTCTGCACCTGGTCGCTCTCCCAGTCAATGGCATTAATCTGGCTCCTGTATGTCTGGAACAATTCTTTGCAGTATGCGGCCAGTTCTCCAAGAGCGGAAGTCTTTACAAGAGAGATTGTTGCGGATTTGTTTATCCCGGACTGACTTTCGTACTTGGCCTTGAAGTCTTCGCAGACTCCCTGAACGGAATTCTCCTGCAGAAGGCGGGCGGCCATTGTCGTGTACTCGAAGCCGCCGGAGAGAATTTCTGCCGGGGAGAAGGCAATGTAGTCTGTCACCGACCTTAGGGCGTAGGCTATTTCTACGCAGCCACCAAAGCAGGCGTCCAGCACAAAGTAGTCCAGATGATAAGGGAAGGCCTTGGCCATGTCCTCTATTTCAATCTCTACAGAGTGATAAACGTTGTCCTGATAGTTGTTTTCCTGTCCTATGGTCGACGGCCTGATTGCCGATGGTGCTGGGGCGGAATAGATAGAGGCATTTCCGTAAATATTCTCCGGAAGCCAGCCTGTAGAATGGGAAGAGAAGACCATTCCGTATCCCTTTGCAGGGTACATCGTGCCTATGTCGCTCATTACAGTGCGAAGCGTGGCAGGGTCTGCAAGAATGGTTCCTACCGGATAGGTCTTTACCGTATCAAGTACAACCTTGTTCTTTTTCTTGTACAACTGGATCAGTACTGGGGAGGTCTCTCTGGTGAAGGAGCCGTCGTAAGGCTTGCTCACTATGAGAATTACGTCTTTTCCCGTTCCTTTTGCGGGTACGAATCCCTGGGTAAGTTCTCTTATGTTGGTCTGGAGGTAGTTCCTAAGGCTGTTGAAGCCGGCGGAGTACAGGACCATGACCTTGCGGTCTGCAATCTCTTCTGCAGTAGGGTCTTTGTGACAGGACAAAAGGCCTGTTGCCAAGGCCGCAAAAAGCAGTGTTACATTAAAGAACCGTTTCATACCCATATAATTTACGTTCGGTTTCATACATTCGTGCAAAGTTATCAAATTTCAATCAATATTCAAATATCCGGCAGCGTTCCAGGCGCTCTGCGTTCTCTTTGTCAAGTACTCCTGCCCGCAGCAGGGCCTTTACCGTATAGTTTTCCGGGCTGTTGTTTTCCCTGAAAAGCACTACTCCGTGGGCGCGGCCCCTTATGTAGGGGTGGAACTTAAGGGAGTCCTCGGGAAGAGTCCACAGCCTGAAGGGGGCAGAGGGCCCTACAGTAATCAGGTCTTTAAGGCCGGAGAACCGGACACTATCGAACCTCCATATATCCATTAGTTGTTCCGGGAAAGAATAACCTCCGAGTTCCCGGCGGTAGCTTACCATCTTGGCTGCAAAGTAAGGGCCTATGCCCGGCAGGGCATCGAACTGGGCACTATCGGCCGTGTTAATATCCAAAAGTGGTATGTCTATATAGGGCTCCAGCCTCTTGAATACCGAATCTTCCACCACGTAGGACCGGGCAAAATCTGCCTTGCGGGCAAATCTTCCTCCTTTTTGCCTGTAGGCATCGATGGTTTCTGCCTGCTTCTGGCTAAAGCCAAGGCGCACCAGGTCTTCTACGCTCACGGTGTTGGGGTCGAACCTGAAATTCTCGTACTGGCGCCGGGCTGTGTTTTTCCTTACGGCGCTCACGGTGGGGGAGTGGGCGGCATTCCTCCGTTCTGTCTTTACAGGACTACCCTTACGCTTGTAATCTCCGGATCCGGACTCCGGCCCCCTCTCAAGATAGATGTAAACGGTGTCCGGGGAATCCCGCGTGGCGGCAATTCCTGTAACGGCTGCATTGTGGATAAATAGTGCCGTCTGATAACCTACGGCAAGGAAGACCAGGGCTATAACCCCTGTAGAGAAGGACCTAGACGGGCTCTTCTTCTCTTGTTTTTCTGTCATTACGCTTCATTCCCTCTTCTCCTTTTACTATAATAACTATTTCACCTTTGGGCTCGTGCTGGCGAAAGTGCTGTGCCACTTCTTCCAGGGTGCCTCTTTGGTGTTCCTCGAATTTTTTAGAGATTTCTCTTGCTACGCTGCACTGGCGCTGCGGGCCAAAGACCGTGATGAATTGCTCCAGAGTCTTTACCAGCCTGTAGGGGCTCTCATAGAAGACCATTGTGCGGGTTTCTGTCTTAAGCTGTTCCAGCAGCGTCTGGCGGCCTTTTTTCACGGGTAGAAAACCCTCGAAGCAGAATCTGTCGCAGGGCAGGCCGGACGATACAAGAGCCGGTATGCAGGCCGTGGCTCCGGGGAGCGTCTGAACCTCTATGCCTTCCGACGCACAAAGTCTTGCCAGGAAAAATCCGGGGTCTGATATCCCCGGGGTGCCGGCGTCGCTTATCAAGGCGATGTTTTTCCCGGCCAGCAGTTCGTTGACCACCTGGGCCGATGCTGCGTGTTCGTTGAATTTATGGTGCGAGCGCAGCGGCTTGTGAATGTCGTAGTGCTTCAGAAGCACGGAACTGGTGCGGGTGTCTTCTGCAAGGATAAGGTCTGCTTCTCCCAACACCTTAATGGCCCTGAGGGTTATGTCTTCAAGGTTGCCTACGGGGGTGGGGACTATGTACAGGGTTCCGGCCATTATTTGCGTATTTTGCGGCGCACGGCCATCATAAAGCGGTAAACGTCGTCAGATTCCAGGTTCCACTCGGGGAAATTCTCGCTAAGGAAACTCATGGCTTCTGCAAACGTTTCTGTATTGTTTAGTTTGTCGATGGTGCTTTGGTACAGGGCTCCGTCTTTACGGAACAGTTTGTTTATGAATACTACCTGGTCTCCAAGGCCTATTGCGCTGCGGATAGATTTAACTTCCGGCCCGGGGATGTCTGTTCTCCAGGTTACGCGGCCTGTCATTGCATCTGCAATGCTTCTGGCCGGCGTGGTTTTCTGATTGATGGATGCCGGGGCTTTTTGATCTTCCAATGGTTTCCCGAAGAGGGCTGTTTCCATATCTTCAAGGTCAACCTCGTCCCCCGCCTCGAATATAGTCTTTGTCTCGGGAGTTGTCTCGGGAGTTGTCTCGGGAGTTGCCTCGGGCTCGGGTTCCGGAATGGGCTCCAGAATGGGTTCGGGCTCCGGGGTGGGCTCCGGTGTGGGCTCCGGTTCGGGGAGCAGGGTCTCGCTGACGGGCCCGGCACCATCGGCCTCAAAATCCAAATCCTCGGGGGAGAGGGATAGGTCTAATGGTTCCTCGTCCAGGGGCCTGGGTGCAGGCTTTTCAATTAAAACGGGCTTCTCTGCGGGAGCGCAAGCCTTAAGAGACTGAATTTCAGCAGTCAGATTGTCCAGCTGGTTTTTAAGCTCCAGGGCCTTTGCTTCAAGTTCGCTTAATTTCTCAAAAAAGTTAGCATCCATAAGTTTTATTCATTATATTTGCTAAGCAATCGCCAAGCAAATCTTTACAAAAATACAAATATGTTTTCAGAAAACACAAAAAAATCAGGATGTATTGAGGTTATCTGCGGATCTATGTTTTCCGGCAAAACAGAGGAACTCATAAGAAGGCTCAAAAGAGCCCAGTTCGCAAAGCAAAAGATAGAAATCTTCAAGCCCACCGTAGATACCCGTTACTCAGACCTTGACGTGGTATCCCACGACCTTCACTCTATCCCCTGCACCCCTATAAAGTCTCCGTCAAAGATGCTCTCCGTAGCACCGGACGTAGAGGTAGTGGGCATAGATGAGGCTCAGTTCTTTGACAGCACCCTGATTGATGTGGCTCAGGAACTTGCAAACAGGGGAGTGCGCGTAATAGTCGCCGGCCTGGATACCGACTACCTGGGTAAACCCTTCGGCCCCATCCCCGGGCTGATGGCCATAGCGGAGGATGTGCAGAAAGTTCACGCCATCTGCGTAAAATGCGGCAACCTTGCCAACCACTCGCACCGCCTCTCTGCCAGCAAGCAGCTTGTGGTTCTGGGAGAAAAGGACGTCTACGAGCCCCTCTGCCGCGACTGCTTCAACAAAGCCCTCGCCGAGGAATCTTCCGCAAAGTAGTTTTTGGCCAGTTGCACCACGAACTTTAACCATTAACTTGGCTTTCAAATTTGTTGCTTACAACAAGCAATATTTCCAAAAAGTGTTGCGCGCAAGCAACACTTTTATTGTTTTTGCCTATACGACTGGTGACGGCCGCCGGGAGCGGGGCCCTTATCCCGAGCTCAGGCGACCGGCGGTCCGTAGCCGGCGGACACCGTATACTCCGTCGGCGGCACCTCAAACAAAAATCTTTTTGGGGACCACCTCACCAGCACCCTTAACACTTCTCCCGACGCTATCTGTGGGCCTCACCCTTCAACCCGAAATTCACCTTCCACGGTAATATGCCGCTGGTGCGTTGTATTGATGGTTCACCTGCGAGGTGAGGAGATTTGAAGTGACCCCCAAAAGTTGGACATAAAAAAACACAATTATGTCCAAAATTTATTCATTTGACGAGAAAATTCAGGCAGTCAAATTATTTCAAAAA
>CACYGW010000013.1 GCA_902774045.1 uncultured Bacteroidia bacterium
GTGGTGCTGGGAAGAATCGAACTGCCGACACATGGATTTTCAGTCCATTGCTCTACCATCTGAGCTACAGCACCGTTGTTTTGGGAATGCAAAGATAGATGTTTTTTTTAAGTTTGCAAACTTTTTTTCACTTGGATCCAAGATAAAGGAAAAACATACTCAGCAGCATCAGCCAAAGGTCTAATAATTTATTCTTCAGATTCCTTTCCCTAAGAAGGAAGGCCCCTATGGCAAAGCTTACTATAACGCTCCCCCGCCTTATCATGGACACTACGGCAATAAGCGCATCCGGCTGCGACAAGGCCTGCATATATACGTAGTCTGCCCCGCAAAGAAAGATACTTATAAGAGGGATGCTCCACTTCCATCTAAAAGGCGTGCTCTTATGCCGTAGCGGCACGTGCACCGCCAGAAGCACCACGGCCATCATTATTGCCTGATAAAGGGAATACCAGCCAAGGACCTGCCTTTTGTCCAGTCCAAGATACCGGGGCGACATAAGAAACTTGTCGTAGAGCCCGCTGGCAGCCCCAAGCAGCACGGCCAGGATAAGACAGAATATCCACTTATTATGTTCGAAGTCAATCCCCTCCGACTTCCCTGCCCTGCGCATCATAAAATAGGCCAGAATAGCCAGAGCAACACCCACGCTTTGCAGTAAATTGAGTTTCTCTCCAAAGATAAAAATGGCCCCAACAAGCACAAGCACGGGGCGTGTAGCGTTTAGCGGCCCCACAATGGTAAGCGGCAGATGCTTCATCCCGTAATAGCCGGCCATCCACGAAGACAGAACCAGAGCGCTCTTTATAATGATGTACTTCTGAACCTGCCAGTCTCCGAAGCCCGTCTGAACAAGGAAAGGAGAGAACAGGGCCGCACAAATGACAGTATTGATAAAGAGAACGGGTATTACCGCATTCCCAAGAAGAGACACCTTCTTGGCAGAATCGTAGCAGCCCAGAAGAGCGGCCGATACAAAAGCCAGCAGCCACCACATATTACAAAGGATAAATGCCCGCTCCCACAAAATCTATAAGGGGCTGCGGAGCAATCTTAATCTGAAGCCCACGGATCCCGGCGCTCACGAAAATATAGTCGTACAGAAGGCAGCTCTCGTAAAAATAAGTAGGAAACGGTTTCTTCATCCCTATGGGCGAGCAGCCCCCGCGAATGTACCCGGTAGCCGGCAGAAGTTCCTTCATATGAAGCATCTCGCAGTTCTTATTCCCGGATATACGAGCCGCCACCTTAAGATCCACCTCCATATCTCCCGGCATCACAACAACAAAAATACCGGTCTTATCCCCCCTGAGGACCAAGGTCTTGAACACCTGTTCTATGTTTTCTCCCAGCTGCTCCGCCACGTGAGAGGCGGCAAGATCAGACTCATCCACCTGATAGGGAACAAGGGAATAAGGTATACCGGCGGCATCCAGCAGCCTGGCAGCATTAGTCTTTTGAATCTGGGCCATCGCAAACAAGAATTCTAATCACCTTTTTAGTAACCCCCGGCACAATTGCAAGCCCCTCATCTATACGCCCGTAGCCCACTATGGCACCTATGCGGCCCTCCTGCCCCGGAAAGGCCAACATTATAAGATTATTTTTTCTGGCCGATGGTATCCTGAGGCTCACCAGCACATCGCTTACTTTCCTGCGCCTTCCTCCCATCCCAAGAGGGCACATCCAGTCCCCGTCCCTCCAGGGCCTTAGGGTAAACGGGAACCCAAGCCTGGCGGAATCCAACATAACGCTGCCGTCAGAAGTCTTAAGACCGGAAGGAACCTCCTCTACGGAAACCATCAGCCTATAGCGGCCGCAGACCCACTTCCCTTCCCCGGTGACCGATACTTCCTTAATTCCGCCCTCCTGCAAAGGTTCAATAACAAGGGAGCCTTCGGCAATATAGGCCACAAAGCCTCCGGAGCGGAAAACCTTGCCGGAAAGCTGCCTGCGGGAAAGAATAAGCCCCAGCAATGCCTCCACGTCCTGGGAATTGAACCCATAGGGCGCCATAAGACGGTAGAGCAAATACTCCTGATGATTGTGGCTAAGCAACAAATCTAGCGGAACCTTTACCCCTTCCGGCCCGGGGACAAGCCCCCCGAGAGAGGAGTTAAAGTAATCATCGGCAATACAGGCCACGTCCCGGAACCTGGCCATATTCTGCGAGATAGTCCTTACCACAAAAGGGTTGATTTCCTCCAGCTGGGGTATAACCTGGTGCCTTATACGGTTGCGCTTGTAGGAAACGTCTGCATTGGATGAATCTACCCTGAAGGGCACTTTATACTCCGCAGCAAAACATTCTATCTCTGCACGGGTAATATCAAGAAATGGCCTTATTACCATAAGGCCGTTCATATCGGATATGCTCTTCATCCCGCAAAGCCCCCGGATTCCGGTGCCGCGGCAGAGGTTAAGAAGAAGAGTCTCTGCATTGTCATTGGCGTTATGGGCCACCAGAACCACCTTGCCAAGAGTGGCAAACCAGTCATAGCGCAGCCTGCGCGCCGCCATTTCTATGCTTATGCCCTCAGAGGCGGCATAGGCGGAAGTATCAAAGGTCTTTACGTGGCAGGTAATCCCGTGCTCTGCGCACCAGGAGCGCACAAGGGACTCGTCAAAATCCGACTCCTTCCCGCGAAGAGAAAAATTAACGTGGGCAACGTCAAAAGAGATGCCGGCCATAAGAGCTGCCGTAGCCAGCGTCATAGAATCTACTCCCCCGCTAACCGCAACGATAACCTTAGGGCCCTTGGGCACCAGATCTTCTACGGCGGTTATAATATGGGAGTTCATGGTTTACTTCTTTTTGGAAGTAAAGGTATAGGTAAATCCAAATTGAAGCGCCTCATATATCTGCACGGCCTGATGACCCTCAGGATGCTTGTTCGTGCTTATGCGCACAGTGTCGTCGTAAACCAGGCTGGTAGTGATATTAAGGGTAAAGTACCTGGCCAGCTTCCAGTCAAGACGATTATCCCAGTTAACTCTGGTGTTCCCAAAGTTATGGAGATAGTCAGAGAACATAATGAGCTGGGTTGCACCCTCAAAATTATCGTTAACCTTCACATTGCCGGTAAGTTTAATCTGAGCGCCGAACTCGAACCTGGCAGCTCTGTAGATATATCCGTTTACCAAAAGGCCCTTTGCATCCTTAATAGCTTCAGACTCATCGTGACCCGGGTGAAGTTCCATACCGTAGTTGGCGCGCAGCTTGGAATTACCTACCACCGTAAAGCCTCCGGTGAAAGGAGAGAAGTTAATGGTAAGAAGGTCGTTGGGAGTCCATTCAAGACCAAGACCAAGGGTGATGTTGGCCGGGGCAAAGAAGTCTGACTTTAGATTTCTTGCAGCCTTCCAATCCTTGGACGATGGTTCCCAGCCCTCCGGAGCGTCGGCCGGGGCGGAAGGAGAACCATAGTTGTAACCCTTGGAGAACTGATTCATAAAGGTAAAGGTAGCGGAATAGCTTAACCTCTTTGCAGCCTTGAAGCCAAAGGTGCTTTCCAGCAGAATCATATCCCTGTTTTTCTGAAGAACAGGCTTGTCGTCGGAATAAAGCACGCCGTAGTCCAGCTGAAGGCGGTTCTTCCAAGTAATATTGTCCTTTTCATAGTCTGCATTAAGGTCTGTGTAGCCGGTGAGGGCTATGTTGTCCAGACCTCCCTTGGCCCAGTTGGAATATGACGTCTGGGCAAAATTGGCCTGAACCTTTACATTATGAGACCAAAATGAAGGCTTTGGCGCAGAAGCTACGTTTTCCGGAGTCTGCGCAACGGCAGCGGCGGCCTGGCTGGCCAAATCCTGAAGATTGTTCTGTGCCCCGGCCACAACGGCCACAGACAAGGAAAGCATCGACAATAAAAACCTTTTCATATTCCTTAAAGTTAGGCGTTTCTAAACCATAAGCATTAATAAGCTATGCCAAATACCACCCTGCACTTGGAAGGCTTGCCGGAGTAAATGTCCACTCCCTCCTCTTCGCAAACGAAACTATCGACCGGAATACACCGGATGGTAGCCTTTGTCTCATCTTTAATCTTTTGTTCGGTCTCGGCCGTACCATCCCAATGACAGAGAAGGAATTTTCCTGTGCCGATAGTTTCCTTGAATTCATCCCAGGAGTCGCACTTCTGCACGTTCTGCTGGCGGAAGGCCATAGCTTTGTTGTAAATATTCTTCTGGATATCGTCCAAAAGACTGTGGATATGGTTCTCTATGCCGTCAAGCTGCATAGTCTCTTTCTCCAGAGTATCGCGGCGGTGAACCTCTACGGTACCGGACTCCATATCGCGAGGGCCCATTGCAAGGCGCACTGGAACGCCCTTGAGCTCCCACTCTGCAAACTTGAATCCGGGACGGAGATTGTCCCTGCTGTCTATCTCTACGGAATGGCCAAGGGCCTCCAGTTTCTTCTTTATTTCTGTCATCTTTTCCAGAATAGCCTCCAGCTCCTCCGGCTTGCGGTAGATAGGAACCATAACTATCTGAATAGGTGCCAGGGCCGGGGGCAGGACAAGACCGTTGTCGTCGCTGTGAGCCATGATAAGCGCGCCCATTAAGCGGGTAGATACGCCCCAGGAAGTAGCCCATACATACTGCTGTTTGCCCTCGGTATCGGTATAGGTAACATCGAACGACTTGGCAAAATTCTGGCCCAGGAAGTGCGAAGTTCCGGCCTGAAGGGCCTTTCCGTCCTGCATCATTGCCTCTATCGTAAGAGTGTCAAGCGCACCGGCAAACCTCTCATTGGGGCTCTTGTGGCCCACTATTACAGGAAGAGCCATATAGTTACGGGCAAAATCTGCATAAACGTGAACCATACGCTGTGCCTCTTCCTCTGCCTCCTGAGCTGTAGCGTGGGCTGTATGGCCCTCCTGCCACAGGAACTCCGCGGTTCTAAGAAAGAGACGGGTACGCATCTCCCATCTTACCACGTTGCACCACTGGTTGCACATAATGGGCAGGTCTCTCCAGGAGGTTATCCAATTTTTATAGGTATTCCAGATGATAGTTTCCGAGGTAGGGCGTACGATGAGTTCCTCTTCCAGTTTTGCAGAGGGGTCCACTACCACACCGTTGCCGTCCGGGCTGTTCATAAGCCTGTGGTGAGTTACAACTGCGCACTCCTTTGCAAAGCCGGCCACGTGCTCTGCCTCGCGGCTGAAGAACGACTTTGGAATAAAGAGGGGGAAATAGGCGTTCTTTGCGCCTGTAGCCTTGAACTTATCATCCAAAATCCTCTGCATCTTTTCCCATATAGCATAGCCGTAAGGCTTGATAACCATACATCCTCTTACTGCAGACTGTTCTGCAAGATCTGCCTTGATAACAAGGTCGTTATACCACTGAGAGTAGTTTTCTGCGCGTTTTGTCAACTGATCTGCCATTTTCGTGTAATATTCTAGATATTTCGTGTATTATTATTCACTTGTATATGAAAGGTATAAAATTTGCAATATATTTGCATAGCAAAGCCCCTATACGGGCACAAAGATACAATTTTTATTAATAAAAAGGAGATATGGATATGAAAACAAGAATCACACTTTTACTTGCTTTAGTGATTGCCGTCTCCTCTTGTGGTACGTCATCTCAGTTCGCATCCACAGGGCAGTTCCAAGACGGCATATATTACCGTCCCGCAAAAACCGCAGTGGTTGTTGCAGTAGATTCAGAAGAGATTTCAGCTCTGGCTTCAGATACCCGCAATGCTCAGGTCTACATTAGAACGGACGACGAAGAGATTACCATCAGGGATGCAGAGATATTCGTAGCAGACAATATCTCTGTAAATAATTCGGGCTCTGTAGATATCTGGTTGGGCTACGCTCCTTCCTGGAACATTGCCTACACTCCTTCTTATTATTATGGCGGCGGCTGGTACTACAGGCCTTCCTGGTATTACAGACCTTCCTGGTACTATTCCTACTACGATCCATGGTACTACTCCTGGTACGGTGACTGGTATTACTGGGATTCATGGAGATACCGCTACAGCTATTATTACGACTGGTATTACAGTCCTTGGAGATACAGCCACTACAGCTACTGGTATTATAATAATTGGTATTGGAGAGACAGGTGGTATTACGGGCATTACGGATATTATGGACATCACGGACACTATGGATATTACGGAAGCCATCACCACTATGGAAATGTAGGCCGATACGGCCTGGGAGGCGCTTACTGGGGCAGCAGAAACAGTACTACCAGAACCGGCGCCACCAGAACAGGTTCCACCAGGGCCTCTACTGTTTCCAGCAGTAGTTCTTCCAGGAATAGTTCTGGAATTTCAAGGTCTTCCAGCACCAGGACTTCAAGTTCATCAGCCACCAGGGTTGGCGGAAGTGCCGGCAGAAGTTCAAGCACAAGAAGTTCGGTAAGCAGTGTTAACCGTTCATCTTCTTCCGGAAGTTCATCCACTTCAAGGGTATCCGGCAGCAGCAGTAGCTCTACCGTAAGGAATTCCGGAACCAGAAACTCATCTTCTTCCAGAGTATCCGGAAGCAGATCCACTTCTACCAGAAGCTCCGGCAGCAGCTCAAGAAGTTCTTCCTCCGGCAGCAGCTCCAACTACCGCAGGTCTTCGGGAAGCAGCTCTTCAAGCAGTAGTTCTTCAAGCAGCAGCAACAGCAGTTCTTCTTATAACAGAAGATCTTCTTCAAGCAGCAGCTCCTCTTCTACAAGAAGTTCCAGCAGCAGTTCCTCCTCTACCAGAAGTTCCGGCAGCAGCAGCTCATCCAGGAGTTCTTCCGGCAGTTCCAGAAGTTCCTCGGGCGGCTCACGAGGCAGAAGGTAAGATTATTTAAAGAAAAAGAGATATTATGAGAAAGATATACAGTGCGGCAGCAATTTTGCTGATGGGAGCAACTTTTTCCTATGCACAGACAATTCAGGACGGCCTTAACTTTAGTTTTAACGACTATCAGGGCACCGCAAGGACAATTGGTATGGGCAACGCGTTTACCGCTCTTGGCGGAGACCTGGGCTCGATAGGCATAAACCCGGCAGGATCGGCAATAAATCACTACTCACAGGTAACCATCAGCCCGTCCATAAGTTTATCGTCGGTAAGTGCATTCTACGATCCCGCCCCCGGGCTAATGGGAAACAATCAGCCCTACAATATAAATACATCCCGTACAAAGATGGCGCTTCCAAACTTTGGCGTAGTAGTTAACTGGAATCCTACGGATGCGTCGTCTTCCATAAAGGGAATTTCGTTTGGGTTCGTTGCCAATACTACCGCAAATTATAACTCCCACATAGTTGGAAGAGGCATAAATGCAGAGACGTCCATACTTGGAGAGATGTCACAGTATTTTACGGACAGCGGCTTCTCCTACAACGACATCACACACAACAATGCCTACTACAACGGATTCGGCTGGCAGGACGTGGTTGCAGCGCGCAGCGGAATGGTTACAACCTATGGCAGCGGGAATGACTGGATAGGCGCAACAGAGACCATATTCCCGGACGGGACAGTGGGAACGGCTGGTCTTCTGGACCAGAGATGGGGCAGAGTTACATCGGGTTACAAGTACGATATGGTAATTAACCTTGGAATGAACTTCAACGACTCCTTCTTTATTGGCGGAAACCTTGGTATGATTGCCCTTGAATACAATCAGGACACTTATCACAGGGAAATAGCCCAGGACCCTCAGGATTTCCTTATTGAGTTTGACAACGGTACCGCCTGTTTTGACAACCTTAGGCTTGCAGACTGGTACAAGGCAGAGGGTGCAGGAGTTTACGCAAAGCTTGGCTTCATTTACAAGACAGATGTATTCTCCATTGGCGGCGCAATCCAGACTCCTACTATTATAAATATCAAGGAGACCTGGCAGAATTACGGAGACGTTGCCTTTACAGACAACAGCCGCAATGCAAGCGAGTACTCCCCGGAGGGTAATTTTGAATACAACTTCAAGACTCCTATGCGCTTTAACGTTGGAGCCGCCTTCATTACTCCGTTCGGAACCTTGAGCGCAGACTACGAGTACACTGATTTTAGCCAGATGAGGTTCAGGGACAATGACAATTACGACAATGCCAACTTCGACGGAATCAACAGCGATATTAAGGATTTAACCGGTCCCGTTCATATGCTAAGGCTTGGCGGCGAGTTTAACCTTAACCCTGCGATTGCCCTTAGGGCCGGCTACAATCTTACCACTTCTCCGGAGTACACCTACAATGCCGGAAGCAAGGAGGCTGTAGATGCAGTTCGCAGTGCTATTTCTCTTGGAGCAGGTTACAAGTCTACAGGGTCTTTCTACTGTGACTTTGCAGTGCGCAGGAATATGATGCCCCAGCAGTATATAACTCCTTACGGAAACTATATAAACGGAATCAACTCACCTGAGATTTCATATAAGCAAAAGCTTTGGGATATCGTTATGACCTTCGGATGGAGGTTCTAAGCCAAAGCAAAGATTCCGGGCCTTCGTTGAACAGAAGGTCCATTACGGACAAATCTTTAATGAAGCCATACTTTTGGGCAAAAACCTGGAAGTATGGCTTTTCCAGATTAAGCCCGGCAAGGATTGTGTTTGGTCTTTTTGGATGGATCGCCGCCCTATAGTCAAGTCCGTAGGGCCCAGGGGGCGATATTTCTTTTTGGGCCGATGGTTTCGTGAATTCTTCCGTGAACAGAGGCTCTATGCCCAGATTAGTTTTCTTTATGAAATGACGGATAAGGGCAAGGTTTAGATTCCAAAGCCTGGGAATGCCGGAATTCAGGATAGAGAAAATATCGTCCTTGTAATACTCGAAGAATGGAGAGGTGCTGTAAGCCGACTCTATGGCCCTGCGAGCCTTTTTTACCCAGGGATCCTGATAATCAATCATCACCTCTGTAATGAGAGTATGGAAAAGGTCCCCTTCGTGAACGATGGGGACCGATATTGCTTCGCTTCCGCCTGCTGCAGCTATGTGGCACCGGTTGCGGTAACTCTGCTTGCAGAAGTTCTCACAGGCCTCCAGGTAAAACCCGTCTTGTGAGGAAGCTGCAGCCGCAAACCACGATACAGGAGGAAAAAATGCGGTTGAGAGCAGCATTTTAGTCTACTGAAGAGCGCTCGTGACCCGTAGTCTCGCTGCCACGGATGATTCCTCTCTTGCTGGCGCGGATGAAATTAAGGATAATGTCTCTTTCCTCGCTGGGAGGGAAACCGGCCTCTACCTTTGTGCAGGCGTCACTGGTATTGTATCCCTGATAGTAGATGGTGTCGTAGATATCTTTAATGTTGCGGATAACCTCTGAGCTGAAGCCGCGGCGCCTTAGGCCTACGATGTTTACACCGGCATAGGAGAGGGGCTCGCGGCCGCAGAGAACGTAGGGAGGAACGTCCTTGGTTATACGGGAGCATCCGCCTACCATTGCGTGACAGCCAATCCTGCTGAACTGGTGTGCTACAGCGCTGCCGCCAAGGATGGCCCAATCGTCAACATCGGTCTCTCCGGCGATGCCTACATAACTTACCAGGATGCAATGCTTTCCAACCGTGCAGTCGTGGGCTACGTGGGTGTAGGACATAAGCAGGGTGTCGTCTCCAACCTTGGTGACTCCCTTTCCGGAAGCCTTGGTACCACGGTTGATGGTTGCGCACTCGCGGATGGTAACCCTGTCGCCAATCTGAACGTAGGTAACCTCACCGTCGAACTTAAGATCCTGAGGGATGGCTCCTACTACGGCACCGGGGAAGACCTCGCACTCCTTGCCAATTGTAGTGTACTTGAAGATAGTTGCGTGAGGATGAATTATTGTTCCGTCACCGATTGTAACATCATCGTCGATAAATGCATAGGGGCCCACCGTTATGCCGTCGCCTAAAACAGCTTTTGGACTTACGCAAGCCAGGGGATGGATGGTATTCATAAGAAAAATTTATTTGTCGGTTGCCTGCAAAATCAGTGCCGCCGCACGTGTATTTATGCCGTGTCCGGGCTTGTATCCGGTTATACGGGCATTGACTCTTACGCCTGCCAGGGAGATGTCTCCAATCAGGTCCAGAAGCTTGTGGCGGCCACATTCGTTGGGGAAATAAAGAGAGAGATTGGTAAGGTATCCGTCGGAATTCACGCTTATCTTCTCCTTTCCCAGTTTTGCAGCTATATTATCTACCTGCTCCTCCGTTACGGGATGCTCTACGACTACAATTGCGTTGTCTACATCACCGCCCTTGATAAGGTTGTTGGCGAAGAGGTATTCGATTTCGTGGAAGAACACAAAAGTGCGGCATACGGCAATCTGTGAGGCATAATCTACAGACTCGTCGTAAGAGGCCGTCTGGATACCCAGCACTTTTGAGCCAAAGTCTATCGTGAGGTCAAAAGAAGGCTTGTCCGCAGGGGTAATTCTAATCCAGGAACCGCTTTTCTCGTCAGAAACATAGATTTCTTCCTTAAGGTCTATGTACTGGCGCGGGGCGCTCTGATCCTGGAGACCATCGGCCAGAAAAGCCTCTGTATAAGGACGGGCGCTGCCATCAAGGATGGGCATCTCCGGGCCGTCCACGGTAATAACCGCATTATCTACTCCAACGCCGTAAAGAGCAGAGAGCACGTGCTCTACAGTCTGTACGGAAAAGTCTCCCAGCGTAAGTTTAGTGCTTCTTGCCGTGCTGGAAACGTTAGAGGCCAATGCCGGCATAAGGAAGCCATCGCTCTGGCGCTTAAAATTAATCCCGGTACCCTCAGGCGCAGGAGAAATAGTAACACGGGAAAAAGCACCGGTATGAAGGCCTTTCCCCGTGAAAGTGTATGATTTCTTAAGCGTCTTTTGAACCATCTCAACAAAAATTGGACGGCAAAGTTACATAAAAAATCAGAGAATCAAAAAAATAACTACTGTCCGGCTTTTTTAAACAGAGCATAGCTCTTCATATAGTTACGAACCGGGATAACAGGCGATCCAAGAAGGGTCTGCCCGGGTTCCTTGATATTGCCTATTACACCGCCCTGGGCGCCGATAGTAGTGTTGTCTGCGATTTCCAGATGACCTGCGACACCAACCTGGCCGGCCAATATACAGTTTTTGCCAATTTTGGTAGAACCGGCTATGCCGCACAGGGCTGCCATCACCGTATTATCCCCTACCACTACGTTGTGGGCTATCTGGCACAGGTTGTCTATCTTGACGCCGTTGCCGATGATGGTAGATTCCATCTCTGCGCGGTCTATTGTAGTACCGGCCCCTATTTCTACGTTGTTGCCGATGATTACATTGCCAAGGTGCTCTATCTTCTCCCAGGTGCCGTCCGGCTGAGGCACATTACCGAAACCATCGGACCCAATGACAGCATTGGCGTGTACAATGACGTTATCCCCTATTATCATACCGGGATATACTACTGCGCCGGGATAGAAAATGCAGTTCTTGCCTACAACGGTGTCGTCTCCGATATATACGTTCTCATATATCTTTGTGTTGTCCCCTATCTTTGTGCGACGGCCAACATAAGAACCTGCACCAAGGTAAACCTTCTTTCCAAACCTGGTAGAGAAGAAGCGTACTGCCCTTAAGCTGCGGAAACGTCGAGTGCGCTTTTTCTGGGCTGCGGCCCACTTAAGCAGTTCCGCTACAGCGGCATAAGCGTTTTCTACCCTGATCATAGTGGCGCTTACAGCCTCTTTGGGCTCAAAGTCCTTATTTACCAAAATAACAGAGGCCTTGCTGGTATATACGTAATGCTCGTATTTGGGGTTGGCATAAAAAGAGAGCTTCCCGGGCTTACCGTGCTCTATCTTGGCAAAACCAGATACGACGACCTTGGGGTCTCCGTCTACAGTACCCTTTAGTAACTTGGCTAGATTCTCGGCTTTAATTTCCATTTTAAGAGGTGTTTATAGCTGTAGGTTTATAAATCGCACAAATTTACTGCTTTATTTGGATTTTCCCAAATGTATGCGTATCTTTGCAAAGTGATATAGATAGGGGCCAGGTCGGTCTCCTATTTTGCTTTTATAAGACTCAACGTTATGACAGGCAACCAGATTATTGAAAAGATTTCAGAGGCCGTTGCAGAGCGCAATTGCTTCATCGTGGACGTTTCCGTTTCCAAGGAAAATGACGTGGAACTCATCATAGAGTCCCAGGACGGCACGGTTCAGATGGAAGACTGCGTGGCAATAGACAAGGCCTTCCACCTTATCTGGGACCAGGACGTAGAGGATTATTCCCTTACGGTAAGTTCCGCCGGGCTGGACAGGCCCTTCAAGGTGCTGCGTCAGTATCGCAAGGCCCTTGGCAAGGAGGTTGTGGCACGGCTCAAGGGAGGGAAGAAATTTGTGGCTGTTCTGGCCGATGCTGACGAAGATTCCGTCACCTTTATTCACGGCGGACAGGAAGAGAAAGTGCCTATGGGTCAGGTTAACACCGTTGCCTACAACATCAAGTTCGAATAATAATTAAAATTCAAGATAAAAATGGCAGAAGAAAAACTGGATCTCAAAACCGCGTTCGCGATTTTCAAGGATGAGAAACACATCGACCGTCCAATAATGATGGGCGTGCTTAAAGACGTATTCATCACCCAGATTGTCAAGACCTTCGGCTCCGCCGATAATTTTGACGTCATCATCAATGTAGATAAGGGTGACTGCGAGATTTACCAGAATCTGGATGTCGTAGAGACTGTAGAAGACCCTGTGACAGAGATTTCGCTGGAAGAACTCAAGGCCCTTGGAGAGGACGACTACGAACTTGGCGAGACCTTCACCCGCAAGGTAGAGCTCAAGGACTTTGGCCGCAGAGGTATCCTGAATATCCGCCAGAACCTTCAGGGCAGGATTATGGATATAGAGAAGGCCAACCTCTTCAACAGGTACAGCGAGAAAATCGGAGAGATTTTCACCGGAGAAATCTATCAGACCTGGGCAAAGGAAGTGCTTATCCTTGACGAGGAAGGCAACGAGCTCCGTCTCCCCCGCGCAGAGCAGATTCCCGGCGAGCGTTTCAAGAAGAACGACACCGTGAAGGCCATCATCAAGAGCGTGGAGATGAAGAACAACACTACTCCTTACATTGTGCTTTCCAGGACTTCCAACGATTTCCTTATCCGTCTCTTCGAGTCTGAGGTTCCGGAAATCTACGACGGCCTCATCACCATCAAGAAGGTGGTACGCATCCCCGGCGAGAGGGCCAAGGTTGCAGTTGAGTCTTACGATGACCGTATAGACCCCATCGGTGCCTGCATCGGCGTAAAGGGTTCCAGAATCATCGGTATAGTAAAAGAGCTCAGAAATGAGAATATCGACGTTCTGCAATGGACTTCAAACGTGCCTCTGCTCATCCAGAGAGCGTTAAGCCCCGCAAAGGTTACCAACATAGATATGGGTTCCTCCGAGGACGACAAGATTAAGGTTTACATGAGCCCCGAAGAGGTTAAGAAGGGTATCGGTAAGGGCGGCTGCAACATCAAGCTTGCAAGCATGCTCGTAGACCGCGAGATTGAAGTCTGGAGGGAAGGTCCCGCAGATAACGCCGCAGACGATGAGGAAGATGTATTGCTTGCAGACTTCAGCAACGAGATTGACGGCTGGATCATTGAGAAGCTTCAGGGCATAGGCCTTGACACTGCAAAGAACGTTCTGGCTCTTACTCCGGAGGATGTCGCTAAGCGCGCAGACCTTGAGGACGAGACAGTAGAAGAAGTGTTCAGGATACTTCGTTCAGAATTTGAATAAAAAATAAAACAAGTTAAAATATGGCGGAAATCAGACTTAACAAACTGACTAAACAATTCAATATAGGGCTCCAGACCCTGGTCGACTTCCTTAACGAGAAGGGAGCCGGACTGGACCTGAATCCCAATGCAAAGGTTTCGGACGAATATCTCCCTGCTCTTGAAAAGAAGTTCGGAGAGGATATGCGTGCAAAACTGGATGCAGAGAAGGTTGACATCAAGATGAAGGAAATCATAGAGCGCAACACCCGCAAGGGCGATGAGGGCGATGATGAATTTGATGATGACAACTCTATCATCATAAAGAATACAGGTTTGTCCGGCGGCGTACCCGCCCCTGCAGAACAGGCAAAGGAGGAAAAGAAGCCAGCCGAGGTTAAACCCGCAGAGGAAGTTAAGCCTGCAGAGGAGGTTGAGCCCGTGGTAGAAACCCATCCGGCCGCAGAGGAAACAAAACCGGCAGAGGAAGTTAAACCTGTGGAGGTAAAGCCCGCGGAGGTTAAACCCGCAGAAGAGGTTAAACCAGTGGTTGAGACCAAGCCTGTAGAGGATATTACGCCTGCAGAAGAGGTTAAGCCCGTGGTAGAAACCAAGCCGGCTGAAGAGAAAAAGCCGGAGGGAGTAAAGCCCGCAGAGATTAAGCCCGCAGAGGCCGCACCCCAGACGCAGCATTCCGCCGCTGCAGATTCTGGAGAGCCCAAGAAGGAGACTTCCCAGGGCGAGGGTGGCCTTAAGATTGTGGGTAAAGTAGACCTTTCCCAGTTCAATACCAAGAAACCAAAGAAACGCGAAAGAATAAAGGGTGGCACCCAGAAAGTGGATGTTACCAAAGAGGAGGGCGACGACCGCCACAAGAGCCACGACAAGGGCAATGGCGGCCAGAACCAGCAGGGCAAGAATAACGGCAAGGAGCAGGGCGGCAGAAAGAGAGGCCGCGAGCGCTTCAAGCCCGCTATGACAGAGGCCCAGACAGAGGAGATGCAGAAGGAAATCCAGAAGCAGGTAAAGGAGACATACGCCCGTATGAACGAGAACAAAAAAAGCAACTTCGGCGCCAAGTACCGCAAGGAAAAGAGAGAGGCGGCAAGCCAGAAGATGCAGGAAGAGTTCGAGGCAGCACAGGCAGAGAAGACCGTTCTTAAGGTAACCGAGTTCGTTACGGTTAACGACTTGGCAACCCTTATGAACAATACTCCTGTAAACCAGGTTATTACAGCCTGCTTTAACCTTGGCCTTATGGTATCCATCAACCAGAGACTTGACGCAGAAGCCCTTGTGCTTGTGGCAGAGGAATTTGGTTATAAGGTAGAATTTGTAACTGCAGAACTCACTCAGGAGATAGAGCAGGAAGAGGATGTTCAGGACGACAGCAATCTCCAGACCAGACCTCCTATCATTACAGTTATGGGTCACGTAGACCATGGTAAGACTTCCCTCCTGGACTATATCCGCAAGACCAACGTTATTGCCGGCGAGGCCGGAGGTATAACCCAGCACATTGGTGCATACAACGTTAAGCTGCCCGGCGGCCGCAGGATTACCTTCCTGGACACTCCCGGTCACGAGGCCTTTACCGCAATGCGTGCCCGTGGAGCCCAGCTCACAGACCTTGCAATCATCATAATCGCCGCAGACGACGCAGTGATGCCCCAGACAGTAGAGGCCATAAACCACGCCCAGGCAGCAGGCGTTCCTATGGTATTCGCCATAAACAAGATAGATAAGCCCGGTGCCCAGCCGGAGAAGATTTACCAGCAGCTTTCCCAGATGAATATCCTCACAGAGGCCTGGGGAGGTAAGTATCAGTGCCAGGAGATTTCTGCAAAGCAGGGCATCAATGTGGACAAGCTTTTGGAGAAGGTACTCCTGGAGACCGATATGATGGAACTCAAGGCAAATCCTTCCAAGCTTGCCAGCGGCGCCGTAATTGAGTCTTCGCTAGACAAGGGCCGCGGCTTCCTGGCTACCGTACTTGTACAGAACGGAACACTGCACAAGGGCGATATGCTCATTAGCGGTTGCTACTACGGCCGCGTAAAGGCTATGCTCAACGAGCGCGGGCAGAACATCACGGAGGCCGGTCCTTCCACCCCTGTTTCTGTCCTGGGTCTTAACGGAGCCCCCAGCGCAGGAGAGAAGTTTAACGTTATGACAGACGAGAAAGAGGCCAAGGCTATTGCTAACAAGAGAGAGCAGCTTATCCGCATCCAGGGTATAAAGACCCAGAAGCATATGACTCTTGAAGAGATTGGCCGCCGAATTGCAATTGGCAACTTCAAAGAGCTCAACGTGATTGTCAAGGGCGACGTGGACGGCTCGGTAGAGGCCCTTTCGGACTCCCTCATCAAGCTCTCTACAGAAGAGGTACACGTAAATGTTATCCACAAGGCTGTGGGTGCCATTTCAGAGTCTGATATTATGCTTGCAACCGCATCGGATGCAATTATCATCGGCTTCCAGGTACGTCCTTCGTCCGATGCCCGCAATATGGCAGAGAAAGAGGGAATCGAGATTCGTCTGTACTCCGTAATTTACGACGCCATAGAAGAGGTCAAAGACGGTATCGAAGGTATGCTTGAGCCGGAGAAGAAAGAAGAAGTTACTTCTACCGCAATTGTCAAGCAGCCGTTCAAGATACCTAAGGTGGGCACCATCGCAGGTTCCCTTGTAAAAGAGGGCAAGATGACAAAGAACTCCAAGGTTCGCCTCATCCGCGACGGTATAGTAATCTACACCGGGGAGGTTTCATCCCTGCGCCGTGGTAAAGACGACGCCAAGGAGGTTCCTGCCGGAATGGAGTGCGGTATTGGAATAGAGAACTACAACGACATTAAAGAAGGCGACGTTATAGAGGCCTTCCAGATTGTAGAGATTAAGAGAACTCTCTAAGACAATATCTTACTTATTATCCTTTTGCCCCTTCTTGTCCACGTAAAAAGAAACAAGGAGGGGTAAAATTATGTAAAGAATGAGTATGATGCGGCCGGGGATGGCATTTTTGGCGGCCACGCTGCCCGGATGGGCGGCGGTTATTTCCTGTACTTCCCGGGCCGATGGTTTCGTGGGCCACGCCCATTTATCCACTATCATACCGTCATTAAGGTAAACGAAACCTCCGTTAGAGCGTACAAGCGACATCAGGGCGGCCTTGTCCGACGAATAGATGTAAGTATCGGCCACAGGTATATCCTCCCTTGGAATGTATGAATGTAGAATGAGAGGTGTTACATCCTCCGGAAGGGACTCGTTAAAAAACTGGCATACCGTTTCCCAATCCAGTTTTAAAAGGGCCCTGGGGTTATAAAGGGACATAAGCAGTACCTTTCCTTTTAAAAGCAGGGAATCTGCAGAGCCGCCGTCTTCTGTCCTTACGGGAATATAGTTCTCGGGGGCGGAAAAGTCCAGATACTCATTGGTTTCCTGCTTTACGAAGGTCCAGGTAGAATCCGGCAGATTCTCCAGCGAGAAAGACTGCTCCTCGCCTTCCTTGGAATAAACAAAAAAGGTCTCAGACACCATATTTACAGGGTCTGTAAGGCTTACAAGCCTGTTCCCGGGGGCAAAGGAGGTAAAGTCCCACAGAGGAAGGAAGAAGATGGAGTAAAGGCCCAGCAGGAGCCCGAAGACGCCAAAGCAGGAGAATGCTACGTACTGCCTTGGCCTACCTTTTTTTAGAGCAGACAGGGGCAGGCAGGCCCCGGCAACAAGGCCGCAGAGCACTACGTTCTTGATAAAGGTGGCAAAACTGCCAAGTTCTACCACATCTCCCATACAGCCGCAGTCATCCGACGGGCTGAATATCAGGATAATAAGGGTAAGCAGAGTAAAGAAAGCCGCCAACACTATTGCTACGCGGGCCGATAGTTTCTTGAATACTCCCATAAGAAGGGCCAGGCCGGTCAGGAGCTCCAGAAGCGACAGCAGGACGCCCGCGGCAAAAGAAACCCATCCAAGAATTCCAAGGTGGAAAAAGTCCAGGTACTGAGAAACAGTAACGGACGTTCCAAGGGGATCTATCAGCTTAAAAAGACCTGCGCAGAAAAAAACCATTCCTGCAAGTATGGCACAAAACCTTCTCATATCTACGGGGTTAAAGGTCCTTTAATACTTCGTCTACTGCCTGGCGTATCCGCCCGAAGATGACATCCTGCGAAGCCATATGGCCCTGGGAATCGGCACAATCGACCCGGATAAACTTTTTATCCAGCGTGCATTGCCTTAGATATACCTCCCTTACGGCCTTCTGGAAGTTGATGTTTGCCTCGTGGATATCTGATGCGCCGGACAGGTAGTTCCTGTCGCTGCCGCTGCGGTGTAGCGAGAGTTTCTTTTCTACAAATTCTATGGGGACGTCCAGGAAGAGGTTAAGGTCCGGGCGGGGAAGATCGAAGTCCCCGTACTCGGTGTTGAATATCCACTGCCTCAGGGCTTCTTTTTCTTCCTCGGAGGAGATTTTGGCGCACTGGTAGGCTATGTTGGAATAGACGTATCTGTCCAGCAGCACGGGGGTGCCTTCTGCAATGCTGCGGCGCATAGCGGAGGCGGCTCCGTGACGGTCTTCTGCATATAGAAGGGCAACCAGCTGGGGATGAACCTGTTCTACAGAGCCAAAGTCCCCGCGCAGAAAGCGGCTTATAAGGTCTCCGTAAACTGGAGCATCGTACCTTGGGAAATGGATGTACTCCACCTTGCCGCATCGCTGGGTAAGATATTGCCTAAGGAGACTTACCTGTGTGGATTTTCCGGCTCCATCGAGCCCCTCTACTACAAAAAGCATAAATAAAAAGGTTTAGTTTACAAAAATAAGTTTTGTCGCTTTGATTTAAAAATTTATAAGAGTATTTTTGAAAAAATTTAAATTTTGGTCCCTTGAAAAGCCAGGATGAAATAAAGATTATGGGCATCGTCAACCTTAACGATGACTCTTTCTACGCTCCCAGCCGTACAAGCCGCGGCAATGTGCTTGAGGTTGTAGGCCGTATGGTAGAGGAAGGGGCGGACATAATTGACCTTGGTCCCTGCTCCTCAAAGCCAGGCAGCGTTCCGGTGGGCGAAGAAGTAGAGTGGCAGCGCCTCCAGGGCGTTCCGCGGCTTATAAGGGACAACTTTCCAGGGGTTCAGATTTCCATAGACACAAGTTATTCCTATGTTATAAGCCGCGCCTTTGACGAGGCCGGGCCGGTTATGGTAAACGATATTTCCGCCGGCACTCTGGACAGCGGTCTTCTGCCTCTTGCAGGCAAGATGGGCCTTGACTTTGTGGCTATGCATATGAGAGGCACCCCCCAGACGATGGGCAGCCTTACAGATTACACCTCCGTTACCCGGGAGGTATTACAGTATTTCAGGGACTTTTCCATTAGGGCCGATGCTGCCGGTGTGCGCTCCTGGATTCTGGACCCAGGCTTTGGCTTTGCCAAGACCACGGAGCAGAACTACGAACTGCTGCACAACCTAAAGGGGTTCGGCGCCCTTGGCCGCCCGGTGCTTGTGGGCCTTTCCCGCAAGAGTATGATATACAAACTCCTTGCAGTTACCCCGGAAGAGACCCTCTGCGGCACCCAGGCCCTTCTTATGGCCGCCCTTGAAAGGGGCGCCTCCATTCTTAGGGTTCACGATGTAAAGGAGGCCGCCCGTACAGTTAAACTTTATAAAATGCTTAAAAAATCCACCACGATATGATTTCACTGGACGCCATCTCCCCTGTTGACGGAAGGTATTCCGCAGTTACAGCTCCTCTAAAGGAGTATTTTAGCGAGAAAGCCCTCCTCTGCTACCGCACAAAGGTAGAGATAGAGTATTTTATAGCCCTTTGCCGCCTTGGGGTGCCCCAGCTGGACGGCGCCCTTGAGAAAGAAGAGGAAATTAGAAGGATTGCCGATGGTTTCTGTGAGGCCGATGCGCTTAGGATTAAGGAGATAGAGGCCACTACGGCGCACGACGTCAAGGCGGTAGAATATTTCATAAAGGAGAAGATGGACGCCGCCGGGCTGGGGGCCTACAAGGAGTTCATTCACTTTGGCCTTACCTCGCAGGATGTTAACAATACCGCCTATCCCCTCATGTTAAAGGACTCCATGGAGGGAAGCGGCCTGCTTGGGAACCTCAGGGAAATCTGCTCCCGCCTCTATGATCTGGCAGACAGGTGGGGAACCATACCTATGCTGTCCCGCACCCACGGACAGGCGGCCACACCCACAACGGCGGGGCGCCAGATGGAGGTCTTTGCAGCCCGTCTGGAAGAACAGCTGCGCCAGTTAGAGGCGCTTCCGGTGCCCGCAAAATTCGGCGGAGCTACAGGCGGCCTCAACGCCCACAGGGCGGCCTACCCCGACGTGGACTGGGAGAGTTTTGCAGATAATTTTGTAGAGAGCCTGGGGCTTAGGCGCTCCAAGCCCACAACACAGATAGACCATTACGACAATCTTGCTGCAATCTTTGATTGCCTGCGCCGCATAAACGTGGTGCTTCTGGATTTTTGCCGCGACGCGTGGGCCTACATTTCAATGGGCTACTTCCGCCTTAAGGTAAAAGACGGAGAAGTGGGGTCATCGGCAATGCCGCATAAGGTAAATCCAATAGATTTTGAGAATGCAGAAGGCAATATAGGCCTTGCAAATGCCTTCCTGACTCATTTTTCCCTTAAGCTGCCGGTTTCCCGCCTGCAAAGGGACCTGTCGGATTCTACCGTTCTCCGCAATATCGGGATGCCTCTGGCCTACGGTCTTGTAGCCTATGGTTCCATACTCAAGGGTCTTGGAAAAATAAGTCTGGACAAGGTAAGAATCGACAATGACCTTGAAGAAAACTGGGAGGTTGTAGCAGAAGGCATCCAGACCATCCTGCGCCGCGAAGGCTATCCCCAGCCCTACGAGGCCCTCAAGAGCCTTACCCGTACGGGAGAGGCCGTGGACGAGACAACAATAAAGGCCTTCATTGAAGGCCTGAACATTGACGATAGTGTTAAAGAGGAGCTGCGCGCGCTTACTCCCTGGACTTATTAGGCTCCTACTTCTTTTCTTCCACTACGTAGACATCTTCCCCGGGGGCTGCAAACAAGAAGTTCTCGCGGGCGAATTCTTCCAGAGTGTCCCTTTCGGTAGAGAGACGCTCTATTTTTTTATCCAGATTGTCGTTCTCTCTTATGTAGTAAAGAACCTGCTCGTCCAGATGTCTGAGTTCCCGCTTGGCTCCTATCCAGCGCAGGAGGCTGTCTGTACTGAAGAAACAGATGTAAAGTACTGCTATTGCAGTTATTATGGCCGCATAAATATAAAAACTGCGGTTTGGTCCCTTCTTTACAAAGAGGGATTTTATTTTTGACCAAATTTTTTTTATGTCGCTTTTAGACATTGAAAAATAATCGTTTGAAGTTTTGACAAAAATAGTTAAATTTGAAGACAAATTGAAACAGAAAATCAAAATTCTACTATTATGAAACCTACTCTTCTTGTTCTTGCTGCCGGTATGGGCAGCCGTTATGGCGGACTTAAGCAGATGGATACTCTTGGCCCCGGAGGCGAGACTATCATCGATTATTCTATTTATGATGCGGTTCAGGCCGGCTTTGGAAAAGTAGTTTATATTGTACGCGAGTACTTCCGCGAGGAGTTTGAGAAGACAGTACGATCCAAGTACAAAAATGTAAAGTGCCTGGACGGAAAGCCTCTTGAATTTGTGTTCGTAACCCAGGAATTGGACAAGATTCCCGCAGGGTTCACTCTTAACCCTCAGAGGGAGAAACCCTGGGGTACTGCCCACGCCGTTCTTATGGCAAAAGATGTAATAAACGAGCCTTTTGCAGTAATTAACGGAGATGATTTCTATGGCCGCGAGTCTTTCAAGGTGCTTGGAGACTGGCTTCGCGCTCACGAGGGAAGCAAGGGTAGTTACTGCATTGTGGGCTTCGCTCTTGAAAATACCCTGTCAGAGTCCGGCGGCGTTTCCCGTGGTATCTGCTTCTATGACAAGGACAAGCAGCTTACAGACGTAGTGGAGCACCTTAACATTTCCCGCGAGGCAGACGGAAAGGTTTACGGAGACGACTCCATAAGCGGAACAACCCACAAGGAACTTCGCGGAGAAGACCTCTGTTCCATGAATATGTGGGGCTTCACCCCGGACTACTTCCAGAAGAGCCAGGAAATCTTCAAGGTCTTCCTTACCCAGTACGGCCAGGAACTTAAGAAAGAGTTCTACATCCCCTACGCAGTAGACTGCATGATTAAGGACAAGAGCGGCAGCTGCGAGGTTCTTTCCACTCCAAGCAAGTGGTTCGGAGTTACTTACAAAGAAGACCGCCCTGCAGTGGTAGAAAAGTTCAAGGAGCTTAGCGACAAAGGCGTATATCCCACACCTCTTTACAAATAAGACGTTATGAAGTTTTTCAGAAAAGGCAAAAATACCAATTATGTCCTGCTGGACAAGCACGCCTTCTTTGTCCCGGGATTAGGTGGCACCTTTGCCCTTCTTGGCTGGTTTGGGCTTGGAATGGCCATAAGCCTAACATTTGGCGTCTTCATAGGGCTTCTGATGCAGCTTCTGGGCATAGGCTTAGATCATGTAAACCCTAATGAAATAAGTGACATTGGCGTTGAATATCTGCAGCTTATACTCTATCCCATAATGTTCATCCCGGTCTATTTCTGGGCCAGCCGCAAGAGCGAGCAGGCATATTTCCGTGGGCAGGATGGGTATTTGCTGGACAGCAGCAACTTTGGGAAATTCAACTACTGGATTGTAGCTGCCATCTGCGCTGTGGGCACCCTGGGCCTGGCCTTTGTAATGGACGGCCTTTCAGGTCTAATATTGCCTGATATGTCCAGCGAGATGGACAATGCCCTGCGAAATCTTGTAGAAGGAGACTTCATAATATGCTTCCTTAGCGTAAGCGTTCTGGCTCCTATCCTGGAAGAGTGGTTCGTAAGAGGTCTTATACTCAGGGGTCTTCTTAACGCAAAGAGAAAGAGCGGCGGCCGCCTTATGAATCCCTGGTGGGCTATCACCATTTCCGCAGGCATTTTTGCCCTTATTCATATGAATATCTGGCAGGCCTTCCCGGCATTCACCCTTGGCTTTGTATTTGGCATAATTTACTACAAGACGGGAAGCCTTAAGCTTACGATGCTGATGCATTTCGTGAACAATACCTTTGCTCTTATTCTTGCAAGGATAGACTCGCTTAAGGATATTGACGCCTGGTGGGAAGTGATTGACCCTACAGTTTACATTGCACTAATTGGAGTAGCGACACTTATTGTAGCAGGACTGGTAGTATTCTTCCTAAGGCTGCCGTCGGCAGGATGCGACCCCGCACCTGCTACAGACTACGAAGGAACGCTTCAGCTGTAGAAAGAGTCTCTATCTTGCCGATATCCAAAATCTTTAGCCCGGGTGCCTGGGCGCCGTAGATTGGATATTTGTCGCAGACACTTACATAGAAGTCGATGATGGGAAATCTGTCATCGACTTTTTCATTGTCGAAGACCCGGAAAATATCGTCACTCATATAATGTATGCCGGCGAATGCCAACATTTTATATTGTTTAGGGTCGATGGTGCCGTGCGGGCTCTTTACCTGGCCGGTGGCCAGGTTAGTCCATCCGGCAAGACGCATTGACTCGTCGAACAGAAGATACCTCTGGGTTTTGCGCTCGCTGACAAGGATAGTGGATAAGGCGCCCGGCCTTGCGCAGGAACGCAGCCACCCGAAGTCTACGTTTGACAGGATATCTACGTTGTGCACCAGAAAATTTCCCGCGCCCTGCAGTAAGGGGCGGGCGTGACGTATTCCGCCGCCGGTTTCCCTGAGAAAATCACGTTCTTCCGATATACTTATTTTTCCGGGGAAATCCAGAGAATTTATGTAGGCTATGATGTCATCTGCAAAGTGATGCACGTTTACAACGACGTCGTCATAGCCAGAGGCGTAAAGCTTTTGCAGCACGTGGCCAAGAAGAGGCGTTCCTCCCACGGGCACTAGTGCCTTTGGAAGGGTGTCTGTAAGGGGCCTCAGCCTTGTACCAAGGCCGGCTGCAAAAATCATCGCTTTCATACCCTATAGTTGCTTTTCCATATCCAGCTCGCGGTGGCTTATGCGAATCTTTATATCGAACTTGGCGGCAAGATGCTGTGCCAGATGCTCTGCGCAGTAAACGCTGCGGTGCTGGCCGCCTGTGCAGCCGAAGCATACTTGAAGGTGGGTGAACTTACGTTCGATGTAGCGTTTTACGTGAGCATCGACCAAACTGTAAACATTGTCCAGGAAGGTGAGGACCTCGCCATCGTCCTCAAGGAATTTTATTACTTCCTTGTCCATTCCGTTAAACTGGCGGAAGTACTCGTACTTGCCGGGATTGTTGATGCCGCGGCAGTCGAACACATACCCGCCTCCGTTGCCGCTGCTGTCCACCGGGATACCCTTCTTGTAGGCGAAGCTGTAAACACTTACCTCCAGGCGCCTGTCCTCCGTAATCTCGTAGAACTGCTGCATATTGGCAAGTTTGGTAAGAATCTCGTTAAGGTAGGGATACTTGTCAAAGGGCTTGCGGATGATTTTGCGCAGATTGTCTATTGCAAAGGGCACGCTGGCCAGGAAGTGAGGCTTTTTCTCAAAGTAGCCCCTGAAACCGTAGGCGCCCAGGGTCTGCAGGTTGCGGAACAGGACGAAGAGACGCAGTTTCTCGTTGAACTCTTCCTCGTTAAGGTCCGGCACATAGGCGCGCAGGGCCCTAATGTAGGCGGCGAGCATTTCCTGCTTAAGATCGTCCGGATAGCGGGCGCGGGCCTGCCATACAAAGGAGGCTACATCGTAGTAGATGGGTCCGCGGCGGCCGCCCTGGAAGTCTATGAAGTAGGGATTGTCGTCTTTTAGCATTACGTTACGGGCCTGGAAGTCACGGTACATAAAGGTCTGCCCCATATCGCAGAGCAGGTCCTCCTTGAACTTCTCAAAGTCGTCCTGAAGCCGAACCTCGTTAAATTCCAGGCCGGTAGCCTTAAGGAAGCAGTATTTAAAGTAGTTAAGGTCAAAGAGAATCATTCTTGCGCCAAAGGCGGGCTCTGGGTAGCATTTGTTCCAGTCTATCCCCTCCGCGCCCTTGAATTGGATCTTGGGCAGGCACTCCATTACCTTGCAAAGCAGTTCCCTCTCGTAAGAGGAATACTCGCCGGTCTCGCGGCCGCGGGCTACCGTCTGGTAAAGGACAGCATCGCCCAAATCCTCCTGTATATAGGCCATCCCGTCCTGGCTTACGGCCAGCACCCTGGGTACCCGGATGCCTTTGGAAAGAAAATGCTTGCTGATGGTGCAGAAAGACTCGTTTTCTTCCAGGCTTGTACCTATCACCCCCACGACGGAGACATTGCCTCCCTGGAGACGAAAGTAACGCCTGTTGCTGCCGGAGGAGTTCATCTCCTTGCAGGATTCCATTGTCTGGCCGGAATAGTTCTCGAATAACTGCTTTAATATATTTTCCATAACGCGGGTTCTTGTGTTAAATCTTACAAAGTTAAAAAAAATCGGCCAAATAAAGATATTTGAAAAAATAATCCCTATACTATTCCAAGGATTATTAAAATGTTTTATATTTGTAGGCTTTTAATGCCGTACCGATTATGGAAAAATATTATTCTTACTGTTCTGATAAGTACCAATACACTATGGGAAAGTCATTTATGGATTGCGGGAAGGCAGAAGAAGCCGCTATTTTTAATCTGTTCTATCGCAAAGCCCCCGAGAATAACAACTGGGCCGTGGTAAGCGGCACACAGGAAATAATAGAGATGGTCGCCGGCCTTGGAAGTATGGACGAGGAATTTTTTGAGAAATTCCTGCCCGGAGAAGATTACGCTTCCTTTAGAAAATATCTGGCCGCGCTTAAGTTCACCGGAAACGTCTATGCAATGAGAGAGGGAGAGATTGCCTTTCCCAATCAGCCAATTGTAATCGTAGAGGCCCCGCTTGTGCAGGCACAGATTCTGGAAACGCCTATGCTCTGCATCATGAACCATCAGATGGCAGTAGCAACCAAGGCTTCCCGCGTGTGCAGGGCAACCGACAGGCCGGTAAGCGAATTCGGATCCAGGAGGGCTCACGGTCCCTGGGCGGCCACCTACGGAGCCAAGGCGGCAATTATTGCAGGTTGCGCCAGTTCTTCCAACATACTTACTGGAGTATTGAACGGCGTACCCTCCACCGGCACGATGGCCCATAGTTTTGTAACTTCGTACGGAAGTTCGGTAGAGGGCGAGCACAGGGCCTTCTGCGACTATATAAAAACCCACGAGGGAGAGAATCTCATTTTACTTATCGATACTTACGATACCCTGCGCTGCGGCGTGCTCAATGCCATAAGGGCCTTTAAGGAGAACGGAATAGACGATTCCTACCCGTACGGCTACGGCGTAAGGCTGGACAGCGGAGACCTTGCCTATCTTTCCATAAAGGTACGCGAGATTCTGGACGCCCACGGTCTGCGCGGGTGCAAGATTTTTGCCACCAATTCCCTGGACGAGTATCTGATAAGCGACCTTGAAAGACAAGGCGCCCGAATTGACTCCTACGGAGTGGGCGATGCCATTGCAACCAGCAAGGCGGCTCCCTGTTTTGGAAACGTGTACAAACTTGTTCAGATTGGCGGCACTCCGGTATTAAAAAGATCGGAGGACACCATCAAACTGATAAATCCCGGTTTCCAGATTACCTATAGGATAATAGTGGAAGACCCGGACAGCGGCCCAAGGTTCAAGGCCGATGTTACCTGTATGCGGGGAGACGATACTGCCCGTCGTATAGAGAAGGGAGAGGAGTTTACAATTTATGACGAGCAGGACCGCTTTAAGCACAAGACCTTTCAGGCCGGGGCCTACAGCGCAAAACCGCTGCAGCTTCAGGTAATAAAGGACGGGGTTCCCTGTATGGAAGAGCACACCCTTTTGCAGAAGAAGGCTTATTTTAAAGAGAATCTGCAGAGACTTGGGCCCTCCGAGAGGCGCCTTATCAACCCTCATTACTACAAGGTGGATATATCGGAGGAGATGAGGGCCCACAAAATAGAGATTCTGGAAAGAATCAACAAAGAGATTGAATCATTTACAATAGACTGATATGAAAGACCAGGCGCTTGTAGTAGTTGATATGCTTTACGACTTTATCGACGGGTCAATGGCCTGCCAGAATGGCGATGCCGCCGTAGATGCCGCCGTAGAGTACATACGCAAGAATCCTGTTCCAAGGCTGTTTGTCTGCGACAATCACCCCGCAGACCATTGTTCCTTTACGGAGCAGGGCGGCCCCTGGCCTGCACACTGCGTCCAGGGGACCCGCGGAGGGCAGATTCACGGGAAGCTTCTCCCCTACTGCGACGAGGATCTTGTATTCTATAAGGGGCGGGACCGTTCCAGGGAGCAGTACTCCGGCTTTGAAGGAGTAAACGACGCCGGGCAGACTCTTGGAGAGGTACTTGGCATAATGGATATCAGGAACGTTATCGTCTGCGGTATTGCCACGGAGTATTGCGTAAGGAACACTTTCGAGGACCTGCGCAAGGCCGGGTTCACCGTTTACCTTGTGAAGGACGCCCTGGCCTACGTAGATTACAAGGGCCATCTTGAAGCTATGGCGGCAATGGCCCAGGGAGGAGCCAGATTGCTATAGATTTTTTAATAATAATTCATATTCTATTGACAGATTTTTTATAAATTTGAGATAATAAAAAAGTCACATTTAATGAAAGTAATAGACACTATAAACGGAAAACCGGTAAAGGGAAACGTGCTTGCGGTTAATACCGGTTCAATAACCACTAAATTTGCTTATTACGTAGACGGAGAAACTGTTCTGGACGACAAGATAGAACATTCCGTAGAAGAATTGTCCAAGTTCAAGGATGTGATGGAGCAGGACAAGATGCGTACAAAGGCCATTATGGACGCTCTTGACAAACTTGGAGTCAAACTGGAGGACATAGACATTGTAATGGCCCGCGGCGGTCTCTTTACGCCTTGTATAACGGGTGTTTACAATGTTAATGACGATATGGTGGAAGTCCTTAATTCTTGCAGGGACGGCCGCCACGCCTGCAACCTAAGCGCCCTCATAGGCCGCGAGATAGCAGAGGAAATTAACAGGACTAGGGCAGATAAAGGCATTACGCCCCGCTTCGGAGAATGTGTCTCCTATATAGCAGACCCTCCCATGGCAGACGAGATGCTGCCGGAGTGCCACGTTGGCGGTATTCCGGAGTTCCCCAGGACAACCCTCTTTCACGCCCTTAACACCAGGGCCATCATGCGACGTTACCTGCGCGAGACCGGCCGCAAGGCAGAAGACACCACAGCCGTTATATGCCATATGGGCGGCGGAGTAACCATCTCCCTGCATAAAGGCGGCAGGGTGATAGATACGTCGCACGGTCTGGGAGGAGACGGCCCCATCACTCCGGAAAGAGCAGGATGCTGCCCTCCCTACCCTCTTATAGATATGTGCTTCAGCGGCAAGTACACCAAGGAGCAGATAAAGAAAAAGCTCATCGGTGAAGGAGGCGCGGTGGCATATTTTGGCACCAACGATATGCGCGTAATAGAGCAGAGGGCCATAGAAGGCCGGGAAGACTATCAGCTCTTCCTCAAAGCCTTTGTTATGACCGTGGCCAAATACATTGCCGCTATGGCCTCCGTGGTAGACGGCAAGATAGACGTCATCATCATGACAGGAGGCGTGGCCTACAGCAAGTATATTACGGACGCAATCTCTAAAAAAGTTGCCTTCCTTGGCCCTATCAAGGTTTATCCCGGAGAAAACGAGCTTGGTTCCCTGGCAGAGAACGGCTATATGATTCTGGCCGGAGCCACCAAGATAAGGACCTACAACAAAGACAGGTTAATTGACGAATGTTAATATTAGACATATAAGTAACACAACAACTATGGCAAACATCGATTATTCTCAAAGATCTTTCAGTTATTATCCGACCGATGCCATTATCTCTGCAAAATGCATAGACGGCGTGTGGACGGAGCCTGAACTAAGCTCCAAATTTGAACTGGCCCTTCATCCCTTCGCAGGTGTGTTCCATTACGCGCCTTCCTGCTTTGAGGGAGCAAAGGCCTTCAGAGGAGTGGACGGCAAAGTACGCCTTTTCCGCCCGGACCAGAACGCTCTTAGAATGCAGTCCAGCGCACAGTATCTGGACATGCCCTATCCCAGCGTAGAAATGTTCGTGGATATGTGCGTAAGGTGTATTCAGGCAAACTGGGATTATATACCTCCATACGAGTCCGGTGCTTCCCTGTATCTTAGGCCTGTTCTATTTGGCATTAACCCCCAGCTAGGAATCAAGTCTGCAAACGATGTAATGTTTGTGGTGATGGCTTCCGGCGTGGGTACCTATTCAGGAGCTAAAATCCTAAGTCCCGGAACAGCGGTGCTTTCCCGCAACTACGACAGGGCTGCCACCTTTGGCAGCGGCGGCTATAAGCTTGGAGCAAACTATGCCCAGAGCCTCCACGCATACAACATTGCCCACAATCAGGGCTACAGGGAACTCCTCTTCCTTGACAGCGCTACCCACAGCCACATAGAGGAGTTTGGCTCTTCCAATTTCTTTGCAATCAAGGGCAATACCTATATTACAACTAATTCCCCCAGCGTACTGCCTTCTATCACCAACAAGTGCCTGAGGCAGGTAGCTCGCGAGTTCGGCCTTAAGGTAGAGAAACGCAATATCTACGTAGAGGAGCTGGAGCATATGGAGGAAGTTAACTCCTGCGGTACCGCTGTTGTAATTACCCCTATCTGCCAGATAGACGACAAAGAGAGGCTGGAAGACGAGAAAGTAACCAAGACCTACCGCTTTGCCAACGAGTGCGGTCCTATAAGCCGCAAGCTCTACGACAGGATAATAGGTATTCAGAAGGGCCTTGACGAGGATACTTACAACTGGTGTCTTATCGTTGATAAAAAATGACAGAAAAGGTAGAAGCGCTTCTTGCCGCCCACAAGGCCGATGAGGCCATAGCCCTTTTGGAAGAATGGCAGAAAGGCGGAGGCCATATGGACGACACCCTTTATTACCTGCTGGGGAATGCCTGGCGCAAAAAGGGTAACTGGCAAAAAGCAATTAACAACTACCTGGAGGCCGTGAAGCTTAATCCGGATTCTCCCGCAGCTGGAGCCCTGGAAATAGCAAATGACATTCTGGCCTTCTACAACAAAGATTTGTATAATCCGTAAACTTTTATCTATATGGCAAAAATGAAAGGTGCAACCCTGGTTGACATAGAGCGGTGTAAAGGCTGCCGCCTGTGCGTGGTTGCCTGCCCCCTTGGGGTTCTGGCACTTACCACCAAGAACGTTAACCAGAAAGGTTACAATTATGCAGAAGCCGTGCTGGAAGACACCTGCACAGGTTGTTCTTCCTGCGCTATAGTATGCCCCGACGGCTGTATAACCGTTTATCGTAAAAAGGAGGACTAAGTATGGCACAGAAAGAAATTACATTGCTAAAAGGCAATGAGGCCATTGCCCACGCTGCAATCCGTTGCGGTTGCGACGGTTATTTTGGTTACCCTATAACCCCGCAGTCAGAGGTGCTTGAGACTCTTGCGGCAGAAAAGCCCTGGGAGACTACCGGAATGGTGGTCCTTCAGGCAGAAAGCGAGGTGGCTTCCATAAATATGGTTTATGGCGGCGCAGCCAGCGGCAAGAGAGTTATGACATCTTCTTCCTCCCCGGGCGTAAGCCTTATGCAGGAGGGTATCTCCTATCTTGCAGGAGCCGAGCTGCCCTGCCTTATAGTTAACGTATCCCGCGGAGGCCCCGGACTTGGGACCATCCAGCCCAGCCAGGCAGACTACTTCCAGACAGTAAAGGGCGGCGGCCACGGAGACTACAGGCTTATCACTCTGGCACCCGCATCCGTACAGGAGATGGCAGACTTTGTAGATCTGGCTTTTGAACTGGCCTTCCGCTACCGTAACCCTGCAATGATTCTGTCCGACGGCGCCATTGGCCAGATGATGGAGAAGGTGGTTCTGCCTCCTTACAAGCCCCGCCGCACAGAGGAAGAACTCATTAAGGAATGTCCGTGGGCCACTACCGGCCGCAAAGGCCTTCGCAAGCCCAATATCATAACCTCCCTGGAACTCAGGAGCGAGGAGATGGAAAAAGTAAACCTTCGTCTCCAGGCCAAGTACAAAGAGATTCAGGAGAAAGAGGTACGCTACGAGGAGTATATGACCGATGATGCAGAGTATCTGATCGTTGCCTTCGGAAGCGCAGCCCGTATTTCCAAGAAAGTAATTGCCATAGCCCGCGAGCAGGGACTAAAGGTGGGTCTTCTTAGGCCTATCACCCTGTGGCCTTTCCCTTCAAAGAGAATCAGCGAACTTGGAAAGAAAGTTAAGGGCATACTCTCGCTTGAGATTAATGCCGGCCAGATGGTAGAAGACATCCGTCTTGCCGTAGAATGCAATGTTCCCGTTAAGTGGTACGGCCGTCTTGGCGGTATCATCCCGGAGCCCGAAGAGGTAGTGGAGGAACTTAAGAAAATGACTGTTTAACCTAAGGAGGATAAAGTTATGACAAAAGAAGAAATAATGAAGCCGGAGAACCTGGTATATCGTAAACCGGAACTTCTTAACGATACTCCTATGCATTACTGCCCCGGGTGCAGCCACGGTGTGGTTCACAAACTTGTGGCAGAGGTTATTGCAGAGATGGGTATGACAGAAAAGACCATAGCCGTATCACCTGTAGGCTGTGCAGTGTTTGCCTATAATTACATAGACGTAGACTGGCAGGAGGCCGCCCACGGAAGGGCACCGGCAGTAGCAAGCGCCATTAAGCGCCTTTGGCCGGACCATCTTGTATTTACCTATCAGGGCGACGGTGACCTGGCCTGCATCGGTACGGGCGAGACTATCCACGCGCTTAACCGCGGAGAGAATATTACCATTATCTTCATTAACAACGCTATCTACGGTATGACAGGAGGCCAGATGGCTCCTACTACCCTGCTTGGAATGAAAACCGTTACCTGTCCCTACGGCCGAGTGCCCGAGCTTCACGGCTATCCGCTCAAGATAACAGAAATTGCAGCCACCCTTCAGGGAACCTGCTATGTTACCCGTCAGTCCGTACAGAGCGTGGGAGCAATACTAAAGGCTAAGAAAGCTATACGCAAGGCCTTCGAGTATTCCCTCCAGGGCAAGGGTTCCAACCTTGTAGAGATAGTATCAACCTGTAATACAAACTGGAGAATGACTCCGGAGAAGGCAAACCAGTGGATGGAAGAGAATATGTTCCCGTTCTATCCTCTTGGAGATTTAAAAGACACTGGTAAATAAACTAAGGCTCTATGACACAGGAAATTATTATATCCGGATTTGGAGGACAGGGAGTCCTCTCAATGGGAAAGATTCTGGCTTACGCCGGACTTATGGAAGATAAGGAAGTTACCTGGATGCCGGCTTACGGGCCGGAGCAGAGAGGCGGCACGGCCAACGTTACCGTTATCGTTAGCGACGAGCCTGTTTCCTCCCCTATCCTTAGCAGCTACGATACAGCCATAGTGCTAAATCAGCCCTCACTGGAGAAGTTCGAGCCCAAGGTTAAGCCAGGTGGTTCCCTTATTTACGATGGTTACGGAATTAATGTTCCGCCCACCCGCAAAGACATTAACGTCTATCGCATAGACGCTATGGATACCGCCGCCCAGCTTAATATGATTAAGGTGTTCAATATGATGGTTCTTGGAGGCCTGCTTAAGATTCACCCTGTTGTGGAGATCGAGAGCGTGCTTAAGGCGCTGCGCAAGACTCTGCCCGAGCGCCATCACCACCTTATTCCTCTTAACGAGGAGGCTATCCGCAAGGGTATGGAAATTATCCAGAAACAATTGTAAATTACAAATTAATCTTTATCTTTGCAGCCGCTTTAAAAGCCATTGGGCTTTTGGTGCAATGGGGTCTGCCCGCGGCAGACTGAGTAACACATTTTTAATTAATAAATTATGAAGCATTTCGAGTTAAAGGGCCAGCTTCGTCAGGTTGGCAACAAAGCAGCCATTAAGGCTCTACGCAGTCAGGGACTCGTTCCTTGCAATCTCTATGGCCAGGGCCTTGAGAACGTACTTTTCACTGTAGATGCAAAAGAGCTTAAGGGTCTCACCCACACTCCCGCATCCTACATCGTAGACCTTGTTCTTGATGGCAAGAAGTACACAGCAGTTGTACACGAGCTCCAGTTCCACCCTATCGAGGATGTTTGCCTTCACGTAGACTTCCTTGCAGTAAGCGAAGACAAGCCCATCGCTATCAAGGTGCCTCTTAACATTTCCGGACACGCAGCAGGTGTTCAGGCCGGTGGTAAGTTTGTCAAGAATGTACGCGAGCTCCGCATCAGCGCTCTGATGAAGGATCTTCCGGATCAGCTTGACATTGATATCACCAATCTGGGAATCGCAGAGAATATCGTTGCAGGTGATCTTGAGTACAAGAACATCACTATTCTCAATCCCAAGTCCACCATTATCTGCGGCGTTAAGGCTACCCGTCAGTCTGCACAGGCTGCACAGTAATGGCACTGTTAAAAATCCTGAACCGTCTGTTTGGTTCCCGCAAGGAGCCGCAGGCGGTTTCTTATTCATTAGAAGAAGTTCCCGCTCAGATGAAGTACCTGGTTGCGTGTCTTGGAAATATCGGCTCTGAATATGCCTGTACAAGGCATAATATGGGTTTTATGGTGGCAGACCACTGGGCTGCCGCCAAGGAGGTTGCTTTTAAGACGGAGCGTTATGGAGACGTGGCCTGCATCCGTGAGAAGGGGCGTCAGTACTGGCTTCTGAAACCATCGACCTATATGAACCTTAGCGGCAATGCCGTAAGGTACTGGCTTGGCAAACTGGGTATTCCAAGGGAAAATCTAATTGTCATTTGCGACGACCTCAACCTTCCCTTCGGTGCAATGAGGATGAGAACGCAGGGAAGTGACGGTGGCCACAACGGCCTTAAGAATATTATTGAGCTGTTGGGCGACAGTAACTTTACCCGCATCAGGATGGGTATAGGAAATGATTTTTCAAAGGGAGAGCAGGTGGATTTTGTGCTTGGTAAGCTAAGCGATGAGGAAATTGAGCAGGTAGGCCAGATGGCAAAAAAAATAGAGAGCAGCATCAAATGTTACGCATTTGAAGGCTCACAAAAAGCTATGACTCTGTTAAATACTTTACCTAAAACGTATTAAACGAATATTTTTTATTTTTATTTTGTTTTTCTTGAATAAAATACTATCTTGCAGTCAATAACGAAATACACCATTTAAAAATAAACAATTATGAAAGCTCTTGTTGAGAAAATTAAAGCTGAGTATGAACTCTATGCAGTAAACGCAGAGGCTCAGGTTGTAAAGGGTAACAAAGCTGCCGGCGCTCGCGCACGTAAAGCTGCTCTTGCTCTTATGAAAGACCTTAAAGAGTTCAGAAAGGTTTCTGTAGAGGCTTCCAAGTAGTCCTTGACAGAAAAATCTTTAAAGAGGTGTCCGTTCTACGGGCGCCTTTGTTTTTGAAATAAGTCAAACATTTAACCATAAAAGAAAATGAGAAAGAAAATCGTTGCCGGCAACTGGAAGATGAATACCATAGTCCCTGAGGGCGTTGAACTTGCAAAAGCCGTTGTTGCAAAATCGGCAGAAGTTCCTGCAGAAGTAGGCCTCGTTGTTGCCGCACCTTTTACACACCTTGCTCCCGTAGCAGCCGTAGTTAAAGGCACAAGGGTAGCTCTTAGCGCACAGAACTGCGCAGACAAGGAGAAGGGCGCATATACAGGAGAAGTTTCAGTGGATATGCTTAAGTCTGTCGACTGCGAATACACCATTCTTGGCCACTCTGAGCGCAGGCAGTATTACGGAGAGACTGATGCCAAGCTTGTAGAGAAGACTAGGCTTGCCCTGGCCGCAGGACTTAAGGTTATCCTCTGCGTGGGCGAGAACCTTGACGAGCGTGAGGCAGGAAAGCACTTCCAGGTAGTATCGGACCAGACAAAGGCTGTCCTTTATAACTTTAGTGCAGAAGATATGAAGAATATAGTGGTTGCCTACGAGCCCGTATGGGCCATAGGTACCGGCAAGACCGCTACTGCAGAGCAGGCAGAGGAAATCCACGCCTGCATCCGCAAGGTGCTTGCAGAGAAGTTCGGCGCACAGGTTGCAGACGACACCACCATTCTCTACGGCGGCAGTTGCAAACCTTCAAATGCCAAAGAACTGTTTGCTATGCCTGATATCGACGGTGGCCTCATTGGCGGCGCCGCTCTTAAGGCAGACGACTTTATTGGTATAGCCCTTTCTTTCTAAGAATACAGAGCCTTAGGGCTTTATAAAGTGATTATACATCCTGGTGAGGGTTCCTGCTATGATATTGCGGGAATCCTCATCCTCGTCTATGCGGGTTCCGCTGCTCATCATTACAAGACCAAAGCTGCGGTCGGGGGCAAAGAACATTGCGCTCCTAAGGCCGTATGCTCCGCCGGTGTGGCCAACCAGGGTTACTCCTGGAATAAGGTCATCTGCAATTCTTATTGCAAGGCCGTAATTCTCTTCGGAGGAGCGAGGCGTCTGCATGGAACGGGAACTTTGCTCGGAGATAATCTTTACGCCGGAAGGGGATGTCCCGTAACCCATGTGCATCATCATATAGCGGGCAAGGTCGCAGGCAGAAATCTTCATTCCCCCGGTGGGCGAGAATACGGGAGTATCGTACCCAAACCTATAATTGGCTATTATCTCGCTGCGGGGAGCGTAGGCGTCGAAACTCTCTACAAATGAACTGTCGGCATTATCATACTCGTATAGCGAGACAAAGCGGGTGAAGTCCAGGGAATCTACGCAGTATCCGCCGTACAGGCCAAGAGGAGCCAGGACGTGGTTGTAAACGTAGCGATCGAATCTTTCTCCGGAGAGCTTCTCTATGAAGGTGCCTATCATATTAAAATTAAGGTTGCAGTACTCGTAACCCGTGCCGGGCTCGTAGGAATTATAGCATTGGGGCCAGTCCGGGTTGGTCTTGGGGTTAATCACATCAAGGGTAAAATAGCCCTGGCTGTCATTAAGGCTGGAGGTGTGGGACATAAGCATCTCTACCGTAATGGCTTTGTCCGGGAACTTGGGGTTGCGTACCTTGAAGCCTGCAAGGTCGCTTACGTCTGTATCCAGAGTCACAAGGCCCTTTTCTATGAGTTGGAACATTGAAGTGGCGCTGAAGGACTTGGAAATGGATGCAATCCTGAAGAGAGAACTGTCCGTTATGGGGTAGTCTGTCTGAATGTCTGCCACTCCAAAGTTGCCGTGATAGACAATCTGGTTGTCTTTTACTACCGCTACGGCAAGACCTACGTTACCCATCTGGGCACGATAGGCCTGGATGTCTTTCTCGAAGGCCTTCCGAGGGTCCCTGGAGCAGGAGAATATAATGAACACTGAGGCGCATAGAGCTGCAAAACGGGTAAAGGAAGCAATCGTTTTCATATCTTTCTGTTTTACTTTTCCGTGAATAATTTTTTCTAACAAATTTAATGATATTTTTCTATTTGAAGAACATATTTTAACTTTGCTTTATGGAGCAAATAAAGCACATACAGGTTCTGGTACCTCTAAGGCTCACCTGGGCCCCCACCTACCGGCTGCAGAGCGGCATGCGGGTAGAAAAAGGGAGTCTGGTCAAGGTTAATTTTGCCGGAAGAATGTATAGGGCCGTGGTGCTGCGGACCGATTGTCCCGCTCCCCCGGACCAGGACAAGATTAAATATGTAGAAGAGGTGGAGGCTCTGCCTCCGGTATCGGACAGCGAGCTGAAGCTCTGGGAGTTTATTGCCGATTATTACCTTTGCAGCCTTGGAGAGGTCTTCAAAAATGCGTACTCCCCTTCCCGGCTGCCGTCGGCCCGCAAGAGAAAGGTGGCTCCTAAAGAGACCTCTGGATCTGCGGAGGGCCAGGAACCATCGGCCCGGGAAACAAAATTAACAAAGGCCCAGACCTTGGCAATAGGGGCTGTGCGTCAGGCTTTTGCCTGTGGTAAACCTGCCCTTATAGACGGGGTTACGGGCTCCGGGAAAACAGAACTCTACATTACCCTTGCAAAGGAGCAGCTGGCCCAAGGCAGGAACGCGCTTGTACTTGTGCCGGAGATTGCGCTCAGCGGCCAGCTGGAGGATAGGCTGAGGGCTTACTTTGGGCCGCTGCTGCACACTTATCATTCTGCGCTTACCCCAAGACAGAAGGCCAACGTTTCGGAGACCGTAAGAGAGGGTAATTACGTTGTGCTTGGAACCCGCTCTTCTATCTTCCTGCCCTTCAGGAATCTTGGGCTTGTAGTTGTGGACGAGGAGCACGACAATGCCTACAAGCAGGAAACCGCCCCGCGCTACAACGGAAGGGACTGCGCCGCCGTTCTGGCAAAGATTCACGGGGCAAGACTTCTGCTGGGATCGGCCACTCCGTCTCTGGAGTCTGTTTATAACTGCCTGGCGGGTAAATACCAGAGGGTGAACCTTAAGGAGCGTTATTTGCAGCCTGTCCAGAAAGCTTATCACACATATTAAAAAGGCCCTGGATGACAGAGGGCAGGTAATAATTCTAAGGGCCAGAAGGGCTTATTCTACCAGTATGCAGTGCACTTCCTGCGGCACAATTGTCAAGTGCCCCAGGTGCAACGTGCCAATGAGTTACCATAAAGACACGGACAGGCTTGTATGCCATTACTGCGGCAGGGTTGCTCCTGCGCACGAGTGCCCGTCCTGCCACGGCCAGCTTCAGGGCATAGGGGCCGGGACCCAGAAGATAGAGGAAGAGGTTAAGGCTATGTTCCCCCAGGCCTCCGTGGCCAGGCTGGACGGAGACACTACCCCTGCGGCAAGGCAAAAGATAACCGAGGACTTTGCCGACGGAGCCATAGATATACTGATTGGTACACAGATGCTTACCAAGGGCTTTGATTTCAAGGGAGTCAAGCTTGTGGCCGCCATAGGGGCCGACGGACTCCTGGGCCTTCTGGACTTCAGGGCAGACGAGAAAGCCGTGCAGGTGCTATCGCAACTGCGTGGCCGCACTGGGCGGCGAGGAGAAAAGGGCTGTTTTGTAATCCAGACCGCTCAGGGAGATCATCCCGTGTACAATATGCTGCAGGGACAGGGCAGCCCGGAAGAATTTGAATCAAGGCTGCTGGAGCAGAGGCGGGATTTCTCTTACCCTCCCTATACCAGGGTTACGGATTTAGTGATGCAGGACAGCTCCGAGCAAAAAGTTGACAACCTTTCCTTCCTTCTTTCCAGAAAACTGGCCGGAATGGGATTCACGTCATTCCTTGGGCCCTATCCTCCCCTGATAGACAAGGTGGGAGGAAAATTTATAAGAATTATTAGGGTTACTCTTAAGAGAGACTCTTCACTCCAGCGGCTCAAGAGCCGCCTGGGGGCAGCCGTACAGGCTTTTGAGGCAGATTTCAAATGGGCGGGACATATAACCATCGACGTTGATCCACAGTAATCCGGGTTTTGAAAAATAAAGTATTATAATTAAATTTGCAGACTACACATTTCAATAGATATGGGAAAAGTTATTGCAATAGCAAACCAGAAAGGAGGCGTTGGTAAAACCACCACCGCCATTAATCTTGCAGCCTCGCTGGCAGTGCTGGAGAAGAAGGTTCTCGTTATAGATTCGGACCCTCAGGCAAATACCACGTCTGGTCTTAATTTCTCTCCGGACGACGACCAGCAAAGGACTCTCTATGAGGTGCTTATAGGAAAACTGGACATCAGGGACGCTCTTATCCAGACAGAGGTTAACGGGCTTCATATGATTCCTTCCCATATTAATCTTGTAGGTGCAGAGATAGAAATGCTCAAGATGCCGGAGCGCGAGTCTGTGTTTAAGAAGGCTCTGGACCCTATCAGGAACGCCTATGACTACATTCTCATAGACTGCTCTCCTTCGCTGGGTCTTATTACCGTTAACGCCCTTACCGCCGCAGATTCAGTAATTATCCCCGTTCAGCCGGAGTTCTTTGCCCTTGAGGGTCTTGGAAAACTTTTGCAGACCATAAGGATAGTCTCCAAGGGACTCAATCCCAAACTGACCATAGAGGGTTTTGTGGTAACTATGTTCGACGGACGCACCAAGGTTCACACCCAGGTTGTAGGAGAGTTGCACGAGCATTTTGGGGATATGGTATTCAAAACCATTATTCAGAGGAACATCCGTCTTAGCGAGGCTCCCTCGCACGGCAAGCCCATTGTGCTTTACGACGTAATGAGCAACGGTACAACCAATTATCTTAATTTGGCTAAGGAAGTGCTGCGCCACGATGCTGCTCTTCCGGAAGAAATGGAGGATAAAAAAGATGAGTAAACCCGTTCACGGCCTTGGAAAAGGTCTAAGCGCCCTTTTGGGCGACACAGAGAGCGTTCAGTCCCTAAGAAAGCCGGTGGGATACGTAAATAAAGAGATTGCGGGAGCAGACAAGCCCAAGGATACCGCTGATATCCTTAGGATACCCGTCAATATGATTGAGCCCAATCCCTTCCAGCCCCGTATTTCCTTTGACAAAGACGCACTTGAAGAGTTAGCGGAATCTATACGCACCTTCGGCCTTATCCAGCCTATTACGGTTCGCAGGCAGATAGACGGCAAATACCAGATAATAAGCGGAGAGCGCCGTTACAGGGCTTCCCGTCTGGCCGGCCTGGATATGATTCCGGCCTACATAAGGGATGCCGACGAGCAGGGAATGCTGGAGATGGCCATCGTAGAGAATATCCAGAGAGAGAATCTAGACCCTATAGAGGTGGCAATGAGCTACAGGCGCCTGATAGAAGAGTGCAACCTAACCCAGGAGCAAATGGCAGAGAGGGTTGGCAAGAAGAGAGTTTCCGTAACCAATTATCTAAGGCTTCTTAAACTACCCGCAAAGGTTCAGCACGATATCAAAGTGGGCCTTCTTAGCGTGGGCCACGCCAAGGTCCTGCTTTCTGTAGAAAGCCCTCAGGTGCAGGAACAGCTCTGCGACCTTGTCCTAAAGAACGATATGAGCGTACGCGCCCTTGAAGAGAAGGTAAAGAAGCTCTCCAGACAGGCAGAGGAAGAGGCTAAGCAGGAAGAGGGTGCAGGGCAGGCTCTGCCGGAGAACTACTACAAGGTTTTGGAGCATATGGGCAAATACTTTGGAGATAACATCAGCCTTAAGAGATTTGCCAACGGCAAGGGTTCAATGACCGTAAGATTTAATTCCGACCAGGAAGTAGAGGCCTTCCTTAAGGCTCTGGAGTAGAATAGCGTGCCCGTAATGAGAAGAGTTCTGCAGATTTCCACATTGCTTATGGCCTTCCTGTTCTTTGGACGGGAAGTTGCCCTGGCACAGAGAAACGACGGAGTTTTCCGTAACGAGGCCTTCTCGCAGAACTATAATCCCGCCGACACTCTGGGGCGGGACACCACCGATGTACTTTTCTCCTTCGGCCAGTATTTCAGGGGCCTGAGGCACAAGGAAGAGTTGGATCCGGCCAAACTTTTTGCCGGGGCCACCTTTATGCCGGGAAGCCAGCAGATTTACAACAGGCAGTATTGGAAGCTGCCCCTTGTTTACGGGTCGATAGGCGCAGGAGTGGGCCTTGGCATTTACTATAACCACAGATACAAAGAGACAGGCAACATAGCGGACAAGCACAGGCGAACCCTTTGCTGGGCCGGAGCCGGCCTAGCCTACTGGTGTATGCTTATGGACGGTAATGCCAACTATGCCATAAGCGACGATGATATCCCCGGCAGCGCCGGAAAGGCCACGGTATATTCCATTTTGTTCCCCGGTCTTGGGCAGATTTACAACGGGGAGTACTGGAAGATTCCGCTTTATTACACTGGCCTCCTCTGGACCGGCAGCTATATCTACAGGTGGAACATGAACTACCGCAGGTACAGGCGAATCTACAACGAGATTACGATGGAGGACAGCCAGTATACCGGCAAGATTCAGGCTTCTACGGCTCTGTACTACAGAAATGTATCGCGCCGCTACCGCGACTACTTCATTGTGGGCTTTGCGGTAATGTATCTCCTGCAGGTTATCGATGCAAACGTTTTTGCGTTTATGCGCAATTTTGAGGTGGATGACAATATAAGCCTTAAAGTAGGGCCGGCCGTACTGCCACCGGGCAATTTGTATGCAACGGGCAGTTCCAGCTTCAACGCTCCAACGGTAGGGCTAAAGTTTGGTTTAACTTTCTAAATTGACTACAGACAATCTTAATATGAGAATTCGTACTCTTCTAATTTCGGCAATAACACTTTTAGCAATAACAGTATCACAGAACGCACAGGCTCAGTCCAGGAAAGCACTGCTCAAGGAAAATAAAGAGCTCAAGGAGAAAATAGACTCGCTTAAAGCAGTCCTGGCAGAGATGATAGAGCAGCAGAACTCTACCGACAGCCTTACCGCCGAACTTGTACAGATTTACGAAGGAACCCCTGAAGAGTCATTGGAATATACTACAGAAAGCACGGACAGCCTTCTGAATCTATGGTATATGCACCGTCAGGCAAGTTCCATATCCGGGGTGATGGTGCCGGACTCCGTTCAATATACATCCCAGATTCCGGACAGCGTGTACATACGCAGGCTGGAAGCCATCAATTCGTACATTACCCTCCCCTATAATCATACCGTACGCAACTACATCATTCTTTACTCGGAGAAGATGCCGGAGAAGATGTCAAGCATGCTGGCCCTGGCCAAGTACTACTTCCCTATCTTCGAGGAGACCCTGAACGCCTACGATATGCCGCTGGAACTCAAGTACATGGCCGTCATAGAGTCGGCCTTCAACCCCACGGCGGTTTCCAGGGCAAGGGCCAAGGGAATGTGGCAGTTCATGTACAGCACGGCCAAGTCTTACGGGCTTAAGATAACCTCCTACGTAGATGAGAGGTTCGACCCTATAACCGCAGCCGATGCCGCAGCGCGCTATCTTAAGGATGCCTACGATATCTTTGGGGACTGGACTCTGGCAATATCGTCCTATAACTGCGGGCTTGGCAATGTGAGCAGGGCCATAAGGCGTGCGGGAGGCAAAAGGGACTTTTGGTCCATTTACCCCTTCTTGCCAAGGGAAACCAGAGGTTATATGCCAGCATTCGTGGGCGCCATGTATGCCTTCAATTACTACAAGGAGCACGGTATTGTACCAGCAAGGTCTCCGCTCCCTCATCACGTAGACACGTTCTACGTAAGGAAGAATCTTCACTTCCAGCAGATTACAGAGCTTGTGGGCATTCCTTCCGAAGACCTGCACAACCTTAACCCTCAGTACCTCAAGGAGATTATTCCCGGCAAGGAAGTTCCATCTATCCTGCGTATCCCTTCCCGCTATGCGGCTGCTTTTGTAGATTTGGAGGATTCGCTGTACAACTACAGGGCAACAGATTTCTTTACTCCTGCCACTCTGGAGAATATCCACCGCGGGGCAAACGGAGAACCCGAGAGAATTGTTTACAAGGTTAAGAAGGGCGATTATCTTGGAAAGATCGCTACCCGACATCACGTAACGGTGGCCCAGATCAAGAACTGGAACGGGCTAAGGAACAATAACCTTCGCATTGGTCAGAAGCTGGTCATTTACTCCGGAGACTATACTCCGTCCAAGAGTTCTTCCAAGAACAGCGGTTCCAAGACCGGCAACTCTTCATCTGCAAGTTCATCCTCTGCAGACTCATCGGGTGCAAACTACGAGGTTTACACCGTAAAGAGTGGCGATACTCTCTCTTCCATTGCCGAGCGCTATCCCGGAGTGTCAGCTAAGAGGATTATGGATTTTAACAAGATGAAGAACAGCAAGATCCGCGTAGGCCAGAAGATTAAAATCCCCAAGAAAAAGTAAACCTAAGTTCTTTAACAGAGGGTTTGGCCCTGTGCCAATAACCAATGTAGGAACATCTGAGATAAGCTGACAACTCCCATCCGTGGCGGGTTGCCAGTTTTCTTTTTATATATGCCGATGCAGCCCAGCCCCTTCCGTACCAGGCGGGCACAAGGAAGCCCCCGGGGGCATCCCGTTCATAGGTGTAGATTCTGTCTTCCCAGGCGTCTGTCCTAAAAAAAGTGCCGCGCAGCCAAATGGTTCCCGTCTTTTCAAGGGCTCCTTCTAGATAGGAAAGTAGGCCCAGAGCCTTGCAGAATACGGCATCGCCCCTCAGGTTCAGCTTCCAGGAACCATCGGCATAACATAGTTCCGGTCTTAACTCTATATGGCTCCGGTATTTCTCATAATCGCGGTATCGGTATTTTGCCAGGAGGTTAAGTTTAAGGACGCGCGAGATTGCGTAGCAGTCTGCGTAGCCGGCCTTTACCTGCCGCCTTTTACGGGACATCCGTCCGGCTACATCTATGAAAAAGGACATTTCTCCCGCCCCGTAGGAGGCGGTAAGCGCAATCTCGTCTGAGTTTTTGCTCCAGGCACTGAGGCCTCCAGAGTGGGTTGCAGAGAAGGACGGAGTATAGCATCGGCCCTCAAAACCCAATCTACCCCTTTCCCAAAGGGGAAAGACAGCCCCAACTATGCCTGCAAAGCCCTTGCTCCGGGGCTCCAGGCAAAGCTCCGTAAATAAATCCGTGCCGCCAAGGCAAAAGCGGGCATCGGCCGATACTGCCCCGGCATCTCCACTGGCATAGCCGGTAAGGCCAATCTGCCCCATCGGCAAAAGATAGGTTGCGTTGGCCCCATAGAGGCCTCCCGAAGAATAGAAGCCGGTAATAATACAATTCCCCTGTTTATAGGAGGCCGCGGCGCCCCGGTGGCTCGTGTTCCCCGGAGAGGCCGCTCCTGAAAGCGCCGTACCCCTTTTATATAAGGAGAGGGGCGACGTTGCGCCACTGAACACCAGGCCGCTCCAAAAGCAGAGGCCCTGGCCAAGGCGCAGGTTGTAGTCTCCAATGATTATTTTCCAGGGTCCGGTGGTATAGGACAGATAGCCGGCGCGGCCAGAGGGCGGCCAGGGGACTTTATCTGAATAGAGGGCACGGGCAGACAGCTCCGATGTAAAATGGCCTGCATTTAAAGAAAGTTTTCCCTTCCAGGAGGAGGAACCGTTTTTTAGGGCGTATCTTCCGTAGAGGTTAATGCCAGGCCTCTTGGATGGCGTGGCGCCGGGTAACGAGAACTCCAGGTACGGGGCCAGGGCTTTGGCAAAATATTCTCCGAAACCGTCTAGAAGAGAAAGTTCCGTAACAGACAGGACCGGGCCGTGAAGGCTTCTGTAATCCAGAAGGCTGGCCACCTGATACGGGGTAAATAGTCCGCTCTCTGAGAGCTCACCGGCGTTTGCAGCGTTTAATCTTAGGGGCCGTTCCAGAAGGCGCTCCAGAAGAAGGGCGTCATCTTCTGAAAGATAGTCCGTACTGCCAAAAAGGGCATAGGTCTGCCAGGGGCCTTCCTGGCAGAGGGCGTGAATGGGGAGAATGAGTAAAAACAGAATAAAAATGCGTCTCATATCCGGCAAAGAAAGGCCGAAAAAAGTGACTTAGCACGTTTCTTTAAAAAATTTATACAAATCTTGTGATAAATTTCATAAATTTGTGTTTTAGCACCTCATTTTAATATGAAACCGGAAATTAAACTTCACGACAAAACTTTTATCCCATCTATTCCATATGAGAAAATTTCTGCCGCTATAGACGACGTAGCAGCAAAACTTAACGCAGATAATGCAGGGTGCAAGGATATTCCCATTCTAATCTGTATTCTCAACGGGTCAATTATGTTTACGTCCGAGCTTATGAAAAGGCTCGTCTTCGACATTGAACTTGTTTCCATGAAGGTGAGTTCCTATCAGGGCATTGCCTCAACGGGAAGCGTCCATCAGGTGATGGGCCTCACCGGTTCTGTAAAGGGCAGAAGAGTCTATATTGTAGAAGACATTATAGACAGCGGAAATACTATCGCAGCTCTTTACGATATACTTAAGGGAGAGGGGGCTGACTCCATAGAGATCTGCACTATGCTCTTTAAGCCCGAAGCATACAAAAAGGATATTCCCGTAAATTATGTAGGGCTTTGCATTCCGAACGATTTTATAGTGGGATTCGGACTGGACTACGATGGCCTTGGACGCAACTATAAGGACATTTACGTACTTAAAAAAGACTAATTCAAATCCATAATATTATGAAATATTACATTCTATTCGGGCCTCCCGGAGCAGGGAAAGGCACGCACGAACTTCTTAGGGCAGAAATCGCAGCCGGAACCAAGCTTGGTCTTGAGGCCAAGGCTCTCATTGACGCAGGAGCCCTTGTTCCGGATTCTGTAGTGGAAGGAATGATAGAGACCGCCTTCGATTCTGCAAAAGGCGTTGACGGCTTCCTTCTGGACGGTTTCCCCCGCAATCTATCACAGGCGGCAGATCTTGACAAGATTCTCTCTGCCAGAGGAGAAGAGGTTACGGCCGTTGTTTCCCTTATGATTTCAGACGACACTATCCGTCATCGCATAGCTCACCGCGCAGCAATAGAGGGCCGCGCCGACGATGCCTCCGAGGCAACTATCACAAACAGAATCAACACTTATCACGCCCAAACAGAACCTCTGATTGCCTACTACAAGAAGGCAGGCAAGTATCATGAGTGCAACGTAGATGGCGGCACCATAGAGATTAACCGCGATAAGGTTCTGGCGCTGGTAGAGTCTATCTAGATTCCAGGTTTACAGAGATTTTGTAGGGTACTCCGTTAAGCACGTCTGTGCGGCCAGAGTACTCTACTCCGTATTTACCCATCGCAGAAGTAACAGAGGTGGCACAGAATACCGATATATAGTATTTTCCAGGCTTCGGGGCGATGATTTCAAGACTCTTGCCTACGCCTTGCAGTATATTGCACCAGGTGGCGTCGTCGCTATATGCGAAGCCGGTGCGGGAGGCGAAGAGGTAAAGGTCAAAGTCGTCGTGGTCAAGAATACCTTCCAGAGTTATTACGGCCTTAGCCGTTCCCTTGGGGATATCTATGCAGAAATGATGGTATTGCCTGTCCCCTACCGGAGCAAATGCGGGATTGGAGCGATCTGTCATTTCGCGGGTTTGGCCGGCCCGCAGTTCCGCCTTAAGAGTGGGCGTGCCATTGCCTGCAAGGGCGTATCTTACCATTGCAGCCATAAGGGCTATGTTTTCTGCGTCGCGTGCCGCTTCCGGGTGTGAGCCGCAGAGGACTACCCTGCCGGAGGTCTCTGAGCCTTTGTATGCCCAAACGCAGGGCAGGCCGTCAATGTCCCGCTCCAGATCTCTGCCCTTGGTGCTGTAGAGGGCCAGGATCTCTGTGCCTTCTGGTGCGGTTTCCAAATTAGCGTAGCAGCCTCCGTTATGGCGGACGCTGTCTATATGCATTCTGCCGTCGAAATCAAAGTATTCTGTAAGGGGGCCGCCCTTTACCAAATCCACGGCGGTGTAGGATTTCTCAAGTCCAGTAGACATTGTATGTCCGGGCCAGATGCCAAGGTAATGTTTGGTGTTGCTAACCTCCGGCTTTCCTATTTTCATTGTGCCGATGCTGGCCACGAATGCACCGGCGCAGGAGCCAAGGTAGCTGCCGCCTGCGGCTATGAAGTCACGGTAATTCTGGCGGCCTTCCTCGCCCAGCGAGGCGCCGTGCCGGCCGGCTCTTCCGCCGTTCATATATACCATACGGAAGCGGGGCTGGCCGTCGGGATATAGCAGGATCCCGTTTTCGTCTATAGGGGAACCGCTGATTAGTTCTCTTTGGCGTATTGTGTCCGTAAGGGTGAACTTATAGGGTTTGGTGTAGCTGTGTTTTGTAGAGACGAAGGCCTCCATAGACAGCCCAAGCAGCTCTGTGACAGGAAGTTCAGTATAGGAAGTAAGCATAATGCCACTGTCCATAAATACGTCTTTGTAATAGCCTTTAGTGTTATCCTGAGCCGTTATCGTAACCATCGGCAACATAACTGCAACTACAGAAAGAATAAGTCTTCTCATACTTGTTATTTTTAGTAAGGCAAATATAAAAATACTTCCACTCATTAACAACAGGAATAGAATCGGCTATACTTCAATTGACAATATCCTCTAAAAAACCAGCGCTTATCAATCAGGAAACCAATTACTACCATAACAATTACACAAATTGATATGTAAATTCTCCGGGATGTTAATTTAGCAGTTGCTTCCCGCGCTATAACAATCAGGCCGGCCCTACAAAGGACCGGCCTGGTTATTTATTTTAAAGGTGATTAGAATTTGCAGCGGATACCAAAGACTATTACGCCCTGCTCTCCCATACCAAATTCTGCAAAGCCGCGTACCTTGGGGCTGCCGGCCTCCATTCCAAGGAGGGATGCCTGCCAGTTAAGATGAGCCTTAGTGTCGCTGTCGCTCTGCACTCCCGATGTGCTCTGTGTACGGAAGGTTGCACCTACGGCCAGCTTGCTGTACATACCAAAATGCTCTTTGCGCAGCCAGTCAAGTTTAACAGCCGGCATAATAGTTAAATACGTGTGAGTCATTTTACCCTCCGGCAAGGCAGCGGCCATCGAAGCTACATCCCGGGTATTTTTCCCGTACGCAAAGATACCACCCACGCTAAGCCAGTTCTTGGCGTGATAGAAATATTCTATGCCTATGGGACCGGTAAACTTTTCATTGCTAAAGGTCGCCCCAACCATAAGGCCGACTACCTCCTCAAGTGCATCAATCCATTGTGAATTGGACAATATACCATAGGTCACGCCAATCTCGTGCTTGGTATTGTCATAGCCGCTCTGTGCCTTGGCACCGAAAGAAACCATAAGCACAGCCACCATCAAAACAATAATTTTTTTCATAGTAACTCTATTTTAAAGTCTGTAAAAACTGCGATTATTGCACAAATATAATAATTTGCTTAAAATAAAAGAGTAACTTTGCAGAGTGGATAAGAGGGTTAACAAGTGACAGAGGATACAATTGACAGAGAATTATGGCAGAATCCAATTTCATAGACTACGTTAAGATATTCTGTGCCAGCGGGCACGGAGGGGCCGGAAGCATGCACCTGCACAGGGCAAAGTACGTTCCCAAGGGCGGACCCGACGGGGGCGACGGCGGACGTGGCGGGCACATTGTACTGCGCGCCAACCCGCAGTTCTGGACGCTCATTCATCTTAAGTACCGCAAGGTGGTAAAGGCAGATGGCGGAGAAGCAGGAGGCGCAGCCCTTTGCAAGGGTAAGCAGGGGGCCGATGTTGTCCTTGACGTCCCCGTGGGCACCGTAGTAAAGGATGCGGAAACCCAGGAGGTCCTCTTTGAACTTGTAGAACCCGGAGAAGAAAAGATTCTATGCCGCGGAGGCCGCGGAGGCCTTGGAAACAACAACTTCAAGAGCGCTACCAACCAGACACCCCGCTACGCCCAGCCGGGCGAAGAAGGGCAGGAAGGATGGTTCATCCTGGAACTCAAGGTTCTGGCCGATGTTGGCCTTGTAGGCTTCCCTAATGCCGGAAAATCCACGCTACTGGCCTCTGTGACATCGGCAAAACCCAAGATCGCCAATTACGCCTTTACAACGCTGGAGCCCAACCTTGGCATAGTAAAGTACTTCGACGACAAGTCCTTCGTGATGGCGGATATCCCCGGAATCATAGAGGGCGCCCACGAGGGAAGAGGCATAGGCCTTAGGTTCCTGCGCCACATAGAGCGCAATTCGGTGCTGCTTTTTATGGTGTCGGCAGAAGAAGAGAATATTAACGCCAGCTATAAGGTTCTGCTTAAGGAGCTAAAGGAGTACAACCCCCAGCTCCTTTCAAAGGACAGGGTGCTGGCCGTCACCAAGTGCGACCTTGCAGATGAAGAAAGGAGAAAGGCCATTAAGAAGCACCTTCCCAAGACCATACCTACGGTAATGATTTCATCCGTGACCGGAGAGGGGCTGCCTGAACTTAAAGACCTTCTTTGGGAAGCTCTTAACGGCTAGAATTACAGTACAGGAATGACTTTCTCCATTTCCTGGCTGCGAGAGCCCTTTATAAGTATAACAGCGCCTTTAACAGGGTGCTGTTTTATGTATGCAGCCAGAGACTCCGAATCGTGGAACCACGCTATGCCGGCCGGCAACGACTCCCCATAAACAGTCGTAAGGGCAGCCTTGAACTCCGGGCCAACCAGATAAACCTCTTTAAGGGAAGCAACCGCGCGCACCACTTCCTGATGAGCTTCCGCCGATATTGAGCCAAGTTCACCCATCTGCCCAAGCATAACCACCTTACGCTCTGCTGCTACGGAAGCAAAACTCTCCAAGGCTACAGCCATACTGGAAGGATTGGCATTGTAGGCATCTACTATAAGGGTATTGGTACTAGTCTTGACCATCTGGGAACGCTTGTTGGAGGGTTCATAAGCTTCTATGGCAGCGATGGCATCGTCCAGCGAAACCCCAAAATGAAGGCCCACGGCAATGGCAGCCAACGCATTGGCGGCATTGTAGGCCCCCACGAGCCGGGATTCCAGCACGGGAAGATTAGAGCCATCGCCATCCCCACCTATATCCTCCGGAATGGCAACCCTCATAAACGGATGCTCCGCATCCGAGGGGAGAACTATCGTATTCCAATATTCTATTCCGTACGGGACGATAGTTACGTTCTCCCGTTCACTTGCCATTACAGAAAGACAGGCATCATCGGCATTAAGAAAAATTGTTCCGCCAACAGAAGATATAAAATCATAAAGGGCGCCCTTGGCGGCCTTCACACCCTCGAAGCTGCCAAACCCTTCTATGTGCGCACGCCCAACATTGGTGATTAGTCCGTAGGTGGGTGCGCAGACCTTTACCAGCTTTTGGATGTCGTCAAGATGGCTTGCGCCCATCTCCACAACGGCAATCTGGGTTTCAGGAGCCATCGACAATAAAGTAAGAGGCACTCCGATATCGTTGTTAAGATTGCCCTGGGTGGCCGCTACCTCGTATTTGGCCGCAAGTACCTGGCGGATAAGTTCCTTGGTGGTGGTCTTTCCGTTTGTGCCGGTAAGCCCCAGAACCACAAGGTTTTCTATATGGTCCCTATGGTAGCGGGCCAGCTGCTGAAGAGTGGCAAGGGTATCCTCTACCACTATATAATCAGGCCCCTGAAGGCCGCTGGAGGCAGAAACCACGGCCTTGGCGGCGCCTGCCTCAAGAGCCTTGGCGGCATAGGCGTTACCGTCGAAGGTCTCTCCCTTTAGGGCAAAGAACAACTCTCCTCCCTTGATAGAGCGACTGTCGGTAGATACTCTGCGGCCGCAGGAGAGGTAAATCTTATATAATTCTTCCATCTGGATTGTTGAGAATTTTTTTTAGCTATACACCAGTGCTTCCAAAACCACCTGTACCACGATCTGTCTCGTCCAAAGAATCTGCAGGTTGCCAGGAAACTTGCTCAAAACGGGCTACTACCAGCTGAGCGATTCTTTCCCCGTCGTTAATGGTAAAAGCATCATTAGACAAATTCACAAGAATGACCTTTACTTCTCCGCGATAGTCTGCATCTATGGTTCCGGGAGAATTAAGTACGGTTATTCCGAATTTTGCAGCCAGACCGCTGCGGGGTCTTACCTGAGCCTCAAACCCCTGGGGAAGGGCTATAAAAAGCCCGGTGGGTACAAGAGCCCTTTCAAGAGGCTCCAGGACTATGGGCTCGCTAAGGTTGGCGCGCAAATCCAGTCCTGCAGACTGGCTTGTGGCATACTCCGGAAGGGGATGATGTGATTTGTTAACTACTTTTACAATCATTTTACCAATGTTTACTTAGGTGCTATCCTGTACAGTACGGCCGCTACAATTGCATAAATCAGGTTTGGCAGCCAGAGGGCTATGCCCGGCGGCAAAGTGCCGGCGTGTACAAACATCTCGCTGAACCTCATAAAGAGAATATAGGAGAAACTCAGGGCTATGCCAATAGCCATATTCCAGCCCAGGCCTCCCCTCTTTTTCTTGGAAGATAGCGATACTCCAATGAGCGTAAGGATAAAGGCAGAGAACGGCAGGGAGTACCTGTTATGCTTCTCTATAAGGGAATACTTAACGTCAGCATCGCCCCTCATCTTCTGTGTATCAATGAGTTTATCCAGTTCTCCGATGGTGAGTTCCTGTACGGAGTTGGCCTTGCGGTAAAAATCCTCTACTGTAAGGTTTATTACCGTATCCTTGAACATTCCGCTTTTAATCTTATCTACAAGAAGGCCCTCGTCAAAGCTCCTAATAAAATACTTCTTCAGTTTCCAGCAGCGGGCGGTGCTGTCCCAGGCTGCCGATTCCGCCTCCAGTTTGGACAGGAGTTTCTTGCCCTGGATAGAGGAAAGAGTAAACTTGTAGGCAGTATTGTTCCATTTGCTGAACGATTGCACGTACACGTATTCTCCGGGATTTATCTGATAGTGCACGTTGCTTTCTGCCAGGGTGCTTCTCTTCTTTACATAGGTATTTTCAAATTCCTGACGCACTGCATTTGCCGGAGGTATGACCCAGAGGTTAAGGGAGAGGGAGAAAATAGCAATAACGGCGGCGGAGAAAATGTAGGGCACCATAAGCCTGTGGAAGCTTACTCCGCAGGAAAGGGCCGCGATGATTTCCGAGTTGGCCGCCATTCTGGAGGTAAAGAATATTACCGTAATGAATACGAATATGGGGCTGAACATATTCATAAAGTACGGTATAAAGTTAAGATAGTAATCTACCAGAATGGCCTCCATGGGCGCTTTTTTCTGCACAAAATCATCTACCTTCTCACTTAGGTCAAAGATAATTACGATTCCGATAATGAGCAGAATGGCTACGAAGAAGGTTCCTATAAACTTCTTCGTGATATAAACGTCTAATTTCTTTGGCCTCCAGGTAATCATACTACAATCTTTGCGACAGGGCGGGCAGAACCGAAGCCTTCCAGGCCGCGAAGTCCCCGTCTTCTATGTGTTTACGCGCAGTGCGCACCAAATCAAGGTAAAATGCCAGGTTATGCTCGCTGGCCAGCATTGCGGCAAACATCTCGCCTGCAATGAAAAGATGCCTCAGGTAGGCTCTGGAATAATGATGATCTACAAAGGATGTTCCGGCCGGGTCGATAGGGCCGAAATCCTCTGCCCATTTTTTATTCCTCATATTCATAACGCCGTTCCAGGTAAATAACATACCGTTTCTGGCATTGCGGGTGGGCATTACGCAGTCGAACATATCCACTCCCCTCTCTATACCCTCAAGAATGTTTGCAGGGGTGCCTACTCCCATAAGGTAGCGGGGCTTCTCTTCCGGAAGAAGGGGGACAGTGTAATCCAGCATCTGGTACATAACCTCCGTGGGCTCCCCTACTGCAAGGCCTCCTATGGCGTATCCTCCTCTGTTGGCATTGTCAAGAGAGAGGGCGTGCTCTACGGCCTGCTTTCTTAGCTCCGGGTAAACGCAGCCCTGAATGATAGGGAACATTGTCTGGGAATAGCCGTACAGGGGGGCTGTCTCGTCAAAGCGTTTGCAGTAGCGCTCCAGCCAGGACTGTGTAAGGCGGAGCGATTTTTCCGAGTAGCGGTAGTCGGCATCGCCGGGGCAGCACTCGTCAAAGGCCATAATTATATCTGCGCCTATGGCTCTTTGCACATCTACGTTATTCTCCGGGGTAAAAGTGTGGCGGGAACCGTCTATATGCGAGGAGAAAGTGCAGCCGTCGGGTGTAAGCTTGCGGATGCCCGTGAGGGAAAAGACCTGAAAACCACCGCTGTCGGTAAGTATCGGCCTGTCCCAACCTATAAATTTATGAAGGCCTCCGGCCTTGCCAAGAATGTCCAGGCCCGGCCTTAGATAAAGGTGATAGGTATTCCCGAGTATGATTTCCGCGCCGATGTCTTCCTTTAAGTCTCTGTGATATACGCCCTTGACGGAACCCACCGTACCCACGGGCATAAAAATAGGAGTCCGGATGCTACCGTGGTCGGTAGTGAGGATTCCGCTGCGGGCCCTGGTAAGGCTGTCTTTGGCGATTAACTTGAATTCTGACATCAGTAAAATTTTAGTCTTCAAAGATAGTTATTTTGCGAGAAAAATTCCCTATTTTTGTGGTATCTAATTTACAGTACTATGAAAATTAAACCAATTACCCTCAAATTGATTTTAATGAACTTCCTGGAATTCGCCGTGTGGGGCGCATACCTCACATCCATAGGGCGTTTCCTTGGAGATATTGGCATGGGAGCCCAGATTAAGTGGTTCTTTATGATGCAAGGGTTTGTATCCATATTTATGCCCACACTGATGGGTATAATTGCAGACCGCAAACTGGAGGCTCAGAAAGTTCTTTCCCTATGCCACGGATTTGCGGGTTTGTTTATGATAGGGGCAGGCGCCTACTGCATGACATCGGCCAATATAGAGTTCGGTCCGCTGTTCCTGCTCTACAGCCTTAGCGTAGCGTTCTTTATGCCCACCATCGCAATTGCCAACTCGGTGGCATTCAACGCGCTTAGTAAGGAAGGAATGGATACGGTAAAAGCCTTCCCGCCCATCAGGGTATTCGGAACCGTTGGTTTCATTTGCAGTATGCTTCTGACCAACTTCCTTAAGTTCGACGGCAAGACAATGCAGGAATCTTACACACAGCTGCTTTCTTCCGGTATCCTGTCCCTTATTCTCTGCGGCTATGCGCTCACAATGCCCAAGTGCCCGGTGAACAAAACGGCAGACAAGACTTCCCTGGCAGAGGCCTTCGGGCTCAAAGCCTTTACTCTTTTCAAGGACAGGCAGTTTGCCATATTCTTTATCTTCTCTATGCTCCTTGGAGCATCGCTCCAGATAACAAACGGCTATGCAAACGCCTTCCTGGGCTCGTTCGGCGGCAACCCTGATTTCGCAGATTCCTTTGCCGTAAAGAACTCCAACGCGCTTATAGCAATTTCTCAGGCATCCGAAACCCTTTGCATCCTGCTTATTCCTTTCTTTATGAAGAGATTCGGAATTAAAGTGGTTATGCTTATGTCTATGTTCGCCTGGGTATTCAGATTTGGACTCTTTGGAGCAGGTTCTCCTGCTTTCCCGGGAGTGCTGCTGTTCGTTCTGAGCTGCATAGTTTACGGAATTGCCTTCGATTTCTTTAACATTTCCGGTTCTCTTTACGTAGAGAAAAGAACCAGCAAAAGAATACGTTCCAGTGCCCAGGGTCTGTTTATGCTAATGACAAACGGTCTTGGAGCTACCATAGGCACATTCGCAGCCGGCGTTGTCGTTGAGTCTTTCCACGTAGTAGAAACCAAGGTTGGAGATACCGTCATTCCTGCAGAGCCTGCCAACTGGCCTACAGTTTGGTACGTATTTGCAGGCTTCGCCCTTGTAGTAGGGCTTGCCTTTATGGTTCTGTTCAAGAATCCCGGCAAACAAGAAGAGGTAGTAGCATAAAGCAACAGCTCATAATAATAAAGCCAGCCTTCCCGGCTGGCTTTTTTGTTTTAAGACAATTACTATAATGCTTTCGTATTAGAGATGTACCACAATCCTTTGGCTCCTGTCGCTGGCGCGACCCTAACCGGG